>DXWV01000029.1:40314-116480 GCA_019416685.1 Bacteroides sp.
ATATATAATACCTGAAGGTACGGAGATCATAGGTAAAAAAGCATTTGCAGGAGCTTGGGTTGAAAAAGTGACATTGCCAACTACATTGACTCATATAAACGATTCTGCTTTTTATTATGGGGCATCCCGTTTTATCATTACAGGAAAGTTTCCAATTCTTGGAAATCATGTTTTTGGGCTAACTGCTGAAAGGTATTTTGAAGTTAGTCAGGGTAATTCTTATTGCCAAGTGTCAGAGAATGGTTTTGTCTATTCAGAAGATAAGAAAACTGTACATATAGCTCCTGGAGTTATAGTTGGTTATTTAGAGAATATTGAAATAATTGACAGGTACGCATTTCAAGATTGTTACTTCCGTTCTGGAATTTACATTCCTGGTAGTGTGCATTTAATTCGAGAGCACGCATTTGATGATATTTATAAGGATATACCAATACGTTCAAAGTCATCATCTTATAATTTAAATTTTAAATGTGATGTATTAATTCCTCCCGAATTGGAAGGTGAAGTTTTTACTGAAAACAATGTTGGCAATAGTACTTTATTGGTTCCAAAAGAGTCTGACGAATTATATAAAACTGCTTCTCAGTGGAATACGTTCGGGACTATAAAAGGGTATACTCCTGGACCTCCACAAGGAATTTCTGAAGATTCGGTTTCTTCTTTGAAAGTTAATCGTGTGGATGGAGCAATTTACATAGAAGCTTTAAAGTCGCTGGATACGGTAAGATTAATCAATCTAAATGGGAGTGTTGTATATGAAAAGAATAGGGTTAATAGTAATAACACTACTTGTGATATTTCTTTTCTTGATGGATTTTTCGGTTTACTACATGTGATTTTTAAAGACGGAGATAGTGAGGTTTTCAAATTAAACTTCTAATTAATTTAATCGATAAGAATTATGAATAGAATATTACAATTTTTGATTTTTATGTTTTGGAGTACTTTATTGTATTCCCAAAATGTTGTAATTGATAGGGTTACCTTTTCCGCAGATGGAAAGACTTTGATAAAGTATCCACAAGATAAAATGAATGAAGAATACATTGTGCCGGAAGGGACAGAAGTGATAGGTGAAAGTGCCTTTAAATCTAATTATTATTTGCGGACTATAATACTTCCATTGTCATTAAATAAGATAGACGATCACGCTTTTGTGGGCCTTTATTTAACATCTGTCACTTGGAAACATTTTCCAGAATCTATAGGAAAACAACTTTTTGGAAAAAGTAATGTATTAATATTTGATACATTGAATGATAGCGATAATTGTATATCAGTAGATGGTGTACTCTTTTCTAAAGATCAAAGGATTCTTTTACGTTTTCCAAATGCGAAAAATGGTAGCGAAGAAACCTATGAAATACCTGAAGGTACAGAAGTTGTTTCTACCAGAGCTTTTGAAGATAGTAGAATTTATAATAGAATTACTTTACCTTCTTCGTTGAAACTAATAGAAAATGAAGCTTTTGCTGTGGAAGAGCGAACTCCAACTACCCTAAATGCAAGATATGGTTATTACTGGATTTGGAACGTAGTTTGTAATGCGTTAATTCCTCCTACTATAGTGGGCGATCCTTTTATTAACCATTATGAGGTTAATTTATTTGTTCCTGAAAAAAGTTTTGATATCTATCGTAATACTCCTTATTGGCAAGATTTTCGCTCAATAAATGGGGATACCGGTATAAATACAAATCGAGTGGGAAATTCTTTTTCAAAAATTTGGATACAGAGTGGAATACTGTATTTGGAAAGTGGCAAAGAGGTTGAAACGGTAGATGTATATGATGCTAATGGGGTTTCTATTTGGAGTGAATATATCAATAACAGAACGTGGGAATTGATCACTTCTAAACTATCAAAAGGATTACTTTTAGTGAAAATTACTACTGTTGATGGTAATCAGGAAACGTTTAAATTATTAAATTAGAATACTATGAAAAAATATATATTAACTGTTTTGCTTGCATTATTACTGTGCACTGTTTTGCATGCACAAATAAGTGGTACAATTAAATGGAAACAAAATGTGGATTTTTCTATCCAGATAACAAATGAGTATACTGAGATATTGGCAAAATCGATGTGTTATACAGAAGAAGTTGGCAGTCCTAAAATTCCCTATTGTGTGAAATCTTTTATTTTGCCTAATAATGCGGAAGTGTCAACGATTCGAATAACTTCTGTAAGTAAACGGTTAATAGGTGAGAATCTGTTGGTTATTCCAACTCAATATCCTACTCCTGTAGGAGAAGGTTATTCCAGTTGGGTAGATCCTGATGAGAAAGTTTATAATTCATCAAATTCTTTTCCGGGGCAATATGCTGAAGTTATTTCTGATAGAGTAGATTTTGGCTATCATATTGTTTCGGTTAAATTTTGTCCGATAGAATATATCCCTCTTGAAAGAAAATTATACTTGTGTGACTTTTCTTTTTTATTGGAATATTCTGTGAGTGGAACGCTTTTCCGCACATCTATTCCTGAAAAACAGTCTAAACGATTAAGTGCGTTGGATAGAGATTATGTTCAATCTATTGTGGATAATGCAGATATGTTAGATTCTTTTATGCAATATACCAATAAAAGTTTATCGCCAGTAGAAGCGGTAGTACCTGAGTATTTGATTATAACGAATGAAAATTTGAAAAATACTTTTCAGGTTTTAGCAAATTGGAAGACAAAGAAAGGGGTACCTACTATTATTGAAACAGTAGAGAGTATAATAGAAAAATATCGGGGAGGTGATACGCAAGAGAAAATTCGTAATTATCTGGAGGATATTAAATCTATATATGGTTCATTATTTGTTTTATTAGGTGGTGATACAAATGTTATTCCTGCTCGTATGAAAAGAACCAGGCAGTCAGGGAAAAACGCTCTTTATGCAGTAGACTACTATTATGCATGTGCAGGAAAAGGAACATGGCATGTTAGTGGTAATGATATGTTTATAGATGATTTTGGTAGTAATGCTTTTGAATTAGCCTTTAAGTTAGGAAGGGCTCCTGTTGAGAGTCAAACAGAGGCCGAAGTTTTTGTTAATAAGGTTATTAATTATGAAAAATGTATAGGGATAGAAGATGACCGATATTATAATAACTCGTTGGTTGTAGATGCATTTATTGACAATGGTGAATGTGATTCATATTTGGTGTATAATGATGCAAAGGATTCATTGGTTTGTTATTATAATAAATATAAGGAAAATACAACTAATAATGTTAAGTCATGGTTTATATTTGATGATTATTTAGGAACAGGTTCATCTCGTTGCATGTACTATAATGCGTGGAAAAAAATAATATGTTATGAAGATAAAGAAACTAAAAAGAAATATTATGATCCAGTTCCGGGAGGAACCAGTTTGCCGGGTAATGAAGAGCTCTCTTCTGCTAGTTTTTTGGCTGCTCTAAATAATGGTGGAAATTCTAATTATGGTTATTTTCACATTGTTTACCATATGGATCATTCTTCACCAAATGGTATGGGAGCGTCATCTAAAATGAAGAATCAGTCAATAAGTAAATTTGATGTTGATAAATTGTCAAATGGAAATTATAATCAAATAGTGATGTCTGGTGGTTGTACTCCTGCGGATATAACTAAAGACTGTATAGCAGAACATTTTTTGAATAATCCGAATGGAGGAGCTGTTGCTTTTATTGGGAATACAGATATTGGTTGGGCTAGTGAATATTCACAATATCAACGTTTCTGTAAAGAGTTGTATAAAGAAACTCCATCTTTAACTGATAGATACGATTTATCATATTTACATATAAAAGCAAATACTTCTTATAATCCACCTGTCAATGAAGGAAATTGCTCTTTACATCTATTGGGTGATCCGGAAATGCAAGTGTGGACTGGAATTCCTCAGAATTTGAATGTTAGTATAACTCCAAGCTCAATACAGAATGGAAGTGCCACCATAACAGTAACAATTAATAATTTGCCCAATTCACAAACAGCTATGGTCTGCCTACAAAAAGGAGACGAGGTATATATTGTCCGAACAATGCAGAATGGTACTCAGGCATTTACTATTTCTCCCAAAACTACAGGAGTAGTAGACGTAACTGTTACTTCTCATAATTTTCGTCCTTTTGAGACGACTATTCCGGTTGGTATTAGTCCGAATGCTGTTCTCCATGTTTCCGATTTGACGTATGATGATGATAAAACGGGAGAAAGTAATGGAAATAATGATAAGCAACTGGATGCAGGAGAAAAGATAGAACTTTCCGTGACGTTGAGAAATGAAGGAGGCGCGGCCTCTGAGGTTGTAACGGGAAAGTTAACCTGTAATTCTCCGGAAATTAGTTTAATAAATAATATAGCTTCGTATGATAAAATAAATGCGGGAGCCAGTCAGACATCGAATACGAAATTTGTATTTGCTATTGATAAAGATTGCCAAGGACACATTGAGAATGGCAGGGATTCAATAGAGTTTGTACTGACCTTAACAGATGGTGCAAATTCTGTTAATGAGAAATTCCGGATAGGCGTTTTTGCTCCTGAAATAGAAATGGGTAATCAGAAAGTAACTTGGACGAGTAATGGAAATACTACGATTGAGGCAGGAGAAACGGTAAAGATGAATATCGATTTGATGAATGTAGGTAATGCTACGGCAACAGGATTGAAAGCAGTACTTATCTCAAACAATGCACAAGTATCGTGTCCGTCTGCACAAATAGCTTATCCGGCTATTCCTTTCGCCGAGGCTAAAACAAATACGGTTGCTTTTCAATTTCAGACATCAGCCAGCTATACAGGTATGTTAAACTTAACTTTACAAGTAAGTAATGAGTATGGGAAGACCTGGAACTTTCCGGTGAACCCATTGTCAAGACCTGCTGTGGTAAATATATCAACGATTAATAGTCAGGCTTTTAGTTCGTCGATCAATGTATATTGGACATCTATGGGTGATAAGATAAGCTACAATATATATCGCAGTGATAATGGGGAAAATGGAACATACAGGAAACTGAATAAATTTCCATTGACTGCTGCATATTATTTAGATGAAAATCTTCCTGGATGTACAATGTTCCATTATAAAGTTGCGGCAGTTTCTGACAATGGGAATGAAAGTGAGTGGAGTATAGCTTATCAGACATGGACTTCGTATCCGGTGGTAAGTCCGTTCCCACGAAGAATTGCTACTGGCACTTATTCATCTGTATCCAGCCCTAATATTGCAGATGTTGATAATGACGGTAAACAAGAAATATTTTGGATATACGAAGATCGGTATGGAACTCGTACCAGCTATTTGATGGGATTCCGTCCTACGGGTGAGGAGTTATTTGATATTGATGGAAATGTGACTACGGTCAGCGGTTTTGCTAAAACACCAACAATGCTGACAGGTCAAGTGGCTTTTGGGGACTTGGCAGGGAATGGGGAACAAAACATTGTAGTATCTACGTGGGATGATACATATAAAGATAAAAACGCAGTTTACTGTTATTCTCCATTTGATAAGGATGGAGATCATAAACCGGATTTGTTATGGGAAAAAAAGATTCCTTATTCAATGTTTCAAAGTCCGGTAATAGCCAATTTAGATGGGAGTTCGGATGGGACGATGGAGGTTCTTATTAAATCGCATCAGACTTCTGATATTTTTATTCTGGATCATAATGGTAATGAATTGAGGCGAATAAATCCGAATGTTAATGATAGTAGAAGTTGTAACTATTCTGCTTTGACGGTTGCTGATCTTGATAACGATGGGCAGATGGAGATTATAGCCTCCTATGATTCTTTAGGTATTTATATTTGGCGGCAGGATGGGACTCCTTTTACGACAAATCCATTTTGGGGAGCGGGTATTCTTAAGTTGGCATCTGCTCCTGTAGTTTGTGATTTGAATGGGGATGGAAAAAAAGAATTGATCTTTTCTCAGCATGATGTAGCGGTTAGTCACGTTTATGCCGTTAGTATGGAAGGGGATAAAGCAGTTGCCGGATGGGATGAAAGCCAGACTATTCCTTACACTGATAATGGTTATTCATTAGACCATACTTTGTCGGTAGGAGATATTAATAATGATGGGCATTTGGAAGTTGTGATATTAGGTACTGGAATGGTAAAAGCTTGGAAGCATACAGGAGAAGAGATTTTTAGCACGCCTATTGATGGATTGTTACCGCAAATAAAATGGGCAGCCAATGTGAATACTCCAATCTTGGCTGATGTGGACGGAGATGCTATACCGGATATTGTTTTCTGTTCTAAAAAATTTATTTATGCTTTGCATAATGACGGAAGTGATATTGTAGGGTTTCCAATAGTATCAGATGAGGAGTTTCTGGTGGCCCCTTGTGTAGTAGATATTGATAATGATGGTAAAAATGAACTAATCGCCGGTAATGAGAAAGATTTGTATGTGTGGAAAACTGAAGGTATTCCTACAGCAATAGAATGGGGTGTTTATCGTGGTAATCCACAGAATACGGGAGAATACTTTCCTACTGTCTGTAAACCAATGCTGATAAATGCTGATGAAACATGGGATGGGGAATCTCCGTGTGGAAATGTGGTATTGCAGTCGGGACGCTTGGTGGTTCCAGGTGGTAAGATGATGACGCTGAATAATACTTCATCGGTGATAGTTCGTTCGGGGACTACACTTGAAGTGGATGGAGGTAGTATCCTGAATGCACGGCTTATGGTGCAGAAAGGAGGTACAGTGGTTGTCAAAAACAACGGCCTGATTAAGTTACGAAGCGGTGCCGGGTTTGAGATGGAGAATGGTGCCGTACTGGATTTACCTTGTGGGGTGATTGATGTACCTTAAATGATATTATAGGGTGACTTTAAAAAGATGTCTGAAATATGGATGCTAAAGGAAGACCGGAGGAGGGATGCTTAAGTTTCTTTTAATTATTTGTATTAAGACATCTTTTCTTTTTGCTTGAGATATACGTTTTCTTGTATATGCATTACTCTCTGAATTAATATTTCTGTTTTTAATTCTTGGCCTCTTTTGTGGTTATCTTGATGAAATCCTGTACTTTTGCAAGCGTAACTAATGAGAGAGCCAACTTATGAACCAGATAAATTCTGTATGCGTTTACAGCGCATCAAGTACCAAGATAGATGAAGTTTACTTTAATGCCGCCCGACAGTTGGGGCAATTGCTTGCCAAACGCCGTATCCGGCTCATTAATGGAGCAGGTAGTATCGGGTTGATGCGTTCGGTGGCAGATGCTGTTCTTGAAAATGGTGGAGAGGTGACCGGAGTGATTCCGAAGTTTATGGTAGAGCAAGGATGGCATCACACGGGATTGACTAAGCTGGTAGAGGTGGAGAGTATGCACGAACGTAAGCAATTGATGGCTGATTTAAGTGATGCTGTTATTGCGTTGCCCGGTGGTTGCGGTACATTGGAGGAGTTACTCGAAATTATTACCTGGAAGCAGTTGGGGCTTTATCTTAATCCGATTGTTATACTAAATACGAACGGTTTCTTTGATCCGTTACTCGATATGCTTACGCGTGCTATTGACGAAAACTTTATGAGGCGTCAGCATGGAGAGATCTGGCATGTGGCTACTACACCGGAAGAGGCTGTGGAGTTGATATATACAGTTCCTGTTTGGGATGAATCTATTCGAAAGTTTGCTGCGATATGAGTATGTGGATCATGCTGACATCGGGTTTTGAGGGAATGCCTCTCCCCTACTCTCCCCGTACGGACGATGTAATAGCATTAGTATTGCTGGGTTGTTTCTTTTTGTCTTCTTTTGCACTGGCACGCAGCAAAAAGTTTCTTTCTCAACAGGCGAAGGATTTTGTACTGCATCGGGAACGTACCAGTATCTTTGCTGTTTCTACGGCAGCGGATGTTCGGTATCTGTTGTTGTTAGTACTGCAAACCTGTATTTTGAGCGGAATCTGTATTTTTAATTATTTCAATGATGTGCAACCGGCTTTGATGGAAGAAGTCTCTCCCCGCCTGTTGCTTGGAGTCTATGTACTTGCCTGTTTGCTTTATCTATTGTTTAAATGGATGCTCTATTCCTTTTTAGGATGGGTGTTTTTTGACAAAAATCGGACAAGTCTTTGGCTGGAATCTTATTCTACGTTGATCTATTATCTTGGATTTTTCCTTTTTCCATTCGTATTGTTCCTTGTTTACTTCGATCTGAAAATCATATTTTTAGTTTCAATCGGATTGTTTCTGATAATTTTTACTAAAATATTGATGTTCTATAAGTGGTTAAAGCTTTTTTTCGATAATATTAGCAGCATTTTCCTTTTAATTTTGTACTTTTGTGCCCTTGAAATCATCCCCTGTTTGCTTTTGTATCAGGGTTTGAGAGAGCTAAACAATATATTGGTAATAAAATTTTAGGACGTTGAAAATTAAGAAAGTACTTGTGTCGCAGCCTAAGCCTGCTTCGGAGAAATCTCCATATTACGACATTGCTGAGAAGTATGGCGTAAAAATAGATTTCCGCCCCTTTATCAAAGTGGAAAGTGTTTCTGCTAAAGAGGTTAGACAACAGAAGGTGTCAATACTTGACCACACAGCTGTCATATTTACTTCGCGTCATGCGATTGATCATTTCTTCCACCTTTGCACGGAGCTTCGTGTGACGATTCCGGAGACGATGAAGTATTTCTGTGTGACGGAGCAAATCGCGCTATACATACAGAAGTATGTGCAATATCGTAAGCGTAAGATCTTTTTCGGAGCTACGGGTAAGATTGAGGATCTCATTCCTTCTATCGTAAAGCATAAGACTGAAAAGTATCTTGTGCCAATGTCTGATGTGCATAATGATGATATTAAGAACCTGTTGGACAAGCATAATGTTCAGCATACGGAAGTCGTAATGTATCGCACTGTCAGCAACGATTTTGGAGAAGGAGAAGAGTTTGACTATGATATGTTGGTGTTCTTTAGTCCTGCCGGTGTTTCTTCATTAAAGAAGAACTTTCCGGATTTTGATCAAAAGAATATTAAGATCGGAACATTTGGCTCTACTACAGCACAAGCTGTTCGTGATGCCGGCCTTCGTTTAGACCTGGAGGCTCCTACTGTGCAGGCTCCTTCTATGACAGCTGCATTGGATATGTTTATTAAGGAAAACAATAAGGGAAAATAAAAGAAAGGAATAAGAGTTACGAGCTACGAGTGCTGCGTACTGTACGTGTGCTTGTAGCTCGTCTTTTTTTTAACTTGTAACCGGAGAAGATGAATACATTGCGCAAAGCTGAGAGGCTTTATAGTAAGATTGTTATTGAGAAGATGTTTGCAGGCGGAGCTTCGCGTTCATTTTCTGTCTTTCCTTTGCGTGCAGTGTATATGTCTGTTGACAGGCAGGAGGTGCCTGCATCTATCCTTATCAGCGTTCCCAAAAAACGGTTTAAGCGTGCTGTGAAACGCAATCGGGTGAAGCGGCAGATACGCGAAGCTTACCGGAAAAATAAGGGTGGATTGTGGCAGGCTTTGGAAGAGAAGGAACAGGGGGTGGCTGTTGCTTTTATCTATCTGTCGAATGAATTGTTCTCCTCTGCTGAAATAGAGAACAAGGTGAAGATTTTGCTTGCCCGCATAGCAGAGAAGCTGGAATGAGGCGCTTTTTGTCTTACATATTGTTGCTTCCTATTTACTTTTACCGGGTCTGTATTTCACCTATGACCCCTCCTTCTTGCCGCTTTACTCCTACCTGTTCGCAGTATGCTATTGAGGCGATCAAGAAACACGGACCTTTCAAAGGACTTTATCTGGCTATAAAAAGAATCCTACGTTGCCATCCATGGGGTGGTTCCGGATATGACCCTGTGCCTTGATTGCTTATGGAACTATTAGATATACATACCCATCACTTTACGGAAAGTACGTTTTCTGCAATTAAGAATATTCGTTTTCTCAAAGAAGAATTTTCTCCGGAGCCGGGGCGATATTATTCGATAGGCATTCATCCCTGGGATGTAGAACTGGAGGATGAGATTGATTGGGGGTTGTTTGAGGAGTTAGCTATGCACCCCCAGGTATTGGCTGTTGGTGAGTGCGGTATTGATAAACTGGTACACAAAGAATTGTTACCGGCTCAGGAACGTATCTTCTTGCGGCAGTTGGGTATTGCAGAACGTCTGCTGAAGCCTGTTTTAATTCATAATGTGAAATCTACGGAAATCATCAGTTTGATGAAAGGTCGTAGTTTTAGTTCTGTTCCTTGGATATTACATGGTTTTCGAGGGAAAGAATCTTTTGCTTTGCAACTTATCCGACATGGATTTTATCTCTCATTCGGTGTCAGATACAACGAAGATACTTTACGTGCTGTACCACTTGACCGATTGTTTCTGGAAACAGATGATGCAGAGATGGATATTCATGAAATTTATAAGAAAGTAGCTGATACACTGAATATGTCTGTGGGAGAACTCACAGGGCGGGTACAACGCAACATTAAGAATGTATTTTTTAATGAATAAGAGTTGTTTCTTCGAAGAAAGAGTCGTACTTTTGCCCAGACTAAATATTTAAAAACTAATATCATTCGATGAATTTTGTAGAAGAATTAAGATGGCGTGGCATGTTACAGGATATGATGCCAGGCACAGAAGAATTGTTAGCTAAGGAGCAAGTAACGGCTTATCTCGGAATTGATCCGACTGCTGATTCGCTGCATATTGGTCACTTGTGTGGCGTAATGATGCTCCGCCACCTTCAGCGTTGTGGTCATAAACCATTGGCACTCATCGGTGGTGCAACAGGTATGATTGGCGATCCATCCGGTAAATCGGCAGAGCGTAATCTGTTGAACGAAGAGACGTTACGCCACAATCAGGCTTGTATAAAGAAGCAGTTGGCTAAGTTTCTGGATTTTGAGTCGGATGTTCCGAATCGGGCTGAGCTGGTCAACAATTATGACTGGATGAAAGAATTTACTTTCCTTGATTTTGTTCGTGAGGTGGGCAAGCACATCACTGTAAATTATATGATGGCAAAAGATTCGGTTAAGAGACGTCTGAATGGCGAAGCTCGTGATGGTTTGTCATTCACTGAGTTTACTTATCAGCTTCTTCAGGGATATGACTTCCTGCATCTGAACCAGACAAGAGGTTGTAAACTTCAGATGGGTGGTTCGGATCAATGGGGCAATATCACCACTGGTGCTGAGCTGATACGCCGTACGAATGGTGGAGAGGTTTTTGCCTTGACTTGTCCGTTGATTACAAAAGCCGATGGTGGTAAGTTCGGTAAGACAGAATCGGGAAATGTATGGTTGGATGCGAAATATACTTCTCCGTATAAATTCTTCCAATTCTGGTTGAATGTGAGCGATTCGGATGCCGAACGTTACATCAAGATATTTACTGCTTTGTCGAAAGAAGAGATTGATGCGTTGATTGCAGAACATCAGCAGGCTCCGCACTTGCGTGTACTTCAAAAACGCCTGGCAAAAGAAGTGACAATCATGGTTCACTCTGAAGAGGATTATAATGCGGCTGTAGACGCCTCGAACATCTTGTTTGGTAATGCAACCTCTGATGCACTGAGAAAACTTGATGAAGACACGCTATTGGCGGTTTTTGAGGGTGTTCCTCAGTTTGAAGTATCCCGTGATGCATTGGTGGAAGGTGTAAAGGCAGTTGATTTGTTTGTGGACGATGCTGCTGTATTTGCATCCAAAGGTGAAATGCGTAAGCTGGTGCAGGGTGGGGGAGTTTCTTTGAATAAAGAGAAACTGGCTGCTTTTGACCAGGTTATCACTACTGTAGACCTGCTTGACGAGAAGTATTTACTTGTTCAGCGTGGCAAGAAGAACTATTATCTGATCATTGCTAAATAAAAAAAGTAGCAAAATATTTGGAGAATTAGACGTATAACACTATCTTTGCACCGCTTTTTAACAGAAAGCACAGTTAGTTTGTCCCATGGTGTAATGGTAGCACAACAGTTTTTGGTTCTGTTTGTCTAAGTTCGAATCTTGGTGGGACAACAAAAAATGTCTTGATAAGACATAACTTTATTGTAAAAAACACTAAATCCCGCTAAATAGCCATATTTAGCGGGATTTTTCTTTTCATGCTTCTCCTACTCTATAGAGAGTGTGAAATAAGAGGTATGTAAAAATCTCTAATTACTGAACTTTTTTCTTGTCTATGTGTCATTTATATGTTACCTTTACGGCATGGTGAAGAAGGTTAGGGAGCTCATTTTGTATAAGTCATACTTTAAAGAGTTCTATAGGGAGCAATCTCCGAAAGTGCAGAATAAGATTACTAAAATCTTAGAGATACTGGAATATATAGAATGTGTTCCTACGAAGTATCTTAAATATATGGAGGGTACGGACGGTTTGTACGAGATACGTGTAACCTTGGGTAGCGATACATTTCGTATTTTTTGTTTTTTTGATAAGGGGCAGTTAGTGGTTTTACTTTCCGGTTTCCAAAAGAAAATGCAAAAAACACCTAAAAAAGAGATTGATAGGGCTGTCCGATTGATGGCTGAATATTTTGATGATAAAAAGAGGAGGTAAAATAATGGATATTACAACATTCGATCAATTTAAAGATGAAATTTACGGTGTGAAAGGTACATCCAGGCGAGACGAATTAGAACGTGAACTCGAAACACTGCGCATTGGCATTCAAATTCGTAATGCCCGTCAGAAGAAAGAAATGACGCAGGCACAACTGGCCGAACGTATAAACAAGAAACGTACATTTATCTCTAAAGTAGAGAATGACGGAGGTAATTTGACACTGAAAACCTTGATAGATATAGTTGAAAGGGGGCTTGGTGGTAAGCTGAATATTGAAGTACAAATTTAAACGACTTCGCCCGGATGATGGAAATCACCCGGGCGAATTGTTTTTGTCTTCTCTTATAAGATATAAAGAACATTTAGCGATGTTTGTACGCTTGGGCTTTCTCCTTCGTAGCCTTCATCATTACCGCCCGGCTGGGTTGTATCTGCCTTGGCAAAAGAGAGCGATTTGCACATCGCTTTTAGGTCAGTGCATGGTGTGAAGAGGATGTGCGTCTTTACAATTTTTACGGCATCCACGTTTTTTTCTTTCTCCATGCTTTGCTGGAAATAGAAATACGGAAGCGGCACCCGTAGCAAAATGCGATAGATCCTCCCAGCTAAAGTCGGTGATATTGGATATCTAATTTATAGTTCTTCCAACAGTCGCACCGATAATGATATGTCAGAACTCATTTGGGCTCTGTATATATCAACGGATTATTCAGGAAACTCTAATTAGGCTTTCCTCCTTTAGGTCCTCCGTCAGCACATTCATCTTATTATCCATTCCTCATAATTATTTATATTATCCACAGACACTTCTTCAAAAGCTATTCGTTTAAGCTCTTCTCTATACTCAAACACGATAGCCGATTTCTCCGGATACTCTTGCAATCGCCTATAAATCCTTTGATAGATTATCATACTCGAAGGATATGTAAGTCCAGCCGTATGAAATAGTATTAGATTGCTTTTCTTGAATAATATATCTATTAATATGGCAGCTTTTATTCTTATGTGTATTATATCATCTGCATATATTTTGAAATTTTTAAAATATATATCTGTTTTTTTTTCTATCTTTATTTCTCCTATGATGATAGGAGAAGTGACCTTCTTGTTGAATATACATAAAGGAAAAGCAGTTCTTCTATTTTTGAAAGATACAATCCTCCCTAAATTATGTATCTCAGAAAAGCATGCATAAAATTTACCTTTAAACACGGTAAAAGAACTTCTATTTTCCAAGTTATATATCTTAAGATAATAATTATCGGATGACTGGAAATCTATATGATTTATAACCATAATTTTTCGGATTATTAATAGTAAATGATAGATTGGATAAGTGTGTAAAGAAACGTTCCCCGCCGATCTCCAACGATTATTACATACGGAATTATAAAACCGTGCAGGGATATTTTGAAACTGTTTACGCAGTTGTGAACATATCATGTAGTAATGTGTCAAAGAACCCTGGGTTCAAGAGTAATAATCTCAAAGAAAAATCTCCCATCGATACGGATAATACTCTGTAATAGGTAATTCAATATTCTACATATTTCATGTGATTTTCCCACTCTTGTTCATTACACCAGAACCATTTTTCTTTTAATATCCAGAAATACTCTAATGGAGGTTTAGTGGATATTGGCACAAATAGAATTTTCTCATTACCTTGAAATGAAGAATTGTAATATTTCCTAAAGCGATCTTGTTCTTTTTTATTAGTGGTAAGAAGGAAACAGTCTATGGAGCACAATGTATTCTTATCTACTATTTTATACCATTCTCCCCAACCGTCCCAGTCATCATTCATAGAATGGTGATTATGTAGCATCTGTATTTTAATTGTATCTCCACAAATTATATAATTACCACAATCAACGAAATTATAAAAATTCTTTGAGGTCTTTGACTTGGGATTCTTGGCAACCTCTTCTATCAACATAAAATCCTTGCGGAGAAGTTGCTCTCCTAAACGATAAATTGGCCTTACGACTAAACCGTTATCATAGAATATCATATTAGAATAGTAACCTTCTATATTAATCAAGGTGTCAATTCCTGTATATGTATTTGTATAACAAAATGCAACTGCATTCCTTATACTTTTGGGTATACTACCACATGATGATGTTACACACACACATATAATTATTATCAATATCATTTTTTTCATTTCCTATTAATTTAGTCTTTTAACGTTTCTCTTTTAATTTTTCAACTACTGTTTCTATTGGTGTCACAAATTTATCCCAATATACAATCGCAGCATCATAACCGTCGCTTTCTGATTTTTGTACAGCATTGAAAGTGTATAAAGTACCATTATCACAAGGAGAGTTCGCATTAGTTGAATGTTTTTCGTGCATATTAAAATAATGTTCCCTACTACTCATTGTTTTGCCTAAATTGCCTGTTAGAAAACCGACTTTCTTATTTGTAAAATCAAAATCTTTTCGAGTAACTTCAAAAATCCTATTGAGATATGTACTTTCTATCTCGTTCAACAACAAATTATCATCTGTTTCTACTTTGTCTGTTTGTTCCATAGTATCATTTGAATTATATTTATGAATGGAGGAACAACTGAGTACTAGCATTTCTAAACAGACTATTATAAATAATTTCTTCATGTTATTGCAATTTATGGAATTTGATAAAGATACGGACTGGAATAAATACCAACTTGTCGGGTTATCATCTGAAGTTGTAACCAATAAAGGTGAATAAAACCCCAATTAAATGCATCTGCCAGATTTAATCCAATAGAAGCGTGAGTAGAACAACTACTAAAAATAGTATTATATGACTATTTAGGCACAGATTCGGAAACTCACACTAATCCATTAATTGATGATATTTTATTAACGTTTTTCTTTTAACTTTTTTAATAAGTTTTTCGATGAATATATTCTTTTGCACCAATAAGTAATTACAGCGTCATATCCTCCTGATTCTTCTTTTTCAGATTTATTAAAAACATGTAAATCGCTTTGGATAATACGCTTGTTTTTCTTTGAATTATCAAAATATTTTTGTTTATCTGAAAAGACCAGCCCACCAGGACCAAAGAAAGCAATTTTCTTTTCAGTAAAATCAAAATCTTTTCGTTTTTTTTCAAAAACCATATTTAAATATGTACTTTCGTGATAATTTAGCAAAGGAACGTCATCAATTCCCATTTTGTCTAACTGCTCCAAAATATCTCTTGGAAGATCCTCTAAATGTCGCACTTGTCCCAATAAATCCACGGTTAAAAGTAGCATAATTGTTATTACTAAATGTTTCATTATCTCGTTGTTTTATGGTATTTGATAAAGATATGGGCTTGAATAAATCCCAATTTGTCTAATCGCCAATTGAAGATTTAATATATGAGGATGCAAATTGATTGGCAAAGTTGGAACTCCAACAGCCCATAAGGAACGTGTAACGTAATTGGAACAACTGTAAAGGAATAAATTCCATTTTAATGTTCCTCCAAATAGACCTTTACCTACATCTATATTTTGTGTCATATTTTGGGGAATTTTTTGATTTACATTATTCACTCTAATTGTCCAAGTTTTTGGAGTATCTGCATAATTATCCTATCTAACACCTCCCGCATTAGGATTCATATAATCGTATGAGGCTTTGTGTTCTCCCCAACCATTTTTTGCAGGACCAACTGATACATCTATACTCTTGCCTGTTCCTGACGAATGCCACCACCACTCATCATCTTGTTTTGTGTTTGTACGAGCCGAATTAACATCATAATTTGTTCCTCCTCCCAATAACGATATAACATCTGTTAGATTGGCCAAGGCCCCCAAAGAATATCCCATATTTTCATACCATTTTATTTTCTTTTTTACCAAGATAACCCCATTCGCCTGTTCCGAAATTATACGAAGCAACTCCAAAGCTAATTAATGAAACAAGCGATTAAAGAGAACGCCACTCCCAAAACTCTATTCCGGTATCCAACTTCCGTTTTTTCATCAACTTCTTTATTTTATCGGAAACAATGAAGCTGCCTCTACGAGCTGTCGAATTGAAAAAATCCAAATCTTTTGCTTTGTTATAATCAATACAGGGTACTGCAATACTATCTGTTCCTGGAACATATTTCGAATGCTTTTCATCAATTACATCAAAGATCTTGGTAAAATGGATGATATAATACAGATTTTCACCATATTCTTCACTCATTGTTTTGACAGGTAAAAACTCCAAGGGGTAATCCGCAGGAAGATTCTGCTCTATCAATTGTTTCAGCTCTTCATTGGCAAAATATGGATTAACATTTGAGTTCATAAAAGGAGCATACATACCGCCTTTTAATTGAAAAGTCATATTCTCATAACCAATTACTGGGAGAACTCTCTCTCCAAAACGCGTATCTGTACCCTTAGGGGCATATAATACTCCAATTTTTTTATTATCCTTCAGGAGGAGATAGTAAAATTTCTTGTTCATAATTACTACTTATTTATTTATCCAAAATGATTTCTTTAACATCCATGGATTATTAATAACCGGTTTTATTACTCTCAATTTAAACTGTTTAATGAATGCTTGTTGGTTCATACCGGGCATTGCATCAATCTCCGTCATTCGATCAAGAGTCCATTGATGGTATTTATTAGGATGTCTCCCAGTGTGAGGCAATTTAGCCTTATTCCAGTCTCCATCCAAATTGAGGCCATATTTTTCTACAATATCTTCCATTTGAGGTGTAAACCGGGAATTCTTATTAGTTGCAAAATGATGCATTTCTTTTGGTAATATGGGTTTCCCTGTCAGCACATTTGCCTTATTATCCAGCGAATACTGCGCCGCCGCTCCTATAGCTGATAGTCCACTTGTCATGAGACTCATTTTGGCTCCATTCCACATGCCGTCCAAGAAAGAAGTCTCAGGATTGTCATCCAATTCAGCCACCACACCACCCATCAGGGTACCGAAAGGTAAGCCGGAAATCTCATGGGTAATCAGGTTCTTAAGCAGCGGTGACTGTATGTTTTTGGTAAGCTTATCAAGAGGAGCTGAAAACTTACCGGCAACCTGACCACCGGCATAAGACATAGCACCAGCCATTATGCCATCGAACGCAATTTGCGGTAGGCTGATATTATTCCAACCGTTATTGAATCCCTGGTTAAGCGTAGAATTAATGGCACCTGTACCGGCGGCGATACCCATAGCGGCACCAGGGAACGCCATAGTCAACGCTCCGGAGGCGGCACCCGTAGCAAAATACGATAGCCCCTCCCAACTAAAGTCAGCACCATTGGATATCCAGTTTATAGCTCCTCCAACAACTGCACCGATAACGATATGCCAGAACTCACCATCGGGATCCGTATATATCAACGGATTATTTACACAATACGAATACCTGTTGAAACTTTGCGAGAAATCCGGCATCTGCACGAACGGGTCGGGACTCAGGAACCTTGCCAGCAATGGGTCGTACATACGGCCGTTCATGTCGATCAGTTGGAATTCGTCCAAATGTTCGTGACCCGTATAGCCACGGTGGAATTTAAAGGTATTATTCGTTACTGTGCGCTTGCCCCAAACATCATAGGAAGCTTTGAATACTTCATCACCGGAAATCTCTGCCAGCGTCATAATACTGCCCAGATGGTCTTTATAAGCGTAGTAGGTCTTATCGGATTGACCCGGTTCTTTCACGCAGACAGCAACCAGGCCGTCATCGCCACTGATATAATACAATCCTTTCGTGACACCGTTCTCAGTGATTTTCTCATAATCACCCGCATAAACAGTGGTGCGGGTAACAATGTTGTTCTTCTTTAAAACGGATTTCCAACGCTGACGATCGGGGCCATACGTGATATTCAGCAGATAGTTGTCTGAACCAACTGTCTCACTAATGGAAGAAACCTTATTGAAGGCCGTATAGGCAATGTTTTGGAGATTCCCGGAAATCAAACCGGAAGTGTTGTCAACCGTACTTATCGCATGAGGCTTGCCTCCATAACTATAGGAACCCAGGCCCGTTTTTGAAGTGATGTTACCGTTGAGATGATATCCCATGGATATGGCCGTGGAATTACCTTCACGAACTTCTGTCAAACGATCCGCATGGTCATAAGTGAAAGACTCCATTTGCGGAATCATACCCGTGCGGGAAGTGAGGTTACCGGTGGCGCCGTCAAACACATAGTCCATGTTATGAAATACGGTGTTGGTATAAGTGTTAGACACATTCTGGTTAGTCAGTAAGCCTTGTGAATTGAGGGTCTTGGTAGCAATTACGTGCTCGGAACCAAGCATGGAGCTGGTTATCGTTCCGGTATTGCTTAGGAGCATCCACACATCGGTTTGTGATTCCGGTGTCCCTTTTGTCACGTGGTTCAAATTACCGTAAGCGTCATAAAAGTGGCTTACGGTAAAATCTCCTGGATAGGTGATAGTGCTCAACTGTCCCTTGTTATTATAGGAGTAAGTAAACGCTAACGCCTCCGTGCCATCCACTTGGCGGTTTTCTACATCTATACGCCCATAATCGTCATATGTATAGGAAATGGAGTTATTACCCGTTTGTTCTTTCGTCAATCGGGCGAAGCTACTACCCGAAGTACCATAGGTGTAGGTAGTAGACACGCCGTCAATAACGGTACTCGTCAAACGCCCCAAAATGTCATACGTATTCGTAGTGGTTTTATTCTTACCGTCAACCTGCGTTTTTATACGTCCGGCGGCGTCATACGTATAGGTGGTGGTACCTGTGTTGGGGTCGGTCAGCGTTTTCTGCCTTCCCACATCATTGTAAGTCATCGTGAAATCGACGCCACCTGTGGTTATCTTTGCAGGGCTACCAACCGAACTATAAGTATAAGTGATACTCGAAATCGGATCGATGACGGACTTCACGCCGTCCCAGGCATCATACACCTTGGTAGTGGTTCTTCCGTTCGTGGTGGTTGAAATACTTCGGTCACCGTATGTATAAGAGATGGATTGCCCGGTACCGTTGGCTTGTGTCAGTACCCGGCCGCGACCGTCATACGTGTACTCCTCCGTTGTGGTAAGATCACCTGTCTGAATCTGCTTTTTCGTAACTTGGTTCTTGATGTTATAAGTCGTACTCTGCTTAATACTTATACCACTCTTATTTATACCACCGGGCCCAATACTTTCCACCAAAACCTCACGTCCCCGACTATCATACCAAATTTTCACCCAAGGCTTTCCGGTAGCTTGAGTAAGTGTGAAGAAACGTTTGTCCAAATTGTTATTCCATCCGCGGAGATAGGTTTCTTTCGTACCGTCCGGAAAGGTTGTCGATGTCTTGTTTCCCCATCCGTCATACGTGTACGTAGTGGTCAATATGTTGGAAAGGTCGCTTTCGTCGTTCTCGGTCAGGACATTTCCCCAAGTATCATACGTGTATGTAATGACGGGCGATAATGGAGAAGAGGTATAAGACTTGGTAACGAAGCGTTTCGTGGCATCATACTCATAGTACTGGATCGGGGTACTTACTCCTGTGCCAGATTTCGAGCTTATAAACAGATTCCCCCAAGTATCACATCTGGAATTGGTAACCAAACGCAGATTAGAAGCATTGTTCTCAATAATCTGGGTTTGGTATCCGAAAGGAATGTCATATGTGATTTGTGTTTTCTGAATAAAGGGCGAAGCATCATCCTTATGCTTCTGTATCTTGGTAATCAATCCGGGATGGTACGCTTTCCCGGCAAGAGTATAATTACTGTATTGCACGGTGTGATACATAGTATTGTCATTATCGTAGACTGTCTTTTCCTGAGTTATATATCCGTAGGTAGTATTGAACTGGCGAGTCGTAGTAATTGTATGGTTATCCAAGTCTTTCTCTATGGTAGTGGCAGGATAGGCAAAATACTTTTTAGAACCCTTGTCCACAATGGTAAACGTAACGTTGGTTTCCGCTGTACTACCTCCTACGGTGTGTTTAGTATAGGTTGCGGAAGGTATATAGTAGGATGTATTCCAAGCCTTGACTCCCGATTCTGAGACTATACCTAAAGACGTGTTTTCGGCTGTCATGGAAGATAATCCCAACATCCCTTTTCCTTGCAGGTGTAGTTTCAGACCTTTGTACCGGTAATGAGTGTAAGTGCGCTGTAGGTTGACTATCCCAGCTTTGTAATTATAATCCGTAGTGACACACTCTACCACATGTAAGGGCAAGGTACAATCGACAATGGGATAACTGCTACCCAAGCCTTTGGTATAGATATGGCCGTCGGTGAGGGAAGTGTAATCGATAGTAGTTATACTTCCATAGTCGCTGGTGACGGATATCACTTTTCCACAGTTATTATTGTATTCGTATCCACGGTTACCGTACAATCGCCATTCGGGATTGCCGGTTGCATTGCTACTGCTATAACAATTGTAACCGAAATTCATCAACTCCGCTTGCCCATCACCATTAAAGTCGCCTACCATATAACGAGACGAAAGCGCGTCATCTTCGATGTTGGAAGTAGCATGGCGCACTTGAACAAGCTCGCTTCCGGTAGAGTGCATCCAGTAGGTATGTGTTTTCGTGAATTCACCCCAGCTACCGGTAATGTCACTCTTCTTTTTATACATGGCTTTGGTTATCACCACATCCGATTTACCGTCGAAATTAAAGTCATAGACAATGCAGTTAAACCTCTGATCATCTTTGCCCGTGAAACTCTGGTCATAAACCTCCAATGTGCACGCTTGCAATTTTGTGAAAGTTCCATCGCCATTGTTCAAGGCAAAATTCCATTGATTATTATCTGTGTCATTCATCAGGAGATCCATTAATCCGTCACCGTTGAAATCACCGGAACGCATCATATTTACATTGTAAATATTAGTACCTGTGGTCTTTTTAGCATCCGAGAATGTAGTGTTCGTTATCCCATTACCTTTATTCCAGAAAATGGTATATCCTCCATCGTATATTACCATCAAATCCTCCAACCCATTACCGTTCAGATCGGATACGAATATCTCATCAGGTGCGGAAGGCATTGTTAGGTTAAATGTTATTTTTTCGGAATTGAATGTAATTATTTCACCGGGATATTTGTCGGGATTATGTCCTTTCTCGATGAAAATAAGATCTCCTTTTCCGTCATTATTAAAATCGCCGGTCGCATAAGCGGGCATTTCGTTACTATTTTGCAGATCATATCCGTAAACTCCCTGGACAGTATTTCCATAAATATAAAAACCTATTTGCTTCCAATGATTATTGATACTTACATGCGGGACTACAAACTCATTGAGGCCATCCCCGTCAAAATCAAGAATCGAAGACCCTGCCTTCTGCTCTTGCATGTCTCCTAAATTGAAACTCGGTCCAAGGCGATAATTTGTCCCAGTGGTAAATTGAACAGTTCCACTAGAACCCCGAGAAGCCCAGTAGATATAAGCGTAGGTATCACCCGTCCAAGAGCCCGAACCTGTCGGAATCTGGACAGGAGCAATACCCATCATATCCGTCAAACCATCACCATTGAAGTCGCCGGCAATGAATTTCTGCTCGGAAAAAGCTACGGCAGGATAGACAGACGCCGCATTTACCTGAGGAGAAACCGGTGCATTACTCATACCGGGCAAATAAGACCAAGTTAATTCAACAGGTTTCAACGCCTCACCGTTACCGTTTTTCTCCGTCACATTTGTCAGACGTGAAAATTCAGTGCCGGAACCATCGCTGTTAGTGTCATATTGTAAATAATAACGCCGGTAAACAGAACTACCAGTCTCACTACTTATCCCTATCAGCCGATAGTTCATAATCCCTTTCACGCCCTCTATCACAAACGGTTGAGGATCATTGGAACGGATTTCATAATGGAAGGTTATCTTATTCAGCAGGCTGTTACTTCCATTTTTGTTTTTTCCATACGTGATGCTGCCGGGATACATGTAGTAATTCCATTGGTTATAGGTATAATTCATATAGTTACCCAGTGGATCTTCCACGTAATCCAGATACCACGCATAGATTTTTGGTGAACCACCCGCAGTATAGCTTTGCCGCGCACCGGGCGTATTTCCATAATAATAAATTTTACCGTCAGGAGATTTCACTTCGAACCACGTATTGGCCACGGTCGAATTATAAGTACCGTGAACAATTACTTTGGTAAAAGGGTCGGACTCGGGATAATATATGGCGCCCTCCTGACCTACGGCTCCGGAGTGATAAATTAGGCGTTTACCGTCCATATAGTATGCCTCATCGGCAGAAAAAGTCATTCCTGCGGCAACGCCGTCATGATACACCGTTTTGGGACCGCGCGTAATGGTGGATACACTCGAGAGGTTACATCCCCAGCCAACTATTCCGTTCCCCGACTGGCTGTTGTACAAAATGGAGAGGGAAGGTTGCAAGCCGCCTACCCCTTGGGGGACTTTGATAGGAATAGAGTAAATGGCTCCCCCGGTAGGAGACACATCAAGAGATCCTCCAATACCGCCTACTTCTTCGGGTTCGGTGCTATACGCGCTAGGAACATCAGGATAGTCGGGATCGTCAGGAGCAAAAAGCGTTATGTTAGTAGTTATGTTACCCGAACTGTTATATTCTTCGGATACAACATAATAGGTACCTGGTTCAAGCGACTTCTGTATAAAAGAGTGGTACTTAGAAGAACATTGTCCGTCACCGGAATAATCATCGTTATATGCAATCGTATGTCCGGAGGCATTCAATAAATACATATAAGTATTTTCAAGTTCCGAACCACAATGAGTGATGGTTACATTCATCCTTCTGGTAATAGCAAACTTATAAAAAATATCATTGGACGGTCTGCGGGGATGTTGGCTGGTGAGATAGGCCGAATTCTGAGTATTGGAAAATTTGGTACTCACACTGTACGTACCTAAAGGGATGCTGCTCACACGGTCGATGTCTAATTTAAATTTAAGCTCACCTGATATATAGGTCTGTATTAAACCGTTTTCACAACATCCCTCTGTTACCACATAATAGGTGCCCGGATCTAAGTCTTTTTTAATAAAAATCAGTTGAGGTTTACCACAAATTTCAGGTTCGCAGGTACCGTGTTCAGTAAAAGCTATCAGATTTCCCGAATCGTCCAATAGACTTATAAAAGTATCAGTCAGATTTGAATATGGATATGAATCGCAATGATATATAGTAACTTCCATTATTTCATTCAAAGTAAACTTATAATAAACGTCATTGGTAGCGCATCCGTAATTATCAGTAAAGTTAGCCGTATTTATTAAATCGGTATAATCGAAATCGGCATTATAAGTTCCAGCTACTATGGGTGTCGCCATCGTATTACCCACCTGCCCGTAAATAACCACCGGAAATAGTAATACGGAAAGTATGATTGATAAATATGTTCTCATTGTTTTATCGGATTTAGTCGTGTTTATTGCTTTATTATCTTCCAACTGCTCACATCGCCGTTGCAGGTTACCTGCAGGATGTATATCCCCGAAGCATAGTCGGAGAGGTTTATTACATTAGACCGGGAGATGTCCGACCATTGTTGCAACTGTTTCCCGGAAGAATTATAAAGGAAAATCCGGGAATCCTCAAAGTTTTCTACTCTTAGGATATCGATCTGGAGTATGCCACGAGTGGGGTTTGGATAGATAATTACCTTGCTTTCAAGCATTTCTTCCCTGTTTTTATCCTTTTCATTCTCTAAGGAATCCATTCGCTGTGCGATAATCTGTAGTTGGCGGGTTTCCCGGTTGCCGGCATTGTCATAAATATATTCGATACGTTGCGCACAAGCATCCGTACCCCACCAAAGAGAAAAAGTTACGAATAGTAGAAGTATGGATACGATCTGTTTTGGTGTGTGTTTGTTGTTTTCCATAAGGCTATAGAGTTTAAATCTGTTTGGTTTTCTTCAATTTCACAAATAAACATATTAAAACACATAACTCCAATTATTTTCAACTCTATTTTTAGAAATTCGCTGTTTATTTCAATGCTTTACTCACTAGTGTCCCATTAAAATCTGAAATATCCCTTTTATGACATTGATTATAAGTGTATTATAGTCATTTTGAAAGTAAACGGACTTAAATTCATATTTCGCACCTCATTCTTGAATTTGAAGATTCATGTTTTGCAAAGTATTGAAAACCAATAATACATATAAGTCCAGTTTACTCATTTATCAATGCTCAGATTTTTATGGGACACTAGTGTGCTTTACTACTATAATTATAATTGCACGTGCAGAGGTGTGCCGGTGTTAAGAATGTGTTTGTGTGCAAATGTATTTAGTATGCAGCCTACTTACCAAGTACCGTTTCTCCTCCTAAATATAGACCGTAACTTCTTTAATTCGTATTATATATTGTTAAACACCCCGCTTCTTGTCTATCTGTGGACAATATTGATAGATAATAAGAACAAAAATGCAAGGTTTTGCCGTTTTCTTTTCTTATTTTTGCATCGTGTACGCAAACGACGTGCATCTGAGAGTATGATATTATAAACTATTTAAATAAATAAGGTATGAAAACGAACTATGAAATTCGCTATGCTGCGCATCCTGAAGATGCAAAAAGCTATGACACCAAGAGAATCCGTCGTGATTTTCTGATTGAAAAAGTATTTTCGGCAAACGAAGTAAATATGGTGTATTCCATGTATGACCGTATGGTAGTAGGTGGTGCAATGCCGGTAGGAGAGGTGCTGAAGCTTGAAGCTATCGATCCGTTGAAGGCTCCTTATTTCCTTACTCGTCGTGAAATGGGTATTTTCAATGTCGGTGGTCCTGGTGTGGTAAAAGCTGGCGATGCTGTATTTGAACTTGATTATAAAGAAGCACTTTACTTAGGCTCAGGAGATCGTGAAGTGACTTTTGAAAGTAAAGACGAAAAGAATCCTGCTAAGTTCTATTTTAATTCGCTGACTGCTCACCGTAACTATCCTGATAAGAAAGTGACAAAGAAAGATGCAGTGGTGGCTGAAATGGGTTCACTGGAAGGATCTAACCATAGAAATATAAACAAGATGCTGGTAAATCAGGTATTACCTACTTGCCAGTTGCAGATGGGTATGACGGAATTGGCTCCGGGAAGTGTTTGGAATACAATGCCGGCACACGTTCACAGCCGTCGTATGGAAGCTTATTTCTACTTCGAAGTGCCCGAAGAACATGCTGTATGTCACTTTATGGGTGAAGTAGATGAGACACGTCACGTATGGATGAAAGGCGATCAGGCTGTATTATCTCCTGAATGGTCTATTCACTCGGCTGCTGCTACTCATAACTATACCTTCATCTGGGGTATGGGAGGTGAAAATCTGGATTACGGAGATCAGGATTTCTCACTGATTACAGATCTTAAATAATGAGGCATGCGCTGAATATGCCCTGTGTCAATTTAGGAAACGACTTAATAAGAACAATTAATTAATAACCTTCGTGCTATATGTGTGAATAAGTGCTTTCATTGGCACTCTGTACATTGGCACATTAATAAATTATTATAATGGTAAACTTTTCATTAGAAGGTAAAGTTGCACTTGTTACCGGTGCATCTTACGGAATCGGTTTGGCTTTGGCTACTGCTTTTGCTAAGGCAGGCGCAAAAATCGTGTTCAACGATATCAAACAAGAACTGGTAGACAAAGGTATTGCTGCTTACAAGGCTGAAGGTATCGAAGCTAAAGGTTATGTATGCGATGTAACCAACGAAGAGCAGGTGAACGCTATGGTTGCTCAGATTGAGAAAGAAGTGGGCGTTATCGATATTTTGGTTAACAATGCCGGTATCATTAAGCGTATCCCGATGCACGAAATGTCAGCAGCTGAATTCCGTCAGGTAATTGATGTAGACTTGAATGCTCCGTTTATTGTGTCTAAGGCTGTTATCCCTTCTATGATTAAAAAAGGTCATGGTAAGATTATCAATATCTGTTCTATGATGAGTGAACTGGGTCGTGAAACAGTATCTGCTTATGCTGCTGCTAAGGGTGGTTTGAAGATGCTTACCAAGAACATTGCTTCTGAATATGGTGAATTCAATATCCAGTGTAATGGTATCGGCCCGGGTTATATTGCTACTCCGCAGACAGCTCCGTTGCGTGAAATCCAACCGGATGGTTCACGTCATCCATTTGATTCATTTATCATTGCTAAGACTCCGGCTGCCCGTTGGGGAACTCCGGAAGACCTGGCAGGACCTGCAGTGTTCCTGGCTTCAGATGCTTCTGACTTTGTAAACGGACATGTATTATACGTTGACGGTGGTATCTTGGCATATATCGGAAAACAACCGAAATAAGAGATAAAATACAGTTATGCTGTAGGGCGGAGGAATACTCCGCCCTTTCGGGTTTTATTATCAAACTAACGACAAAAAGATGAAAAAGTTATTTTTCTTTATTGCAATTGCTCTTGTAAGCTTTGCTTGTACGGAGAGCAAGACAGTTACTGTCACAGTAACAAATCCCACCGCTATGGAACGTGCCGGTGAAATGGTGGAGGTATCCATGGGTGATGTCTCTTCTAAACTGCAATTGGCTGACACTGCTCAGATTGTTGTGCTTGATGCTGATGGTCAGCAGGTGCCCTATCAGATTACTTATGATGAGAAAGTAATTTTCCCGGCTACCGTAAAAGCTAACGGAACAGCGGCTTATACTATTCAGGCCGGTACTCCTGCTGTATTTGATACAAAGGCTTGCGGACGTTACTATCCTGTACGTGTAGATGACGTGGCATGGGAAAATGATCTGGTTGCTTTCCGTACTTACGGCCCTGCTTTGCAGGCAACTGGTGAGCGTGCTTTCGGTTATGATATCTGGACTAAATACAATACAACAGAGCCAGTGGTAGAAGCTCGTTATGCAGGCGAGTTGAACCCGGACACAAAAGCTAAAATTGCTGAACTGAAAAAGACAGATCCTAAAGCAGCAAATGAACTTTATCGTTCTGTTTCTTATCATGTAGATCATGGTAACGGCCTGGATTGCTATAAAGTAGGTCCTACGCTCGGAGGAGGTACGGCTGCTTTGATGTCGGGTGATTCGATTATCTATCCGTATTGCTATGCAACACAGGAAATACTTGACAATGGTCCGTTGCGTTTCACTGTGAAACTGGTGTATAACCCGCTGACTGTAAAGGATAACTCTGATGTTATAGAAACTCGTCTGATCTCTTTGGATGCTGGTTCGCATATGAACAAGACTGTTGTTGCTTACAGTAATCTGAAAGAAACAATGCCTGTTGCTACCGGTATTGTTCTTCACGAACCGGACGGTGCTGTTGTGGCAGATGCTGCCAACGGTTATATTACTTATGTAGATCCGACGGATAATGTGAACAATAATAACGGAAAGATTTTTGTGGGTGCTGCTTTCCCTGCTACAGTGAAAGACGCCAAAGTGGTTCTTTTCCCTGAAAAAGAAAAGAAAGAATTGCGTGGTGGTGCAGATGGTCATGTACTGGCTATCAGTGACTATGAACCGGGCTCTGAATATACTTATTATTGGGGTTCTGCATGGGATAAAGCTGATATCAAGACTGCCGATGCATGGAATGAATACGTAGCTGCATTTGCACAGAAATTGCGTGCTCCGCTGACTGTAACAGTACAGTAATTAAAGGGAGTTAAGAGAAGGGAGAATGGAGAATGGAGAAGTACTATGCAGCGTAATAGCGCAGCTCCTTCTCCCCTCTCCATTCTCCCTTCTCCCCTCTCTTTAATCATCCTGCATAATGCCTTTTATCTGTTCCCATTTGTTGGTCGCATCGTTTTTCTGAACTGTTCCCGGGGTACTTCTTCCGTTTTGTATATACTTCTGTAATAGCTGTTTTAACTCTTGTACCACTTCCGGATGTTCCTGATACACATTGTTTTTCTCTCCCGGATCTTGTTTCATATTGTAGAGTTGAATAGGAGGCAGTGTAGCAATGACTTCTTTGTCTACATTTGGTTTCGGGTAACTCCAACCTCCTGAACTGGGTGAACAAAGTAGTTTCCATTCGCCTTTGCGTATGGCAAACTCACCACGGATGGAATGGTGTACAACGGCCTCCCGGATTGTTTGGGGATAACCGGGATTCTCGATCAATGGCAAAATGTTGTAACTGTCTTCTGCTTCATTGTCTTTTATCTGATATTGGTTCAGTACTGCGAACGTTGCATAAAAGTCGTTTAGGCAGACCGTTTGGTTGCATTTGCCTTTTCCGGCTCTTTGGGGCCATTCTACGATGGTAGGGACACGGTGTCCTCCGTCGAAAAGATCGGCTTTCATACCTCTCCAGATGTAATTGGCATGATGACCTTTCTGTGCCATCTTGTCAATACCTCCGGCCGGTGAGCAACCATTGTCTGTGGTAAATATTAGGATGGTATTTTCTGAGATATTATTGTCTTTGAGTGCTTTCCGGATCTGTCCTACCACATCATCTACCATTAGCACAAAGTCTCCATAATCTCCTAATCCGGTTTTCCCTTTAAATCTTTTGTCCGGAAGGATAGGGGTGTGTGGTGCAGGAAGAGGCAGATACAGGAAGAACGGCTGCTTGTTTTGGGCGTGTTGATTTACATAGTCTACGGCCCGGCGGGTAAGGTTGGGCAAGCACTCCTGATGTGAGAAGTCGGAACCTATGGCACCTGCCCGCCACATGGCAGATCCTCCTGACTTGGCGATGGTTTGTATCTGAGTGGTAGTAGGCTGGCTATTTTCTACATAGACATAAGGAGCCATGTCTAATGAACCACAGAAGCCGTAGAAATAATCAAATCCTAAATCGGCAGGCCCGTTAGTGATGGGTTTGCTATAATCCACATCTTCCTCTGTCAGTGCATTGGCATTTGGCTTTTCGTGTCCGGCTTTTGTACCCCAGTTCCAGCCTAAGTGCCACTTTCCGATACAGGCTGTGGTATATCCGTTTTGTTTTAGCATAGAAGCCATTGTGTTTCGCGTAGTAGGGATAATGGGGCGTGAATATCCATATAATACACCGCTTTTAAGGCTCGAACGCCAGTTATATCTTCCGGTGATAATCCCATAGCGGGTAGGCGTACTAACGGACGAGCAGGAGTGAGCATCGGTAAAAGAGACTCCGTTATCGGCCATTTCATCCAGGTTCCGGGTGGTGATGCCGGAATGTTCATTGAATGCCGAAACATCGCCATAGCCCATATCATCTGCAAGGATGAAAATAATATTGGGGGGATTTGTTTGCCGGGAGCTGTTTTGTGCCTGTAGGTGCTGGCAGAAGCATAGGGGAACTGATAAGAATCCAAGATAAGTCATTGTCTTCATGGTGCGTTGTTTTTAGGATTAAAGTAGGTCCTAAAAGTACGGCTTCTGTTTGGCATTCTATGTTTACATTTTCTCAGATACTGTTAATCCCGTCTCATGTTTATGTTTACACGTCTGGCAATGTTTGTACTTCATCCTTGTTATTACTTTCCACTTGATGTATATTTCTCATTAAGCCTGTGTACTTAGCTCTTTTTACCGCACTTCCTTTAAAAATTACTCTGTATTGTTCTTCTGTCAGTGCATGCCAGTTCTCTTTTTCCATCCGCATGAAGGCGTCAGTGGGTTGCAATTCCGGAGTCTGGCAGGAAGTGGAAAATCTGTTCCAGGGACAGGCTTTCTGGCATTCGTCGCAGCCATATATCTTATTGCCCGTTTTTTTGCCTTCTGCGGGCGGAATAGCTTCCCGGTGTTCAATGGTAAGATAAGACAGGCAACGGCCTGAATTGAGCAAAAAAGGGGCTTCCAGCGCTTTTGTCGGACAAGCATCAAGACACCGGGTGCAGCTTCCACAACGATTTTTCTGTGGTTGATCGTATTCGTCTATATCTGTGCTGAGAAATATTTCGCCCAGGAAGAAGCAGGAACCGGCATGTGGAATAATAAGCTGGGTATTTTTACCTATCCAGCCCAGCCCGGCACGCCATGCCCAGTAACGCTCTAATACGGGGGCTGTATCACAGAATATACGGCTTTGTAAGGGTAGGGGAGAGTGTGCGGAGATATATTCCTGTAAGGCGGTCAGCCGGGCTTTCATGATATCGTGGTAATCTTTACCGTATGCATACCAGGCAAACTGATACTGATCTTCTCGTAAGAATCGGGCAGGGTAATAGTTGAGGGCTACGGATACAATGCTGCGTGTTCCTTCTACCAGTAAACGGGGATCGAGGCGCTTTTCGAGGTGGTTGCCCATGTAATTCATTCCTGCTTGCATGCCGTGCGAATGCCAGTGGCAAAAGGCATTGGAGACGGTTTCATTTACTGCTTCTGCCGGTGCCACTCCGCAAGCAGAAAAGCCGAGGCGCAGAGCTTCGGCTTTTATTTGTTTAGCAGAAAGAATAACTTCTCCCATCCTGTCTTTTTATTTTTCGTTATCTGTCCGCTTGCCGAACCTCTCCATGCGGGAAGTGTGGAAGCATCTTGAATTCGTAGCCTTGTTCTTTCATAAACTCGATGGCACGCGGCAAAGCGTACTGAAGGTTTCCGTTATTCCAGGATTTCAGCGAATCGTGAAACGTGATGATAGAACCATTCCGTACATAGCGTTTTACGTTTGCCAGTACTTGTTCGGGACGCATTTTCTTACTATAGTCACGTGTTACCAGATCCCACATGATAATGCTGTAGTACTGTTTCAGCGCGTGATATTGCTTGAATCCCATGTGTCCGTGTGGCGGGCGGAAAAGATCGGTCTTCATCTCTTGATTCGCACGATCCGTATTTTCCAGATAATCATTTGCAGAATACTCGAATCCGCGGATATGGTTGAAGGTGTGGTTACCGATCCGGTGTCCGTGTTCAATCACCATCCGGAAAATATCCGGATACTTCCGTACATTGTCACCTACCATAAAGAAAGTGGCTTTGATCTTATACTTATCCAGCAAATCCAGCACCCAGGGAGTTACTTCCGGAATAGGCCCGTCATCGAAAGTCAGGTAAACTGCTTTTTCGTCAGGGTTCATCCGGAAGATAGCTTTCGGGTATAAAATGCGGAAAAACCACGGTGGTTGCTCTATAAACATCTTTCTATCTCGTTCCTTTTACACGGGAGACGTACATACCGTACAGTTCGTCCAGTTTGCCGGAATAGTTTTCTGACAGTTTCGATTTATATTTCTCCATGAGTTTCAGCTCTTCATTCAGTAAGGCTATGTGATACTCAAATTCCCGGGTTGATACGAAGAATTGTGAGTCGTCCAGACTGAGATACCAGGTCATGTATTCGAGTGCCTTATTGGCCAATGCATCCATGATTTTGTCTGCTTTCTCGGTTTGTCCCAACTGATAGTAGGCTTCTGCCATTTGTACGGCGCCGTTCTGCCAGTCATAAGGTACGTTGTAAGCAGGGATCATCTTTTCGGCATAATCCAGAGCAGCAAGGGCTTTATCCTTTTGACCTTCCTTCATCAGCTGTTCAATGAGTTGTGCGAAGACGCGGCGGTGTGTATAGCACATACGCATCACGTTCTCATCGATATAGATGCCGGGCTTGTCGATACCGCCAAATTTGAACTTATTCATCAGGTTATCATACATCTTCTCGCTGTCAATAGTTGCCCCCAGTTTCTTGGTTTCAAATGGTGTGAAGCGAGAGGCGAGTCCCTCCTGAACGAAGTGCTTGTCCATACCCAGCTGATTTTCTCTGCCTACGGTGATAGCCATGTACATAGGGCGTTCCCAGTTGGCATTTGCCAGCATCTCGAGCATCATTAGTTCACTCTTGTAGAGAGCACGTTTCGGATTGCCATTATCATCTCTCAGAAGGATATTCATATGATCGGGGATAGAGTCGCCCAAAGCTTCCGGAATTTTCATTCCACTGCGGCGTATCGCTTCTTTATCAATCTTGATGACAATACTGTCTGTCGGGATAACATGCAAGCCCTCTTTGTCTGAACGTATCCAGTATTTAAGGATGTTTTTCAATTCATACGGATCTTCACCAAATTCATTGTGAACATTTTGCAATGCTTCCGGGTTGCCACTGCTATCAGCCTGTGCATAAAGAGCGTCGATTGTCTTTTTAATCTCCGGGCGAATCTGTATATATTCGTTGGTTCCTTCTACATATTCAACACGATCCCAAGTGATTGGCAGTGACGGAGAATCATAAGCCGGGCGTTTCATCTGGTCAATATACCAGTCTGTTTGCAGATAACTCAAGTTACAGGTACGGGCGTCTGTACGGAAGCCTTCTGTCTCCTGGTTGTACCACAGAGGGAATGTATCATTGTCGCCATTGGTGAAGATAATCGGATTGCCGCTTTCCTGCAATGACATCAGGTAGTTTTGTCCGAAGTCACGGGCTACGTAACGTCCGGAACGGTCATGGTCGTCCCAAGTCTGGCCTGCCATCTGAATGGGTACCAGCAGGCAGAGTGCAGAGACAAGAATAGCAGCCGGTAATTCTTGCATCTTGGTATAGTCGCGCAGCAGTTTGATGATACCTGCTACACCCATACCTACCCAGATGGCAAATGCATAGAACGAACCTGCATAAGCATAATCACGTTCGCGGGGCTGGCTGGGAGTTTGGTTGAGGTAGAGCACAATGGCAATACCTGTCATGAAGAACAGGAAGAATACTACCCAGAATTGTTGTACGCCTTTCTGACCGCGATATGCCTGCCAGAATAGTCCGATAAGACCTAATAACAGGGGCAGGCAGTAGAATACATTGTGCCCTTTATTGTCTTTCAGTTCCTGCGGAAGCAAGCTTTGATCGCCTACCAACCAGTTGTCGATGAAAGGAATACCTGTAATCCAGTTACCATGTTCTATTTCGCCACTGCCCTGGATGTCGTTCTGGCGTCCGGCGAAGTTCCACATAAAGTAACGCCAGTACATGAAGTTGAGCTGATAGCGGAAGAAGAACTTGATATTTTCCCACTGTGTGGGGATATTGACCATAATTGCGTTGCCGCATTCATCGTAGGGCACGTCATATCCTTTGATGTCTACCCAGCCTTTGTACTGCGGAATATGTGCACTGCTATACATACGCGGGAAGAGCATGTTCTGTGCATATTGATATTCTACACGTCCCGGTACTTCAACATACGAATCTTTTTCGTCCGGTGATGTTTTTTCTTTGCGGATGTATTTGGTTGTACTGTTTGCCTCTACAGGGATGCAGTATCCGTCTTTCACTTCTAAGGCCACCTTTGAAGAGTAAGCCTGTCCGTAGAATAACGGGCGTGTACCGTACTGTTCACGTCCTAAATATTCGCCCAGCGTGAAGATATCTTCCGGAGAGTTCTGGTCCATCGGAGTATTGGCAGTAGAACGGATTACAATAAGCGCATACGAAGAGTATCCTACCATAATCATCATTGTGCAGAGCAATGCAGTGTTCATGCTGCGGGCAGAAATCTGGTATTTCTTATTGAGGTTTTTAGCAAACAGATAGAGTCCTAATGCGGCAAGTACGATAATGCCGATAATAACACTGCTCACTCCGTGTCCGTAGAACGGGATTCCCAGCAGGGCAATAGTCAGCATGAAAGAGATATTCATACGTGCACGGCTGGTTTCGGTATAACTTTCGTATACTCCCCAGATGATGCTGGCGGCAAGTATGATGATATAAACAATGACGCCGGTATTGAATGGCAAGCCCATGCTGTTGACGAAAAGCAACTCGAACCATCCGCCTACTTTTACTACGCCTGGCACGATACCGTAAAGCACGATTCCTACCAACACCATAGAAGCGAAAAGAGCTAACAGAGAGCCTTTCGCGTTGGCATTAGGAACTTTCTTATAGTAATATACCAGTACGATAGCCGGCAGACAGAGCAGGTTCAGCAGGTGGACGCCGATACTCAATCCGGTCAGATAAGCGATGAGAATGATCCAACGGTCGCTATGCGGTTCGTCGGCTACATCTTCCCACTTCAGAATAAGCCAGAATACAACGGCTGTGAACAGGGAAGAATAGGCATAAACCTCTCCTTCTACGGCACTGAACCAGAAAGTGTCACTGAATGTATATACCAATGCACCAACAAGACCGCTACCCATGATGGTAATCAACTGGCCGGTGGTAATATTGTTTTCGTCTTTAATAATCAGTTTACGTACCAGATGGGTGATGCTCCAGAAAAGGAACAGGATACAGGCTCCACTCATCAGGGCACTCATGTAATTTACCATTTTGGCTACAGTGGTAGCATCTGAAGCAAACTGTGAGAACAGATTGGCTGTCAGCATGAAGAAAGGGGCGCCGGGTGGGTGTCCGACTTCCAGTTTATAGCCGGTAGTAATGAACTCGGGACAATCCCAGAAACTGGCTGTCGGTTCTATTGTCATGCAATAGACCGTGGCAGCAATAATGAAAGTAAGCCAACCGATTAGGTTGTTTACGGTTTTGTACTGTTTCATTAAGACGATAGATGTTTATTCATTAACATGTTAAGTGGGCGCAAAGATAATGATTTACGTGTACAATCCGGCAAACTGATAAGATTTATTATATTTCGGAAGGAAAGATATGAAAATGAAAACAGTGTGTACAGGTACGTTTGGGTTATCTGTATGCCCTTTGTACGGCTGTTGTGTGAAGATTTGTACCTGTCTGATTGAACGACCGTTGGGTAGAATGATATTATTTTACATGGAGCGTTTCTACGAAGGCGTGCGCTTCTCTCGGCTCCGGGGAAGAGGTCGTTCGGCTCCGAGGAGGAGGCTGCTCGGCTCCGGGGAGGAAATGTGTTTCTATTGATGTTGATTATCAGTGTATTATGAATAGGGGTTTTCGCTTTTGGGATATCACTGGGATAGTAATATTATGCTACATTTATCCGGAATTAATCGTGATGGTGGTGATGTTCTCCCAATATGCGGTGCGGTAACGTTCCGTGCCCCAATAATTCGATGGGGCAGTTGAAGTTACGTTCCAGCCACTCTGTAGTGACACCCGCGTCCGGATGATAATCTAACGTTTCGTTGACGCAAGCGATAGACTTTACCTGCTGTAATACCGTGCCAATGTCATGGCTGACAAGGATAATGGCGCATTCCTTGTTAATCTGTGCCAGAAGCTCATAGAGGCGGGCTTCAAAACGTTTGTCGATATAAGTGCTTGGCTCATCGAGAATGAGAACAGATGGATCACTGACAATGGCACGTCCCAGCAGGGCACGTTGCAATTGTCCGCCACTGAGTTGTCCGATGGCACGTTTTTCCAGGCCTTCCAGTCCCATACGGGCAATGACAGTATGAACTTTCTCGTGCTGCCGGGCTGTAAATTTGCTGATAAGCGATTTTTTAGAACTCAGTCCGGAGAGTATTACTTCTTCTACAGAGATGGGAAATTTGCGGTCTATTGTGTTGTATTGAGGCAAATAACCCATAAAAAACCGGGAGTTGAGTGCCGGGAGTTGTGAGTGGTCTGCTCCATAATAAGTGATTTTTCCGGCAGTAGGTTTTAGCAATCCTAACATACATCTGATGAGGGTGGTCTTTCCACCTCCATTCGGTCCGATAATTCCTAAGAAGTCACGTTCATATACAGTGAGGTTAACGTCGTGCAATACTGTACGACCATCATATCCGGCGGAGAGTCCACGAACTTCTATAATCGGTTGTGCCATAATCGGAGAATCTTATTTCTTGTTATGATCCGTTAGCGCCTGGGCAACAGCTAACATTTCGGCTTCCCAGTCATAACTCAGCGGGTTGATAGGAACAATGTCTGTACCGGTTTCCCGGGCAATAATCTCTGCATTGCGACGGTCGAATTCCGGTTGTATAAAAATGATACGGACCTCCTGCTGACGGCAGAGATCTACCAGCTCTTTCAGATGAGTCGGCGAAGGTTCCTTGCCACCTTCTTCGATACTAATCTGTTGCAAACCGTAATCGCGGGCAAAATAAGAGAGAGCCGGATGGTAAATCATAAAGCTTTGGGCTGTTCCTGGCTGTTGCAGAGTTTTCTTGATGATACTATCGGTGTGCATAATGCGTTGGGAAAGACTGTCATAACGGTTCAGGTAATATGCCTCATTCTCTTTGTCGAGCTGGCAGAGAGCCTTGTAGGTGTTACGGGCAATGATCAGTGCATTATTGGTTGAGTTCCAGATGTGCGGCTCTACTCCATCGGCATGCTGGTGATCACCGTGGTCGTGTGACTCTCCGAGGATAAGATCAATATCTTTGGAAGTATCGAAGATCTGTATATGCGGCGTATTGTCTATCAGGCGGTCCATCCATACTTGTTCAAAACCGATATAGCCGATACGGAGATATGCTTTACTGTTTCCCAGCGAAACGAGTTGCTGGGGGGTAGGATCGTAGGTTTCCGGACTGCTGCCTTTGGGTACGATACTGATGACATCGAATTTGTCTCCGGCAATAGCCTCGGTAAAATAACGTTGAGGCTCTATGGTGACAGCGATGACGGGTTTCTCATTATCTTGATTCTTACCGGACTTACCCATGTTGCAGGAAGCCAGAAGAACGATTATCAGAAGAAGAGGTATATGTTTCATATATTCTTTGGGTTTATTATATTTTCCCTCCGGCAGTTTTTATTTCCTTGCTCTCAGTATTTCCCGTTTTCCTCCCGGAGGGCCGGGGAGACGTTCTACAGTAAATCCTGCTGTCTGGAGCATTCGGCGTACTACTCCTTTGGCGCAGTAGGTGGTGAGTATGCCTTTCTCGCTTAATCTAACGTGTAGCCGGTCGAATAGTTCTTGTGACCACATCTCCGGCTGCTTTTCGGGAGCAAAAGCATCGAAGTAAATTATGTCAAACGAGCGATTCGTAGTAAACGTTGTAAAGTCAGCTTGTACCTTTCTTAACGTAAAACAGGGGGTTATTATTGCATCCTCTTCCCAGGGAATAATATGTAGCGTTTTGAATAGCGGATTATCACTATAACCTAATGGTTCTATCATTTCCCAGGAGAGGGGGTAGAGTTCAATTCCGGTGTAATGTACTTTTCTTTGAGTCGCTTCTGTAGTTTCGAGTGTCAGCAGAGCATTTAAACCTGTTCCGAAACCTATTTCGAGGATATGCGGTTCGGTCACTTCAGAGGCACTCAGGCCCATATCAATAAAGATATGTTGAGATTCTGTACGTGCACCTTTCACGGAATGATAATGTTCGTTCAATTCCGGAACGAAAAGAGTAGCGCTTCCGTCGGCTGTTTGTTCGATAACTCGTTTCATGTTTATATAACGAAGTTGATAATGCCTTTCAGTGCAAGCAACATGAGAATATAACGTATCAGTTTACCGGCAAACATCGAAATTGTCGTAAGCCATACATTGCTGCGCATGAACCCCAGTGCAATAGCAATCACTTCACCTACAAACGGGAGGAAAGCAAAAAATGCCATGAGTGCCCCTTTACCTTGTAAAAATGCCTCCATGCGGTCTACTTTCTCCTTTTTTACTTTAAAGTATTTCTCTATCCAGTCTATCTTGCCGAGATGCCCCATATAATAGCAGGTCATACCACCCAGAGTATTTCCTAATGCAGCAGCAAGCACACAGGTGACCGGGTTTAACCCCACTTCTACTAATGCTACCAATACCAGTTCGGAGCTGAACGGGACAATGCTTCCTGCTAATAGGGCAGAAAGAAACAAACCAGGAACACCCCAGTCGATAAGTAACTGTATTACTGAGTTTATAAAAGCGTCCATACGTTAAAGCAGAATAAGAGGATTAATCCGATGGTGGAACTGATAAAGAATATGTTAGAAGTCTTGCTGCTGGTCAATACAAACAGATGTCCTATGAGAATACTGACACCGATCAGAAGGAGTGAGAATATATCCATACAGTGTATCGGTTGCAGGAAAATGAACAGGAAGATACAGAAGTTCAGGAATATCAGGAAATGTAGATAGGAGCGCGTTCGTATTTTATCTTCATATCCGCTAATAATACAATGGGCAGCGCTGACAATGAAGAGGATGAACAGATAAATCAATGTAACAAGTTCCCAAAGCAGGAGATTCTTACCAAACTCTATAGGCTGAAAATGAACCAATTCGATGAATGGTTGGTAGAATAACTCCATTTTTCCGTAGAAGAAGGCATGCCCCAATAAGAACCAGTAGGGAAGACTTATTCCGATGATAGCTCCGCAAAAACTGCGTATTGTGAGCGACTGAAACGAATAAGCCCCTATCAGCCAAAGAGGGATGAAATAGAGTAATTGTGGAAATAATAAACTTCCTGCACCAATGAAGGCAAAAGAATGGAATATATAGCTCACCGGGTGAGGCTGCTGGTAGCTCTTGAATAGGAAAAATAATGAGATCAGGAAGGTTACGGCGGCTATATCGCCTGCATATAGCAAATGCATACCGGGACAGATGGTGACTAAAATAAAGTAAAGTGATGTCTGCACCGAGGCGCGCATGCGGATAATAGTGAATGTGTTGTTTAACTCAATCAGGAAATATCCGATAGCAGCATATAACATAAAGCTGATAATTCTGTTTGCCCAGGCAGGCAGGCAGGAGGTACAAATAGATTGCCACAAAGCGTATCCCGTTTCTTTTGCTGAGTTCATGTCGGGCAAAAGAAAAGAGGTACTTATCCAGCAGATGGTGCAGATAAGAATGACAACAGGCAATGTAAACCGTCCTGCCGTCACCCGGCCTTGTAGTCTATTATTTCTCATTATAGGGTTATAGAGTTATAATGTTATAGGGTTATAGAGTTATAAAGCAGTGGGGTAAGGTTATGTGGAAGATTATAACGTTGTAAAGTTACAGGGTTGTAAGGTTAACATTATGTACCGGCACATAACATTATAACTCTATCTCCTACAACTTTATAACATTATAACCTTATAACCCTTCCTCACTATAGATCAAAGCCAATATCTCTTCGAAGATTCTTCTTCTCAAACTGTATCATTTCAGCCACTTTATAGCTTTTGGCCAGTGCCTCTTCTTTGGTATTTCCATATGAACTGATAGCAATGACGCGTCCGCCGCTAGTTACTACTTGTCCGTCTTTCAGGGTCGTACCTGCATGGAAAAGGATACTGTCTGTGGCAGCAGCCTGTTTGAAGCCGGTGATAGGGAAACCTTTCTCGTAAGTTTCCGGATAACCACCGCTTACTAACATCACACAAGCAGCCGTACGTGGGTCTATTTCCAGTGCTTTTGTATCGAGGTTCTGCTCTGCCACACCTTCAAAGAGATCTACGAGATCGCTCTTGATGCGAAGCATAACGCTTTCTGTTTCAGGGTCGCCCATACGAACATTATACTCAATAACCATGGGCTCTCCTTTTACTTTTATCAATCCCAGAAAGATGAATCCTTTGTAAAGAATTCCTTCTTCTTTCAAGCCATTTACAGTCGGTTCGATAATACGTGTACGTACTTTCTCCATAAATTCATCATTGGCAAACGGAACAGGCGTAACGCTTCCCATACCACCGGTATTAAGTCCCTTATCACCTTCGCCGATACGTTTGTAGTCTTTGGCTACGGGGAGTACTTTGTAATGTTCGCTATCTGTCAATACGAATACGCTGCATTCAATACCACTGAGGAACTCTTCAATGACTACCGTTGCCGAGGCATCACCAAACATGCCGCTAAGCATTTCTTTCAGCTCCTTTTTGGCTTCATCTAAAGTAGGGAGGATCAGAACTCCTTTTCCGGCACAAAGTCCGTCAGCTTTTAGCACGTAGGGGGCTTCCAATGTTTCGAGGAAGGCAAAACCTTCTTCCAGTGTATTGGCTGTGATACTTTTATAACGTGCGGTAGGGATGTTATGACGTTGCATGAACTCTTTGGCAAACTCTTTACTACCTTCCAGACGAGCTCCTTCACGTGTAGGCCCAATGATAGCAATGTGCTGTGTTTCAGGATTTCCCTGAAAGTAGTCGTAAATACCTTCAACCAGCGGGTCTTCGGGACCAACCACAATCATGCTGATGTTTTCCTTAAGAACGAATGCTTTTAATGCATTAAAATCGGTAGCTTTGATGTTCACGTTTTCACCTACAGAAGAAGTGCCGGCATTGCCGGGGGCGATGTATAGCTTTTTTACTTTGGGACTTTGAGCTATTTTCCATGCCAGAGCGTGTTCACGGCCGCCCGAACCTAAGAGTAACAGTTTCATATCAATAATTGGTTAATATGCCAATATGCCAATATGCCAATGTTGGCATCGGATATGTAGCGCTTGTTTTTATTATTATATTTCTCTCGTTTCTTTTTCAATCGACATATTGTCTTACAGGTTATCTTCAAAATAACGGGTTATCTTTTCGTGCAGATGTATGCGGTCACGTCCCATTACATTGTGCTTATGTCCTGGATAAATGAAAAGATCCGGATACGTACGGGCATCTATGCATGCTTTCATAAAAGATAATGTATGCTGAGGCACACAAGTATCATCATGATCGTCATGGATAATAAGTAAATGCCCCTTCAGATTGCCGGCGAGATTTTTCAGATTACATTGTTCGTATCCTTCCGGATTACTTTGTGGAGTATCCATATAACGTTCTCCGTACATTATCTCATAATATGCCCAGTCTATTACCGGACCACCTGCTACGCCTACTTTGAAGATTTCCGGATAGCGAAGCAACAAGGCGGTAGTCATATGGCCTCCAAAGCTCCAACCATGTACACCGATACGATTGTTGTCTACATAGGGAAGGCTTTGCAAATATTCGACTCCTTTTACCTGATCTTTCCCTTCCTCAATACCTAAATGGCGGAAAGTTACATTCTCAAATTCTAATCCGCGATTGGAACTGCCACGATTATCGATGGTGAACATGACGTATCCTTTGTTTGCCATATAGATATCCCAGCCGCGGGCACCATTCTGCCAGCCTCCGGTTACCATCTGTGCATGCGGGCCTCCGTATACATATACAATGGCGGGATACTTCTTATTCGGGTCCATGTCAGCGGGTTTGATAAGGCGATAATATAGATCGGTAACACCGTCTGCTGCTTTGATTGTACCGGTTTCAATAACAGGCATCTTGTAGCCTTGAAATGGATTGGTAGCAGTAAGCAGGTTAACACTTTTGCCTGTCTGGGTATCAATAATATCAATTTTTCTGGGTAGAGTAGGGGTTGAGTAATTGTCAATCACATAACGTCCCGACTTACTTGCAATAGCGTTATGTACACCTTCAGTGGTAGTATGCATACTGAAAGGCAAACTCCTCTTTCCAGTTCTGATATTCACCGAAAAGTTGTTCTGCCCTGTAGCATCGTTGGCGCTGAAAAGAACTTCTTTCTTTTTTTCGTTGAATCCCAGTATATCGCTGACCAACCATTTACCTTCTGTTAGTTGCCTGATTTGTTTACCTGTGGTATCATACAGATACAGGTGGTTGAAACCATCACGTTGGCTTTGATAAATGAATTTTGTAGAATCCCAGGGTAGAAATACAATGGGTTGTTGAGGTTCTACATATTTGGGATGTGTCTCTTCGAGAAGCGTTGCCATCAGTTCGCCTGTTTCTGTGTTGTATTGGCAGAGTTTGGCGTGATTTTGGTCTCGGTTCAACTCTATCAGGTAGATACTTTTCTCATCCGGTGCCCAGCTGATGTTGGTAAAATAGCGGTCGGTAGGGTTTCCCGTTTTCAGGTAGAGTGTCTTTCCGTTGGAAGGATTATGAATACCTATTGTTACCAAATGGCTGGTCATGCCTGCCATTGGATAACGAATGTTGTTCACTTCCGCTACGCGTTGAGTGATATCTACCAACGGATACTGCGTAACCATACTTTCATCCATGCGATAAAATGCCAGTAAGTTACCTTCCGGACTCCAGAAAGTACCTTTGCTGATACCGAACTCATTACGGTGTACAGACTGCCCGCAAACAACACCTTTGGGTTCATCGGTTATTGCGTTTTCATTTATATACAGATTGTTGCCTATCGTATAAGCAATGTTTCCGGTGGCAGTGCAGTAATCCTGGTTGGCAGCCTCTTTTTTAAGAGCTGTTGTGGAGACTATTTTGTTATTTTTGAAGTCATAAACAATATATTTACCGGGTAGCTTAATAAGCATTTGCTCTTTATTACTCCAAGGAAAGCTGACAGGGTAGAAATGCTGTAATTTTCCGGATTGGTTTTCTTCCAATACTTTGTTTACAATTTCCCGTGTAGTGATAATCTTTTCTTTTCCTGTTTTGGGGTTAATAACAAACAGGGTATCTATACCTGGTTTTATACATTCATCGCCCCACCATTGTAGTCCGTAAAGGTTTTCTGCATAACGATATGTTTCACCACCCGGAATAAGATCTTCCAAGGTAGGAGTTTTTAGTTCTTGCGCCATAACGTTCGTGATAAATAGAGCTTGAAGCAACCCTACTAATAATAGATAGCCTCTTTTATACATGATTTTCTTGTTTTTTTCTTTGCTGCTGAATATTTAGAACCCAGCTTGAGGCCTTAATTTATAGCCTCAAGCTGGATATTTCTTCTGTAATTATTCCTTCTTACCACCTTTCGGTTCCCAGTTCTTCTTAAACTCTCTTGGCTTTCTGTCTCCGTTAAAGCTCCGCTCTTCTTTCGGTCTTTTGTCTCTGTCACTTGAAAAGCTACGTCCACCTTCTTCACGGCGAGGTTTAAATTCTCTTTTTTCTTTGAGAGTACCTGCTTTATTCTCTTCTTCGCCTTCCTGGCCTTTGAATTCTTTGTACTTACCGTCGAATATCTGATATTTGCGGAACTCACATTCCAATGCTCCGTTGAATAATGGGGTTTTCTGACTGGGCTTCAGGCCAATTTGGTCGAAGCACTCCTCACGGTAAGAAAGTACCCAGGCGTCATTTCCAACGAAAGCGTGTTTCAGACGTTCGCCAATCATGCTGTATAATCCCAAAAGATCATTGGTAGAAATACGTTCACCGTAAGGAGGATTGGTGATGATGATGGATTTTTCTGCCGGTTGTTCAAATTGCTGGAATGGCTGTAACTTCAGAATGATATCTTTGGAAACGCCTGCTGCTTTCACATTGTGTGTGGCTATTTCGTTAGCTTTTGGGTTATTATCATAACCATATATTTTGTGTGTGAATTCACGCTCCAGGCTATCGTCATTGTATATATTATCGAACAGGTCCTGATCAAAATCTACCCATTTTTCAAATGCGAACTCCTTACGGAATACTCCCGGGGCAATGTTACGGGCAATCAATGCAGCTTCTACGGGGATGGTACCTGAACCACACATCGGATCAATAAGGTCACACTCTCCTTTCCATCCCGTCATCAGAATCATTCCGGCTGCAAGAACTTCATTGAGTGGTGCTTCTACAGCTTCCTGACGATAGCCCCGACGATGAAGTGATTCACCGGAGGAATCGAGTGAGAGAGTACAGGTCGTTTGCGCAATATGAATATTCAGTAATACATCTGGTCTATTGATACGAACGGACGGGCGTTTACCATTCAACTCGCGGAAATAGTCGACAATGGCATCTTTAACTTTGTAAGAAACGAACTTGGAATGACGAAATTCATCACTAAATACGACGGCATCTACGGCGAATGTTTTGTTTACATCCAGTATTTCTTCCCAAGCGATGGCTTTGATCTGATCATAAACCTCGTCGGCATCTTTGGCCTTGAAATGTTTGATTGGTTTCAGAATGCGGATAGCAGTACGCAGGCAGAAGTTTGCTTTGTACATCATTTCCTTGTCTCCGGAGAATGAAACCATTCGCCGACCTATTTGTACATCGTTTGCTCCCAGCACTGTCAGTTCTTCGGCCAGTACTTCTTCCAGTCCCTGGAAGGTTTTGGCTATCATTTCAAATTGTTCGCTCATAATGAATAATGTGCCAATATGCCAATATGGTAATATACCAATTGGCTGGCGCGTTAAAGTTGTTATTTTTTCAAATTATTAATATCTGATTCTCTCAATTGGCACATTGGCATATTCGCACATTGGGCCATTATTTCTTTGCTTTAGTCTGTACGATCCTTGCTCCTGCGGGAACATCTTCTGTTACCCAAATATTACCCCCTACTGTGGCATCACGTCCAATGGTTATGCGGCCTAATATAGTTGCATTTGAGTAGATTATAACGTTATCCTCCAGTATCGGATGACGGGGAATACCTTTAATCGGCTTACCATCAGTATCCAGAGGGAAACTTTTGGCTCCCAATGTGACACCCTGATAGAGTTTTACATTATTACCAATAATACTGGTTGCTCCGATTACTACGCCCGTTCCATGGTCGATAGTGAAATAACTACCTATCTGTGCTCCGGGATGGATATCTATACCTGTTTCACTATGAGCCATTTCTGTTATAATACGAGGGATCAGTGGCACTCCCAACTCTAATAGTTCGTGAGCGATCCGATAGTTACTGATAGCTCTGATAGCCGGATAGCAGCAAATTACTTCACCGAAACTCTGAGCTGCAGGATCACCATTGTAGGCTGCTTCTACATCTGTAGCCAATACACGACGCATGTGTGGTAATTTGCTGATAAATTTAGCAGCCAGGCGGGCGGCTTCTTCGCGCAGAGAATCATTGCAGGTATCACATCCTTCATTACTTCCGAAACAGAGTCCGGCTAAAATCTGTTCAGTCAGCAGATCAAATAATCTTTCAATATTAACCCCTATATGATAGTTGATTGTACGACTGTTAATAGTAGAATTTCCAAAATATCCGGGGAAAAGAATAGAGCGTGCCAGCTCAATGACGTCACACAATACCCGTGCCGAAGGCAAGGGCTCGCCGTCCTTGTGTTGATGGAACAGTCCTTTGTATGATTCGCTTTCCGAAAGCTCATCGACTGCCTGTGTCAGAATGTGGGTGAAATTTAGTGGACTCATTAGATTCCTTTTCTAATTAATTGGCTACAAAGGTAAGAAATATTATGCACATTTTTCTATCTTTGTTGCGACATTCTATTAATAAAGAAGTTTATGGGGAGTAAAACCATTAAAGGGTTTGCAATAATTTGTTTATTCCTGTGTATCAATGGTTGTAGAGAACACACACAAACAGGAGAAGCAATAAAAAGGAATACTCAGACTGATTCGCTGGAAAAACAGGCAAGAGATTCTTTATTTGCTAATAATACGTATGCCCGTAATCTATTGCGTAACGGAATGGCAAAAGCCACTGATAGTCTTACTTTCTATAAATTAATGAATCATTACGTAAAGGCTTGTTTTGCCTCTTCTGACTTTGACTCTGTGCTATATTATAATCAGATGATTTCCCGTTTTTGCAGGAAAGCGCCCGATTCTCCTTCCATACATGATATTAAGACGAATGTTTATAATATGACCGGTAATTACTGGATACAGAAAGCAGAGCCTGATTCATCTCTGGCATATTATCGAAAGGCATATGAAGAGCAGCGGTTGGGAAATAATGTTTTTAATCTTCCGGAACTTTGTTTTAATTTGGCAGATGCCAGCAATCATCTGGGGAATTATGCCGATGGAGCCTTTTACTATCGTAGGGGATTGTTTATTTGTGATTCACTCCGATTACCTGATACAAAGAAATGGACTGTTTACTGGGGATTAGGGCAGACTTACATGGAGTTACGTGATTTTGAACTTTCCAATTATTACTATGAATTGGCAGGGAATTATTACCAGGAAATGAATCCATATGAGAAATGGGGGTATCTCAATAATAGAGGGAATCATTTTTATTACAAAAAAGATTATTTGCAAGCTGAATATTATATCAGCAGAGGATTACATGTATTGGATGATTATCCTCAAATGATTTTTGAACGGAATCTTAGTAAAGGAAATCTGGGAGAACTTTATATGCTGAATGGTAAACTGGATTCGGCTCAAATCTATCTGAATGATAGTTATCGTTATTTCACGGAGATAAATAACCGTTCAGCACTTTATTACATAGAAACCCAGCAAATAGAACTCGCTTTAAAACAAGGTGATATTTCCCGGGCTGGCAGACTGATTGCCAATGCAACGCCTGGCGTACACATTGATGCGAATATGATAAATATCCGGAATCAATATCTGGAACATTATTACGAACGTACAGGTGATTACAGACGTGCTTATGAGTATTTGAAGAGGGATGTTGCATTGAATGATTCTATTCGGAACGAGCGGGTTCGTACGCGTGTAGCGGAACTTGATATGCGTTATCGTCAGGATACGATTGTCATGCGGCGTGAGTTGGTGATAGAGAGGCAAAAGAGTGAAATGCAGGTGTTGCGTTTAACATCGTTTATTTGGGCTATTGGTTGTATTGTTCTAATTGCTGCATTGAGCGTTTTCTACTGGTTGATGAAGAAAAAACGTGCTTTTGTGCAGGAACGACATTTGAACCAGATAAGTCGTCTCCGCATGGAAAATATACGTAATCATATTTCACCTCATTTTACTTTTAATGTGCTGAATAGAGAAATTAGTTATTTTAAGGGTTCTGAAGAAGAACGGGAAGGGTTGGTAGGATTAACAAAACTTTTAAGAAAAAGCTTGGAACTAACTGAAAAGTTGAGCATTCCGCTTCGGGAAGAACTGGATTTTGTGCAGACTTATATTAGCCTGGAACAGAGTTGTTTAGGGATTGATTTTATGTTAACATTGTCAGTAGATGGAGAATTGAATACAGAACAGATTATCATTCCTTCTATGATTATACAGATTCCGGTAGAGAATGCTATGAAACATGGACTTGCCGGGATCGAAAGAGAGAAGCGACTTAATATTTCTGTAACTCCTGAAGGCAATGGTATTCGGATAATCATCATGGATAATGGTAGAGGGTATCTTCCTCATATAATGTCTTCATCCAGAGGGACAGGTACAGGTTTGAAGGTTCTTTACCAGACTATCCAGTTACTCAATCAGAAAAATAAGGGAGAGAAAATCTGTTTTGAAATAAAAAATCTTGCCGATGGACAACAAACAGGGACTCAGGTTTCTGTATATATCCCATGCAAATATTCTTATGATTTATGATGATAATGAATGAAATTTATAAAGTCGTAATTATAGATGATGACTATACCGCGACAGAAGATTTGAAAAAGAGGCTTACAGCTTATTCTGATATGTTAATCAAGGGTATGGCTGTCAATGGAGTTAAAGGCAGAAAAATGATAATGGAACAACGTCCGGATTTGTTGTTTTTGGATATAGAGTTGCCGGATATGCTGGGTATCAGACTGCTGAGCGAAATGCGTGATGAGATTGTGTGGGATATGAAAGTTGTTTTCTATACGGCATATGATAAGTATTTGCTTCAGGCTTTGAGGGAGTCAGCATTTGATTACTTATTGAAACCTTTCAGTGCAGAAGAATTAGATGGGATTATAGAGCGTTATCGGAAGGCGATGGCCACTCATCAGGTCACTCCTTCATTTTCGGCGTCTATAGCTGCGTTATTGCCACAACGTGACACGTTTATGATTAGTAGTGTGACTGGTTTCAAACTACTCCGTATCGAGGAAATTGGTTTTTTTGAATATTCTAAGGATAAACGTCAGTGGCAGGTGACTCTTTTTAATCAGACAACGCTAAGTCTTAAGAAGAATACAAAGGCAGAGGATATTATAAGTTATTCAGTCTCATTTGTACAGATCAGCCAGTCGGTTATTATTAATGTTGGCTATTTGGCTGTTATTAATGGCAAGCAGTGCGAACTTTATCCTCCTTTTAATGAACGAAAAAATCTGTCTATTTCCCGTGGATTTTTGAAAGAATTGCAGGAACGTTTCTGCCTTATCTGATTTTTTTTGTTGTATAAGCACTTATTTAGACATTTTATGTGTGATTTGCGGCAAAATACTCATTTTTCGCAAAAATGGTATTTCATATTATCCTTTTTAATGCTATCTTTGTGATGTTAGGTAGGAATTGAATGTTTTTTGGTTTTTAGATGATCAATTCTATGTAACTGGTTGAGCCGGAGCTTTTGTGAAAAAGTCTCCGGCTATTTTTTTTTATTAATGAGTTCAGTTTGTGAGTGCCTATTTCGTATTTATAACAAAAAGCGGGACCGAATGTTGTGAAATGATGGTAGATTTATTTTTTATATATTGTCTTAAGTTACTCAGGAATCATTTTTCTTCTGTAAATATCTTGTCAAAGGTTTCTCTTAACTGTCTCCGGTCATTAATCAGTGTTCGTAGTTCTTTTAGCTTTTCTCCATTCTTTGAGTTTTCTAACCATAATTTTAAGTATCCTCCTTCGGCATATTTATTCAGTAGATGATTAAGAAAACGTTCATAATGCCATTCTTTGTTTCCCGATGGATTTTGTTTTAACCCATATTGTACAGTTCTTCTTAATGTAATTTCCGGGTCTATAATCCTGTCTGCTTCAGCTACAATTTTTCCATAAATACTACGTGGCTCATGGTTTGAAGAAGCTCTATGATCCTCTACGGCTTCTTTCATTGTTTGTATTTCTTCGGCAGAAAACCATTGATAGAGTCTTTTGTCATTTTCAAGAATGGTTCCTGAAATAAGGTGATGAGTTGCTCTATCCTTACATAGTCCTGTGTCGTGATAGGCAGCAATGGTGTATACCATATCTGTACGTACAGGATAATCTTTTGCAAGTTCCAGGCTCTCTGCTATTACAGTGTTTACATGCATTAAATTATGTGCCTTATCAAACGATTCGTATTGCGGAATGATAACTGTTTCTATGTATTCTTTTAACTGTTCGTTCATCTGGGAAAATCTTACTTAATAAAAAGGAAACAAAGATACTAAATTTCTTGTAATATCTTAGCACTTATATGTTTGTTCCACGTGGCACAGAAAAGGCCGGAATGTAAATCCCGGCCTTTTATTGTATTAATGTAAAGTGTAGAGTTAGAGAGAATATTTGTATCAGATATTTGTATCGTCCATTGTAACTGTCATTTCCGGAACAAGAATATAGGCATTCTTTTTACTGTTCCATTTGTAATAATTGGTAGTTACGGTTTTGCCTTCATAAGTATAAGTGATGCGCAGGCTATTTTCCCATTTTTGGCTTTCAGTATTCCATTTGAGCGCTTCGCTTTCTGTCATACGTTTCTGGTCATTATACTTATAGTTGTATTTCATATAGTTAGCGAGTGCAGCACCTTCTTTCTTATAAACGGTTTGTTCTACCATTACTCCGTCTTTTTCTTCTGAGTTATAGATGAGATTTCTGTCGTTATTATGAGCAGAAGCGGTCAGGCTACCTGCAAAAAGAACTACTGATAATGCGATCGTTCTTATGGAAACATTTACTTTCATGATTATACTGTTTTAGGGTTATATTATCATTATGTTATATTGGGCTTCTTTATTTGCTGCAAAGTTATATATAAAACGGATATTAATACTTAATATAGGTTAATATGTTGTCATAATGATAATATTTCTTCTCTTGTATAACTTTCTTTTTGTAGATGCTAATGATAAAAAAAATATCCGGCAGGTTGTTTGCCGGATATATATTTAAACAGTTCGCGTGCTTAATTACGTATTTAGCAACTTTCTGTTTGATAGGTTAATTAATGTTATAAACGCTTCAGCGGGTAACAATTGTCTTTTTTAGTGAGCTTCTAACCAGTTTTTCCCCCAGCCACAATCTGCTTTGAGAGGAACGTGCATTCGGTAAGCCCTCTCCATTTCTTCAATGACGACTTGCTCCACCCGTTCTTTTTCCTCTACCGGAACACTGAAATTTAATTCATCGTGTACTTGTAATATCATTTTTGCTTTTAGTCCTTCGTGTTTGAAACGTTTGTAGATACGAGCCATTGCAACTTTGATAATGTCGGCTGCGCTTCCCTGAATTGGAGCATTAATAGCATTACGTTCGGCATATCCACGTACTACAGCGTTGCGTGAATTGATGTCCGGTAAAAAGCGTTTACGGTGAAAAATAGTTTCCACATAACCTTTTTCGCGTGCTACCTCAATGCTTTTATCCATGTAAGCCTTTACCTGAGGATAGGTCTCAAAATAGCCGTCTATAAGCTCTTTAGCCTCTTTACGATCTACATTCATTCGCTCAGCCAGACCGAAGACGGAGATGCCATAAATGATGCCAAAATTGGCTGTTTTAGCCTTACGGCGCATATCCGGGTTTACTTCTTTTATGTCGATTTTATATACTTTGGCTGCTGTAGCTGCGTGAATATCGTAACCGCTTAAGAATGCATCTATCATATTTTTATCTTCACTCAGGTGTGCCATAATACGCAACTCTATTTGTGAATAGTCAGCAGAGAAGAAAAGAGAACCTTCGTCAGGAATGAATGCTTTACGTATCTCTTTTCCATTTTCATCCCGGATGGGGATATTCTGTAAATTCGGATTGCTGGAACTGAGACGTCCGGTCGCTGTTACTGTTTGATTAAAAGAAGTATGTACACGGCCTGTACGTGGGTTTATTAACAGAGGAAGAGCATCGATATAGGTACTTAACAGTTTTTTTAGCCCCCGGTGTTCCAGAATTTTTTCTACTACAGGATGTTTGTGACGCAGGCTTTCGAGTACCTCTTCTGATGTAACATATTGGCCAGTCTTGGTTTTCTTTGCTTTATCTATAATTTTAAGTTTATCAAATAATACTTCGCCTACCTGCTTGGGTGAAGAGATATTGAATTGTTCTCCTGCCAGCTGATAAATCTCCTGTTCAATAGCCTTCATTTGTGTTGTGAAATGTATTGAAGACTGTTTGAGTGCTTCTGTGTCCAGAAGTACTCCATTGCTTTCGATATTTACCAATACAGGTACCAGAGGCATTTCTATTTCATAGAATAATTGCTCGGCCTCATTCTCTTTCAATTCTTTTTCCAGTATATTCTTTAGTTTCAGTGTTACATCCGCATCTTCACAGGCGTATTGATAAATCTCTTCGGGAGCAAGGTCGCGCATGTTTTTCTGATTCTTTCCTTTCGGTCCGATAAGTTCTTCGATGTGAATTGTTTGATAATGCAGATAAATTTCCGCCAGATAGTCCATCCCGTGACGAAGTTCAGGTTGAAGAACATAATGTGCTACCATTGTATCGAAAAGGGGACCTTTTACTTCAACTCCGTAATTTTGGAGAACGATCATATCATATTTGATGTTTTGTCCTACTTTTAACGTTTTTTCGTTTTCGAATACCTTCTTGAACTCATTTACTATTTTTAACGCTTCTTCCCGGTCTGCGGGGATGGGTATATAAAATCCCTGATTTTCGGCAAAGCTGAAGCTCATTCCTACCAACTCGGCCTCCATTGGATCAGTACCCGTTGTTTCTGTATCTAACGCGAAAATTTTTTCTGTAAGTAAAATTTGAATAAATTCAAGCCTTTTTTCCTTATTATCAATTAGTTGATAGTCAGTGCTGAGCGTTTTTAACGTGTCTAGATTCGATTTTTTTTCTTCGATCGGTCCGTTGGGCGTAATTTCTGCAAATAAATCGCCTTGAATCGGTTCACTTTCTTGTGCGAAAAGCGGACCTGCAGAAGAGGGGAGAAGCTGACTCTCTTTTTTGAAGATTCTTTCCATTAATGTACGAAACTCCAGCTCTTCAAAAATTTTTCGAAGTGTTTCTTCATCCGGCTGTTCACGTACCAGTGTATTCATATCAAGTTCGATGGGTACATCTGTTTTTATGGTTGCCAGAAATTTGGAGAAGGTTATCATTTCCCGGTTTGTTTCTACTTTGGTTTTGAGTGCTCCTTTTAATTGGTCGGTATGTTCAAGTAGATTTTCGATGTTGCCAAATTCGGCAATTAACTTTTGGGCTGTTTTCTCTCCGACACCCGGGCAGCCGGGAATGTTATCTGAAGCATCGCCCATAAGCCCCAACATATCAATAACCTGTGAAGGTGACTGAATATCGAACTTCGCTTTGACTTGTTCTATGCCCATAACCTCAAATTCCTTATCGCCATACTTGGGACGATACATGAATACATGTTCTGTTACCAGTTGGCCGTAGTCTTTGTCAGGTGTCATCATATAGGTCGTGATTCCTTGTTGTCCGGCTTTGGTTGCCAGTGTTCCGATAACGTCGTCTGCTTCATAGCCTGCCACTTCAAGGATAGGGATACGATAAGCACGGATGATATCTTTTATAATGGGTACGGAAAGGCGGATCGCTTCCGGTGTTTCTTCGCGTTGTGCTTTATATTGTTCATAGGCTTCATGACGGAAAGTAGGACCCGGAGGGTCGAAAGCAACTCCTATGTGTGTAGGGTTTTCTTTTTTCAGTACATCCTCTAATGTATTTACAAAGCCGAGAATAGCCGAAGTATTGAAACCTTTGGAATTGATCCGTGGATTTTTGATAAAGGCATAATATGCCCGATATATAAGTGCGTAAGCATCTAAAAAGAAAAGTTTACTGTTTTGGTCCATATTTATCTAATTTTTCATGGTAAAAGTACAAAAAAATACGGTATTAACCGTTTTATTATTACTTTTGTGCTCAAATAGTGTTATTATATGGATAGCTCGTCTCTTATAAAGTCTCCGATAAATACGGAACTGGAAGATTTCAGAAAACTATTTGATAGTTCTCTTTCCAGTTCAAATTTCCTGCTAAATAATGTGATTGCTCATATTCGGCAGAGAAACGGGAAGATGATGCGTCCTATCCTGGTGCTTCTTGTAGCACGTTTATATGGTGCTATCCGTCCTGCTACTTTTCATGCTGCTGTTTCTTTAGAGCTTCTTCATACAGCCAGTTTGGTACACGATGATGTGGTTGATGAGAGTACAGAACGTCGTGGACAGCTTTCTGTAAATGCTGTTTTTAATAATAAAGTGGCGGTATTGGCCGGTGACTTTTTGTTGGCTACAAGCCTTGTGCATGCTGGGAAGACGATGAATCACGAGATTATCAGTGTTGTATCTTGTTTGGGCCAGGATCTTGCAGATGGAGAATTGTTGCAACTTTCCAATGTGAGTAATCCTCATTTTTCTGAGGAAATCTACTTTGATGTTATTCGTAAGAAAACGGCAGCTCTTTTTGCTGCTTGTACTAAATCGGCAGCACTTTCTGTTAATGCAAGCGATGAAGAGGCCGAATTTTCGCGTTTATTTGGCGAATATATTGGTATCTGTTTTCAGATAAAGGATGATATTTTTGATTACTTTGAAAGTAAAGAGATAGGTAAGCCAACAGGAAATGATATGCTGGAAGGTAAATTGACGTTACCCGTTCTTTACGCTCTGAATTCTACAAATAGTGTCTGGGCACAAGAGATAGCTGTCAAAGTCAAGGAGGGGATTGCTACTCCTGATGAAATCGGGCATTTAGTCGAATTTACCAAGATCAATGGAGGCATTGAGTATGCTGTTGAAATGATGGAGCTATATAAGGGCAAAGCGCTTGACTTGCTCCATTCGCTTCCTCCCTCTGATATATGTACTGCACTTAAGGCTTACCTTGATTATGTAGTTGACAGAGATAAATAATACTTATTCCATGGACTCTCTGCATCTTGTGTGGCTGACAGGAAACTTCTGATTGTGCTGTCTATTTCCTCTTTTTTATCTGTTTTCATAGCTTGTCCGATGAGGTAGCTCTTACCTATTTCTTCCCAGCTTTTAAATATCTGCCGACATTTTTCACCGGCAAATTTGATATATTCCCATGCCGTTTGTTCATCAATATATCCTGTTTCGAATGCCATACGTGCTAAGGTGATTAGTTCTCCCATGTCCCATGCCAGAATACCTCGTTCAAAATCTTCTTTTTCGATGGATACGATTTTTTTCTCGTGTATATACTTTATAAACCGGTACAGGTGATGAGCGCGCTGTATAAACGATTCTATGCCGAAAAAACGCTTGCGGAGGATGGTTTCTATTTCTTCTTCATTGTCTGATGACAGGAGGTAAGGTAGAAGAATTGAATATGCGGTACGTTCTCCTTCATTCTTGAGAAGAGTCAGCATTTCTGTAATGAAACATTCTTGCTTGAGTTGAGGTATTTCTGTCAGTAACTGGCGGACTTTATCTTTCCTCATACCGGTCTCCAGGCTATCCACAAAAAGACCTGTTTGTATACTGGAAATGAGTCCAATGAACAGGTTTTGCTCTTTGCCGGTTAAGGCATTACCTTCTCCGTTCCGGCTGAATCGTAATGAAATACTACTTTGTTCCATACCCTTGTTTTTTTAATTCTTCGTTAACCGAAAAGCGTGAGAACTGTTGCTCTGTATCTTTCCTGGGGCTTCGGCAAGCCGTTATGACGATACAAGCAACAGTCTCACGCTCCATTCGATATATAACAAGAGTATATACGTGAAGGTGCGTGAGACCCGTTTGCCTATTACCTTTCATAACATGAATTTTGCCGAATTCCAGGAAAAAGATAATAAATGAAACGTTCTCTAATACAGTTTATTAGCCTCTTCTCTATAGGCTAATGCTCGGCAAAGATAGTAAAAAAATGAGTATCTTTAAGTAAGGAAGTTTAGTTTTTCTTAATTATAGATATGATATTCGTGCTAATGCTAACCGGATGGAAATGTTTGAATAATAAATGAGGATATACAAAAGAGGTGATCTGATGTTTTATTCAAAAATGCAAAGTTTCTTTGGTATATCCTCACAGATTGTTTTGAATTAGAAGAATTTTATGTCTTCTCCTTTAATGTCAGAGAGTAATAAATTAGCTAATCGGCTGGTACCCAATCGGAAAAGGCTGTTATTTAGCCACTCTTCTCCTAAAATTTCTTTTACTATTGTGTAGTAAATCAATGCGTCATTTACTGTATTAATGCCACCGGCAGGCTTAAATCCTATTTTGTTCCCGGTCTTTTCGTAATACTCTTTAATAGCTTCACACATCACATAAGCTGCTTCCGGGGTAGCTGCCGGTTGTTGTTTTCCTGTGGATGTTTTGATAAAATCTGCTCCGGAGTACATTGATAGGATGGAGGCTTTTTTTATGTTTGAAGCCGTTTTCAGTGCTCCGGTTTCAAGAATTACTTTCAGGTGGCGTTCTTTGCAAGTGTCTTTTAACTCCTGTATTTCTTCGCACATAGTTTCGTAATCTCCACTCAGGAATTTACCGATAGAAATAACGATGTCTATTTCGTCTGCACCTTCCATCAGTGCCATAGCTGTCTCTGCTATTTTTACTTCAATAAACGTTTGTGATGACGGGAATCCAGCTGATACACAAGCAATATTGATGCCGTCAACATCCAATGTGTTTTTTACTACTTCTGCAAAGTTGGGATATACACAGATTGCTGCTACATTCTTTAAATCGGGAAATTCATCGTCAAACTTGTTTACCTTTTCAGTAAATTTCATAACGCTTTCGTCACTATCCGTACTGTTGAGGGTAGTGAGATCAATGCAGTTGAAAAGGAGTTTTTTTACCTCTTCTGTATTGTTTTCAGCTACTTTATTTTCGATAATTGAAGCTACCCGGGCTTGTACATCAGCGTCGCTCAGGTTGGTATTGTACTTTGCCAATGCGGCTTCGTACTTAGTCAGATGGCTGTCATTCTGTTCCATGGTCACTCAGTTTGGGGTTGTTTATATGTCTTTTGTTATCTCTTTTGGTTTTTTTCTCCAGGTTGCGTGTAAAGGCTTCGGTGAGGTTTACTCCTGTCTGATTGGCCAGGCAGAGGAGTACCCAAAGTACATCTGCCATTTCGTCCTCAAGGTTGTCTTTTTCTCCTTCTTTAAAGGATTGATCGCCATATTTACGAGCCATTACACGCGCCAGTTCGCCTACTTCCTCGGTGAGTACGGCCATATTTGTGAGTTCGCTGAAATAGCGTACTCCATACTTCCTGATCCACAGGTCTACCTGTTTCTGTGCTTCTTCCAGTGTCATTATTCTTTGTTTTTGGTATCTATACAAATGGTTACCGGTCCATCATTCAATAATTCTACTTTCATATCTGCTCCGAATTCACCAGTGGCTACTTCCTTTTCGAGTAGAGAACTAAGTTCTGAGCAGAATTGTTCATACAGTGGGATTGAAATATCCGGTTTGGCGGCTTTTATATATGAGGGACGGTTACCTTTCTTTGTAGATGCATGTAGAGTGAACTGGCTTATTACCAGTATTTCACCGTTTGTATCTATGACAGATTTGTTCATGACTCCATTTTCATCGTCAAAGATACGAAGATTTATAATTTTCTTACACAACCAGTCTATATCTTCTGTCCTGTCGGCTTCTTCGATGCCTACCAGAATTAGCATTCCTTTTTTGATGGCCGATTTACAGTTTCCGTTGATGGTAACTGAGGCATGACTGACGCGTTGTATAACTACTCTCATTTCTCTTCCTTTGTTTTTATTGAAAAGGCAAATTTACAAAAATCGCTATAGATAAATCATGTTTTACAGAGTTTTTTCGTAAAAATCACATGTACTTTGCATTTATTTATAATGCAAAGTGTAGTCTGTGAATGCATTTAGTTTCTCTGTTATTGCAGATTTTCTTTGATGATTTTTGCTTTGGTTTCGCCTATAAAGGCACTGAGATCCTCTAAAGAGGCTTCTTTTATACGTTTTACGCTTTTAAATTCTTTAAGTAGTGCGGCTTTGGTTTTTTCTCCGATGCCTTTGATTGTATCGAGTGCAGAAGCCACCTGGCGTTTGCTACGTTTGTCACGGTGAAAAGTGATTGCAAAACGGTGTACTTCATTTTGTATTTGCTCCAGTAATTTGAAAAGTGGAGAATGTTGTTTTAATCCGATTGTTTGAGGTGGAAAGCCAAATAGAAGTTCTGAGGTGCGGTGTCTCCGGTCTTTGGCAAGGCCTGCAATAGGGATATTCAAATGTAGTTCCTCCATAACCTGTCTTACGGCCTCCATTTGCCCTTTTCCTCCGTCTGTAATGATGAGGTCGGGTAGGGCGCTCTCTTCCTCTATGGCGCGTTGATAACGCCGTTTTACAACCTCTTTCATAGATGCATAGTCATCAGCCCCTTCTACGGTTTTGATAATATACTTTCGATAATCTTGCTTGGATGGTTTAGCTTTCTTGAATACAACACAGGCAGCTACGGCATCTGAACCCTGTATGTTGGAGTTGTCAAAGCATTCTATTTGTAGAGGTATCTTTTCCAAATGTAGTTCTTGTTGTATCTCTTTCATTAGTCGCATACTTCTTTGTTCCGGGTTTAGCTTTTCTGATTGTTTCATCCGGTCTGCCTTGTATTGTTTTACATTGAGTAATGAGAGGTCCAGTAGTTTCTTTTTATCTCCTCGTTGTGGCACGGTGAAAACGACGTTATTCAGTTCCATATCTACTTCAAATGGGACAATGATTTCCCGTGAAAAACTTTTGTAGCGTTCCCGCATTTCAATGATTCCCAAGGTAAGAAGTTCTTCTTTGCTTTCGTTTAGTTTTTTCTTGTACTCAAAAGTGAAAGCTTGATTAATGGCTCCATTTGTGATGTGCAGATAGTTGATAAATGCTGAATTGTGCTCATCTTCCTCAATAGAGAATACATCGATATTGTGTAATATTGAGCTTACTACTTCTGATTTGGAGCGATAATTTTCTATAAGTGTATATTTCTCTTTTATTTTTTGTGCTTCTTCAAATTTCATCTCAGCAGCCAGTTTCTGCATTTGCTGGAATAGCATACGACTTATTTCTTGGGTGTTTCCTTTTAATATTTCCTTGATTTCATCGATGTTCTTTAGATATTCCTCTTGTGATTGAAGTCCAATGCAGGGGCCGGCGCAATTCTTTATATGGTATTCAAGGCAAACGTTGAATTTGCCAGCGCGTATATTCTCCGGTGAGAGGTTCAGACTGCATGTCCGTAATGGATATAGGTGCTTTATTAGGTCCAATACTGCGTTCATTGATGGTACGTGGCTATATGGGCCATAATAGGAAGAACCGTTACGAATGATTTTGCGTGTTTTAAATATTCGCGGAAAATATTCATTTTGTACGCAAATAGACGGATATGTTTTATCGTCTTTCAGTAAAACATTATACCGCGGCTTATATTTTTTTATGAGATTATTTTCTAATAACAGAGCATCCTCTTCAGAATTGACGACAATATAGCGTATATCTGCAATTTTGCTGACGAGTACTCTTGTTTTCCCCGGCTCATGATCTTTGCTAAAGTAGGAATATACTCTTCTTTTTAAGTTTTTGGCCTTTCCTACGTATATAATGGTACCTTCAGCATTCAGATATTGATAAATGCCGGGTCCCTCAGGGAGGTTCGATACAATCCCTTTCAGATATTCACTGGTTTTTAGTTCCTGATTCGTTTCCATATAAAAAAGGCGTAGTAACATAACTACGCCCTGCAAATATAACAAATTATATCTATAAAGACAATACAGATTCTACTTCTGCATCATCTCCGAACATAGCTTTACCGTTTAGTTCTTTTAGTTCAATGATAAAGTTTATATATACTTTCTTTGGCTTTAGCTTCTTTACCAGCTCACAAGCTGCTTTCATTGTTCCGCCTGTTGCCAATAAATCGTCATGTAGCAATACCACATCGTTTTCATCGAGTGCATCTTTGTGTATCTGTACAGTATCCTTTCCGTACTCTTTATCGTAACTCTCTTCGATGGTTTCTGCCGGAAGTTTGCCGGGCTTGCGTATAGGGATGAATCCTGCTTTTAAACGGGTTGCAAGAATCGGACCCATAATGAATCCTCTTGATTCAATACCTACTACTTTTGTGATGCCTTTGTCTTTGTACATCTCATACATTACGTCCGAAAGTTCCTGCAGGCATGCAGCGTCTTTGAATAGAGTGGTTACGTCATAAAAAAGAATTCCCGGTATGGGGAAATCGGGTATTTCCCGGATGCTTTTAATAAGCCTTTCTTTGCTCATAATCATGGGTTTATTTCGTTTTCTTAAATGTTTTGTTTCACGTGAAACGCGTGCTCTTATCTTCCCGAAAGCACCAATAATACGTTGATGTCGCTTGGCGATACTCCGGGAATTCGACTTGCCTGAGCGATTGTTTCCGGATCTATTTTTACCAGCTTTTGGCGTGCTTCCGTTGAAAGCGATTGGATAGAATTATAATCAAACTTACCTTTGATCTTGATGCTTTCCAGTCGGGCCAGTTTATCTGCAATGATACGCTCTCGTCCAATATAGCCTTCGTATTTAATAAGGATTTCTGCGGCTTCAATAATTTCTTCTTTTCTCTCCGTGATCTCGTCAAGTATACGTTTGAATGCCGGCACATGTTCTGCGATGTTTTCTATTGTTATCTGTGGACGATTAATCAGATCAATTAACTTGCATCCATGACGCAGAGGGGTAGTACCTAATTTCTCAAGAGAATCATTAATAAGAGCCGCTTTTATCGAATAGTTTCGCGCAAAAGATATAATGCGTTCCACTGCTTCGCGTTTCCTTTTCAGTAGAGTATATCTATCTTCTTTGACGAGTCCTAATTTCCAGGCTCTTTCTGTAAGACGCATATCAGCATCGTCCATGCGAAGAAGAATACGGTATTCTGCACGGGAAGTGAACATCCGATAGGGTTCATCTACTCCTTTGGTAACAAGGTCGTCGATTAATACACCAATATATGCTTCATCGCGTGCCAGTGTGAATGGCTCTCCACCCTGGCAGTTAATATGTGCATTGATACCGGCAATGATACCTTGCCCACCTGCTTCTTCGTATCCGGTAGTTCCGTTTACTTGTCCGGCAAAGAATAAATTCTTAATTATCTTCGATTCCAACGTATGCTTTAATTGAGTTGGGTCAAAGAAATCGTATTCAATTGCATATCCGGGACGATATATAACCAGATCTTTAAATGCCGGAACTTTTTTCAGGGCTTCAATCTGTATGTTCATAGGCAATGAAGATGAGAAACCGTTCAGATATAATTCTTGTGTGGTTTCTCCTTCTGGCTCCAGAAATAATTGGTGTTGTTCTTTATCCGGGAAGGTGACAATCTTAGTCTCTATACTGGGGCAATAACGTGGGCCTATACTTTGAATTTGTCCGTTGAAAAGGGGAGATTCTGATAGTCCTTCACGAAGGATACTGTGTACTTCCGGATTGGTAAAGCATGTCCAGCATTGCAGTTGTTTAAGATGGCGTACATTCGTATCCATAAATGAGAATTTGTGAAAGTCGGCCTCTCCATCCTGTGTGTCCATTAATTCATAGTGTACACTTCGTCCGTCTATTCGTACAGGAGTACCTGTTTTCATCCGTCCATAACTGATTCCATGGCGTGCGATGGATTCGGTTAATTCGTAAGATGCAGGTTCTGCCATACGACCTCCGGGAAGCATATTTTTACCTACATGCATCAATCCATTGAGGAAAGTTCCGGCTGTGAGTACGATACACTTAGCATGAAAAGTGACTCCCCACATGGTAATTAACCCTGTTACTTCGCCGTTTTCAACGAGTAATTCTTTCACAGTATCTTGCCAGATATGCAGGTTGGGAGTATTTTCCAATACTTCTCTCCATGCCCATATAAACTTATTGCGGTCACATTGTGCGCGTGGACTCCACATAGCCGGTCCTTTCGAACGGTTTAGTATGCGAAACTGGATAGCTGTCTTATCTGTTATCAGCCCCATTTGTCCACCGAGTGCATCTATTTCGCGTACAATTTGTCCTTTAGCAATACCACCTATAGCCGGATTACAACTCATCTGTCCGATTTTATTCATATCCATCGTGATCAGACAAGTCTTTGAACCCAGATTGGCCGAAGCGGCAGCCGCTTCACAGCCTGCATGTCCGGCACCAATTACAATAACATCATACCTAAAATCCATTTGTTCAATCCTTATTTGCAAACGGTGCAAAGTTACGAAAAAAGTTCTGCTATTTGGTGTATATTATCTGGCTACGTAATTAAAAAGCTCTCCTTTTCGGAAGTAAAATAGATAATAGAACTCTATTACTGGCTCCTTTATTGTATTTTAATTAAAAAATGTGTTTATCTTTGTCATTGTAGTAATATGGAATGCAGGGACATTGAAAAGGAATCATTATTTCTGTGTATAAAAAGATGTTGCTCAAATGTTGCAAACAGATGGCAAAGCTCATACATTAAAACAAAACTAATAACATAAAGCTTTATGAAACTTACTAATCTATTGTCAATTTCTGTATTGTTACTTTTAGCTTCCTGTTCACCCAAAGTTGTGACAAATCTGATAAAAACTTATCCAAATCTGGTTCCGACCGATTCTGTTCGGGTCTTTGAATTAGGAGAGACAGTGCCTAACACTGCCGAAGCCATTGGACGTGTTTCTGTTGTAGATCCTGGTACGGCTACGAAATGCCGGTATAATGAGGTAGTGCATCTTGCACAGGAGGCTGTTGGTAAAGCCGGTGGAAATGGATTTGCTATAACCTGGCATGAGGAGCCGTCTTTCTGGAGAAGTTCGTGTCATCAGATATCCGGGTTGATGCTTTACCTGAAAGATAATGAAGTGGATACATTGAGGGCAAATCCTGTACAGTATGCCATCGATATGAACTTCGTAGTGGCCAGAGACAAGAAGCAACCTGAGCGGAGGAATCCGGCACCTGCTAATACCTTTGAAGTTAGCTTGGGGTATGGTTGGATAAGCAGTAAAATCTATGATGCTAATAATGTGTCTTTGGGGAGTAAGAGCGGTTTGGAATGGAAGCTTGGCTATGAGCATATATGGACTTCCGGGTGGGGAGTAGGTATGCAATATTCTGGTTTTAAAGCGGAGTTTCCGGGAGGAGATATGGTGTTGTCTTATCTGGCACCGGAGGTTACATTACGTACAAAGTTTAATAAATGGATTCTGAAGTGCGGAGTAGGCATGGGGCTTTTTCTTTATAATGAACCCTATTACAGTACTGCCGGATTTGGCACACATGTCATTGTGGGAGTAGAATATATGTTGTCGAGCCATGTGGGACTTGGCGTATCAGCCAGTTCAATTGTAAGTAACTTGCCGAAACGGGATGGAGTTGAACTAAAGAAGGATGAAAAGAGTGGGATCAATCGTGTCAATGTATTGGGCGGATTGAGGTTTTATTTCTAAAACAGGGCTGTTATTCCGAATCAATCCATTTAGTTGTTTGAACCGGTTCTTGATTTTTTTGGTATAAATAAATTATTACAATAAGGCGGCCTTGTTTGTTTTCGTTTTATACCGTTTGTCAATTTGGCGAACTTTCATCTTGAAACTCTACGAAGATCACCCCGATGCTCTACGAGAAACGCCCCGAAACTCTACGGAGATCGGGGCATTTCTCGTAGAGAAAAACATGTGTTTTATAATCTGTTGATTATTAGTGGGTTATAAATTCGATTTGTGTCGTTTATTTTTAATGCGTTAGTTCTCTTTTTTATTCTGTCCATACTTTTTAAATAGTTACAAATGAGAGGAGATTCCGAATGTGATTTCTGTTATATAACCGTAGGACGCTAACCAAGTTATAAATACCATGCAAATGTATTTAGGATATACTATTCAAGATACTATAATCGGTAAAACAGACTATGCATTTTAACTGTGTGTTAAATACGTATTTAACACACAGTTAAAATGCATAGTTTGTATCTATAAAGTACGTACTTTTGCAGTACTTTACATCGTGACTTCTTATTTGCTAAAAACCTGCTTCATCGGGCGGCCGATCCATACTTGCGGCTGGTTTAATCCGAAGATATAGGCGATGGTTGATGCTACGTCAAATTGCATCATACTCTCGTTGAAGTTTAATCCTTTTTTGATATTTTTTCCGCAGATGATGAATGGAGTTTCCATTTCGTTCATCGTTTTCCCGCCGTGACCTTTATTGATGCCACCATGGTCTGCAGTAACAATAAAGATCGTTTTGTCAAATATACCTGCATCTTTGGTAGCTTGAATGATTTGTCCGATATATCCGTCCAGTTCTTTTAGTTTGGCATAATACTCCGGTGTGTCGTGACCTGCGCCATGACCTATATGGTCGGGATTATCAAAAGCAACCAATGTGAGGGCCGGCTTCTTTTCTTTCAGATAGCTAACTGCCATTTCGCACAGAGCGGTAGGATACTTGTTATAATCCGGTGCCTGTTTGTGATAGCTCAATGCAAGTGTATCTACCAGATATTTAATGCCGTTCCATTCGTACAGGCAACCAATTTCTGCTTTCGGAGCAGCATCCCGTAATATTTGAAAAATGGTAGGGAAAATACCGTGCTGGTTCAATTCGCGTGAGGGAAGCTCCGGAGTTTTAGATCCCCATTCGGTATAACCGTGCAGTTCCGGACCTGCTCCCATGAACATGGAAGCCCAGTTTATAGCACTTGAAGAAGGGAGTGTAGAACGTTTTTTTAAAGTATAGCTGCCATTCTCCATTAAACTTTTGATGTTTGGAATGTCTGCTTTCTCTACGCTATAAGCGCCCCATCCATCGAGGCCGATAAGAACGACATGTTCGGCTTTCCATTTAGCAGCAAAACTGTTGGGGACAATAATAAACAGGATAAACAGGCTGATTGCCCAACTTGAAGATAGATGTTTCATGGTGTTTCCTTTACTTTTTTAAGATTATATATTTAATGAATTTAACTGCCGGTGAGATATAAGAGAATTTACCTTTCGCCGGCAGTCATGCAAATAAAGGGTTTTTCACCGGAATCGGGCTGTATTCTTTGTTTGAGTAAATGCCATAATAGTTCATTTGGACAATGCTGCCCCTTATAATGGACGATATATGTATATTTTATACTCTATCGTAGTGTCAGCGCTTTGTTTTCTGCCGCTTCCATTATTTCCCGTTCTCCCGGTCCTTTGTCATTAATGCCGCAAAGGTGGAGGATACCGTGAATAATGGTACGGTGGAGTTCTTCATTATAGGTGGTATTGAACTGTTCAGAATTGGTCTTCACAGTATCGAGGCTTATAAAAAGATCACCCGAAAGACGATCTCCTTCGCAATAATCGAAGGTGATGATATCTGTATAGTAATCGTGTTGCAGATATTGTCGGTTCACTTCCAGTATTTTTTCGTCCGAACAGAAAATATAGGCGATTTCACCGAGTCTCTTTCCGTAAGTGGCGGCTACGGATTTTATCCATTCTGTGGTTTCCCGTTTCTTAATGTCGGGCATCTTTACGCCCTCTGTCTGATAAGTTACAGCCATGATAATGTATGTTTTAAAAGAAAAATAAATAACTGAAAAATATGGCGGCAATGATACCCGAAAAGTCGGCTATCAAACCGCAGGTAACGGCATTTCTTGTTTTTGTAATACCTACACTGCCAAAGTAGACAGCCAGAATATAGAATGTAGTGTCTGATGCCCCGCGAACTACGCAGCTGACACGGGATACAAAGGCATCGGGGCCAAACTGTTTCATGGTGTCAATCATCAATCCGTTGGCAGCACTGCCACTCAGAGATTTCATCAGTCCGGTAGGCAAAGCACCTACGAAGCTGGTATCCAGTCCGCAAAGTCCTACAACCTGTCCGATTCCGTTGACAAGAATGTCCATTGCTCCCGAAGTGCGAAAGACTGCAATACCTACCAGAAAAGCTACCAGATAGGGTATGATTCGTACGGCAGTACTGAATCCTTCTTTGGCTCCTTCTACAAAGGAATCGTAAACGTTTATTTTCTTTCGTATGCCTGTCAGGATAAAGAGAATGATTACTCCGAATAATATGATATTGGCGATGAGGGTAGAGTAAGTCCCCATTTCTTCACGTGAAAGAATGGTGAAAAGGTAAATCAAACCTCCGAAGAAAAGACTCAGTATTCCCATTAATATCAATATGGGTTTGTTTATCAGGTTAATGCGTTGGGAAATACTAACAGTAACAACTCCCACCAATGTTGAAATAAACGTACTGAGTAGAATCGGGATAAAGATATCCGTAGGTTGTGCAGCTTCCATTTGGGCACGGTATACCATGATTGAAACAGGTATCAGTATCAGCCCGGAAGTGTTGATAACAAGAAACATGATCATTGGGTTACTGGCCGTATCTTTTTTCGGATTCAGTTCCTGTAACTCTTTCATTGCCTTGAGCCCCATTGGAGTAGCAGCATTATCAAGTCCCAGCATATTGGCAGACATATTCATAAAAATAGAACCCATTACAGGATGTCCTTTGGGAATATCGGGAAACAGGCGGCAGAATACCGGGCTCAACCAGCGGGACAGCGCATTGATAAGACCACTGTTTTCACCAATTTTCATGATACCCAACCATAAGGATAGAACTCCTGTCAGTCCGAGAGAAACTTCAAAAGCCGTTTTGGATGAACTGAATGTGGAGTTGATAATTTCGGTAAAAATCTGTGTGTCTCCTGTGAAAACAAGCTTTCCGAGTGCTACGATAAAAGCTATGATGAAGAATGCTATCCAGATGTAATTTAGAACCATAATGTACTTGCTGTATTATTTGCAAAAATAGATATAACTTTCCATTAATCATCCATATTTTGTTTATTTTTGGCGGGGATTCGGTTTGCTATATTTATACAAATAACGATATGAAGACAAGAGCAGAGAGTATTCAGAAAGAGCTGGAAGCATATATTGACCCGGTGAAAAGGGAGTATTTGCCTAATTTCTTTAAGACTGGGAAGGGACAGTACGGAGAAGGTGATAAGTTTTTGGGGGTAGTAGTTCCCAATACGCGTCTGGTGGCGAAGCAGCATAAAGAAGAACCGTTTGAAGTAATGGCAGAACTCTTGCAAAGTGACTGGCACGAGTGCCGTCTCTGCGCATTGCTTATGTTGGTAGAGCGCTTCAAGAAGTCCGGTGAAAAGGAGCAAAAAGAGATCTATGATTTCTATCTGACACAAACCGGACGGATCAATAACTGGGACTTGGTGGATTTATCTGCTCCTTATATTGTAGGAGAGCATCTGAAAGACAAATCGCGTGAAGATCTGTATCGTCTTGCCGGTAGTACGCTTCTTTGGGAGCAGCGTATCGCGGTAGTTGCTACAGCTACATTGATAAGAAACAACGATTTCATCGATATCCTTCGTTTGTCGGAACTGTTGTTACATCACAAACACGATCTGATGCAGAAAGCTATCGGCTGGATGCTTCGTGAAATGGGGAAACGGGACCGGGATTTATTACTACAGTTTCTTGATAAGTATGCACGTGAAATGCCCCGTACGATGCTTCGCTATTCGATAGAGAAGTTGACGGATGAAGAGCGGAAACACTATATGCAGCGCTAATTGAACAAGATGAAATAGTTTGAGATAATCCATGTATTCCGGCTGCTTTATCAGAGGTATATTCGGAAAAGGAGGCAATTATCTTGTCTGCTCGATACAACTATTCTCTGAATTGTACTATCTTTGTTAAAAAAGCGAAGATAAGCTGCACCTTGGCATAAAAAATGAACGCGTTCATTTTATTCTACTCTCGGTTTGCATTATCTTTGTACGATATATAAAAGAACGAGGATGTGATTTTATGGAAGAAGATTTCAATATACGCGATCATCAGCTGACAAGCCGGGAACGGGATTTTGAGAATGCCCTCCGTCCCCTTAGCTTCGAGGATTTCAGCGGGCAGGATAAGGTGGTGGAGAATCTCCGCATTTTTGTAAAAGCCGCCCGTCTTCGTGGTGAAGCATTAGACCACGTATTGCTGCATGGCCCTCCCGGATTGGGAAAAACAACTCTCTCAAACATTATAGCCAATGAACTTGGAGTAGGCTTTAAGGTTACTTCCGGCCCGGTGCTCGATAAACCCGGTGATCTGGCGGGTGTACTTACCAGCCTTGAACCGAACGATGTCCTGTTTATTGACGAGATCCACCGTCTGTCACCTGTGGTAGAGGAGTATCTGTACTCTGCTATGGAAGATTACCGGATTGATATTATGATAGATAAAGGGCCCTCTGCACGCAGTATTCAGATAGATCTGAATCCTTTTACGCTGGTGGGAGCTACTACCCGTAGTGGGCTGCTGACAGCTCCGTTGCGTGCACGTTTTGGTATTAACCTGCATCTTGAATATTACGATGACGATGTGCTGAGTAGTATTATCCGTCGTTCGGCTGCTATCCTGGATGTACCTTGTTCGATACCCGCTGCGGGAGAGATTGCTTCGCGTAGCCGGGGTACCCCTCGTATTGCCAATGCACTGCTCCGTCGTGTGCGCGACTTTGCTCAGGTGAAAGGTTCCGGTTCTATTGATACGGAGATTGCTACTTTTTCACTTGAAGCATTGAATATTGACAAATACGGATTGGATGAAGTGGACAACAAGATACTCTGTACCATTATCGATAAGTTCAAGGGCGGTCCGGTAGGACTTACTACCATTGCCACCGCTTTGGGTGAAGATGCCGGAACAATCGAAGAGGTATACGAACCGTTCCTGATTAAAGAAGGTTTCCTGAAACGTACCCCTCGTGGGCGTGAAGTAACGGAACTGGCTTACAAACATTTGGGAAGGAGTCTTTATAGTAGTCAACAAACACTGTTTTAGTGATAAATGATTAGTGATAAGCGATTGAGCGTATGGAATATAGAAAAGGGATTTTGAAAACTAAGACCAAGGCTTTTGTTGTACGTGTTGTAAAGCTCTATCGGTATCTGTCACAAACTAAAAATGAACATGTAATGTCAAAACAATTGCTACGTTCGGGTACAGCTATTGGTGCTTTACAACGCGAAGGAGAATATGCAGAAAGTAAACTTGATTTCGTTCATAAATATGCTATTGCGCAGAAAGAATGTAACGAGTCTCTTTATTGGCTGGAGTTACTTCATGAAACTTCGTATTTAAATACAGAAGAATATAGTAGTATGTTTACTGATGCCGAAGAGATAATGAAGTTGCTAACAGCAAGTATCTGCACAGCCAAAACTAATCACTTATCACTAACTCGTTAATCACTAATTAACATGGGTGGATTAAAATCATTAGCCAAAGATACTGCCATTTATGGTGTCAGCAGCATAGTAGGGCGTTTCCTCAACTATCTGTTGGTGCCTATTTATACTATTTCTATGCCCGCTTCTACGGGAGGATATGGTATTATTACGAATATGTATGCCATTACGGCACTTCTGCTTGTACTACTTACATGCGGTATGGAAACCGGATTTTTCCGTTTTGCCAATAAGGGCGAAGAAGACCCGGTGAAAGTTTACTCTACTACTTTATTGACTGTAGGAGCTATTTCTCTTTCGTTTCTTGCCGTATGTCTTTTGTTTCTTGAGCCGATAGCCGGAGTAATGGGGTATGAAGAACATCCCTGGTATCTTGGGATGATGCTTATTGTGATTGCAATGGATGCTATACAGGCTATCCCTTTTGCTTATCTGCGTTATAAAAATCGTCCTATTAAGTTTGCAGCTTTAAAGATGTTATTCATCTTTGCCAGCATTATTCTCAACATTGTCTACTTCGTGTTTATGAAAGGAACCAATGTAGGCGCTGCTTTTCTGATTAATCTTATTTGTACATCGCTGGTAATGCTTTGCCTGATATCCGAACTGCGCGGTTTCCGTTATACACTGGATCGTGATTTGATGAAGCGGATGTTTCGTTACTCTTTTCCTATCCTTATACTGGGTATTGCAGGTATACTGAACCAGGTGGTCGATAAGATTATCTTTCCGTTTGTTTACCCCGATCCGGTAGAGGCTGACGTGCAGTTAGGTATATATGGAGCTACCAGTAAGATCGCGATGATTATGGCCATGTTTACACAAGCATTTCGTTTTGCTTACGAACCATTTGTGTTTGGTAAGAGTAAAGAGAAGGATAATCGGCAAATGTATGCACAAGCCATGAAATTCTTTATCATTTTTACCCTTCTGGCCTTCCTTGCGGTGATGTTTTATCTCGATATATTGCGTTATGTTATCGGGCGCGATTACTGGGAAGGGCTGAAAGTTGTGCCTATTGTCATGGCTGCCGAGATGTTTATGGGGGTGTATTTTAATCTCTCGTTCTGGTATAAACTGACAGATGAGACGAAATGGGGAGCTTACTTTTCGCTGACAGCTTGTACGATTGTTATTCTGATGAATGTCTTTCTGATCCCTGTGTATGGCTATATGGCTTGTGCCTGGGCAGGTTTCACAGGATATGCTGTTGCCATGTTACTCTCTTATTTCGTGGGACAAAAGAAATACCCGATAGCATATGACCTAAAGAGTATCGGTGGATACGTGCTTTTAGCGCTGGTGATCTATGCAGCAGGCGAGTGGATACCGGTGGATAGTATGTTACTTCGCCTGCTTCTACGTACACTGTTACTGTTTGTATTTATAGGATATATCATCAAACATGATTTGCCGTTAAAGCAAATTCCAGTTATTAACCGTTTTGTGAAGAAGTGAATATGAAAACAGACAACCGAAACATTTTTGCCGTAAAGAGCTTTCTTCGTGAGTATCTCGATTTGCGAAAAGACAAGGACAATGAGTTGGAGACCATTGACTCTATCCGTAAAGGAGTGGAATTTAAAGGGGCTAATCTCTGGATTCTGATATTCGCAATCTTTATGGCTTCGCTGGGACTGAATGTGAACTCTACGGCAGTAATTATTGGTGCGATGTTGATTTCCCCGTTGATGGGGCCTATCATGGGGGTAGGGTTATCCGTCGGGTTGAATGATTTTGAATTGATGAAACGTTCTTTAAAGAGTTTTCTCATCACTACTGCATTCAGCGTTACTACGGCAACTGTTTTTTTTCTTTTTACCCCTATTGCCGAGGCGCAGTCGGAATTGCTGGCGCGTACTTCACCTACGATTTATGACGTATTCATCGCACTCTTTGGTGGGTTGGCAGGTGTTGTTGCTCTTTCTACGAGGGAAAAGGGAAATGTGATTCCGGGTGTTGCCATTGCTACGGCATTGATGCCTCCGCTCTGTACGGCAGGGTATGGGTTGGCATCGGGTAATCTGATCTATTTTCTGGGAGCTTTCTATCTCTATTTTATCAATTCTGTTTTTATCAGTCTGGCTACTTTTATCGGAGTACGGGTGATGCACTTCCAGCGAAAGGAATTTGTGGACAAGAAACGTGAAAAGACAGTACGCAAATATATTATCCTGATCGTTATCCTTACGATGTGTCCGGCTGTTTACCTGACATTCGGCATTATCAAAAGTACTTTCTATGAAACGGCTGCCAATCATTTTATCAATACGGAACTTAACTTTGAAAATACGCAGGTGCTTGATAAGAAGATTAGTTACGAACACCGTGAGATCCGTGTGGTACTTATTGGTCCCGAAGTCCCTGAGGCTTCTATTGCTTTAGCGCGTAGCAAGATGAAACAGTATAAGTTGGAGGAGACAAAGCTGATTGTGCTACAGGGTATGAACAACGATGCAATGGACATTTCGTCCATTCGTGCCATGGTCATGGAAGACTTTTATAAGAACAGCGAACAACGGCTGCAAGAGCAACAAAAGAAGATTTCCTCTCTGGAAAAGAACCTTGAGAAATATAAATCTTATGATGAAATGAGCCGTACTATTATACCGGAATTGAAAGTACTATATCCTTCGGTGACAGCCGTTTCTATCTCTCACACACTTGAAACTACGGTGGATTCGTTGAAAACAGATACGATTGCACTGGCTGTACTGAAGTTCACCCGTCATCCGAATGAGAGTGAGAGGAGGAAAATAACCGAATGGTTGCAAGCTCGTGTAGGGGCGAAGAAATTACGTCTGATAACGGAGTGAGAATAAAAAAACGACTGCTAAATTCAATATAGATGAGACTTAAACTATTTATAATTATCGCCTTTGTCATCTCATCGGCTGTTCATGCCGATGAGGGAATGTGGCTACTGGGGAGCCTGAATAAACAAACGCGGCAGACAATGAAAGAACTTGGTTTGCAGCTGCCTGCCAATAAACTCTATAATCCTAAGAAGGCTTCGTTGAAGGATGCCGTTGTTAGCTTTGGCGGATTTTGCTCAGGTGTAGTTGTCTCAGAAGACGGGTTGGTTTTTACTAACCATCATTGCGGATTCAGCAGTGTACAGCAACATTCTACCGTAGAACATGATTACCTGAAAGAGGGTTTTGTGGCCCGGAACCGGGATGAGGAACTACCCAATCCGGAGCTTTATGTTCGTTTTCTGCTCCGCACCGAAGATGTGACCAAGCGGGTATTGAAAGTAACTCGTGACGCTATGACCGAGCAGGAACGTATGGTAGCTATTGATTCTATTTCGCGTCTTATAGCAGACGAAGTGAGCCTCAAAGATTCTACTCTTGTGGGAGTAGTTGATACTTATTATGGTGGAAATGAGTTCTGGCTTTCAGTTTATCGCGATTTCAACGATGTTCGCCTGGTGTTTGCACCTCCTTCTTCTATTGGAAAATTCGGTTGGGATACGGATAACTGGATGTGGCCCCGTCATACCGGTGACTTCTGTGTTTTTCGAATTTATGCCGATAAAAATAATCGTCCGGCTGATTACTCGCCGGATAATGTACCCTATCATCCGGCTTATGTAGCACCTGTTTCGCTTGACGGATATAAAGAAGGGTCTTTTTGTATGACTTTGGGCTATCCCGGTAGTACGGAGCGTTTCCTCTCTTCCTTTGGCATTGAGGAAATGATGAATGGTATGAACCAGGCAATGATAGATGTGCGTGGTGTGAAGCAGGCTATTTGGAAACGTGAGATGGATCGCCGGGCAGATATTCGTATCAAATATGCTTCGAAGTATGACGAAAGTTCTAATTACTGGAAAAACAGTATTGGGACAAACAAAGCCATCCGCAAGTTGAAAGTGCTTGAGAAGAAACGGGATCTGGAAACTACCCTCCGCCAATGGATTCAGAATACTCCTGCCGAACGGGAGAAATTGATGCATTTATTATCTTCCCTGGAACTGAACTATAAGAGTCGCCGGGAAACTAACCGTGCGCTGGCTTATTTCGGTGAATCTTTTATCAACGGCCCCGAGCTGGTACAGCTGTCTCTTGAGATTCTTAACTTCGATTTTGAAGCCGAAGAAAAGCAGGTTGTTGCACGGTTGAAGAAATTATTGGAGAAATATGACAATCTGGATCTTTCGATTGATAAAGATGTGTTTACTGCGCTTCTGAAAGAATATCGTGAAAAGGTTTCTCTTGAATATCTGCCACCGATGTATCAAACGATTGATACGTTGTATAACGGTAATGAACGGGCTTATATCGATACTTTGTATGCTCACTCTGAGATAACTACTCCAAGGGGGCTGAAACGTTATCTGGAGCGTGATACAACATTTAGTATGCTGGATGATCCGGCCATTTCTTTAGGCATTGATCTGCTTGTGTCTTATTATGATATGAATCAGGCCATCGTAGAGGCTTCGCAAAACATAGAAAAGGATGAACGGTTGTTTAATGCCGCTGTTCGCCGGATGTATGCCGACCGTAACTTTTATCCCGACGCCAATTCCACCATGCGGCTTAGTTTCGGGACGGTTTGCAGCTACTCGCCGTTTAATGGCGCTATTTATAACTATTATACTACTCCAATGGGGATTTTTGAAAAGATGCGGGACCATCAGGGCGATCCGGATTTTGAGGTCAGTCCTCGTTTGCTGGAGTTGTTCAGTGCCGGAGACTTTGGACGTTATGCCGATGAAAAGGGTGAAATGAGAGTTTGTTTTATCTCCAATAATGACATAACAGGTGGTAACTCCGGCAGTGCCATGTTTAATGCCAAAGGAGAATTGCTGGGGCTTGCTTTTGATGGCAATTGGGAAGCAATGAGTAGTGATATTGTTTTTGAACCCGATCTGCAGCGTTGTATCGGCGTAGATGTACGTTATATACTTTTCGTTATTGAGAAATATGGAGAAGCGGATAACCTTATAAAAGAACTGGATATCCGATAGAGCCCACAAGCATCTCTACCGCTTGAGAATGATAACTGTTACTGCGGTAATAATGAGTATTATTCCGAAACCTACACTGTTTGTGAAGGGTTCGCCGAACATAAAGATGCCTACACATACAGCTGTTACCGGTTCCATTGCCCCCAGGACTGAGGTGAGTGTGGAACCGATACATTTTACGGCTCTTACCAGTGCAAGATTAGAAATAACAGTTGGGATAATAGCAAGCATTACCAGATTTCCGGCTGTATGCAGGTCGGGGATCGGTTGAATATGTCCCGTTGTGCCGATTCCTATGAAAAGGAGTAGGGTCCCGAAAAGGAATACATAGAATGTGAGCCGTAGTCCCTTCATCTGACCTGCTTTTAGCTGGCTCACAGTCACCAAATAGAGTGCATATCCCAAAGCAGAGAGGAGAACGATAAAGATACCTATAAATGTAATACTCCCCGAATCATCTCCTTGAGAAAGGAAGAATACTCCCGCCACAGCCAGAGCTATGGCCATAAATCGCCAGATCGATTTCTTTTCCCGGAAGAATAGCATCATGATCAGTGTAGTCAATACAGGATACATGAAATGTAAAGTTGTAGCTATCCCACTTGCCATAAACTTATATCCCCAGAATAAGAATACCGCAGATATAAGATAAAAAAATGCCAGTAAAAGAAGGGAAGGTATATCACGACAGTTGATACGAAATGACTGTCCGTCAATTAATAAAATAACTCCCAGTGCCAGTGTAGCAAAAGCAAATCTATATAGTAAAATGGATTCAAACTGCATCCCTTGTTGCATTGCGGGAATGGTAAACATCGGGATGAGACCGAAGGAGGCCGAAGACAGTAGTCCGTACAGGAAGCCATTTAGTTTATTCATATCAAGGAATAGCGTTAATCAGTAAAAATGTTGCAAAGGTAATGTTTTTCCGGATTTTTTCTCTCTCTGTTCAGGTATATAAAAAAATCACCCGGGTATAGATTATCTCTATATCCGGGCAGATAAGTGTATTATGAAGTGAGTACTTTAGTGATAAGACTATATAGGTTATTTTTTCTTTTTTCTACGTGCCCAACCTTCTTCACCGGAATCCGATTTTTCATCTTTAAAGAACTGCTGCCAGTCATCCTTTTTACCACGTGCATTGTTGTATCCACGTTCTTCACGACTTGGCTTTTGTTTTTTGTTGTCAGTAGAAGCTGTAGCTGCTCTACCTGGTTTGTCTTTGCGTGGTTTTGTTGTTGTAGGTGACTTTGTATCTCTACCGCTATCTTTGTATTTACCACTGCTTTTGCGGGCTTCTCCACCTTCTTCTCCAGCTACTTCGACCGAAACTCTACGGCCATTCCAGTTGGTACGATTTAGGGCTTTTATAACGTTTTGTGCCTCTTTTTCGTCTACTTCAAAGAAAGAGAAGTTTTTCATCAGATCAATACGTCCCAGTTCGATGCGTCCGCGAGTATTACTATTCAGCAGGTTGATAAGTTCATTAGGGAAAAAGTTATCCATTTTACCCAGGTTAATGAATAAGCGAGTGAAACCCGGTGCTGCTGTACGACTACCGCCACTATCACGGCTACTACGCCCCTCAGTACGAGTACTGCGTTCACTGCGGCTATCAGTTGCGGTCTGTATTTCTTCCCGGTCACGATAGTATTCAAGGAAACGGTTGAACTCCATAGACACCATACGTTTGATAACGTCTTCTTTGCTCAGCCATTCCAGTTTGCGATAAATTTCGGGCATAAAGTCGGTGATTTCCTCCTCGTTTACCTTTACTTTTTCAATATCATCAATCACTTTGATAAGTTGTTTTTCACAGATCTGTTTCCCTGTGGGTACCTGCTCTATGATGAACTTCTTACCGATGATACGTTCTATCTCGCGCATTTTTCCTTTCTCGCGCATGTTAACAATTGCAATAGAAATACCTGTCTTTCCGGCACGTCCGGTACGTCCGCTACGGTGTGTATAGCTTTCTGTATCATCCGGCAGACCATAGTTAATGACATGCGTCAAATCATTTACATCCAATCCACGGGCTGCTACATCAGTAGCGACCAGTATTTGTATATTACGTAAACGGAATTTCTGCATGACAGCGTCACGCTGTGCCTGAGAAAGCTCTCCGTGCAATGAATCGGCATTATAGCCTTCCTGCATTAGCTTGTCAGCAATCTCCTGCGTCTCTTTACGGGTACGGCAGAAGACGATACCATATATCTGCGGGCAGTAATCTGCCACACGTTTTAGTACGGCATATTTATCTTTCGCCTGAACCATATATGCAATATGCTTCACACTATTAGTACTTTCATTCTTACGTCCAATAGTGATTTCTTTGGCGTCACGCAGATATTTCTTAGAAATGCGTGCTATTTCCGGACTCATTGTAGCCGAAAAAAGCAACGTATTACGTTCTTGTGGAACGTCTGCCAGAATAGCGTTAATACTGTCTGTAAATCCCATATTCAGCATCTCATCAGCTTCGTCCATTACAACATTGCTGATAGTAGAGAGGGAGACGGTTTTACGCTCCATCAGATCGAGCAAACGACCCGGAGTGGCTACTATAATGTGCACACCACGCTTCAGACTGCGTATCTGGCTATCTATAGATGATCCACCATATACGGGCAGTACTTTCAATCCGTCGATATATTTGGAATAATCATTTAAATCACCTGCTATCTGCAGGCAAAGCTCCCGTGTGGGGCAAAGGATGAGCGATTGGGGAACACGGTTCTTTACATTAATCTGTTGTATCAGCGGCAGACCAAATGCGGCTGTCTTCCCAGTTCCTGTTTGGGCAAGAGCTACTACATCATTATTTTCTCCTAAAAGGTACGGAATCACTTCCTCT
>DXWV01000029.1:116490-182688 GCA_019416685.1 Bacteroides sp.
ACGCCAAGCTCTTCAAATGTCTTCATTAAATCTCTGTATATCTTTATATTCGGGGACAAATATACGTAAAATTAGTGGAAACTAATTCTTTTGGCTATAGCATTGTTTGTTTTTTATTTAATTTTGCATACTTACAAAGGTATATTGCCGTTATTAGTGCATTACAGCGTAATCTGAGAGAAATGTTATTTAACTCTTTTGAATTTTTAATTTTCCTGCCGATCGTCTTTCTACTTTATTGGTTTGTATTTAAACCGTTAAAGTGGCAGAACTTGTTTATTGTTGCCGCCAGTTATTTGTTTTATGGGTGGTGGGATGCACGTTTTCTGATTCTTATAGCATTTACAACCTTTTGTAGTTTTGGAAGTGGTATTTTGCTTGAAAAAAAAGAAGGAGACCGTAGCTTACAGAAATGGATAAGTGTTGCTAATATATTGCTGAACCTGCTGGTCCTTGCAATATTTAAGTATTACAATTTCTTTGCAGAGAACTTTGCACAACTATTTCTTACTTTTGGATTACAACTGGATTGGGTAACATTGGATATTCTTTTGCCGGTGGGTATCAGTTTTTATACTTTTCAGGCATTAAGTTATACGATTGATGTATATCAGCATAAAATGAAACCAACACATGATATTGTTGCTTTCTTCGCTTTCATTAGTTTCTTTCCTCAGTTGGTAGCAGGACCTATCGAGAGGGCTACCAATCTTCTGCCTCAATTCCTGAGATCGCGTAGTTTTGATTATGCTAAAGCTACGGATGGGATGCGGCAAATATTATGGGGACTATTTAAGAAGTTGGTGATTGCTGATAATTGTGCGGTTGCTGTTAACCAGATTTTCGAGAATTACTATCAATATGATAGTCTGACTCTTTTCTATGGAGCAGTACTTTTTACTTTTCAGATTTATGGAGATTTCTCCGGTTATTCTGATATCGCAATAGGTACGGCTCGTCTGTTTGGTATCAATCTAATGAGGAACTTTAATTTTCCTTATTTCTCACGGGATATTGCGGAGTTTTGGCGGCGTTGGCATATTTCTCTGACTACCTGGTTTCGTGACTATATTTATATTCCCTTGGGAGGAAGTCGGGGAGGAAAATGGCAAAGCTTCCGTAATACAGTGGTTATTTTTCTGGTTAGTGGCCTGTGGCATGGAGCTAACTGGACTTTTATCTGTTGGGGGGCCTTTCATGCTTTACTATTCTTGCCTTTATTACTGCTGGGTAGGAATCGTAGATTTACGGATGTTGTAGCTAAGGGTAAAAAGCTTCCTACGTTACGAGAGACAATCCAGATGATATGTACATTCATTTTGGTTGTGTTGGGCTGGATTATTTTCCGTTCCGGGACGATATACGATGCCTGGCAGTATATTGTTCGTATGATAACTAATGGGCATTTTGAAATTCCTCAACAAGGAAAGATGGCATGTATGTTTATTGCGGTGTTGATACTTGTAGAATGGATACAGAGAGATAAGCAACACGCTTTGCAATTGGATGGGCAGATAAAGTCTCCTTTGCTCAGATATGCTATTTATTATGCGATCATTTCAGTATTGTTTTGGCAGGCAGGTCAAAGCACCCAGTTTATCTATTTTCAGTTTTAAGAGATATTGGTATGACAAAGAGCGGTATTAAAAAGTTTATATATAAGACGTTGCTGATGGTAATTCCGTTTGTACTATTGTTAGTGCTATATTTTGCCTTGGATGTTTTTAAAGTTATCTATGATTACGATGCATTCTATGCTGAAGATGAAAAGCCCGGTGTCGGTTTAAATGCCGGGTATATAAGTACAACTACCTTTGAAAAACGGCATATTGCTCTTCATTATGATTCTTTTGTTTTCGGGAATTCAAGAAGTATGTACTACGAGATAGCCGATTGGAAAGAGTATCTGCCGGATAGTAGTAGTTGCTTTCATTTTGATGCGTCTTTGGAGTCATTGTATGCATTGTATAAAAAAGTGATGTATATAGACAAAAGTGGAAATAGTATTCATAATACTTTACTAATACTTGATAAGTCAATTCTTGAACAAGATAAAAGTAAAGATGGACATCTGTATTGTATTGCTCCTCAGTTGGAGGATTATACGAATATTTTTGGTTTTCATTGTTCATTTATTAAAGCTTTCTTTAATCCGAAGTTTCTGTATGCCTTAACAGATTTCAAGCTTAGCGGTAAAGTGAAGAGGTATATGGCAGAAAGTTATTTACTTTCAGATGAGCGGTTCCGATATAACAAGAATACTAACGAGGCTAAATCTGTGGAGTTTGAACGAGAGATAGCTGATGGTACTTTTTATAATGAAAAGAAACTGAAGGTGTTTGAGGACAAAAGTTTTCCTGATTCTGTGTCAAGACCTGTCATAATGATTAAGCAACGGGAAATGCTGGAAGAAATAATACAAACTTTTAAAAAGCATCACACTGATTATAAGATTGTGATAAGTCCTTTATTTGATCAGATAAAATTGAATCCTCAGGATCTGGAGATTCTCAGGGAAATATTTGGAGAGAAGAACGTTTTTGATTTCTCGGGAACAAATGAGGTTACGGTTGATTACCATAACTATTACGAGGACTCACATTATCGTCCACACGTTGCCAGAAGTATATTAAAGCAGATATATACTTCTCATTAGTATTATTCCAGCAAAATACTTTGTATTTGTTCGATGTCCTGAGTGGTGAGATCGAGCCCCTTTTCAAGGTAAGTCGGTACATCTCCATACGTCCGTTCTATTTCTTCTTTGGCAGCATTCAGAAAATCCTCTTTTGCTGTATAAACGGTAGTGATGGCTTCCTGCGAATTCACCGGAAGTTTATAGGCATATTTGGAGGCTTTGGGTATATTAAAGTAATCGTTACTTAAACGATAATCCTGCATTATGATATCTTCGTTTACACCCAGAGCGGCAAGAATGATGGCAGAGGCAACACCTGTGCGTCCTTTACCGGAAGTACAGTGAATGATGACGGGATAATTGCTTTGATCCTGCAAAATGCTGAAAAGCTTTTTATATTCATCACGATAGTTTATTGCCAGTTTACGGTTCATTTGCTCTACGATACGATTGATGGTATCCCCCTTGATTTTTCCCTCTTGTATGCCTTGTAATACCTTTTCCATATTACCTGTTGCAATGGGAATGTAAACTACATTGAAACCTTTTTGAATCTGTGGATAGTTATTCCGTTCTTCGGGAGTACGAAAATCAATGATGGTTTTTATTCCTATATTTCTTAGCTCTCTGAGTGCGGCACAACCGAGGCTGTCAATTTGCGCCGAGCGATAGAGCATACCCCAACGAACATTTTTTCCTGTGGCAGAAGATTTGTACCCACCCAGATCACGGAAGTTTTGTATACCGGGAATATTCACATTTCGGGTTGCTATTTTTACACGGTATTTATTGTTAAATACCATCATATAATAATAGCGCCTGGAAGGATCATCTGTGACAATGGTCATTTTACCGTCAGAAATAGGAGCAGCGGCAATTGGGAGTGTTTCCGGTATCATTTCCGGATTGGTAGACGCATATACTTTCACCTGTCCCTGAATAAGAGGGGCAGTTTCCCACTTAATGATGCAGTTTCCTACATTATTCTCCTCACAAACAACCGAGATATTCGGAGGCGTTTTGGAACATGAAGGAAGCAAAAGGAAAATAGCAAGCCAGTTGATCAGGTTCTTATACATAGTATATTGTCTAAAACTCTAATTGCAAAGATATGAATAACTGGCAGACTTTGTCATTACTTTGCGATTATTAGACAAACTACAGAGTTTTTAATACTCACGTAAGTCATATAAGAAGCCCCATGCCGGTTCTGAAACGTAGAATGCCTGGATCTTAGAAACTGTTTTGATTTTTATTCGGCGCTTATTTAGTCTTATTTTTTGTTCGTTTGCAGCTTTGTTTTTAGGAGCATAGCGGGCTATGTGACTAAAAGCGAAGTTGCAAACGGGCGAAAAAGAAGACTGAAGAAGCCCGAAATAAACAAAAAAAGAGATTCTATAAAAATCAAAACAGTTTCTTATTTCTCAATAAGTTTTTCAGCGAATTCCTTTGAAACCGAATTATGGAAGCTCTTACAAACTTCTGCAGCAAAAGCTTTGCCATATCCGATGATTTTATCCCATATTTCTTCGTTCAGTTCATTCAGGTCGCGATAGCGTACGTCATATTTCAGCATACCATAAATAAGTCCGGCATTGAAGTTATCGCCGGCTCCGATAGTACTAACTGCATTCAATGGTTCTATCGGATAGTCTTTCCGGAAACTTTTAGTGCGTAGTGATATTTGTTCTGCTCCTGCTGTACAAATAAAATTGGGACAGTAAAACTGAATCTTATCTTTATATATTTTATCTGTATCATTCAGCCCATACATATAGAAAAAGTCTTCTATTGAGCCACGCACAATATCTGCGTACTCCAGATTTTCAATAATGGTAGATGCGAGCTTCATAGCTTCGTTTTTGTGTGAGCTACGAAAATTGGGGTCGTAATATATAATCGCTTTTTTCTCTTTTGCTGTTTCCAGTAACTCCACTATTTTTTCGCGGAGTACAGGGTTGAGTGCATAATAAGAACCGATAACTACGATATCGTCTTGATGTATTTCCGGAAGTAATACATCAAGGCGTTGTTTGGGATAATCTTTGTAGAAAATGTATTCTGCATCGTTGTGCTCGTTCAGAAAGGCAAGGGATACAGGTGATTTTCCGTCGGGGAAAACGTTTACATGTTCTGTTGGCAACCCGTTATCCTGCATGAATTGTAGAATAATATTGCCTACACGGTCATTTCCCGTTTCGCTGATGAAACATACATTTATGCCTGCACGTTTCAGAGATACGATACCATTGAAGACAGAGCCACCCGGTACAGCAACCGAGGGCTGGTTCCCTTCAAAGATGATATCAAGAATCGTTTCACCAATACCGATTACTTTACGCATAATTCTCTTGATTTTTCTCCCAGATAACCACCATGATGGCGTTTGGAATATTCTTCAATCGTAAACTTAGTTTTTTTCATGGTTTGTACAACCAGAATATCTCCGATAACAGTCATTGCAGTAGTCGATGTAGTAGGGGTCATTCCCAATGTACATACTTCCGCTGGTTTACCTGTGCTGAGGCAGACATCTGACTCATCGGCCAATGGGCTGTCCGGATTACCGGTAATTACGATAAATTTCAATCCGGGATTCAGGTTGTGTGCCAGTTGGGTTAATTCCACAATTTCACGTGTTTTGCCGGAGTTGGAAATGAGTAATAGCAAATCATTCTCTTGCAAAATGCCCAGATCGCCATGTTGGGCTTCACTTGGATGTAAAAAAACAGAGGGAATGCCGGTTGAACAGAATGTAGTAGCAATGTTCATGGCAATCTGTCCGGCTTTTCCCATACCGCTGGTTACAAGTTTACCCTTTTTGATACAAATTTGTTCTATGATAAGGTCTACAGCCTTTTCATAGGCGTCTGTTACGGGGATATTCAGCACTGCTTGTGCTTCCTTTTGCAAAAGGTCTTTAATGGATTCTATCATATGGTCATTATTTCTTTTAATTCTTCCGGTGTGTTGGCTATGTCATAGTATGTAGAGAACGGATGGCGGGCGAACCCTTTATTTTCTATCTCTTTGAGTGCTGTTAATAAGGTGTCATAGAAACCATTCACATTGTAAAACACCACTTTCTTATGATGATAACCGATGGATGCGGCTGCCATGACGTGGAATATCTCGTCCAATGTACCTACCCCTCCCGGAAGAGCCAGTAATATATCTGATTCTTCTACGATAATATCTTTACGGTCACTGAGGTTATGGGTATGAATAATACGATCCGGTAGCGTGCTGACTTTTCCGTTCTCTTCGAGTTTGGCAGGAACTACACCTATAATGTGTCCACCATTTGTTTTTACTGCCTGTGCTACACATTCCATAAGTCCGAGACTGGCACCGCCATATATAAGAGTTTTGCCTGTTTCACCTATCCATTTGCCTACCCGGACAGCAGCATCGGAATACATTTTGTCAATGTTTTCTGATGCAGAACAGAATATTCCAATCTTTTCCATACACGTTGTCGCTGTTATAGTCTACAAATATCTGCAATTTTCTATAAACGACAATAAGTTTTATTGTATTTTTGTAGCATCAATAAAACTTAGTACTGATAATGAAGAATTTACTAACGGAGCAGGTCGAGCATACTCTGTCAAATGGCTTGAGGATTATTTGTAAACCTGTCGTTTCCGACGTGACTTATTGTGGCTTTGCCGTGAATGCCGGTACTCGTGATGAGGCTGAGAATGAACAGGGAATGGCACATTTTGTGGAGCATCTTATCTTTAAAGGCACGCAAAAGCGGAAAGCTTGGCATATATTGAACCGTATGGAAGCAGTGGGAGGTGATTTGAATGCTTATACCAATAAAGAAGAGATGGTAGTTTACTCTGCTTTTCTGGCCGATGACCTGTCGCGTGCGGTGGAATTGCTGGTCGATATTGTATTCCGTTCTACTTTTCCACAGCGTGAGATAGAAAGAGAGACAGAAGTTATCATTGATGAAATACAATCTTATGAGGATAATCCCTCAGAATTAATTTTTGATGACTTTGAAGATATGATATTCCGCGGACATCCGTTGGGGCGTAATATTTTGGGACGTCCGGAATCATTGAGACAATTCCGGACAGATGATGCATTGGCATTTACACAACGATTGTATCAGCCCTCTAATATGGTTTTCTTTGTTCAGGGAAAGATTGATTTTAAGAGGTTGGTTCATATGCTGGAAAAACTAATGGCAGATATACCCGCAGGTGAGGTGAAAAATTTACGCACTCCACCACCATTATATGTCCCTGAACGTTTGGTAGTGTCGAAAGATACTCATCAGGCCCATGTGATGTTGGGGAGCCGGGGATATAATGCTTACGACGATAAACGTACAGCCCTCTATCTGTTGAATAATATTCTGGGAGGGCCCGGTATGAACAGTCGTCTGAATGTAGCTTTACGTGAACGCCGTGGATTGGTATACAATGTAGAATCCAATCTTACTTCTTATACGGATACCGGGGCTTTTTCTATTTACTTTGGTACAGATCCTGAAGATGTGGATACTTGTTTGAGGTTGACCTATAAGGAACTAAAGCGGATGCGTGATGTAAAGATGACCTCTTCGCAAATTGAAGCTGCAAAGAAGCAGTTGATAGGACAGATTTGTGTAGCATCGGATAATTTTGAAAACAATGCTTTGAGTATGGCTAAAACCTTCCTGCATTATAATAAGTTCGAGAATCTGGATATAGTCTGTAAGCGTATAGAAACATTAACGGCAGATAACCTTCTTGAAGTAGCAAATGAGATGTTTGCGGAGGAATATCTGTCTACGCTGATTTATAAATGATATCATAACACTTACGGCTTTTCTTTCTGGGGTATCTCTTTTATCCCGGTGAAGAACGTTGTACGACATGCACATCTGGTACAGTACGACATGTACATGTGGTACATCCTGACATGTGCATCTCGTACAGCACGACATGCACATGTCGTACATCGTTCAATTGCGGCCTTTCGTTCGTTTGATTATAATGTGTGATAGGAAGGGGCTGAGGTAACGTAATAGGGTATTTTATTTTCGTATTGCCTGATCTCACTTTCTTTATAAGATACAATTTGATAAGTTTGTTCGCAAAGATAAAGTTTTTTGTTTTACCTTTGTCTTGTTGATACTGATACTTTCATTTCAAAAATATGAAAATTAGATGACAAAGAAGTGGCTCCTGTTTTTATCATTAACCCTGACTGCTCGTTTGGTATCTGCCAATACCAATCTTGATTCTTTGCTAAATGTACTTGATAGAGTGATTGCCGGTCACGAAGTATATGTGCAGAAAAAGGAGGCTCAGATTCGTCAGTTAACAATGACTACTCTTCAAACAATCCCTTTCTCAGTAGAACGATATAATTTGAATATGCAGCTTTATGAAGAGTATAAAGCTTTTATCTGTGATTCGGCCATTCATTATCTGAATGAAAACATACTGATTGCAGAGAAATTGGGAGATTCTGTTCGGAAGGATCAGTCCAGGTTAGAACTTTCTTATTTACTTTCTTCATCGGGCATGTATAAGGAGGCGGTAGACTTGCTTGAAGCTGTTGACCGTAAAACACTTGATGATCAGTTTGTTTTAAAATATTATGCTTGTTATAATCGTGCTTACGGTGAAATGGGGGTTTATACACAGGATAAAATTAGTTCTGCCCGATACTGGAGGGTTTCTCAGGCATATAAAGATTCACTTAATCATTCTTTAGACCCACAATCGGATGACTATCTGGCATTGCATGAAGATAAGTTGCGGGATAATCATAAATATGATGAGGCCTTGAAGTTTAATGATATGCGTTTGTCGAAAGCTACTTTTGGTACTCCTCAATATGCCATTGCTACCTATTATCGTGCTATTATCTTTCAGGAACAGGGGGATGCGGAAAAAGAAAAATACTACCTGGCTCTTTCAGCTATTTCAGATATACAGTCGGCCACCAAAGACCATGCTTCTTTGTGGATGCTTGCCCAGGTGCTTTATGAAGAAGGAGATGTAGAACGGGCCTATCGCTATATGCGTTTCTCCTGGAATGAAACAAAATTCTACAATGCCCGTTTGCGGAGTTGGCAAAGTGCAGATGTGCTTTCTCTGATTGATAAGACATATCAGGCTATGATTGAAAAACAAAACGGGCGATTGGAACAGTATGCATTGCTTATTACCGTTTTGCTGGTGCTTTTGTTGGTTGCTCTGGTTTATATTTATCGTCAGGTGAAAAAATTATCTGTGGCACGTAATCATCTTCAGACAGCCAACGAACAACTAAATTCTTTGAATGAAGAACTGAGTGCGATGAATACTTGCCTCCAGTCCACCAACCTCGAACTGTCCGAATCTAATCAGATTAAGGAAGAGTATATTGCTCGTTTTGTCAAGCTCTGCTCTACCTATATTGATAAGCTGGATGCTTATCGGCGTATGGTCAATAAAAAGATTTCTGCCGGGCAAACTGCTGATCTGCTAAAGATCACTCGTTCGCAAGATGCACTTGATAGTGAATTGGAAGAACTCTATGTGAACTTTGATACTACTTTCCTCCATATATTCCCCGATTTTGTGAAGAAGTTTAATGCTTTGTTGCAGGATGACGGGCAGATTATATTGAAACGGGGTGAATTGCTGAATACAGAGTTAAGGATATTTGCATTGATTCGTCTGGGTATTGAAGATAGCTCGCAGATAGCGGAATTTCTTCGTTATTCTGTGAATACGATTTATAACTATCGCTCTAAAGTGAAAAACAAAGCTTGTATTTCACGGGATGACTTCGAGGAGAGAGTGAAAGAGATTCGTTAACAGTCCGGTTGACGAAGTTATAGTAAGATGTCGGTTATTTTATGGCTTGTTTTAAGTAGAAGCAGACCTGAATAGGTCTGTGTTTGATTCTAATTTATCCACTTTTTATAATTGGATTTTGATTGCTATTCTTTTGTTTATCAATGTAATGCTTTAATTGTTAATCCACTATTTCTTTAATCGTCTTATTTTGATTTACCATTCTTTATACTTTTGCTGTGTCGGTTTGCGAGAACATTTGAGTTCAAATGAAATCCGGACCAAATTAACTTTAATTGTTCAATTCTAAATTAATACGTATGAAAAAGAACAGGTGGAAATCCCTCCTTGTGAACCGAAAGGTTCTCTTTGCTTTACTGGCAATGTTTTTCTCGTTAAGTGCGTTTTCACAAAAGATTACTGTAAAAGGGCAGGTACTGGATTCTCAAAAAGAATCTGTTATTGGTGCCAGTGTACTTGAGAAAGGTACAACGAACGGGTCTATTACCGATCTTGATGGTAACTTTACCCTTCAGGTAAGCCCAAATGCTATTTTAGTTGTTTCTTATGTGGGCTATAAGACCCAGGAAGTAAAAGCCGCGCCAACATTGGAAGTCACTTTACATGAAGATAATGAAGTGCTGGATGAGGTGGTTGTTATCGGTTATGGTGCTGTGAAGCGAAAAGACGTGACTACCTCTATCTCAACAGTTTCTACAAAAGACCTTGACCAGCGTCCGATTGTTTCGGCAGGACAGGCACTGCAAGGTAAGGCTGCCGGTGTTTCTGTGATGCAACCAAACGGACAGCCCGGTGGTGAGATGTCTATCCGTGTACGTGGAACAACCTCTATGAATGGAAGCAACGATCCGCTTTATGTAGTAGATGGTGTACCGGTGGATAATATAAAGTTTCTTTCTCCCAATGATATTGAGAGTATGCAGATTCTGAAAGATGCTTCTTCGGCTTCTATCTATGGTTCACGTGCTGCGAATGGTGTTATTCTTATTACAACCAAGGCTGGTGCAACGGGCAATGCAAAGGTCTCTTTGAACGCACAGTTTGGTTTGAATAAAGTAGCCAGCAAAATGGATGCATTGAATTCTGCACAGTATAAGGAATTGCAGGACGAAATCGGACTTGTTACATTGCCTGAGGGGTTACCTGATCGTACTGACTGGTTTGATGAAACATTCAGTACCGGTAATACTCAGAATTATCAGGTAGCTGTTTCAAATGGAAATGATAAAATGAAGTACTACATCTCAGCCGGTTATCTGAATGAGAAGGGAGTACTGGACATCTCTTACTATAAGCGTTATAATTTCCGTGTGAATCTGGATAATCAGATTCGTAGCTGGTTAAATGTAAGTGCCAATATTTCTTATTCGGATTATTCCAGTAATGGCGGAGGTGCTATGGGAACAGGCGCTAACCGTGGTGGTGTAATTCTGGCTGTCGTTAATACTCCTACTTATGCTCCGGTTTGGGATTCATTGAATCCGGGACAGTATTACAATAATTTCTACGGTGTGAGCAATATTACGAATCCATTGGAGAATATGGCTCGCTCAAAGAACAATAAAGACCGTGAAAACCGTTTACTGGCATCGGGTAATGTCTTGGTTACGATTATCCCTCAGTTGAAGTTCAAATCAACTTTTACCATCGACCGCCGAAATGCAATCAGCACTACCTTTCTTGATCCTATCTCCACAGCCTGGGGACGTAATCAATATGGTGAAGGTTCCGACTCACGTAACATGAATACCGTATTGACCTTTGACAATATCCTGACTTACAATCAGAATTTCAAAAGACATGGATTGGAAGTGATGGGTGGTTCATCATGGACGGATTCCGACTATACCAATAGCTATATTAATGGTTCTCATTATCGTAATGATCTGATACAGACGTTGAATGCTGCTAATAAAATATCTTGGAACAATACAGGTTCGGGAGCTTCTCAATGGGGAATTATGTCTTTCTTTGCCCGTGCTGCCTATAATTATGACAGCAAGTATTTGTTTACTGCCAATGTACGTGCCGATGGCTCTTCCAAACTACATCCCGACCATCGTTGGGGGGTATTCCCGTCATTTTCCGCCGCATGGCGTCTTTCGTCCGAAGCGTTTATGAAGGATCTTACCTGGTTGGACGATTTAAAGATTCGTGGTGGATGGGGACAGACCGGTAACCAATCGGGAATAGGAGACTATGCTTATCTGCAACGTTACAATATAAATCGTGTGGACTGGACAGTGAAAGAAGATGTTAATGCACTTCCAACGATTAGCCAGGCCAACCTGCGTACTTCCGATTTAAAATGGGAGACAACTTCACAAACCAACATTGGTATTGACCTTACTGTACTGAATGGTCGGTTGACTTTCAACATGGACTACTATTATAAAAAGACCAAGGACATGCTGATGAATGTATCGTTGCCTGCCGGTGCTGCCGCAGCCAATTCTATTGCCCGTAATGAGGGAGAAATGACAAACAAGGGGTTTGAATTTGCGGTCAGTTCCAAAAACTTCAGAGGTGAATTTGAATGGAATACTGATTTTAATATCTCTTTTAATAAGAATAAGTTGACCAAGTTGGAGCTTCAGAAAGTATATTATGATGCAAAAACCAGCGATTTCACCAATGACTATGTAGTACGTAATGAACCGGGTCGTTCGCTTGGTGGATTTTATGGATATATCAGTGATGGTGTAAATCCGGAAACAGGTGAATTGATGTATCGCGACCTGAATGGGGATGGTAAGATCACTACATCGGATCGTACTTATATCGGTGATCCGAATCCGGATTTCACATATGGTATGACGAATACATTCTCCTGGAAAGGTTTTAACTTAAGTATTTTTATCCAGGGTTCTTACGGGAATGATATTTTCAATGCTTCCCGTATCGAGACAGAGGGTATGTATGATGGGAAGAACCAGTCTACCCGGGTGCTGAACCGTTGGAGAATTCCCGGACAAATTACAGATGTACCCAAAGCCGGTTTCGACCTGAAGAATTCCACTTACTTCATAGAAGACGGAAGTTATCTGCGTCTGAAGGATGTTTCTTTGTCTTATAACTTCAGAAGTAAGTTGTTGAAACAATGTGGTATAACCCGTCTGCAACCTTATTTTACTGCATCCAATCTGCTGACGTGGACCAACTATTCCGGTATGGACCCGGAAGTGAATCAGTGGGGAAATAGCGGTTCGGTACAAGGTATCGATTGGGGTACCTATCCGCATTGCAGAACATTTACGTTTGGCCTTAATGTTGAATTCTAAAAAAGAGATTGTATGAAACTAAAGTATATATTTTGTGGATTAACATCCAGCTTGCTATTGAGTCTGGGCTCTTGCTCATTAGATTATAGTCCGCTTGATACCTATTCTGATTTGACAGAAGGAGTAGGAGACACCGGAAGTAAGGCTGTATTTAAAGATAAAGCGGCCGTAGAGAGCCACCTGACTACTATTTATAAACAAATGCAGGATCGCCAGGAACACTGGTATGTAGATTTGTTATTGATTTCAGATTCACATTCCGATAATGCGTATGCCGGAACGACCGGTGCGGAAGTAGTACCTTTTGAAAATAACTCTATCGAAGGTTCCAATCCAGTGTTGAGCCGCGACTGGGATCGCTATATGGAGGATATTGCCCGTGCCAATAAACTGATCTGCAATATTGATGCTGTGACGGACAATGCACTGACTTCTGCTGAGCGTTTACAATACAAGGCAGAAGCAAAGATTTTCCGGGCAATGGTTATGTTCGATATGGTACGTCTCTGGGGAGACTTTCCGGTGATCATTACAGAAGCTGCTGACATAACCTCTGAAACGGTTGGTGAGGTTTATCCGGAATATTTCCCTCCTCAGAATACGGAACTGGAAGCCTATCAGCAAATAGAGAAAGATTTGCTGGATGCAGTGAAGAATGCACCGGACAACAATCCCGGTAATAAGAAACTGTTCACCAAATCAGTAGCCCGTACATTGCTTGCAAAGATCTATGCAGAAAAACCTTTAAGAGACTATACCAAGGTGATTCAGTATTGTGATGAGGTAACTGCTGACGGTTTTGAACTGGTAGATAATTTTAATGACCTGTTTGGTATGAATGCAGCAGGTAGCGATGCAAAAATGAGAAATACAAAGGAATCTATCCTCGAGGCACAGTTTGAGGGAACCGGTAACTGGTGTACCTGGATGTTCGGGCGTGATCTGGCGAACTGGAATAATAACTTTACCTGGGCTAAATGGGTAACTCCTTCACGTGACCTGATCAATGCATTCAAATCCGAAGGTGACGAAGTACGTTTCAATGAATCAGTTGTTTACTATGATTGTACATGGAGTAACTATTATCCGGCGGACAATTATCCATTCATGTATAAATGCCGTTCTGCATTCAGTAGTATTATCAAATATCGTTATGCCGATGTACTACTTTTGAAAGCAGAGGCCCTGATCATGAAGGAGACTCCGGATCTGGAAAGAGCTGCCAAGATCATTGATCAGATACGTGAACGTGCAAAGTTAAGCAAACTTTCTTCTTCTGTGCGTACAGACAAAGACAGAATGCTGAATGCGCTGTTAAAGGAACGTCGCCTTGAATTGGCTTTTGAAGGTCAGCGTTGGTTTGACCTGGTACGTCTGAATAAAGTAGAAGAGGTAATGAATGCTGTTTACGCTAAAGATAGCGGACGCAAAAGTCAGGTTTATCAGTTCGATGTGAACTCTTACAGACTTCCGATTCCTCAGACAGTAATCGATGCAAACGATAAAATACATCAAAACCCCGGATATTAACCCTAAAACAAATAATGATTATGATAAATATGAGAAACTTAGCATTGACATTTCTTGGATGCTTCACTATATTGGCTGCTTGCAGCAACAGCGATGATGCAGAAACTCCGGTAACTCCCCCCATAGGAGGTGATGTGACTATTTATGCAACAACAGAGAGCCTGACTAAGGATCTTACCCGTGATGGTGTGTACTTTAGCAAAAAAGACAACATGGCTCCTACTAATATAGTTCTTGATCCTGCTACTCGTTATCAGGATATGGAAGGCTTTGGAGTAGCTATTACCGGCTCTACCTGCTACAACCTCTTGTTGATGACTCCTCCTGACAGAATAAAATTCCTGACGGAAACTTTTTCTGAAACCAGTGGATATGGATTCAGTTATATTCGTATTGCAATTGGTTGTTCGGATTTCTCTCTGAGTGAATACACCTGCTGTGATACCGAAGGTATTGAGAATTTTGCTCTTCAGAATGAAGAAACAAAGTATATTATTCCTATCTTGAAAGAGATTCTGGCCATTAATCCTACGATTAAGATTTTAGGTTCTCCCTGGACTTGTCCGCTGTGGATGAAGGTGAACAACCTGTCTGACAAAGAACCGTTTCACTCATGGACAAATGGACAATTGAACCCTGATTATTACGGAGATTATGCCACTTACTTTGCAAAATGGGTAGAAGCATTCAAGGCACAAGGTATTAATATCTATGCTGTAACTCCACAGAATGAACCGTTGAATCGTCAAAACTCAGCTTCCCTTTATATGAGTTGGGAAGAACAGAGAGATTTTGTGAAGGAACTTGGCCCGAAAATGGAAAGTCTGGGTGTGAAGATCTATGCTTATGATCACAACTATAACTATGATAATATTGAAGATCAGCAGAGCTATCCTACTAAAATTTATGAAGACGCTGAGGCCAGCAAATACATCACGGGAGCTGCTTACCATAATTATGGCGGTAACCGTGAAGAGTTAAACAACATTCACAAAGCCAATCCGGAAAAGAGTCTGTTGTTTACCGAAACCTCTATTGGTACCTGGAATAGCGGACGCGACCTTCGGAAGCGTCTTTTGGAAGATATGCGTGAAGTGGCATTGGGAACGGCTAATAACTGGTGTAAAGGGGCTATCGTATGGAACCTGATGCTGGATAATGATCGTGGCCCTAACCGTGAAGGTGGTTGCCAGACTTGCTATGGTGCTGTTGATATTAACAATAGCGATTACAAAACGATCACACGCAATTCTCATTATTATATTATTGCACATATGTCTACGGTAGTTAAACCCGGGGCTATACGTATCGGAACAAGTGGTTATACAGATAGTGACCTGACCTATTCTGCCTTTGAGAATCCCGATGGAACCTATGCTTTTGTGCTTGTGAACAACAATGACCAGAAGAAAAAAATTACGATCAGTGATGGTAGCCGGCACTTCTCTTATGATGTACCAGGCAGATCAGTGACCTCTTATCGTTGGGCGAAGAAATAACAGGAAAAACAATCAGTAAAGTAGACCAATATGAAAAAGAATATATATTTAGCATTGGCGTTGGCGGGAGTACTGTCTGTAACCTCCTGTAACGATGATGAGTGGAATCCGGGAAATCCGGGTATGGATGTGAAGACGGAGGATGCTGACGCATTGTTTGGTGACAGCTTGCCATTCACAGTGAAAGCTTCCGATCTGGAAGTACCTTTGTCTACCCTGAAAGCACAGCTTTTTTATGGTGAAGAGAAAGTTTCTGAAACGGTGATTCGTACCAAAACAAGTGGTGAAAACTATACCGGGAAGATTTATATTCCCTTCTTACCAAATATCGCAAATGGAAAGGCAACACTGAAATATGTTTTGCAGAATATCCATTTTACTACTACTGAAACAGAGCAGGAGATATCATTGGCACGTCCGGATTTCCCTTATCTGACTTTGGTAACCGAAGATAATGTAGAGTACAGGATGGAACGTACAGAGGCGTTCCAATATAATGCGACAAACGAATTCCCTCAGAAATTGAAAGCTTATATCAAAACTCCTAAAATAGGAGAGAATGGGAATGAACTTGTGTTTGGCTGGGACAATGATAACCAGATAGCAGTGGGTGGAGACAATACGATCGCTTTCTCCAATACTGATCCGGGGGCTTACGAGATTAAGTTCAATACATTCTCATATGAGGCTTCTCCTTTTGTGAAGTTACTGGTGAATGGTGAAGAGATGGATATGGTGGATGCCAATACATACACAATGGACCTTAGTCTGAAAACAAATGACTTGCTTGAAATAACAGGGGTGCCCGACTATGACAATTGGTACATTGATCCTGATTACTTCTCTAAAGAAGCAGATGGAAAATTGAAATTCCTTCCGATTGGTGGTTCTTATCGCATCAAAGCTGATATGAAATTGCAATATTTCAGTGTCATTGCCCTGAAAGATGGTGCTCCAGCAGCTTTACAAACAGATGGTACGGGAGCAATCTGGGTGATTGGTGACGGTGTAGGTAAACCTTCTTTGTCAGGAAAAGAAGTGGGTTGGACTACTGAGAATGGCTTGTGCATGTCACAGATTACAGCTAAGAAATATCAAATAACACTGGTAGCCGGACGTTCACTCAAAGCAAATAGCATAAACTTTAAATTCTTCCACCAGCAAGGTTGGGGAGGTGAGTTTGGAAGTGATGCACTTACTACGAGCAGTGATTTGGTTGGTATCGGTACTGGTGGTGATACCGGGCATGATAATGGTAATTTATATCTGCTTGACGGGAAGTCATTTACAGAAGGACATATTTATAAGTTTGTAGTAGATGTCACAAAGGGGATTGGTAGTGCCGTATTAACTGTAACTGATGAGGGTGCACAGCAAATAGAGATAAAGAATATAAACTTTGGTGGAGTGAAAATGGCTTCAACAGATGGAGAAACTTATACAGCAACTTTGGCTATGGTTCAAAACCAATCTGTTACGGTTACCGGCATTGACGATCTTGCATCATGGTATGCAGATCCCGACTTCTTTACGAATAATGACGGGCAACTAATATTTCTGCCAGTTGGTGGTGATTATCAGGTCGTAGCCAATATTTCTACAAAAGTTCTGTCCGCTGTTCGTATGAGTGGAGGTGCGCTGTCTGGATTGGATAATGATGGACATGGCAGCATATTAGTTCTCGGATGGGGATTGGCTCGCTCTTCCATGGATAATCAGTTTGCCTGGGACCTTAATAGTGCCTATCGCATGGCGGAAATATCTCCGAAGGTGTATCGTTTTAGTGGAATAGCCGGGCCGGAAGCACCGTCCGCTATAGGCAAACGTATCCGCTGTGATTACATCAGCTGTAAGTTTTATTCCGATAATGGTTGGGATTATGAATTGAAGCTTACCGTAGCTGATGACTCTAAAGATTTGATAGAGATTAGTGGGGATGGAAATATTGGATATAAAGCCGGAGCTGCCCTCGAAGACGGAGTAGAAGCTGTGTTGACACTGGATATGACTGCCGGTAATGATAAAGGTATTATTTCTTTAGTCAGGAAATAAGTAAATATAGGTAAGAAGATTGTTTATAGAAATCTATCCTTGCTACCTGAAATTTTCAGGTAGCAAGGATAGTCAAAGAACTTATTAACACATTAATCTATTATAATCATGAAGAATATACTACTTTTATTACTAACTTTCTGTTGCTCTGTTCTTCAGGCACAGATTTTGACACAAACGCTTTATTTTGATTTTGGCTCTCAGATAGTGGCTCAGGGAACTCTAACGGAAGGTCCCGATGCAAATAATCATTATTGGAACAATATAACTAATAACACAACCGAGAATAAATATGCTGTTGCCGGTACTGTGTATCCGTCTTTAGTCAATGCTGAAAATATTCCAACCAATTATACATTGACACTGGATACACGTTTCTCTACAAACGGCAAAAGTGGCGGAGGTGGATTGCTTGCACCTAAGGCTGAAGATTTAGGAGATCTTGCCATTGCATCTGCTACGGAAGATTATTTCTTTATTGAGTCCGGTGAGGACAATAGCAGTTTTACTTTTTCTAATCTGGATACGCAGAAAGGATATAAATTCTATGCATTCGGAAGCCGGAAAGCGGATGATGTACGTACAGCATACTATACAATGTCGGGACTAAACTTGTATAAAGGTGAACTGCAGATAGCCGGAAAAGATTGTGGAGGAACGGGTATTAACCAGAATATAAAGAATGTCTGTACGTCAGAGCTAATTTATCCGGATAATGATGGTAAGATAAAGTTCACCATTTCAAGAAAGACCGGAGCTTATATTGCTTTGAATGTATTAAGGATAGAAGAATATGCTGGTGGTGAACGTCCCGAACCGGCAGTTGACTATACTTCATTATCAATCAGTGGTACAGCCACAGAAGAAGGAACGGATATTCCGATGCATATAGTGTCTGCCGATGGAACATTAACGAATGTTTTTGAACTCTATACTTCGTTGAAAACCGGAGAATTTTCTTTTAAGAGTATCACTAAAGAAGGAAAAAGTGTAACCTGGGGAGCAGGAAACAATGATAATGTGTTGGTTACGGATGGAAGTGCCATTACTGCTGCTGCAATTGGTGAAGTACTTATTACAGTGGACCTTGCTAAAAAAACGTATACTATTGTTCCTATTCAGGAATGGAGTCTTGTTGGAAGTGTCACTCCCGGTGGTTGGGATCAGTCTAAAGGAGTTCCTTTAACTTATCAGGGTAAAAGTGTATGGGGTGGAAAAGTCGAACTTAACAGAGTATCTGGTATGAGTGATCGTGAACGCTTTATTTTTGTGATGAACAAGAGCTGGGATTATCAGATGAAACGTGTAAAAGGGACTGCAAATGAAGTCGCTTTATCTACTCAGGGATATACAGTGGAAGATATAAATATCAATCATGGTACATATAATGTAACACTTGATCTTCGCAACTATGTTTATTACATTGATTGTGGCGACGGGGTTGATCCTTATAAAATATCAATGATGGGATCTTCGGTTGCAAATGGCCAGGGAGCAACCTCTAATCAGGGTTATGCATATATGTATGGTGAGATGTTAGAGGGGCGTTTTAGTGATCAGGTCAGTACTTCTCCCTGGTTTGTATCGGGCATCTCGGTGAATGGAAATAATACACTGAACTTATTAGGGCGTTTCAACGATCTGATCCATGATTGCGGTGAATACGTTATTTTTGGTCTCTCTTTGGGTAACGAGGGCATTCATGAGGCAACGGATAAGCAGGCTACTTTCGATCAGTTTAAAGCCAACATGCAAACTCTTATCCAGAAAGCGCGTGAGAGTGGTAAATATCCCCTGGTAACAAATAGCTATACTCGTGGAGATTTCACTGCAAGTGATTATGAATTTGTGAAACAGATGAATATGCTGATTCATGAATGGAATCTTCCGTCGGTTAATCTGCTGGGAGCAATTGATAACGGAAGCGGGCAATGGGCGGATGGCTATCAGGTTGACGGTGATATTTATCATCCTACGACCGAAGGACATCGTGAGTTTTTCTATGCGATGGTTCCCTCTCTGTTTGATGCTATAAAGGCGGGTAAAACTTTACCGCAACGTGTATCGGGTACTTCATGCAGTTTGAAAAACGGTTCGTATTTGGAGTTTACTCCTGAAAATGAGGTACATCCGTTTACCGTCTCTTTTAAAGTTAAAGGGGGTGAGGCCGGTACAATTGCCTCATTTGTAAATGCTGCTGCAGAAGGAAAGCTGACTGTCAATAAGACCGGAGAAATCGTATATCAATCACCCGTTAGTGGAGAGATTTTAAGCAAGACGGGCATCAGTGATGGTGAATGGCATACTATCTCACTGGTACATTATTATGCACAAGGACGTACGTTACTTTATGTGGACAACGTATTGGAGGGAGAGCTGAAAGAAAAACTGACTGCCGGTAAATTTACACTTGGTGATAAATCGTCCAATGTTGAGAGATTGTACAGCGAACTGTTTTTCTATCGTTCTGCTATGAACGCAGAAGAGATTGCGAGTTTGTGCGAAGGAGATATGCTGAAGTCAAGTTTGGAGATTTATACTCCGTTGGACGGAACAAAAGGGAGCATGGAGAACCTTGCCCAGAGTATGAATACAGTTACTTTGAAGTCTGCTTCTACAGGTCTTGTTCCGGAGCTTACCGATGTAATAACGGTACGGGGAATGAAAGGTAGTATTGTTATTGACAGCCTTGTAGAGACTCCTGTTAAGATTTACACAGGAGAAGGGCGTCTTGTTTATGAAGCCTCTGTAATAGGCTGTACTACGGTTCATAATCTGGCTATGGGTGTCTACCTTGTAAATGGAAATAAGGTTGTGGTAAAATAACAGATAAGAAGATTGCTGCGTTTTGCGCCTGCCGTATTACTTAATTGAGAAACGGCAGGTACCTGCAATTCTTAATGTTAGTGAATTTGTTTAATAAAAAGGAACTTGTTTGTCGTTTAACTAATATATTTATAGCTAAATAACAGGTACACGACGAAACGTCTCATTTTAATTTTTTTGTATAATAAGTAAATAGTATCATGAAAGTAAGATCAATGTTATTGGGCTTGTCCCTGACTGTTCTGCCTGTTTTTGCGCAGACTCCGGTTTATCTTGACGATAGTAAGCCGATTGAAGAGAGGGTAGAGGATGCTCTGTCCCGAATGACAGTGGAGGAGAAAGTAGCCATGACGCATGCACAGTCAAAGTTCAGTTCTCCGGGTGTGGCGCGTTTGGGCATTCCGGAGTTTTGGATGACGGACGGACCTCACGGTATACGTCCCGAAGTGTTGTGGGATGAATGGGATCAGGCTGGCTGGACCAATGATTCTTGTGTGGCTTTTCCGGCTTTAACTTGTCTGGCTGCTACCTGGGATCCGACAGTGTCTATGCTCTACGGAAAAAGTATCGGAGAAGAGGCCCGCTATCGCAATAAAACCGTTTTGCTGGGGCCGGGTGTGAATATCTATCGTACACCGTTGAATGGGCGTAATTTTGAATATATGGGTGAAGATCCTTATCTGGCAGGGCGCATGGTCGTTCCTTATATACAGGGAGTACAAAAGAATGGGGTGGCTGCCTGTGTGAAGCATTATGCGTTGAATAACCAGGAGGTGAATCGCCACACTACAAATGTGATAGTAGATGACCGTGCTTTGTACGAAATCTATCTGCCTGCTTTTAAGGTAGCCGTTCAGGAAGGTAACACATGGGCTATCATGGGTTCTTATAATTTGTACAAAGACCAGCATGGTTGCCATAATCAATACCTGCTGAATGACATATTAAAAGGTGAATGGGGATTCGATGGTGTAGTTGTATCCGACTGGGGAGGTGTACATGATACAGACCAGGCTATTACCAACGGACTTGACATGGAGTTTGGTAGCTGGACCAACGGTTTGTCTAACGGTACGAGTAATGCCTATGATAACTACTACCTGGCGCAACCTTATCTCGAACGTATTAAGTCGGGTAAAGTAGGTACAAAAGAGTTGGATGATAAGGTACGCCGTATTCTTCGTTTGGCCTTCCGTACAACGATGGATCGTAATCGTCCTTATGGTACAATGAGATCGCCGGAACATTATGAAGCTGCCCGCAAGATAGGTGAGGCTGGTATTGTATTGTTACAAAATAACAACGATCTGTTACCTATCGATCTTGATAATACAAAAAAAATTGCCGTGATCGGTGAGAATGCTGTAAAGATGATGACTGTAGGTGGTGGTTCTTCCTCTTTGAAAGTGCAACGTGAAATCTCTCCGCTGGATGGTATTCGCAACCGCGTTGGTAATAAGGCAGAAGTTGTCTATGCACGCGGTTATGTAGGTGATGCAAGTGGCGAGTACAACGGCGTCGTTTCAGGGCAGAATCTGAAAGATGACCGTACTCCGGAGGAACTTATTGCTGAGGCTGTACGTGTGGCAGGCGAAGCGGATTATGTAATATTCATTGGGGGATTAAACAAAAGTGCGCATCAGGATTGTGAGGACTCTGACCGTGCCGGACTTGGTTTACCGTACGATCAGGATAAAGTTATTACAGAACTCGTCAAAGCTAATAAGAATCTGATTGTAATCAATATCTCCGGTAATGCTGTTGCAATGCCTTGGGTGAAAGAAGTCCCCGCTATTTTGCAGGCATGGTTTTTAGGTTCGGAGGCAGGAACAGCTATCGCTGCTGTATTGACTGGTGATGTGAATCCGTCCGGTAAATTACCCTTTACCTTTCCTGCTAAGCTGGAAGACGTGCCCGCACATCAGCTGGGTGAGTATCCCGGCAATGAAAAGGTAGGTAACATTGTCAACGAGAAGTACAATGAAGGCATTTTCGTAGGGTATCGTTGGACCGATAAACAGAAGAAGGTGAAGCCACTTTTCCCCTTTGGTTATGGGTTGAGTTATACTACATTTGAATATGGTAAACCGGTTGCCGATAAGAAAACGATGTCTGCCGATGATACAATTACTTTTACGGTATCTGTGAAGAACACGGGTACCCGTGAAGGTCAGGAAGTAGTTCAGCTCTATATCAGTGATAAAAAATCATCTTTGCCCCGTCCTGTTAAAGAGTTGAAAGGTTTTGATAAAGTAAAGCTTGCTCCGGGTGAGGAAAAGACCGTATCATTTACGATTGCCAAAGATGCCCTGAGTTTCTTCGATGACGCCAAACATGAATGGGTGGCCGAACCGGGTAAGTTTGAAGCTGTAATAGCTGCCTCTGCCGCCGATATTAAAGGGGTAGTTCCTTTTGAATTGAAATAAAAAGATCTTTAAACAGATACTTTCTTATTGATAAGCGATACATCCTGCGCACTTGTTTTCATTTCGTCTGTTTATCAGAGAGTGAGAGTGCGTAGGATGTTTTTTCTTTTATACAGAGTCTATGCTGTTTATCTGATTAGTATAAGTTTCATTTTGTTTCATCGTATTGAGAATTTTGTTTCAATGCTTTGAGAGTTTTTTCTCAACGTATTGAGAAACTTTTCTCAACGCATTGAGAAGGTTGTTTCATATACTTTGAGAAAAAGATCAGTGTATTATAGTTATACTACTGATAATGGTTGGCTTACTGGGCTATTTTATCTCTAAATCAAGTTTACAAAATTTGTAAGCCCATCATTGAAATACTGTTTATCAATGATGGGCTTTATTTCGTTTTTATTCTATTTTATCGTATAATCTTCCTAACAGTTCTTACTCCGTCAGCAACTACAGAGAGCAGGTAAACGCCTTTTTTCAGTTCTTCCAGACCTTCAAGCTTAATTTCTCCGTTTCCTTGAAACTTATTTGTTGTGTGATACACACACAAACCATCCTGAGAATAAACACGAATGTTGCAGGATGTATTATTCATGTCTGTATAACGGATAACAATGCCCTCGGAAATAAGAGTGAAAGGTATTTCAATATTACTTTGCTCTTCCGTTATAGAGGGTTGTGATATGCCGGTGGGGTTGGATTGTTGGTTTTTTATATAGTCACGCAAATAATATCCCAAATGAGGGGGCTGATTATATGCTACATTCTGCCAGCAGATAGACATTCTGTAAATATGATCGTGCATCAGGCACGGAACCCGATACGGAGAGGTAAACGGAGTAGAGAAGATCATCAGATTACTCTTGGTGGCTTCATCATAATAGATACACTCCTCTCGCCAGTCTCCGAAAATATCGGCTTGCAGCGAAGGGGTATCTTTAATGAGGTTTACGCCGCAACCATAAGTCGATACGAAGTTGGTCACGGTAGCACAACTGGAGGTTGCATTTACCCATTGGGAGATAACTCCTTTTTCCTGTACTTCCTCAGATAGATTTCCTGTCCAGTATGTGCGGAAATTAACGGGTGGACGTTTCCCGGAAATAGAGTCGCCATTACAATTGAAGGTTATATTATTGTAAGAACTCCCATCGCTACTTAGATTGAACTTAGCCAAAGACCAATATTCGGCACCACGTGAAAGCGAATCGATATCTGCACAAAGACCACGGCCGATGTCTGCCCCCATTTTACGTCCCGAAAGTATTTCTCCGGTCCGGGCATCACGCATTTCAAAACCATAAGCGGCCGACTTTTCTTCGTGTACCATAAATACTTCCAGACCATCACGATCCGGGATGAAGTCACCTAAATGAAGAGCGTCTCCGTGTCCCAATCCCGTACGATAGAGTAACGAACCGTCGTGATCGATACAACAAGCACCATAAACTATCTCATCACATCCGTCACCATCTACATCTCCTACGGCAAGGCTATGGGCACCTTCTCCATAGGCATCTTGCCCTTTGACGGTGGATGCGTGCATCCATCTTTTCTTCAACTCCTTACCATCAAAATCCCAGGCACAGAGATAAGCGGCTGTATAATATCCCCGGCACATCACAAGACTGGGTTTCTTTCCGTCCAGATAGGCAACACATGCCAGATAGCGTTCGCTTCGGTTTCCGTAACTGTCACCCCATGCTGAGTCTGAGATTATATTACGACTTGGTTCATAAGCTACGGTAGAGAGTTCTTTACCGGTGCTTCCTTCAAAAACGGTCAGATACTCCGGCCCTGTTTTTATGACCCCTTTCTTACCACCATAGGTCCCACGATAATCGGCAGTAGGATCGTCACTACCCATAATTACATGGTTTCCTTGTCCATCAATGGTTCCCGGGGCTGTCTTACAAGCTACTTCGGCTTTACCGTCACCATCCAGATCATAGACCATAAATTGAGTATAGTGAGCACCGGCACGGATATTAACTCCCAGATCTATTCTCCATAATTGGGTTCCATTCAGTTTATAACAATCAAGATAAACATTACCGGTGTAGTTCTGGCTGCCATTCTGCCCATTGTCACATTGATTGGTGGGGTCCCATTTCAGGATAATTTCATATTCACCGTCTCCGTCTACATCACCTACACTTGCGTCTCCTGGGGTGTAGGTATAACTACTGCCTTGAACTGTGCCTCCTTGAGGGCGGTCGAGAGGAATGTTCAGGTATCCTTTTTCCAAAACTAATGCTACAGCGGTTTCAACTACTTTGCCGGCACTCAATGCTTCGACTGTATAGTTTGAATTAACTGATCCTTCAGCATCCAGATAATTGGTACGTGATGATAGGGGTAGAGTATTTAGTTTTGTACCGTCACGATATATATTAAAAGCAATATCATCAGGATCTGTAGCAAGCCAACGCCAGTTTACCAGCATTCCATCGTTGGTGTAGGTTGCAATGGCTCCCCGATTCAGACGCTCCGGATCGAGTACTTGCGGACCGCATTCTCTGGTAATCACAATATATTCGGAAACTTCTTCCGACGGAAGCATTCCCTCTTTAACAGCGATTGCCTTAAGTGTGGTGGTTGTACTTAAAGAAAACCTTTCTGTATATACAGAGGCTGAAGGGGATAAGGCGGAGCCATCTTTACAGTAATAAATGGTAGCTCCATGGGTGGAGCAGCTGATTGTTACATTATTATCGGTGTCATAACTGATAACGGGATTTTCTACTTGTGCGGGTACGGTATATTCACTTTTTGTTGCAGCCAGATAAGAAGCTGCATTTGTAATCAGCGTTTTTGCATCGATTGTTAAAGTTTCGATTGCGGCATAAGAGAGAGGAATGAGTATATAGCTATTTTTACCATTACCCTGTTTATGCTCATGTATGGCATTGTATCCGTTTGAAGCATTGGTAGCAAGTACTTCATCCGAAGCGATAATCTCTTTAGGAGAGGTATAGCTCTGTACGTTATTGTTTGTTTTTGCTGTACCGTCAAAGAGAGTGATGGTACCGTCAAAATTGATGCCTTTGAATAGAGAGTGTGCTTTAAATGCATCGGATACTATGATTTGATTCCATCCTGTGGAACCGGCTGTGGGATTTATTGCACTGGCCCAGTTCCAAGACGCACTTCCATAATAAAACGCTTTTAAATTTAACATTGGAACTTTTCCTACCAGGTCTGATAGGGCTATACCAAATTTATTTGTACTGGCAACAGACTCAGAAGCCACTACCAGATCGTACTCTTTTAAGCTCTCTTTATAATAAGTGCCCGGGATGGAGTTGTAGTTGTTTGCATCAATGGTTGTTACCGTGAACGATTTTACCAATGCCAGATAGACCGGATCTTTGGTAATGGAGTAATTTGAATATTGAGAATCATAGACATAGGCAGCACTGGGAAGATTCTGGGAATTTGTGATGAAAGCTATGTAGTACAAGCGACTATCGGCTCCACTTGTACAAGCTTCTTCTGCCCAGGAAGTAACAGTGATGGTATACTGTTCGGCAGGGATCAAATCAGAGGTTTCAAGCACACCAGCCTCATTGGCATCGCTTTCTCCTAATAGAGTGATATTTGTTCCTGAATTGCCGGAAACAACGGCACGCACATAGCGGGTTGCGGTGCTACCACTTTGAAAGGCTAACTTCAGTCCGGAGATACCAGTGACGGTAAATACAGCTCCTTTATTGTTATTAGCTCCTTTAACGTCCAGCCAGCCCGATTCCATAGTGACGATGCCGTCAGTAAGTGCATCGGGAAATGTAGCCGAACGGGATGCATAATAGGCGAAAGTTCCTGATCCTTTTCCATCAAGACACCAACCTTCATTGTAAGCGGCGGTTAACCCCTCTGAATTGGTGTAAAGAACAAAAGATTCTGTGAACGATTTTACGGCAGCCTGCAGGGATAAAGTGCTGCACAAAAAAAGTAAAGAGAGGAAAAGTCTCCAATAGTTTTTCATAATTGATTGGTTTTTAAAGTATCACATCATAAAACTTATCACAAAAGTATCTCATGTAGAGGAAATAGACGGGTACATATTTTCCTATAAAGTGGAAAAATTGGGATTTCTTTAGAGAAAGGTGGATAAAATGATTTACTGAATAGAATAGGGGGGATATATAGATCAGATAATGGCAAAAGCTCATCTGGCCGATACTTTCTGCCGGATGAGCTTTTGCTGCTTTTTTTGTGAATAAGATATTATTTGTTACTTATATCTTCGGGACGTACATAAAGTAGAATGAATTCATTTTTGAGATCTATCTTATTGTTGGCTTTGTACAGGTTAAGGTAATCCGTACGTGTCGGATTCATCAGATAGATACGATACAAGTCTTTGCAAAGCTCTTGTTGTTTCATATCCCAATCACTGATTTGTTGATAAGGCCATGCTGATACATCTTTACCCAGATAGGCTGCAAGAAAATCAGTTGCCTTGTAGAAGTTACGCCCGTCGGAAGAAGTACTGTTGTCGAGGGAAAGTCCCATTTTCTTCCCCATTACAAAGATGTCAAGCATGTGTTGAAGGTTGTATTCAGAATAACCAAAAGCGAGTGTGCGGCGGAGTTCCTGAGGTTGTTTTCCGTCCGGTTCAACTTGCTTATAAACACGCTTTTCGGGGAATTCTTTAACGAATCGTTCTGCAGTGGCCTGATCTCCGGCATACATAGCGAAAGCGATTACTTGTGCATCATAGGCTATACTGTGATTGTTTTTGGCCTCATGCTCTTCTTTTCCTTGTTCGCTGGTCAATATCCAGTTTAACAGTTCCCCAAACCAGGCTTTGAGTTGTTTGGAGTCGTTACTGGTGAATGCTTGTGATTGTTCCAGTAATTGCACTGCATCGAGCATTTCTATAAAGGAATAAGTGTCAATCACTCCGAAACTACGGCCTTTGTTGTTATGGCGTCCCGGAATCATTTGGGCATATTCCAGATTAGGGTTCATTCGGGTATCTTTATTAAAGAACCATACACGGATCAGTTCCGTTGCTTTTTGTGCATAACGCTCGTCATTGCTGAAATACCATGCCAGGCTGAGTGTTGTTATTCGGCTGGCTGTACTTCCCAAGCGATTACGATCCAGTTTGTTTAGTTCGGGATTTGATTCTCCGTCGCGGCTGATGTATGGTAAGCCGTCGGGTTTTGTCGGATCGGGCCAGTAATAACGTGCCTGGCTCATGTAGTCGTGTTTATCCCCACTGGCAGGTGTTTTTTCTTTATCCATGACGGAATAAGGAACTGCATTGAGTAATTTATCGGCTTTTACTTTTAGTTCTTGAAAAATGTCTGAATACGGTTGCTCCTGTATAGATTGTTTGACGTTTTTGAGATGCTCTACATCCCAAATAGATTGTGCATGCATATTGCCGGTTATGAACAATAAAACGACAATAAATGAGGTAACTCTTGCTTTCATAGTGTTTTTGTTTTGAATTTACTAAACTTTTCAAAGTCTGTTATCATCCGGAAGGAATTTTATTTTTAGAGTACCGGTGCACTTTTTAATTTTATCTCAAAAGCTTGTAACGGTGTATCTTCGTGATAAAAATACGAAATAATGGTTTTGGAAAGGAAGGAGAAACTTTTTTTCAGTATGCTTTTTCTATGTGTTGATTAAGTATAAGTCTGCCTGTCTGCTTCTACTTCGTTTTTATCTCGAAAAGAAGTAGAAACAGATTGTTTGAAGATGCTTTCTTGTTTAGAAATATCTTAAAAAGGTTATTGCTCTATTTTCTTGTTTGTGGTTGTAGGACTAATAAGCTTTCCGGCCCCATATTGAATAGTAAGTCTATCATACTTAAATTCGGACGAAAACCATTCCGGACTTCGAATACCTGATAATAAGGGTGGGGAATAAATTCCGGATCCGTCTCCCGGAAATCTTTTTTGGGATGGATGGTTTCTCTGAAATCATACTCATCCGGAGCAAAATCCGTTTTATACTCTGTAGTTCGCTTTAGGTGTAGTTCAATATCTGTCAGTTGACAAATAAGCTGGCAGAGTTCTTCGTTGAAGTCGATTAAAAACTCGTATTTCTTCTCATAGAACGGATGAAAATCATCTTTATAGTATTCAAAAAACGGCGTACTATTGTAAGCCGATTCAATTGCATTCCAATGCATATGGCGCCAATTCCCATGATCGGAAATACGGATATCCTTCATGGGACATTTCGGATTTTCCGGCTTTACGGTAGGGATGGAAAGTGCAATATCACCATCCGGGCCGGCAATGGTACAGCGATTGCGATAGGTCTGCTTCATATAGTGGTCATGCTGCTCGATAAAAACTTTATCATAGGTGACCAATTTGCTATAGTATTCTACGGGAGCCAGATAGGCAGAAGAGAGAAAAACAGTTTTCATTTGTAATTCATCATTAAATATTCATCATTTATTCTCATCGCACAGGTTGAAAGAAACGATTCCACCTGTAGCCTTCAAACAGATTTGTATTACTTTCTTTGGAGAACCAGATAAGAGAGGCTTTTCCGATAATATGATCTTGTGGTACGAGTCCGAAAAGGCGTGAATCGGATAGATTAACGGAATTATTGGATGCCATCCAATAATAGTCCTTGCTGAAATAACAGTGTTGTGCAGGGTGTCCGTCTACATACAATGTATCATTTTTGATTTCTGCATGTTTACCCTCATGCAATACAAGTGTGTTACGGAGTAGTGTCCTGTTCCAAGGGTATACCCGGATAGCTATCCCTTTTTGGGGGATTATCAGTGGGTTAACTACTTGCTTTTCCCGGTCTGATTCAAGTGGTTGTATCCAGTTTGATCCGTTCATGGCCTGTTCCAGCAAGTAATATTCGTAGCGACTGAAACTTCGTACGTTATTGACGGAATCCTCTCCCATCAGTTCATTGGGAGTTATGGATAAAATGCTCAGAAGTGAATCAAGTTGTTCTTCTCTGGTTCTTGGGTAAGTATATAATCTTTTACGGTCAGGCCCTGCTACACTTTGAGAGGACACTATCGTAAATAGTGAATCAATCAATAATGTATCTCCTGGTACACCTACACAACGGCTGATAAATACTTCCCGCCTGTCTATAATGGGCTGTGTTGTACTCGCAGGGTTATTGAATACAACAATATCCTCTTTTTTCACTTTTCGTTCTCTCCATCTGTGATAAGAAAAAAGAGACATCAGTGGTAGGCGGAGTCCATAACTCCATTTGTTTACCAATATACGTTCACCGCGGAAGAGAGAATTTTCCATACCTGCCGAAGGGATAAGGCATGAGGTAAAAGCAAAACTGCGGAGCAATAATACGATGATTATTGCTCCGGTTAAAGCTATTATCCATTTTAGATTTCTCTTCATGGCGTTTTAGTTCTTCAGTTTTTTAGTTTATGAGTTTGTGTTGTAGATCCTCATAATAACTACTGAGAACTCACAAACTCACTAACTTACCAACTCATTTCACCCATTTAAAGATACGGTTCCAGCGGATTTTTCCGTTAAACCATCCCCGGTCTTTATCGAGAGATAACCATACTACGATTGGTTTGCCTACTACATGGTCTTCGGGTACAAACCCCCAATAGCGGGAATCCTGTGAATTATGACGATTATCACCCATCATCCAGTAGTAATCCATCCGGAAGGTATATTTGTCTGTTTTTTGTCCGTTGATATAGATACCATCATCTTTCACTTCCAGCTTGTTGCCTTCGTACGCAACAATGCATCTCTCATAAATAGGGAGATTGTCCATTGTCAATGTGATGGTGGAACCTTTGGCCGGTATCCATATGGGACCATAATTGTCTACTGTCCAGTCTGTATACAAATTTTGTGGGTAGAGATCGTGTGAGGGCCTCTCTGTTGAGATTGGTTCTATCGAAGTAACGAGGTCTTTACGTGCAAGCAATATATTGCGTGCTTTTTGGGTAAGTGGCAAATAGAAAACAGTGGCTCCCGGTTGGTAGTATTCTGTATCTTCATTGCTTAACCCCAACTCGTCATGGAGAAATTCGTCGGGTATCATCTTACCGGTGGCATGTACAGTATAGAGGAATTGAAGGTTTTCCGGTTCTTCCTGTGCTTTACCATCGATGTATATGATGCGGTCTTTTATCTGAAGAGTATCTCCCGGAAGTCCGACGCAACGTTTTACATAGTTTTCACGACGGTCTACCGGCCGATAGATTATTTCACCAAACTTTTCGGGGTGTGCAAGTACGTATTTCCTGCCAGCATCCCGATAAAGGTCGTATACGATTCGTTGTTGCTTGCGATTCAGACTATCCATGTTGATAGGATTGGAAAAAGTTCCTTTCCCCTCACGATAAATGATGTTGTCGTAGAAGTCAGTTTGCTGATAGCTGACAGCTACGGTATCTCCTGCCGGGAAATTGAATACTACAATATCATTCATTTTCACTTTGCCAAATCCCGGAACACGTTTATATTTCCATTGCGGCCACTCGATATATGATTTAGTGTTGACAAGAGGCAATGTATGCTGTGCCAATGGCATAGAGAGAGGTGTGTTGGGAACACGAGGGCCATAGCTCATTTTACTTACATACAGAAAATCGCCTACTAACAGAGATTTCTCTAAAGAAGAAGAAGGTATCTGATAGTTTTGGAATACATATATATTTACGAAGTATACAGCTACTAATGCAAAAACAATGGCATCCACCCAACTCATGACACTACGTACAGCAGGGTTTTTCGATTTTTTCCAGAATGACCAGGGGACTTTCTTCGTGATATAAATGTCGAAGATAAAAGGAACTACGATGAGTCCCCACCAGCTTTTTACCCATACCAGAAAAGCCAGGTAAAGGAGGATAACGATGGCACATTTAATCCATTGTGCGCGCGTTGCTTTTTCCATGATATAATTTATTTATAATTATTCTTTCAAAAACGGAAACAAGTCACTCATACCCAGATATCCTTGTTTATCCATAGTATATTCGGCAGCTAATATAGCACCCAAGGCAAATCCACCACGGTTTTTGGCATCGTGTGTAATGGAGATACTGTCGGCTGCTGAGTCGTAACGAATGGTGTGAATACCGAAAACTTCTCCTTCGCGAATGGAGTGAATAGGTAATTCATTGGCTGTGGCAGCTATTTCTTTTACCCAATGGTCTTTGCGATCCAGATTTTCAAGAATACCTTCAGCCAGTGTGATAGCAGTGCCACTTGGTGCGTCGAGTTTATGTATGTGATGTGTTTCGCTCATGCTCACATCATATATTGGGAACTGATTCATTATCTTTGCCAGATATTTGTTGACAGCAGAGAAAATAACAACTCCCAGACTAAAATTAGAAGACCAGAAAAGTGTTTTTCCTTCTTTCTCACAAAGGTTCTTTATTTCGTCACCATGTTCTGCCATCCATCCGGTACTACCCGAAACGAGCTTTACGCCGGCGTTGAATGTTTTAATATAGTTGTTGTATGCCACTGTCGGATTGGTGAATTCAATAGCCACGTCCGCAGAGCGGAATGCTTCAGATTCAAAATCATCCTGATTGTCGACGTCGATAATGCAGACTATCTGATGTCCGCGGCTAAGGGCAACTTTTTCCAGTTCTTTACCCATCTTTCCATAACCGATTAATGCTATTTTCATTGTTTTACTGACTTATATTCAAAATAATAGTCGCAAAGATAAGATTTTTATTACATTTGTCGAACACATTAACGTCTTGTTAACATGGAACAACTCTTGCACTATGTCTGGAAACACAAAATATTCCCTCTAACTCCATTGCAAACAACTTCAGGATTGCCGGTAGAAGTCATTGATACCGGTTTGCAAAATACGCATGCCGGTCCCGATTTTTTTAATGCCAAACTAAAGATAGACGGCACTCTCTGGGTGGGTAATGTGGAAATACATACGATTTCTTCCGATTGGTATCGCCATGGACACGATCATGATAAAGCTTATGATTCGGTTATCTTACATGTTGTTGAACAAGCTGATTGCGAGGTCTTTTGTTCCAATGGAGGGCAGGTTCCCCAGTTGTTACTTGTGTGTCCGGAATATGTAAAGCAACACTATGAAGAACTTCATGCAAGTGATATTTATCCTCCCTGTTATTCCGTTTTGTCCGCTTTGCCCAAACTAACTATCCACTCCTGGCTTAGTGCATTACAGATAGAACGTTTTCAGCAAAAGGCTGATGTGATTGCCAAACGGTTACATTCTTGTAATAATAATTGGGAAGATGCTTTTTTTATTACCTTGGCCCGTAATTTTGGTTTTGGTCTGAATGGAGATGCTTTCGAGACATGGGCCAACTTGATCCCTTTTCGTGCGGTAGACAAACATCGGGATGATTTGACACAGATAGAAGCTTTCTTCTTTGGACAGGCAGGGTTACTAGAAGAGGATGCTACAGATGATTATCAGGCCCGACTACAGAATGAGTTCCGCTATTTACAGCATAAGTTTGAACTGTCTGCTGTAATGGATATTACTTTATGGCGTTTTCTGCGGATTCGTCCGGGTAATTTTCCTCATGTTCGCTTGGCGCAGTTGGCAGCTCTTTATCAGATGGAACGTTCGCTGTTCTCACGTGTGATGGAAGCCAAAACATTAAAGGAGATCAGGCAGATATTGATAGCAAAGACTTCTCCTTATTGGGAAAGTCATTTTATTTTTGGTAAATCTTCTCCCCAAAAAGAAAAAGGAATTGGAGCAAACGCACAAAATCTGTTAGCTATTAATACTGTTATTCCTTTTCTTTATGCCTACGGGTTACATAAAGCGGATGAACGTTTGTGTGATCGTGCTACTGATTTTCTGGAAGAGCTGAAGGCAGAAAATAATTATGTGACTCGTCTGTGGAGTGGGGCAGGACTACCTGTACATACAGCTGCTGATAGTCAGGCTTTACTGCAACTTCAAAAAGAGTATTGTGATAAAAAGAAGTGTCTTTATTGCCGTTTTGGTTATGAGTATTTGCGAAAGAAATAAAAACTAAAACTAACCGATTATCAGGTAACTAAAATATTTTTCCTCTTTTACTCAACGCATTCAAACTTCTTTTATCTTTGCAACCAATTTAAATGCAGTTAATTATGAAAACAAAAAGAGTTGTGTCTTACCTGTTGGTAGCTGTTCTGTTAGCAGGTGTTTGCTGTGTGTCCTGTGGCAATATGTCAAAAAGAAAAGCAGAGGCTCTTGCTGCCAATGTAGAAGGGGAGGATTTTCCTGCTTTTTTAGAAAAGTTCACTTCCAGTGCAGCTTATCAGTATACACGTATTAAGTTTCCGCTGAAAACTCCTATTACTTTGATGACTGATGATGGAAACAGTGAGAAAACTTTTCCTTTCACCAAAGAGAAATGGCCGTTGTTGGATAGTGAGGTATTGAAAGAAGAACGCATTACCCAGGAAGAAGGCGGTGTGTATGTTTCAAAATATACGCTTAATGAACCTGCCCACAAAGTTTTTGAAGCCGGGTATGAGGAATCTGAAATAGATCTTCGTGTAGAATTTGAATTGATTGAAGGAAAATGGTATGTGACCGATTGCTATACCGGCTGGTATGGATTTGACCTTCCGATTGGCGATCTTAAAGAAACAATACTTCAGGTTCAGGAAGATAATAAAGCTTTTAAAGAACTGCATCCTTGATAAAGAAAGGAAATTATCACAGAGTTTTACAGAGATGACATGGACTTTAAGAGAAATAGATACGGAGTTTGTCCTGCTTTTTGTGTTTGTTTCTGAAATAGTCACAAATATAAGGGTTTGTTGAATGAGTTTCCTACTGCTGAATGCTACTATAAAAAAAAACGGTCTGCCAAAACCGAAATCAAGTATGTTTTTTAAAAAAACTCTGTTACTGCCTATCATATAAATAGTTCAAAGAACTGCTGTGAGTTTTTAGTGGATTCTAACGTTTTGGCTTATGAAAAAATGACTACATTTGCATAAATTTATAATCAAAGAAATTTTGGAATATAACAATATTTTATAAATAATGAGTAGAACGATTTATTAGTGAATAATAATTTGTAATATTATTACTAATTCCTGTAATATATGTATCGAAATCTGACATGGGATTTTATTCATAGTATTTTGAAATAATAGTGATAGTATAGTTTTGTATTTTTCTTTTCATTTGTGGAGTGAATGTCAATTTTTCATTCTTGCAAAATTCAATAATCTATTAAAACTATACTGTATGAAAGTAAAGCACGTATTAACAATTTTCTTATTATTAAGTTTAAATGCTTGTACAAAGGAAGACTTTGAGAATGAAAAGAAGAATTTAGTAAAAGATATGACGGGGAAAGTTGAATTGCTGACAATAGAAAATGCCCAACGTCAAGTTTCTAAATGGCTAAGCAGGGTGAATATTTTAGGAAGAGAATCATTTATTAATTTTGATTCTTGCAGCGTTGATTCAACTAAGATTACTCAATGTTGTGAACAACATAAAACGATTTCAAAGACTGATGTATTGGTGTATAAATGGGAAAAGGCTCAACTAACTGAAAGGGGAGAAGGTATACAAGTAGTTGAAGTGCCTGTTGATATAGATAAGTCAATTGGGATACGTGAAGGTGAAGCTTTGATTAATGTGAAAGTTTATACAACTTTGTTAATAGAGAAAAGGATAGAGAAAGAAATGCCTCAGGCTTATTTTATGACTCTTGTACCAGATTTTGATTATATAAAACAAAAAGGGGATACCATTCATAAATGGGGACGTCCGACAAAGAATGGGGATTTTACAGGTCGTGTGTTCTTTTCGACTTTAGATGGACATTTTACTCGTGGATTGAGATATAAAAATGGAGTAGTTACTGCCCTCATTCTGAATGGGCATTATTGTGCAGGTCCAGAACAGACTCGTTTGGGAGAAATTGAAGAATCTAATTGTAGAAATTTTAGTCTCTGTTTTTTTAAAGAACCTACAACTCGTAGCGATTGGGAAGGGTACACTTGTCTTGTTTGTGGTAAATTTATAAGATGGGAAGATACTCCATGTCATGAAGTTGACGTACATTGGTGCAGAACATGTAATCGTTTAAAGGATGAGTGTGTGTTGTGACTTATGTAACTCGTATCCATGTATCTGTTTTGATTGTCCAGAATGTGGTAGAGATTATACTCGGTGCATCTGTGGTTTGTGCTCTGAATGTGGAAATGATCCTTGCTCCTGTTTGTGTTGTGATTGTGACGGTTGTAATCCTTTAGATCCGGATTGCCACTGTTGTCCGGAATGTAGAAGTGAAACAGGTGAAGGCCAGATCACTGGCGATGGCGAATCTACTGGTGGGGGGAATTCTGGTGGTAATACAGGTGGTGATCCAGGTAGTAGTCCTGGCGGAAATCCTTCCGTGATATTACCTCAAGTACAAATTGATTATGAAGAAAGTGATTATTCTGGTTATATAAAAGGTGATTGTAATTGTATGTGTGTCTCAAGGAAAATAATGTTTGCTATTTTAGGAGCTAATGCCAATATCGGTTCTTCCGCTACCGCCGTTCAGCTATGGAAAGAAATAAATGAAGAATTAACTCTTGTTGGAAGTGGAGAAGATGTTTTTGATATATTAAACAATCATATAAATGGTAATAGACCTATTATTGTGGGAATTAATCATTCAGTTGGGCATCCGGGAAATCTGGATAAAACGACAGATCATTTTGTTGTGGTTGTAGGTAGAGGATATGATGTTGTGGAAGATCAGTACTACTATACATACATAGAAACAGCTTATGGCTCTGAAAACCATGTAAAAGCTTGCGATTATCAAGAGAATAGGCTGTATTATGATAAATCTAAACAGACATTTAGGGATGAATCTCCATATGACCCCCGTCGTAACAACAGAATTTATACCCTAACTCAAGTCAGACCAAACTTTTAATACATAAATAAAAATGAAAACAAATCGGTTAATTCTTTTATTATTACTTTGTGGTATCCAAAGTTTTGCAGGCAAGATTGCCGCACAGACAAATTATTCTATACCCGATGCTTTGAAATGCATAAAGGTAGAAACAGTACCTTTTTGGGCAGCAAAGGGGGTACGCATGCCTTATAAGAGTTGCCGGACGACGAACAGTCAGATACCGGACTTGCTCTACGACGATGTGGCAGGAACACTGTCTTTTCATGCAGAAGCAGATCAGGCACCCTATATCCATCGTCGTATAAATCTGCAAGGCAATAAGATTTTAATGATGGTAGCCGTTGGCGGAATATCTCCTTACGGAGCTGATTACTTATGTGTTGTGAATAGTGCAGGTAAGGTGTTGGATACATTGTGTACCGGAATTTCATCAGAGAATGGCTATGTTAAGCAATTCTGTGTTAATAGCAATTACGAAGTTGTAGTCTACAGTTTAGTTCCTGTCAGTCAAACTCCGGTGATGTTTGAAGGACTTTCTCGTTTTCAAGGTCAACGTATAGATGCAACTTACCGAGTGGATGATGCCGGTAAATTTGTGCTTGTCTCTGAGAAGAAACATGTTCCCAGAATATATACCAAGGAAGAACTTGATCCCTGGAGTGATAAAAATATTTGGGATGGAAATGAAGCAGTACTTCCATAAACCAAATGTTTAATTGAATGAAGTATGTACTACGGTTCTTGAATAATTATTGTATTATTCTGTACGATTTGAGCCCCTCTTTTTCCAAAAAGAGGGGTTTCTTTGTATCCGGTAGTAATCTTCAAAACTAATGCATAAATAAATGAAACGATTTCTTATCCATAACATTGCTTTATTTACTTTTCTCTGGTTGGTAACAGCCTGTCTATCTTCCGGAAAAAATAATACCTCTTTAGCTGAAAATTGGATTGCAGAGGATGAATCTGCTGCTATGCAATTATCCCTTGTTTCGGATACTTTGGACATTGTTGTACCTGCAGGGCTCACTTTGTGGTATAATGAACCATTGACCGGTGAGTATGAAATAAGTTATCACATAGCTATGTTAATGGAAGGTGGAAAGTACGATCGCCTGAGTGACCTGAATTGTTTTTGGGCTGCTAATGATCCGCAGTATCCCGATAATATTTTTGCCCGCAGTGAGTGGAGAAACGGAGTTTTCAAAAATTATAATACATTGAATCTATTCTATGTGGGCTATGGTGGTAATGAAAACACAACCACCCGTTTCCGGCGTTACTATGCTGAATTTTATGGAGTCGATGATACCCGTGTAAAACCCTTAATTGCTGAATATACTGATCCTGCCCATCTTCTGGTAGCAGGAAAGTGGTATCATATTGTGATTCGTGTAGAGAAAAAACAAACCACGTATACTGTGAATGGTGAGGAACTCTTTCGCGCTTCTTTAAAACCGGGAGAGGGGGATGGATATTTTGGCCTCCGTTTGCTCCAGAATCATGTCTTGATGACCGGATTTCAAATCAAACAAATGTGATAACCATACAATTAATACTCTAAATGATGAAACAATCTTTTATGAAATTGGGAGCTGTAGTTTTTCTCTCTTTTTTTAGCTCTGTTACCTTATTGGCACAATTGGTGAAGAATGATCGTATGTTATCTTTTGAGGAGTCTCAAGTTCCTGCTTGTATCAGTAGCGAATCTTCAAAACTATCCATTTCATCGGAACATTATAAAGATGGTGCGCATTCATTACTATGGACTTTTCAACCGAATGCAATACTTTCTTTGAAAAAAGATCTGAAGTTTGAGAAAAAAGATCCTACCGGGAAAGATCTCTATCTTTCGGCTTTTATTGTATGGATATATAGCGAGCAGCCACAAGATAAAAAAATAAAATTTGAATTCCTGAAAGATGGAAAAGTTTGTACGTCATTTCCTTTTGGGATTAACTTCAAAGGTTGGCGTGCTGCCTGGGTATGCTATGAACGTGATATGCAGGGTACCCCGGAAGAAGGTATGAATGAACTTCGTATAGTTGCGCCGGACGTAGACGGCAAGCTTTTTATTGATCATCTTATTACAGCGATAAAAGTAGATGCCCGGCAGCAGACAGCAGATTTGCAGGTACCTTTTGTTAATGCGGAAACTACCAATCATTGGCTTGTTATCTATAAACATTCATTGTTCAAGCCGGATATTGAACTTGCTCCGGTTAATGAAAAACAAGGGCAGGATATGCGGTTGATAGAGAAACGTTTTCGTGATATGGTATATACATCTTCCATGCTATCGCAAAAAGAGATTGAAATGATTCGTAAGAAATATGATTTCTATGATATCTCTTATAAGGATGGAAAAGTGACGGGTGTACCTATCTTTATGGTACGTGCCTCTGAAGCTTATGAACGTATGTTTACTGATTGGGACAAAGACATGCTTACTAAACAAGGTGTAGAAATGAAAGCCTATTTTGATCTGATGAAACGGATTGCTGTAGCTTATAATAACGCCTCGGATGAGCCTGTTAAAGCAGAGATGAAAGATAAGTTTCTTGCCATGTATGATCATATAACAGATCAAGGTGTGGCTTATGGTAGTTGTTGGGGAAATATACATCATTATGGGTATAGCGTGCGTAATCTCTATCTGGCCTATTTCCTGATGAAAGATGTACTTCGTGAAGCAGGTAAGTTGAACGAAGCTGAGAGCACATTACGCTGGTATGCTATAACTAATGAAGTGTATCCGAAACCAGAGGTAGATGGCATTGACATGGATTCTTTTAATACACAAACAACAGGGCGTATTGCAAGTATCTTGATGATGGAAGACACACCGGAAAAACTCCAGTATTTAAAATCTTTTTCAAGATGGATTGATTATGGCTGCCGTCCGGCTTTGGGTTTAGCCGGAGCTTTCAAGAAGGATGGGGGAGCTTTTCATCACCGGAATAATTATCCGGCATATGCCGTGGGAGGTCTGGAGGGAGCTTCAAATATGATTTATCTATTTAATCATACTGATTTTGCTGTGTCTGAACTGGCCCATCAGACAGTGAAAAAGGTATTACTTACAATGCGTTTCTACTGCAATAAACTCAACTTTCCACTGTCTATGTCCGGGCGTCATCCGGATGGAAAAGGGAAACTTATTCCGATGCAATATGCAGTGATGGCTCTTGCTGGTACGCCCGATGGAAAGGCTGATTTTGATGCTGATATGGCAGCAGCTTATCTTCGCTTGGTAGCTGGTACATCTTCTACAGGCGAAGAGCCGGAATATATGCCTCAATTTAGTAATGAGGAAGAGAGACGTATGGCAAAACTCTTGTTCGATAAAGGATTTCGACCAGAATCGGATCCGCAGGGAAATCTTGCTTTGGGATATGGCTGTGTATCTGTTCAGCGTCGTAGTAACTGGGCTGCAGTAGTTCGTGGGCATTCACGTTACCTTTGGGCGGCCGAACACTATCTTGGCGCTAATCTTTACGGGCGCTATCTGGCTCATGGAAGTATGCAAATACTGACTGCTGCTCCGGGGGTAATTGTGACTCCTGTTACAAGTGGATGGCAGGAAGCCGGATTTGACTGGAATCGGATTCCGGGTGTAACTTCTATTCATCTACCTTATGATGATCTGCAAGCTAAGGTTTACAATGTTGATACCTTTTCTGGTATGGAAGAGATGCTTTATTCAGATGAATCTTTTGCCGGTGGCCTGTCCCAACAGCGTCAGAATGGAAATTTTGGAATGAAACTGCACGAACACGATAAATACAATGGTTCCCATCGTGCCCGTAAATCTTTTCATTTCTTTGATGGAGTAATTGTGTGTCTTGGGTCAGACATTGAGAATACGAACAGTGAATATCCTACGGAAACTACCATTTTCCAGCTTGCAGTGACAGATCCGACAGGCCATGCTTATTGGAAAACATATGAGGGAGATGGCAAAGTTTGGATGGATCATATTGGAACAGGATATTATGTACCTGTTGCAGCAAAGTTTGAGAAAAAATTTCCGCAATATTCTCGGGCACAAAAAGTGAATAAAGAAACTAAAGGAGATTGGGTATCTTTGATTATAGATCACGGAAAGTCACCCAAAGGAGCTTCTTATGAGTATGCTGTTCTTCCTCAGGTTAGTGCTACAATAATGAAGGACTTCTCGAAAAAACCTTCTTATAAGGTATTGCAGAAAGATCGTAATGCTCATATCGTGAAATCATTGGTAAATAATACCACTTCATATGTGCTTTTTGAGACTCCTTTTGCCGATCTGCCCAAAGGGCTGTTGATGAAAGCAGATACTTCTTGTTTAGTGATGATACATGAAGAAGAAGGAAAAGCTTTACTTACTGTAGCCCAACCCGATCTTGCTTTTTATCGGGGGGGAAGTGACGAAGCTTTCGATGAAAATGGCAAACGTATCGAACGTAGTATTTATTCCCGCCCATGGATTAATAATGATAGTGGAGAGATTCCTGTGACGGTTACCTTAAGAGGAAGTTGGACCGTAAAAGAGACTGCTACTTGCCAGGCTATATCTTCAGATAAGAACTCTACGGTGATTCGTTTCATCTGTAAAGACGGGGTAAGTCAGGACGCCGAACTGATTGCTTTTAAAAACTGATATTTAACAATATAAAAGGGATCGTTTCTTAAAATAACGATCCCTTTTATATTATATATTCTAACGAAGAGATATATTCTTATTTCTTAGCCAGAAACTTTTTGGTTAACCATTTTCTTACAGGTTCATCATATAACTTCAGACAGAGATAAGCAAATATAATACTTCCAAAGAATATAGCCAGGGCCACCGGCCAGGATTGAGAGAAGCTAAGTTCATTTTTCCACAACCAGGCATAAAACAGATACATGAAAGGATAGTGAATGATGTACACTGGGTAGGATATATCTCCTAAGAAATTACAAACTTTAATAGTACTTTTATCTGTTGCTTTTCCCGATGCACCCAGATAGACAAGTATCGGGAAAAGAAGGATGGTACATACGGCATCATAAACACCATTCATCCACGGAGTTTCATTTCCTCCAATGTATGGCATGGAGAGTAAAATGACAATTGACAGACTGCATATCCAAAAGGCCCCTTTGATATGAATTGGTTTGAACTTGCGCGACATCAGCAACCCGATAGAAAATGCAAATAACATACGCAAGAAACCTCCGATCAGATTATAATCCACCAATGACCAACCTACACCTAAATGATGGCTTCCGGAAAAATTGAATATAGCGAACGAAGCCAGTCCGATTCCTGCTGCCACAACGAGTATTGTAAGTGCCTTTGTAGATAGCCGACGAATAAACAAAGCATACAGAATGTTACCGATATACTCGAAGAACAATGACCAGCTGGGACCATTCAGAGGATACATTTCGCCATTACCGCGGACTTCGGGGCCTGTGCCCGGTACAGCCGGAATTAAAAAAAGGTTGAGGAGCATAGCTATCATTACCATAGAAATAGTAACGTGTGTGCCATCCCATTTCTCACAACCTTGTATACAAAACGTTATAGCACCCAAAACGGCTCCCATAACCACCATTGGATGTAAACGGATTAATCTTCGCTTGAAAAAGTCTTTTGTAGTCATTCTTACTTTCCATCGGTCATCATACGCATAGCCGATTACAAATCCCGACAGGATAAAGAAAAAGTCGACAGCCAGATATCCATGATTGAATTGCTGGTCTATGGGGCTTGTTGCAAAACCTTCGAATATATGATACCATATAACGAGAAGCGCCGCAACGCCTCTCAACCCGTCAAGGAGTTCGTAGTGCGGTTTAGAGTCTGCGAATGCAGAAGCAGAGATGTTTTCCATGTTTAAATCTATAATTCAAATTATTATTAGTAGTGTCACTGACGACGCGCCAAAGTTACGGAACTTATGCGTCTAAAAAATTGTCCTGTGACAAAATCTCACCGGATATGAAAACTATTTATGCGCTCTGAGACGGCTGAGTGTTGAAAGTGTTACTCCTAAATAAGATGCAATATATCCCAACTTTACCCGCTGACATACTTGAGGAAACTGTTGCTTAAACTCTTCGTACCTCTCTTTTGCCGAGAGTGTCAGGCGATCTTTGTGTGAACGATGTAAACGCCTGTATTCATTTTGATGAATAATTCTTCCCCAATTGGCCAGTTCGATATTGTTTTGAAATAGCTGGAGCAAGTCGGTGAGTGATATCTTATACGCAATAACTTCTTCAAGCGTTTCCACAAACTCCTCGCTTATCTTATTATAATACAGCTCATCCATACTGAAAACAATACTTCCTTCGTATGCAAAGGAAGTTGTTATTTCTTCTCCGTTTACCAACCAGAAAGAACGAGTCATTCCTTTTTCAATGAAATAAGCCGATTTACAAAATTTATTTGCCTCTATCAATTTATACTTTTTGGGGAAATGGCAGAGTGTCACATTTTCCTTTAAAGTTTGTAGGGTATCATCAGAGAGCGGATACAGAGAGTTTATCTTGTTTATTACATTTGTCATAAAGTTGATGCTTGATTATTTTTCATTAGCTACAAAGATAATGCAAACCGAGAGTAGAATAAAATGAGCTTGTTCATTTTTTATGCCAAGGTGCATCTTATCTTCGCTTTTTGGCAAAAATAGGAAAAACAATTCTGTCCTCCAATATAATCATATTGTTTATATTGGTATCCTCTTTTAAATCGCTAAGATTCTGAGAAACAATTGTATGATTCTTTATTAAAAATCAGCATATTACTTTATTAGTCGGCTAAAGTTCTGAATATTCTGGTTTAGAGCAGCCCTATTGCTGCATTATATTTTGCCAGGCTTGTACTTTTGTGTATTGCTTTCCATGCTTTGTGCCCAATTTGCGGTTCAAGATACTCCCAGAAGGTTTTCATTTTGTTGAGTAATTGATCTTCGCCGCCTTCAAGCCGTTCTTCATAACGGGCAAATACAATCTTGTGCATTTTGTATAGTTTCTCTTTCATATCCTCGGTGGAAAGGGACTTTTTCTCTTTATATTCGAAGGCTAAAGCCGGATTCATCAGTAACCCTCTTCCAATCATAATTCCGGATAGAGTGGGGAAGCTGTCGTGAATACGTTCTATATCCTCAATATTACTTATATCTCCGTTATAAATCAAAGGGTGGCGACAAACTTCTGCAAAGGCGGTAAATCCTTTCGGATCGACATCTCCTTTATATTGCTGCTTTCCCAATCGTGGATGCATGGTGATATGTTTCAATGGATATACATTCAATATGGGGGCTAACTTCAGACACTCTTCAGCATTTTCCCATCCCAGACGCATTTTTACAGAAAAACTTATTTCCGGATGTCTTTGGGTAATTTCTAATAACTTCTTTACTTCTTCTGGAAAAGGAAGGATACCGGAACCGTTGTGACGCTTGGCCAGCATAGGAAACGGACACCCCATATTTATATCTACTTCCTTATATCCCCTTTCGGTGAAAAGGGATAAAATGGCTTCAGTTTTTTCTTCTTCATGTCCGATAAGTTGGGGTATCAGATGGGGTACTTCGTTATTTCCCGGTTCTATATCCCGAACATCCCTATTCCTGAACGCTCCTTTGTCGAGTCGGATAAAAGGGGTATGATAAGTATCTATTCCACCAAAGATTGCGGAATGCGCGTTACGATAGATCGCTTCGGTGTATCCTTGTAACGGGGCAAAATGAATTGGAAGTATTTCTGGCATAAGAAATTCTTTTTTGCAAAAGTAAGGGTAATATTTCTTATTGTCAACTATAAAATGAAAAAGCCTCATCCTTTGTCTGGGGGAAGAATGAGGCTTAGAGATATAAAATTGATTAAGGTAGAAAACTCTCATACGGGGAGGTGTGACGGGCAATTGTTAATTAAAACACTGATTTTGCAAAGAAAAAAACAAATATAGAGGAGAAGATAACTACCATGTTTGTCCTGCTTTGAGATAGATAAACGATACCGAGAAAAGCAAGTTGACAGATGAAGTTAGTAAAAAATATACAAATATGTGTTTTTATAAATGTTTGATTATTAGTGTTATATATCGGATATTTTTCCTCTACGAAGAAAGAGTTGATCATTGTAGAGAAGAATATTGAAAGTTTATAAGATTTTATAAATGATATTGGTTAATATAATATCCTTGTTTTTATTGTAATAAAAAAGAATCATTTTTTAATTCAAAACTAACCGTTACTAAGTGAGCTTATCCTGTCCTCGGATTGAACGTAAATTCATTTCTATCTCTGTGATTATCAGGTATGAACTGAATTTTGCCATGCTTACCTTGATTCACATTCAGCCCTTGGATTGTTATTCTTTTTTTCTTGAACTTTTAACCTGAATTGATTAGGGGATATATTAAATTGTTCTTTAAAAAGACGACAAAAATAGTTTGGGGTGTTGAAACCTACTGTATCTGAGATTTCTTTGATGGGTAATTGCTCATTCTGTTTGAGTAGTATCATTGCTTGTTTTAGCTTGTGTTTGATTATAAAATCCCTGGGTGACATACCGGTTAGAGATTTGAATTTGGTATAGAATGAGGTACGTCCCATATTCATGTTTTGGGCTAGTTGATCAATGTTAAACTCCGGATCGGATATGTTTTTATCAATGATTATAGTTACTTTATTTAGAAATTCTTTGTCCAGCTTATTGGTTGCTAATAAAGAAAGGTCGATTTCCGCTTTTTGGGCAAATTGATTGTACAGTATTTTGCGTGAACGTATGATATTATTACATCTGGCTAACAAAATTTGCGGTCTAAAAGGTTTGCATATGTAATCGTCTGCTCCATACAATAACCCTTTTAGATGTTGCTCCGGCATATCCAATGCAGTGAGTAATACGATAGGGATATGGCAGAATTCAATATCGTTTTTTATTATGTTACACAATTCCGTACCCGTCATGACAGGCATCATGATGTCGCTTATTATTAAATCAGGATTGACTTTACGGATTATATTCAATCCTTCTTGTCCATTGATAGCTACCTTAACAGTATAGAATGGGGTGAAGAGATTTGTTAAAACTTCTAGAAGTTCCGTATTATCTTCTATTAAGATGATGACAGGTTTTTCTTGTTTTGCCAATGATTCTACTTTAGTGTCGTTCTTTTCATTTGAAGACAGAGGTATGTCTGGTAGTAAGGGAAGGGTATTGTCCTGTTCTTGCTTGAAACATACGTGGGAATGATTGATCAGATGTTCTTTACCTAGTTGTAGACTTAGTGTGAAGATGGAGCCTTGCCCCGGTTGGCTTTTGACATATACATTTCCTTTGTGTTCTTCTATTATATTTTTTACTAGTGCCAAGCCGATGCCTGCTCGGAAAGATTGCTTTTGATCCTGTATTTCATTATCTGCTTGATAATGGCGTTTAAAGATATGGGGTAGGTCTTGCTCTTTTATACCTATACCGTTATCAGCTATGGATATATTCAGTCGGTTTGTTTTTTTTTCGGATGTTAAGGTGACGCTGATGGTACCGTTTTCGGGAGTGTATTTAAAAGCATTGGAAAGTAGGTTGTAGATTACTTTTTTCATCTGTTTACCATCTATCCATACTTCGATCTCTTCTTCGCATGGAATGGTTCTGAAATGTATATTACGTTGGCTAGCGAGTTCTTGAAAACCGTTACAAATGTCTATGATATATTGATTAATAGGATACGGGGATACATATAACATATGATATCCTTGTTCGTATTTTCTGAATTCAATGAGTTCGGTAATTAAATCACTGAGCAACCTGCATTGCCGTATCACTTTGGCGAATCTATTACGTGCAATCTGTGTCAGTCCACTTTCTTGTTGCATGATTTCCAACTGTCCGATAATTAGGGTGAGAGGAGTTTTAAATTCATGGCTTACACTTGTGAAGAATTTAAACTTTACTTCATCCAACTCCTTAATATGTTGTTTTTCCATCTGTTCTTTCCGGATTGTATTTCTTAGTTTTTTACGTATATATAGAGTGCGATAGATGAATCCGGTACTTGATAAAAATATAGTTACCCATAGTGTCCAACCCCACCAACTGGTATACCAAGGGGAGTGTACGATGATTTTTAGGCGTGCCGTATTCGAGGGCGTTTGGTATGGGTTAGCTTTCTGCACTTCGAGTATATAGTTACCGGGAGATAAATTTGTGTATGAGACAGATTTTTGGTTTGTGTGATACCAAGTTTTGTCGATGCCTTTTAGACGGTACCTATAGAGGTTCTGACTATTACTGACAGGAACTGTGGAGGAAAACCGTACTTCGATCTTGTTTTGGTCGTGGCTTAGTTGAATTTCTTGAGTAAACGGTAATTCAACGGATAAGATTTTGGTAGGATCATCGGGAGTAACTGGATTATTATGAACATAAAGTTCGGTAAAATATAGTTGGTCATCTATCAAAAAGGATTTTTTTTCCTTTTCTTTCATAACGACAAGACCGTTAGTGCCTCCGATATAAATTTGTCCTTCTTGATCAACTGTCAGTCCACAATCTGTAGTAAAAGCGTCTAATGGAAGAGATGGGCTACCGATGGAATATACCTGTTGTATAACTCCTTTTTCATTTACAAATGAGACTCCGTTATCGCCTGTGATGATCAGATTATGTTCTGAGGTCTCAGCAATTCGGTAGCAATATTGATTAAGTAACGGGGAAGGAGTTTGAGGAAAGGGTTCGAAAAGTTGGGTTTTCCGATTTAGTTTCATCACACCGTACTGTGATGTAGCGAGGTAAATTTCCTTTTGAGATGATTCAAAGATTTGTCTGATTGTACAGGTCAAACCTTGTTTACGCAGATTATATTGGGAAAGTTGTTTCCTCGTTTTTATGTTAAATTTGTAGACTTGTTCGTTAACTGCTACCCACAAACAAGTATCTGTATCTAAAAGAATGTGTGAGGATTTGTTTGTTTTATAAAATAATTGAGCTTCTTTTCTTTTTAAAGAATAAATATAAATGCCTTTGGCTGCAGAGAGAAAAAGATGATCTCCATTTTGGACAATGGAATTAATGATGTGGAGATCGGGTGTCTCCTCTTGGCCGATTTCCGCTTTAAATATATTTGTGGATGGATTATATGTGTATAGTCCTTTACCATAAGTTCCAATATATAATAACTTTGATTTCGGATCATACAAAATTGATTTTAGATTTGTGTGAGGCTGAAAGAAGGGAGGTTTAGGGGAGTTAAAGCGGGTGATTACTCCTTTCTTTGGATTGAGCATGTTGAGTCCACCACCTTCTGTGCATATCCATATATTCCCTTGGTCGTTTTCTGTCATACAGCCGATTACTGGGTGGGAGAGGGTATTGGGGTGATCTGATGCATTGTAATAATTGAATGAGTTTTGATCGATAGATGTATAGTTAACGCCCCCGAAGTAAGAGCCGATCCATAAAGTACCGGTTTTATCAGCAAACACTGAGTGAATGGAAGAGTCTGTTATACTTCCTGGCTTATTTTCTCTCGTATAGAAGGTGAATTTGTCGTTTTGTAAATTATATTGATAGAGCCCGGTGAATGTTCCGAACCAGATATTTCCATATTTGTCTTCGGTGATTTTTCGAATTCTATTGTCATGTAATCCCTTGGACAATGAGTTAGAGATATTATATGTCAATACCGTGCCATCTGGCTGTATACGGAATAATCCATCTTTGGAACTTCCTGCCCAAATATCACCATTGCTTGAAAGGAACATACTTGTCATGCTTATTTTACTGATAATATGCTTGAAATTTTTGTTGTCTTCTGTATAGAAGATTCCACCATAGTAGGAAAACCATTTTCGACCTTTGTTATCGACTACAAGAGTTCGAGTATTTGCGGTTGGGAGCTTTTCTATTTGAGAAACTAGTTTTTCTTTATTTTCATCCCATCGATAAAGTGTATAATTAACGATGACCCATATGGTATCTTGCCGACTGTATAGGGGTAAATTTCCTTTGTCTTGAATAGATTGAAAAGTTCTTTTATGTATGTCGTGTTTAATAAGTGCTTCGGAAGTTTGGAAAAATATATCGCCATTTGCATTACATACAATATTGCTTACAATACTTCCTTTGAATGAAGAACTGTTGTTTACACCGGGACTTGGTTTGTAGGATGTGATGGTATTACCGTCATAGACGCTGATACCTTCTGCTGTTCCAAACCATATTCTACCCAATGAATCTTGAGTAATGGAAAATACGGATGGATGTGCCAGTCCGTCTTTGGTATTTAATTTTTGAAAATGTATAGCTTGTATTTGTAATGGAACAAATAAAATCAAGGAAATCGTAAGGAGATATATTCTCATCTTTTTTGAGCGTATTTGGTTTTCTGAGTCTTTTATAAACGTGTCGCAAGTTTATGAAGAAAATATAGAATATGCAAGAGAGTTATAGTAAATATATGATTTGTATAAAATTTCATATGTGGCTTGTTATGGTCTGTTAATACATATTTCTTTTGTTTCAAAAATAAGAAATTGTTTTGACTTTATCGCTCAAAGCATAGACGAAAGTCCATCAAAAAGATATTTGTAGAAATACACAACAACTCCTAATATTCGGAACAATTCTGAGTGAGATTTAAATAGTCCCTTCATTTTTATGGACTTTTGAACAATAGTGTACTTAGTTTGTATGCAAAGTACATAGAAATTTTCTTTTTTTTCTGTTATTTGCGGCTTGTTGTGTGAGTCGATATTTTTTGATTATATGTTATGGAGCCTTATAAGATGTTTTTAATAAAAATTATAGAAATGGGAAAAAAAGGATTTTTGATTTTATCGTTTTTAGTATTTAGCTTGACGGGCCATGGACAAGAAGCAGAAAGGCAAAGTGCCATTGATAATTGCCGTCGTTACTATAGTGAAGGCTTGAGAGTAAATGATAATGACAAGATGGCAGCAATAAAAAAACTTCGTGCTGATTTTGCAACACGCCCTTATCGTTATCATCAATTGGAAAAATCTCTGACTGCTAAACAGTGTCTTGACATGATTGATATGGAGGGTATTTTTGGAGATTTAAAGAAAAAGGAGCAAGAATACCGGCAGAAGAATGAAAGCCAAAGACCTTTGAGAGAGGCGCAGAATATTGCAGCCGATGTCGTAGGTACAGCTCTGAGCCGTCTTTGGATAATCGGTGATGCTTATCGTAGGGGGGAATTATCCGTTGAAAAGGCTGTCTCTGATAAGGTCTGGAAATCAATAATCCATTATACAGGTTTGGAAGCGGGACGACCTAATGAAACAACCCGTTTTTTGGACTCTTGTTTTGGTACTCCTACCATGGCTGTCAATATTTATTTTTGTTATCTCAATGAAATGGACAAAGCGGAAGCTGGAGAAGCCGGAGGCTTGGTGACTGAAGCTTGTGAAATGTTGAAAACGATAGGTCTACAAGCTTGGACACAACCTTATAGGAAAGATGAAACAGATGAGAATGTGGTTTCAACGGAGCGTTTTCGTAATCATGTTTGGTGGGTTGGAGGTAATGGTTTGGGATACCGAGCCCTTTTGCCGGTAGCGGTAATGTTTAGTTCCATACCAATGGTTGATGTGGTAGCTGAGGTTTGTTTAGGTGCTATTAGCGTTACTTCACAAAATACTTATTACGCAGCGTTTTGGAGAGAAGGGTTTACTGCTGATGGGGCAGGATGGGGACATGGTAATCAGTGTCTTATATGGGGGTATCCTATCCACGGAACAGCCGCAGCATTGGGTATTTTGAATACTTTGAGAGGAACCCCATGGGAGAAAAGACTGAAACCGGAAAATACGGCTGCACTAATGAATTTCTTTCGTGGAGGCAACTGGTACTATTATAAGGGATATCGTTTACCATGTTTGGATCGATATTCAGCGGTTTATAATCCGGAAAGGATATCTATACCTTATTCCGGGCTGTTGAATAACGTCATAACTTATTGGGAAGGTTCATTTTCTCCTGAAGAACAACAGGAACTTTTACAGTTAAAACAAGAGGTGGATCGGAATGATATCAGGATGGGAAACTATTGCTCCGGTATGTACCAGGGTACGAGATGGTTTTTCAATAATGACGATTTAATAAAAAAGACACCGGATTACCATATCATGGTTAATATGGCTTCTATTCGTTGTGACGGTTTGGAGAGCGCTCCTTCTTTTGCCGATTGTTATAATTTCTACACGACAGACGGACTGACGTTGTTTCAACGTTCCGGTGATGAATATTTTAAAATTATGGGTGGTTGGGATGTAACAGGTTATCCCGGAGTGACAGCCCGTGAAGGAATGGAAAGACTGAATCCGGTCGAGAATTGGCGCGGATATTGCAGTAAACATAATTTTGCCGCCGGAGCTACAGATGGTGGAGATTATGCAGTGGGTGGATATATTTTCGAGAAGATGAATGCTTCAGATAAGGATGGAGTGAATGACCGAGGGAATAGAGAAATCAAAAATTCTATCTTGTATGACTTCAAGGCCTATAAAGGGTATTTTATGTTTGGAGACTATTTTTTGGCCCTTGGGGCGGGAGTGACTAATGATAAACCGGAATTGGAGGGAAATATACGGACTACCATTGATCAGACTAATCATTTGTCGGAAGTTTATCTTCTTGAGAATGGAATAAGGAAGAAACTTGGTAAGGGGATTAGCTCTCTGAATGGAAATACGTGGATAATACAAGAAGGGCAGTTTGCCTACCGTATTTTGCCGGAGTTTACACAGAAGGCATTTGTCACTTGTGAAAGTATAAAAGCCAGATGGGAGCAGATGAATAATAATAACAAGAAAAAGAAAGAACTTCCGAAACGAATAGATATATTGCATGCGTGGGTTGACCATGGACAGGCTCCGGTGAATGATACGTATGGCTATGTTATCTATGCCGGTAAAGAGCAACCGGAAGACGAACTTCCTTTCCGGATATTGCGTAATGATACATTAGTACAGGCAGCATGTTCTGTTGATGGGAAGATTATTGAAGGTGTGTTTTATCCGGGACATCAGGGACTGGAAACAGAGAATATATCCTTGACTGTTTCTGCGCCTTGTGCGGTATTGATAAAGGAAGAATCGGATAATTTTATTATCACAGTAACCGATGCTTGTATGAATACTGCTCTGAATGAAATTACGTTGTATTTTAACCGGCGCATTATTAATGTTCCTATTCCTCAAGGTGAACTCGGAGGAAAACCTTCGACGGTAATATGTAGTAAATAAGGTAGAAATATTGCTGTCGGGATTAAATGCCCGGTAGTAAACTGTTGTATAAAAACAAATAAAATGTAGTAGATTATGAAAATAACCAATAAATCTATTCAGGTACTTACCTTTTTCTTATGGGGAATGTCATCTATGATTTCGGCACAAATACTCAAACACGATAGGCTGATTTCTTTTGAAGAACAGACTGTGCCTGATAGTATCGAGAGCCAGCAATCTACGTTTGCTGTTTCTACTAAACACAATAAAGACGGAAAGCAATCATTACGTTGGAATTTTAACCCTAATGGAAGTTTATCTTTCAAAAAGAATCTCTGTTTTGAGAAAAAAGATTCGGTGGGAGAGGATTTGTATTTATCCACTTTCATTGTATGGGTGTATAATGAACATGCGGTAGATAAGGCTGTACTGTTTGAATTTTTGAAAGATGGGAAGGTTTGTACTTCTTTTCCTTTCTATATTAACTTCACAGGATGGAGGGCTGCGTGGGTTGCTTATGAACGCGATATGCAAGGTATTCCGGAAGAAGGTATGAATGAAATCCGGATAACGGCCCCTGACATAAAAGGCGAACTATATATCGATCATTTAATTACTACAGCAAAAGTAGATCCTCGCCATCAGACACCGGATATGCAGGTACCTTTTGTCAACAAAAAAACTACGAATCACTGGATGGTTCTGTATAATAAATCTAAATTGCAGCCGGATATTGTACTTCGTTCCGTTACAGCAGCAGATAAACAGGATTTTAAAGAGATTGAGAGCCGTTTTCGAAAGATGGTATATGCGCCTCGGGATTTATCGGAACAAGAGATAAAAGCTATCCGAAAAATTTATCAAGAATATGGCATTGAATATGTGGATGGATATATTCATGGAGTACCTTTATTTTTTAATGCTATTCAGGCTTTCGAAAGGTTACTTAATTTGACAGGAAAGGATACTGTTCAGCAGGCTGCTAAATTGGGTGTTGCGATAAAAGATTATTTTAGTTGGATGAAACGGGTTGCGGTCGCTTATAATAATGCTTCTGACAGTCTGATTAAAGCCGAGATGAGAAATAAATTTTTGGCAATGTATGATCATGCAATAGATCAAGGGATAAATTATGGCAGTTGTTGGGGGAATATTCATCATTACGGGTATTCGATGCGGAATTTATATACTGCATGTTTCCTTATGAAAGATGTACTGTATGAGAGTCAACGTTTGGACGAGGCTGTGAAAATGCTTCAATGGTATGCTATCACGAATGATGTATTTCCTAAACCGATTGATAACGGTATTAATATTGATGTACTTAATACACAGACTACTGGTCGTTTGGCAAGTATACTGATTATGAATGATACTCCCGATAAAGTTCAGTATCTGAATTCCTTTTCACGTTGGATGGATTATGCCTGCCGGCCGTCAAATGGGTTATCCGGTTCTTTCAAGGTGGATGGGAGTGCTTTTCATCATTGTAACAATTATCCGGCTTATGCTACAGGCGGATTAACTGGAGCGACTAATATGATCTATCTGCTAAGCCATACGGGGTTTGCAGTTTCCGAACTTGCCCATCAGACTGTAAAAGACGTACTTCTTACCATGCGTTTCTACTGTAATAAACGGAGTTTCCCTCTCTCTATGTCTGGACGCCATCCAACTGGAAAAGGGGAATTGATTCCCGAACATTATGCCATTATGGCTCTTGCCGGTTCGCCTGATAAACAACGGGATATTGATGCTGACATGGCCGGGGCTTATTTGCGCCTGACAGAAAAACCCTATAAATGCAGTAAACAGGAAGAACAGTTCACGAATTTATTGTCTGCCAATGGATTTACTCCCGAACAAGCCCCTAAAGGAAACAAAGCAATGGGATATGCTTGTGTGTCCATACAACGTCGCAACAATTGGTCGGCAGTAGCCCGCGGACATTCCCGCTATTTATGGGCAGCCGAACAATATATAGGGGCAAATCTTTTCGGACGTTATCTGGGGCATGGTAGTCTGCAAATTATGACTGCTCCTCAGGGAGAAGAGGTATCCTCTACCAGTGCCGGATGGCAGGAAGAGGGTTTTGACTGGGGGCGTATACCGGGAACTACGGCTATTCATCTTCCTGTGGAAGAACTGAAAGCTAATGTTCTCAATGTAGACGTATTTTCGGGTTATGAGGAAATGTTGTATTCGGACGAAGCTTTTGCCGGTAGTCTGTCACAAGAAGGAATGAATGGGAATTTTGGTATGAAACTTCATGAACATGACAAATACAATGGTTCCCATCGCGCCCGTAAATCTTTCCATTTTTTTGACGGAACAATCGTATGTCTCGGCTCGGATATCGAAAATACAAACAATGATTATCCAACGGAAACCACTATATTTCAACTTGCCGTAAAAAATGATGCTGACTATAATTTCTGGAAAGACTGTAAAAGAAATGAAAAGTATTGGATGGATCCTGCCGGAACAGGTTATTATACGCCTATAACAACTAAATTCGAGAAGAATTTCCCGCAACATTCCCGTATGCAAAACACCGGTAAAGAAAACATCGGCGACTGGGTTACATTGACGGTAGACCACGGAAAAGCGCCAAAAGGAGCCTTCTATGAATATGCCATTGTTCCTCAAACCGATCAGGTAACGATGAAAGCATTTGCTAAAAAGCCTTCCTATAAAGTACTGCAACAAAACCGTAATGCTCACATTGTACGTGACTTGAAGAGCAATACTACCTCTTATGTTCTGTTTGAGACTCTGGATGTGTTTCCGAAAGGTCTTATACAAAAGGTGGATACTTCTTGCCTCGTTATGTTACATGAAGATAAAAAAGAAGTAATACTCACCGTATGTCAGCCGGACTTGGCATTATATCGCGGTCCCTCAGATGATATATATGATGAACAGGGAAAACGTATCGAACGCAGTGTTTATTCTCGTCCTTGGATTAATAATGAGAGTGCTGAAATTCCTGTTACCATTACGCTAAAGGGACAATGGAAGGTAATCGAGACACCTTATTGCAAGCTTATTTCTATAGATAAGAAACAGACTGTATTACGCTTTAGTTGTCGGAATGCAGCCAGTTTTGACGTGGTGTTGCAGAAGTAGAATATTATCAGATTTTAGAGTCGGATTTAGTGTCTGTTTAAACTGATGGAATTTTTAAGAGGAAAGCTAAACAGTTTTTGAAACAGATGCTAAGTTAGAAATTAGTTTTAAGTAAAGTATGAAGGTGAGAATTTCAATAGTCGTTTTATTTTGTTTATTGCCGGTTTTGACAATGGCCGGAGAGCGATCGGTTAATTTCCATCGAAAGATTTATAAGTTATGGTATGATTCACCGGCTCCGAACAATGGGGCGGTTTTTCGGCCGGATGAAAGTGATCGTCCTATTGATCTTGATTGGGAGAACTCCTCTTTGCCTATCGGAAATGGGTATATGGGGGCATCCATCTTTGGGCGTATAGACACTGAAAGAATACAAATAACAGATAAGACTCTGCATATAAAGGGGTTGTGGGGAGTAGAAACACAGACGGCTTTTGCTGATTTGTATTTGGATTTTTTTCATACCACATATTCCCGGTATGAGCGAAGCTTGACACTCAATGACGGAATTTGTAGGGTAAGTTATGAGCATGATGGAGTTACTTATGAACGTGAATATTTTGCGAGCTATCCGGATAATGTGTTGGCTGTTAAATTGACTGCAGACCGACCGGGAAAACTGACTTTTAATGTTCGTGCCCAAATACCTTATTTGGTACCTTTTGGAGCGCTTCAACGTACAGATTCTGTAACTATAGGTTATCTGAGCGGACCTACACAAACTCGTTTTAGTAATAACGGGCGTAGTGGGAAGGTTCATGTGGAGGGTAACGGAATAACTTTGCGCGGAGAAACAGAGTATTTACGCATGATTTATGAGGGAGGCATAAAAGTGATTCCTTATGGAGGGAAACTGAGTTCATACAGTGATTCCGATGGCGACAATGGTGTGATTCGTGTAGAACGTGCAGATTCGGTGTTGGTTTTGTTTACGTTAGGAACGAACTATCAATTGGGGCATGCTGTTTTTTCTAATCCTCCTACGAAGAAATTGATTGATGGTATAGATCCGCATGAACAGATTGTGGAAACGTTAAGGAAAGCAGAGGCTAAAGGATATAAAGAATTGTTGAAAAATCATCTTTCCGATTATAAATCTTTTTTTGACCGGGTGTATCTTGATTTGGGTGAAGAATTACCTCAGATAACGACTGATCGATTATTGGCTGATTACAAAAAGGGAAAACAGAGTAATTATTTAGAAGAGTTGTTGTTTCAGTATGGTCGTTATTTATTGATTAGTACCTCTCGGAAAGGAACTCTTCCGCCTACTTTGCAGGGGGTATGGAATCAGTATGAGTTGGCCCCCTGGAACGGCAATTACACTCATAATATCAATATACAGATGAATTATTGGCCTGTGTTTAATACAAATCTGGCCGAATTGTTTGAAAGTTATGTTGATTATTATAAGGCTTATCGAGAAACGGCTGAGCAGGTGGCATCAACTTATATTAAAAAATATCATTCCAAAGTTTATTCGTCGGAAAAAGGAGGGAATGGTTGGATTGTTGGGGCCGGTGCTGGTGCTTTTTTTATCGGAGCACCGGGTGGACATTCAGGACCAGGAACCGGCGGACTTACCTCCAAGTTGTTTTGGGATTATTATGCATTTACTTCTGATACCGATATTCTGAAAGAAGTTTCATATCCGGCTTTATTGGGAATGGCACGTTTTCTTAGTAAAACTGTTTGCGATACATTGGGGTATGTTTTAGTCTATCCTTCTTCTTCTCCCGAACAGTTCAGTAAAATTACCGGAAAGCCTTATAAGTCGTTAGGTTGTGCATTTGATCAGCAGATGATTTATGAGAATTATGCAGATGTTTTGGCTTCAGCCAAAATATTAAAGGATAAAGATCCGCTTTTGAGTAAACTTAAAAAGCAGATTGAGTATTTGGATCCGGTGCTTGTAGGCAAGTCTGGTCAGATAAAGGAATATCGGGAGGAAGAATATTATGATGATATTGTTCTGGAAAAGAATCATCGTCATATATCCAATTTGATCGGATTATACCCTGGTACGATAATTAACAGCAATACCCCTGAATGGTTGAAAGCAGCCAAGATGACATTGGATTTGCGGGGTGATAATTTTACAGGCTGGTCGCTGGCTCATAAGTTGAATTTGTGGGCACGCCTTAAAGATGGAAATCATGCCCATCAAATATTACAGGTTTTGTTGAAAACGTCTGTATTGGATAATCTGTGGACCAACTGTATTGCTGTCTTACGCTCTCCTTATCAAATTGAGGCGAATTTAGGGAGTACGGCTGGTATAGCAGAGATGTTGTTGCAAAGCCATGATGGAACTATTTTTCCATTGCCGGCGTTACCAAAAGCATGGTGTTCAGGTCATTATAGTGGATTGGTAGCCCGAGGAAATTTTGAGGTATCTGTCTCTTGGGAAGAAGAACTGTTGAAAAAAATAAGTATTAATTCTCGGAAAGGAAATCCTTGTGTTATGAGTTATCCGGGACTTGAGAAGGTGACAGTGACTGATACTAAAGGAAATATTATAAAATATCAGATCGAGGGAGCGGACAAGATCTGCTTTAAAACCCGTAAAGGCGAGTCTTATTTTATTGAGTTAAATAAAAAATAAAGTTTGTGCTATCATGAAGAAATGTATGGTTATGAAAAGGTGTATGATGGCTGTCATGTTACTTTGGGGGACGGGAGTACAGCTTATTGCACAAATCAGTTGGGAGCAAGTGGTTCCCGGTGTATGGAAAGGAGTGGTGGGAACCCCTGAAAAATATTCTTTATTGGAAGCGGCAGGAGTAGCTCCAAAATTGGATGGTTTTAGGCGGTTACCGGAAATAACACTGCCTGTACTGGCTTCTGAAATCAGAGGGAACGTACAAGATAGAAAAACTGCTTTGTATATTCCTTTGCAACAAAAGGAGCAATTATATGGTTTCGGGCTTAATTTTCAAACAGTGCATCAACGTGGTAAGATTTTAAATTTACATGTGGATCATTATGGTGGCAAAGATAACGGTCGTACACATGCTCCGGTTCCGTTTTACATATCCAGTCAGGGATACGGTATTCTCGTGAATTCGGCTCGTTACTTAACTGTTTATGCCGGGAATGGCATTAAAAAAGATAGTCCTAATGCAGAAAAGGCAAAAGACCGTAATACGGATAAGACTTGGACTGCCCAACCTTATTCGGATGCGGTTTCCATTCTGGTATCTGCTCCCGGTGTAGAAATTTATTTGTTTGCAGGTCCTACCCCGATGGATGTGGTCAGACGTTATAACCTTTTATGCGGTGGCGGTGCTTTACCTCCTCGTTGGGGATTGGGATTTACACAGCGTACACCAACGCTTTATACATCAAGACAGGTAGAAAATGAAGTGGAAGAGTTCGAACGTCATGGTTATCCGCTTGACTTTATCGGTTTGGAACCCGGTTGGCAAAGCAAAGCCTATCCATGTACTTTGGAATGGGATTCTGTACGTTACCCCGACCCGGTTGGTTTTGTAAAAGGGCTCATGGATAAGGGCATTCGTGTCAATTTATGGACCAATCCTTATATTTCACCAGATTCAAAATTATATAAGGACATGTATTCGGTCAGCGGTTCTCATACGGTATGGAACGGTATTGTGCCAGATTTGGCAAATGACAAGGCAAAGCGACTGATTCAGGATAAATTGGTACAAGAGCATATCGACATAGGAGTCAGTGGATATAAAATAGACGAAGTGGACGGATTTGACCGTTGGATTTGGCCGGATGTAGCAACTTTCCCTTCAGAAATTTCGGCTGAGCAAATGAGACAAACGTATGGAGTGCTGGCACAACGTACAACAAATGAGCTTTTTAAAAAATATAATAAACGTACTTATGGGTTAGTACGTGCATCCAATGCCGGAACAAGTTCTTTCCCTTACGTACTGTATAATGATTATTATAACCATCCTGATTTTATAACAGCATTGATTAACTCCGGTTATTGCGGTGTGTTGTGGACCCCGGAAGTACGTAGCTCGAACTCTGCAGAAGAATGGTTACGCCGTTTTCAAACAGTCGTATTTTCACCAATGGCAATGATTGATTCATGGAATAGTAATACGAAACCCTGGACATTTCCTGAAGTAGCCAGACAAGTGAAAGAGTATGCATTGCTTCGTATGCGGATGATACCTTATTGGTATACGGAGTTTGCCCGGTATCATTTTGATGGCATACCTCCTTTTCGAGGTATGAGTTTAGAATCCGGATTTACTTTGGACGGGGTGATAACCTCCGAACTGAAAGAGAAAAGTTTGGAAAATAATCCATATCTTGAAGCGGTGACCAAAGAGGTAAAAGACCAGTATATGGCAGGTGAGTATTTGTTGGTTGCTCCGTTATTTGCAGGACAGACAGAACGTAAAGTAGTTCTTCCGATAGGAAATTGGTATGATTTTTATACCGGTGCATACGTGGGTAACGGAGAGACGATTACCGTTGTACCGGGATTAGATCGCATCCCTGTGTATGTAAAAGACGGAGCAATTATTCCAATGATGGAGCCAAGGCTTCATGCACCGAAATCGGGAGAAAAGATAAATTTGGAAATCCGTCATTACGGCAAAGCGGACGGTGCTTATCGTCTGTATGACGATGATGGAGAGACATTTGATTATGAGAAAGGAATATATTTGTGGAGAGAGGTCAGAGTGGTACATGATAAAAATGGAAAGCCCAAGGGCAGTATTTCGAAAGCCGCGAAAGGGAGACCGAATTCAATAGGAAAGATTACGTGGCGTTTCATGACAGGTAATTTCAACAATGATATTTGATGTCAAATCGAGGAGGATGGTATGATTGTATAAAATTTATCGGTCATTAATTGATACGATAAACGGCATAAACTCATAAGTGGTAAAATGAGTGCACTTGACAGTTGTTTTATGCCGTTTATTTATTTTATATAGAAAGAGGATGACTATAGGTTTTTATTTCCATTCTTTATAAAATAAAGATTAAAAAGGTGGAATTTACGTAGATTTTGGAGAAGAAATAGTAAGTTTGTCTACTGAAAAATAACCTTTTTAAGTATTACAAAATATGAATAAGTCAACCGAACAAACTCTTTGGGGGTTATTGGAAAATATAACAGAAAACCTTAAAGGCAAACGATTGGCTGATGTTTTTCGTTTTGTCTCTTTTTGTCCGTCTGAAACTTATGGACCGCACAAACATTTGCGTATTGAGATTAATTATGTTAAAAAGGGGAATTGTATTCTCCATTTGGACGATGAGAGCGTCACTTTTCGCGAAGGAGAGATTATGATTATTACGTCCAGTATAAATCATCTGTTTGAAGCCGGTTCTGAAGGGACAACATTGATGCAACTTGAATTTTTACCGGAAGTTTTTTCTTATTTTAATTTTAAGTCGGAGGGTGGAACTGCTGCTTTCATTCCTGTTACTCTCTTTTCTGAAGGAAATAGATTAATTAAGATTGTGAACAATGTATGTATTATGCGTGTGGTACAACGTATCGTAAATGAGTTGGAACTTAAGAGTCAATATTATCAATATTTGGTTGTGATGTACTATGCAGAGTTGCTTATTTTAATATATCGTTATATGGATGAGAGTTATTTGCCTATCTGTACAAATGATTCATTAAAAAAGGCAATAGCTTATATTCGTTTCAATTATCAGTCGGAGATTACAATGAATGATGTTGCAGAATATGCCGGTATTAGTGAGCGTTATCTTCGGAGATTGTTTTCTCAGTATCTCAATTTGTCACCTTTGGATTATCTCAATCAAATGCGTATTAATAAAGCTGTTGAATTATTGAGAAACACAGAGATGTCTGTGAAAGAGGTGTGTTATTTGTGCGGATTTCAGTCACCACAGTATTTTTCACGTATTTTTAAACAGCAGATGGGTCTTTCTCCTCGTGAAGTAGCAAAGTAGGATGTCCGTTTTGTACATTTATTCCTTATATCTGACCCTGTTTGCATACGTCCTACTCAGATTGACCTTTCTTTCTTTTTTTACTATATGCTATCTTTGCTTTTTATTATAAGTGACTGAAATATTTTTTAAATAGTAGTAAAATAAAATGGTTTTGTAAATAAATTGCCTAAAAATGAAGACGTATTTTTATCTGATTTGGATAACATTATTGATGTTGTATTCACGGGGACAGGCACAAGAGGTGTCTATCCCACGTTTGTCTCCTTTACCTGAAAATATTGAGAAACAACAAGTCTCTTTAAATGGAAAATGGTCGTTTCATACTTCACCGGAAGAAAAGTTCTGGGAAAAAAAGCAAATATCAGGCTGGGAAACTATTGAAGTTCCAGGTGAATGGGTGATGCAAGGTTTTAATGTCGAGAAAGAAAAAGCAGCGGGATATTATCGAACTTTTACGGTTCCGGAGTCGTGGAAAGGTAAGCGGATCAAACTGCGTTGTAATGGGATTTACAGTGATAGTCGTATTTATATCAATGGTAAAGAAGCAGGGAGTCATTTAGGGGGATTTACGGCATTTGAGTTAGATGTAACTGCATTGATTTACTATGGAAAAGAGAATTGGATTGCTGTATCTGTGGCATCAGAAAGTTTGGCGGATGCTACATCTAATGCATCCCGTTATGCGGTTCATCCTTTGGGAGGAATTGTCAGAGATCTATACTTGTTTGCTTTACCGGAAGTCAATTTAGCGATGTTTCATACTTCCACGTCGTTTGATACACTTTATACTGATGCTACTTTGACAACTGAGATTGCCATAACGAATGAATCAAAATCAGAAGTGAGTAATCTTTCTTTGCATTTTACATTAACGGATGCTGAGGGGAATAAGGTTTCTTTGAAATCGGCAGTATGTTCATTTCGTAGATTATTACCTGGACTGATTGAAAAACGAACTATAAATTTTGATATACCTCGTCCTGTCAAGTGGGATCCCGAACATCCTTATCTCTATACGCTGACTTGTCAGTTGAAAGAGAATCGGGATGTATTATATACTACTGTCCGTCGTGTTGGTTTTCGACAGATAGAAGTTCGGGGAAATCAAATGTTTATTAATAATATGCCTGTAAAATTACGGGGAGTTTGCCGGCATGAGGTGATGCCGCTTCGGGGACGTTCGTTGAACGGAGATATCTGGAAAAAGGATGTGGAACTGTTCCGTCGTGCCAATGTCAATTATATCCGGACCTCTCATTACCCGCCTGATGAAGCTTTATTGGAAGCGTGCGATGAATTGGGAATGTTTGTTGAGGTAGAAGCTCCGTTTTGCTGGGCGCATGAAACAGAAGTACCTGAGGAGAAACGCGAAGCTATCTTGGTAAACCAGCATATTGAGATGGTGAATCTCAATCGAAGTCATCCCTCTGTCATTATGTGGTCGATGGGAAATGAATCGAAATTGTTTACTGAGTATTTTCAACGTGCTTCTGAGGTGGTCAGACAAATTGATCCGACGCGTCCGCGTATATTTAGCCAATGGAAGCCGGATGCCGATGGAGGAATGTTGGAAGTGACCAATCATCATTATCCGGGACCATCCGGTCCGGATTTGTACCGTAATAGTAAACGTCCTGTCGTGTTTGATGAGTTTTGTCATCTAAATGCATATAATCGTTTGGAGTTGGCTGCCGATCCGGGATTACGTAATATGTGGGGAGTTTTGCTGGATGAGATGTGGGATCGTATGTATCATAGTCAGGGAGTATTGGGAGGAGCTATTTGGGCTGGTATCGATGATACTTTTTTCTTACCGGGAGAAAGAGCTGTAGGTTATGGTACATGGGGGCCTATTGATGGTTGGCGTCGTGAAAAACCTGAGTATTGGGGGATGAAAAAGGCTTTTAGCCCGGTAAAAGTAGTGCAGGAGGGTAATATGTCCTCGGATGGCAAAGTACGTTTTCGGGTTGAGAACAGATATAATTTCAGTAGTTTGTCTGAATGTAAATTGGAATGGAAGGCCGGAAAGAAGAAGGGAACAGTGATTACAGACATCGCTCCTCGTTCTGCCGGTACGATTGAAATACAGTTACCGGAGTCTTTGTGGCATACTGAGATATTGGATTTGTCAATAATCGGTATTCATGGTTTTGTAGTTGATCAATATCGTTTTCGTATTTTACCCAAAAAGGTTGATTTTACAAGAAAACCGGTTAAAGGAGAATTGATTTGTGAAGAAAAAGAGGAAAGTATTGATATTCGGACAAAACGTTGTTTGTTTTCTGTGAACCGCCGTGACGGAAAACTATCGGTTCGTTCTGATGAAAAGGAAGTTTTATGCCGGATACCGATATTGATGCTACTTCCGTTGAACGGCGAGGGAGAAGGCATACAGATGACAGGAAAGAAGCAGAATTTCACTCCTTTTAATTCTGTCTGTGAAAATTGGATAGCACAATCTATGTCTCACATCTCTTCGGATAAAGAAGTTAAGGTAAGGATTACAGGAACTTATAAGGAAGCTCAAGGAACCTTGGAATACCGGATTGGTGCTGATGGAAAGTTGACGGTTAGTTATGACTTTACGACGCTTCAAGAGCTTCATCCCAGACAGATTGGTTTGGTCTTTACATTGCCTGCCTCTTTTACGGAGTTGAGCTGGAAACGGAAAGGATATTGGAGCGTTTATCCCGAAAACCATATTGGGGCATTGGAAGGAAATGTAAAGGCTTTCGATTCGAGTTTACCGATATCTGGGTTAGCTGGTCCTTCCAGTTTCCCTTCTGTACCTTGGGCGTTTGACCAGACAGCGGCCGGATCAAATATATTCCGATCTACAAAAGAGAATATTTATGAAGCTATTTTGAAAAGCACGGACAGAGGAGTTCTCCGGGTAGAGTCGGATGGAACACAACATATCCGTGCGTGGGTTGATAATGATTTGGTTTATTTGTTGGTGGCCGATTATAATAATGCGGGTAAGGGCGATTTTCTGGTTTCGCATGCGAAGAAAGGATATAAAACACTTCATAAAGGAGATAAGATACAGGGGAGCGTTAATTTATTTTTTTTCTAAATGGAGGAATTTAAATAACTTTTTAGAGTAATAGTATAGACTGTCTCAAAAAAATAGACTTGGGACAGTCTTTTTTGTATCCGTTTATAATGAGAATAACTTTGATAATGAATATAAACGGTATTCGGTTTGTACAAAAGTGTACTTATTTTGAACAAAATACGGATTATTAAAATTTATCCATTTCTATCTTTGTAACCAAGATAGTTTTGGGTTAATGGCGTAAGCAATGAATTGAATTTATTAATTACGTTTGTCGTTTCATTCAATTACTGAATGGCATAAAAGACTGATATTAATCTATAAAGATGTATGGAGTAATATTATGAAAAAGAGAGTTTTACTTGTTTGTCTGTTTTTATTTCCGGCAGTCGCTTTTGCTCAGTTCAAAGGATATGACAGGTTTCTTTCCTTTGAAGAGTTGGATGAATCTGTTGACGTCACAAGAGGAGGTGATGTGTCTGTATCCGGTGCGCATTACAAAGACGGAAAGGCTTCATTACGATGGGTCTTCAATCCCGGAGATACGTTATATATTCGGCGGGATTTGAAGTTTGAACCTAAAGATTCGAGTGGACAGGATAAATACTTGTCTGCTTTTACCACTTGGATATATAATCGGGAGGCAATGGATACCTCTCTTTGTTTTCAATTTTTGAAAGCCGGAAAAGTATGCTGCTCTTTTCCTTTTCGATTGAATTTTACCGGTTGGAGAACAGGTTGGGCGATGTATGAAAAAGATATGCAGGGAACTCCGGAAATAGGGATGGACGAAATCTGTATTATTGCACCCGACCGGAAAGGGGAAATTTTTATTGATCATTTGGTTACCTCATTCAAGATGGATGTACGTTCTCAAACGGCAGATTTACAGATGCCGTTTGTTAACAAGGGAAGTCTGTATAATAAATGGGTGGAATATGAATCCGTTACTCCAGATATCGAGTTGGAATCTACACTCAGCGAAAAGCAAAAGGAAGAGATCTGGTTAGTGGAACGACGTATGCAGGAAATGGTGTGTCCTGAAAGAAAAGTCATGGAAAAAGAACTGCAAGATCTGTATCGAGAGTTTGGTACATATCATATCTCCGAAAATTCAGAAGGGGGAGTGATAGGGAATCCGCTTTTTTATGAAGTAGCGGCGAATACGGTGTTCAGCCGCATAAGCTCAGAGAACGTGGTTAATAAGATAAGGGCGAGTCATTTTGATTTGAAGACTTACTTCGGCTTGATGGGCCGAATTGCCAATGTTTGGCAAAATGTTACAGAAGCAGACGCCAAGGAGGGACTTGAGAAAATGTTCCTGCAGATGCATCGTCATTTGGTTGATCAGGGAGTATGTTATGGCAGTTGTTTGGGAACATTGGGACTTTACGGTTATAGCTTTCGTGATTATTTCACATCTTATTTTTTGATGAGAACAGTGATGGAAAAACATGGATATCGTGAAGAGGTGGCCCGGAATCTTCAGTGGTATGCTTCCTGTGTGGATATTTACAAGACACCGCAACAGCAGGGTGCGGATATAGACGAATTGAATACCATCAGTCTGGGTCGCCTGGTCAGTGTATTGATGATGAAAGATAGTACGGAAAAGGTACGTCACCTGAATATGTTTTCCCGTTGGATGACGAATGCCTGCCTTCCCTCATCTGGTTTGAGTGACGGATTCAAAAAAGATGGCTCCGCTTATCATCATTGTAACAACTATCCAGCTTATGCCGTTGGGGGGGTGAGCGGAGTGACTAAGATAATTTATTTGTTACATGGAACGTCATTTGCTGTCTCTTCTGTAGCCCATCAGACAGTGAAAGAGGTACTCCTCACCATGCGTTTCTATTGTAACAAACGTAGTTTCCCGCTCTCAATGT
>DXWV01000003.1 GCA_019416685.1 Bacteroides sp.
CAAAGGTGCTATGAAAATATGACAGAGAAAACGGGTACTTTATCGGATGCTTACGCTTCTAAATATCAAATCAGAAATGACAAAAAACAAAGGTATAGCGCAGAACTTTATGATTTGTGGAATGCAGGATATTTCACAGGTTTCAATGGTATTTATGAAACAGAAGATAAAATTATACTGACTTTTTTGAATGGAATTATTATGGGGTATTTTGTATTTGATAAATTGGATCGGAAAGGAGACTATTATATATATGAGTATGATGATGCGTCTGGAGAAATTCCTTTTTATCCTGTTATTTACACTTATGACAATAAATTTATAGCTTCTGTTGGAGCTGAAAGGCTTCTTGAATATAAAGCAGTATTAAAAATGGAATCTTTCAGGATGCTATCAAAGATTTGAAGGAGGATGATAATCCTTGTTTACTTATTTATGAACTGGAGTAGCTGTTTATAAATGAAGTGTAGTAATAGCTAAGACGAAATATAAATGGGATATTTTACTCCTAACAAATAACCTCTAAAATCCACATGTAAATGAAATATATTTTAATCTATTTAAGTCTCTTTTTTTTATTTGTTTGTTGTCAAATGAAATCGGAGGTTGTTTTGACAGATAAAAGGATTCCAATTCCGTTATCTTCAAATTCGTTAGCTCTCCTGTCTCCTGACTCTGTTTTTGATAGTGTCACTTATATTCCATTGGAAACAACAGAAGATAATTTAATAACCAATATTGATAAGGTTATAACTACCGATTCTCTGATATATATTTTAGATAAGAAACAAAAAGAAATTTTTGTTTTTAATGTTCAAGGTAAATATATAAAGAAACTGGATAGACAAGGAGCGGGTGGGAAAGGCTATTACTTAAATGTTTTTGATTTTCAGATAGAAAATGATCTTATTTATCTATTATGTACATCTAATAAATCAATTATGATTTATAATTTGAATTTTGAATATTTGGATGAAATAAAGTTAAATGGTTCTTTTACTTGTTTTGAATTCTTTGAAGATTATATTTATCTATATGGTGATTATACTCAAGAGAGTCTCAACAACATATTTGTTTTGAAACGAAATAATGACTTGTATGCTCAATACTCTCCATTTCCAAAACAACAATTGGGGGTAGGATATAATGGTTATTACTTAGCTCAAGATTCTTTTGATTGCTATGCTTATTATCCTTATCAATATAATATCTATAAACTGTATCCTGATAGAGAAGAGGTCATATTACAGTTGAATTTTGATAAAGATAAGGTATATCCTATTGAATTACAGACTGCTTCTTCTTTTGATAGAGATAAATATCGGATGAGTATATCACCGGAAGAATGGCCTATAGAGATCCATGGGAACTTAGTCTGTACCTCTAAGTACTATATCATTCCGTTTGTATATAAAACATTAGTTCATAGTATATTTTATAATAGAGAAAATGGGAATGTAAAAACTGGAATTATATTTCCATCAAAAAAATATCCTTTTGCTAATCAAAATATTCTACCTTATCAAAAGAATTTTATTATCCAAACAATATCGACAGAAGCTATTGATGCTTTGAGGACAGTAGGAAAACAATATTTAATACCTGAAGTTCTTCAAAATTGTTCTCTTGATGATAATCCTATTTTAGCTATATATAAATTGAAATAATATGTGGAGTATAAAAATTATATGTTTAGTCTTGTTATTGATCAATATTTATATACTGTTTAATTTGTATATTTATAATAAAGAAACAGAAATAGAAAGGAATGCATTTAATAATAAAATCAACACCCTTTTTGTTAAAAATATTTTGTTAAAGGAAGGTTCATTACATTCAATACTGGGTATTTGTATGCTTCCAGAAAAAATGATGGTATATAATGAATCAAATGATTGTATATCATTAAAAAGTTTGAAGAGGAAGAAAAGAAGTCTTATATTAAGATATTCGCATTTGAGTTGTAAACCATGTGTTGATGTTATAATAGCATGCGTAAAACAATTTGCTGAATAAAATAATCAAATTGAGATTTTATTGTTCAGTAGTTATTGGTTTGAGAAGGATCTTAGAGATTTTAAACGAATGAATAAGATATTTACTGAAGTGTATAATGTTAAATATCTTGATATTCCTATCGAAAAGGAAAATATTTCTGATATGTTTATTATGGATGAAAATATGAATATTTTTGACTTTTTTATACCCCAAAAAGATATGCTTGAACTTACTGAACAATATATTGTGTTATGATGATTGATTCTACTAACGATTTTATTCTGGGAGTTGGACAATTCATTTGCTTCTCGAAAGATATAAAAACTAATAAGATACGTTGAGAAAGGATTTTCTTTTAGAAATTGATCTGTTTTCGATATTTTCAGAAAGGTATGGAGGCTGATAAAGTGTGCTGAAAACAATATTTTAAGAAAATGTAGTAGTTTTTGTTGGGTGAATTCTTTTCATTATACATCTTTCTTTTATTTTGAATCTATATTTGTGAAAATGCAGTATGTCTGTTCTCGCCAAATATGTATGTTTTTGATGTTTGGTATAATTACATACCTATTAGGCGAGGATAGACATACATGTATCCATTGTCTTCTCCTATCTTTGCGTCAACAGTTATTTACTTATGAAAGACGCAATGATTAAAATACTACCTGTCTTTATCACGATATTTTCTTTTCTCTTCAGTTCGTGTAAAGAAACAAACCAACGTTTGGAATATGCTTTGGATTTTGCAGGGAGCAATCGCGTAGAGCTGGAAAAAGTTTTGGATTATTATAAAGGTGATTCTCTTAAGTTAAAGGCTAGTTACTTCTTAATAGAAAATATGCCACGCTATTTTAGTTATACAGGGCATGTACTGGATAGTATAAAAGCAATAAAGGCCAGTGTTGATGAAAACGGAAAATTACCGGATGATAAGGTAAACCCTCTGAAAGGCTTTGATTATAGCCACCTTCCTAAGATTTACGATGCACATGTTATTACTGCCGATTATCTGATAGAAAATATAGATTTAGCTTTTGAAGAGTGGGAAAAACGTCCGTGGAATAACTATGTTTCATTTGATGAATTTTGCGAACAGATTCTTCCTTATCGTATAGACAATGAACCATTAGAGAACTGGCGACGTATTTATCGTGAAACATTTTCTTTTTTGCTTGATTCGGTATACACAGGTTCTGATGTTATAAAAGCCTCCAATGTAATAGGCCAATACTTGAGAGATGAAAAATTCATATTCAACCGGAATTTGAATCTTCCTCACCTGGGAGCACAATTCTTATTGAAACATCGGGTGGGTAAGTGTATTGATTCTTGTGATTTTTTGGTATACGTATTGCGTTCTCTGGGGATCCCTGTTGCAGTAGATGAACTTCCTTTTTCACCGGATCATCTGGCAAGCCATACTTGGAATGTTGTTTTGGATACTACCCATCTCTATGTCCCGTTTTGGTTTACTGAAAAAGATGCTATCAGAGGTGATCGATATGATGATGGCCGGAAAAGAGGAAAAGTGTTCCGGACTTGTTTTGGTATGCAACCCGAACCCTATGAAGGGATGATGCAAAATTCCAAAGTACCTTCATACTTCAAAAATCCCTTCAGATTGGATGTCAGTAAGGAGTATTTTCAGACCCGGCATGAAGTCTTGTCCGAAGAGGAAGGGGAAGAATATATGTATCTTGGTATTTTCAGTCCCCGCAGATGGGTTGCTGTCGATATGGCAAAAGTTGTTGATGGTAAAGCTGTATTTCGTTATATTGAATCTGATATCGCCTATCAACCACTCTATTTCGATGGAAAACGATATCGGCAGACCGGATATCCTTTTACCTTGAAGGGAGATTCGTCCATTACTTTTATTCCGGATAAGAGTCAGAGTGAACCTGCTGTATTGACACGCAAATGCCCCCTTTACCCTCGTATTGCCAATCATATGACGAAGGTGGTAGGAGCTAAGATCTATGGCTCTTCATCTAAGGATTTTCAACACAAACTATTATTATATCATATCGTTGATACCCCGAAGGTGAACATAAATACGGTACGTTTCAAAACACCGATTAAGTGCCGTTATATTCGATATGTGGCTCCTGACAATCTTTTTGTTGAGATTGCCGATTTGGATTTTTATTATGAGGATCAGCCTCTCAAAGCCATTGACATTTATGAAAGTGATTATGAGGGTCAGCCTCCTGCTGATGAATTACCGTTGTGCATGGATCATGACCCTCTGACACTATTTCTCTCGCGAAAAAAGGGAAGCTATATTACGATGGACTTCGGTAAAGAAGTACTTATAGACCGCATGGTATATATCCCCCGTAATGATGATAATTTTATCCGGATAGGAGATGGCTATGAATTACGCTATCAAGCTGGAAATGAAGGGTGGATTTATGTTGACAAACAAAAGGCTGTGAAAGACACTCTTATTTTTGATAAAGTACCCAAAGGGGCTTTGTTTCACCTTCGGGATTTGACCCGGGGAAAAGAAGAAAAGGTGTTTTATATAGAGAATGGGAAACAGGTGTTTCCTTAAAAAAATATAGGAGTTTGGTATAAATGAGAGTGAATCATAAATGAAAGAGAAAGGAGGTGATATTTTTAGAGTATATTGTTTTAGAATGATTTTTGTAAAGAAAGTATTAATATTTAAGAAGAAAAAATGAATAAGAAAAAATATTTATTAGTGTTTTTGGGTGCAGTGGCATTGGCAGCTGGTAACATGTATGTGACAAAAAATAATAGTTGTAAAATTTTACTTTCTTTGGCTGATTTGGAAAGCTCTGCTAAAGATCCTACGGAAATTGATTATTTTGTACCTAATAAGAATAACAATCCCGAACCATGCACTATATATATAGAATTGGATGCTGGTGTTGCTGTACCAGAAGGTGCAATTCATATTGGTGGAAAAAAATACGAGATACATGGTATGGAAAATTTCTGTGAAGAACCAAAGAAAGGGGAAGATCCTACAGGATGTGATCCTTATAATTGTCATCAAAGAATTCCTACGATAAAATAAATTGGTTATGAATAGCCTATTTAATAGGCTATTCATAATGTTATAATATAAAAGAAAGATGAAAAATATAAAAAAAATAATCAATGTAGCCATTACTGTAATTATTTTATCTGCTTGTCACCTTAGTAATGTAGACAATAGTCAGAGTGGGGATTTGCCTTCTGTTGTAGATTTTACAGTTGAAGTGGATGACGTTTCTGAACAAATTGATATCTCTCCATTGATAGAGAATGACGTAAAGATTGTAAAATTGGAGACGACTGATGAATGCCTGATTTCTGACATTCGGCAAGTAGATTATGTAAATGGTTTGATTTATATAGCAGATAAAGCTTCTCAGACAGTTCTTATCTTTGATGAATCTGGCAAGTATGTAGGACGAGTAGGTAAGAGAGGTGAAGGTCCGGGAGAATATAGTAGATTAGGACGTTTTCAAGTGGTAGATTCTCATATATATATCATGGATGATGCTGTAAGACAATTGTATGATTATGATTTGAAAACTCGAATTGGCATAAAATTGGATATTGATGATAATATCTCTTTTGATAGTTTTTATATCATGAATGGATATTTATATCTTTTATCAAATAATTCTTCTTCTTTTTCTATAGGTTCTTTTAATTTGTTCAAATATAATATGAAAACGGCAGATGTTGTTTATAGCTTACCGTTCAGTGAAGAACTTTCAAAAAATCATTCTACATGGGGACTTTTGCAATATGCAAGTAGATACGATGATGAACTTCTTGTTATGTTTGCTAATAATGATACTATTTATAGTGTTACTTCTGAATCTGTGGCTCCACGGTATGTGTACCATTTTTCAAAACGTTTTATGCCGGCTGAACTTAGGAAAAAGGATGGAATGAAGATTATGATGACCGCTATGGATAAACGATATATTTTAGGTTTTGATAGGATTGTAAATTTGAAAAATCATTTTATTGTAAAATATGGTGATGTAATTGTTCGTTCTGTTTTGTATGATAAACGAACTGATAAGTACAAAGTTGGGAATTGGTTGACTCTCGGAGATTTAGGTGATTTCTACATGTTTCATTATCACTTTACGGATAATAATGAAATGATAGTAATGGAACCTAGTGGTAGTTTCTTGTCATCTTGGGAGACTATCTACAGCAAATCTTCTTTTGTCCGTCCACAAGATAAAAAACGTTTTGAAGAAATTTATAATAGCACTAAAGAGGATGATAACCCAATTGTTGTGCTTGCTAAAGTAAAGAAATGAGAAATAAAGTATTATCAATGAATATGAAGGTTTGTGTATTATTACTTTTTATAGTCATGACGAATCTGTGTTGGTTCTATAAATATGATACTGATAAAAAGGTGATTGATGCTTTGATGAAATCAGTTGAGGCTAGTTTCCTTCAAAATGCAGAACTTCGTATGCATAAAGAAAACAGATTGTATGAACTTGAATATAATGGAGATTTTTTATCTGATAGTCTATTATTGACAGATGTAAATGGGCTAAAGGTAAAATTGAGAGATGTTATAAATGAAAATAAGCTTATTTTAAGATATTCAGAACTTAATTGCCAAACTTGTGTAGATGAACAGATTAACAACTTGAACACGTATGCAGATTCAATAGGTGTCGATCGTATATTGTTGTTTACAAATTATGAAACAGATGTGTATATGCGACGTTTTAAGAAGTTGAATAAGATAAAATTTGCTATTTATAATATGAAAACAGATGCTAATAAGTTATTGAAAGACATAGGTCTGCCATATATGTTCGTACTTTCACCAAATAAAAAAATGAGGGTGCAATACATGTATATTCCTCAGAAGGAAATCCCTTTATTAACATCTTCTTATTTAAAAATGGTGAAAGATAAATTCTTTTGAACTAAATTTTAGTTGTTTTAGCCAATGAGAGGTAACTTAAAATGTAAGTTTATATTTGCTGCAAACAAGTGTTCAATATTATTGTTGGTGTGTGGTTCTTTTATAATTTGGTTGTTGTTGGAGATTTTTTGTATTACTTCTTTTCATGTTCCTACAGGCTCTATGGAACCAACATTGATTGCAGGTGATGTCATTTGGGTGAATAAATTGGTGTATGGGGCTCGAATATTTAATTTATGGGATGCTGTAAATGAGAAAGATTTGATAATAAAACGTCTGCCTGGTATAAGACAGATAGCTCGGAATGATGTCGTGGTTTTTAATAATCCCTATCCTGAGAAGAGGGACAAGCATATTCGATTAGATCTTCTTTCGTATTATGTGAAGCGTTGTGTTGCATTGCCGGGGGATACATTTGTTATAAAAAAAGGACAATATGAAGTTCTTGGTTGTAATATACCCTTAGGAAATGTGAAGTCTCAGAAAACTTTATTGGGTAGATTAGAGTATGAAGAAGATAAAAACAAATGTGTCGGAGGAGGGATTCAAGTCTATCCTAATGATTCATTAATTGGATGGACTGTTAAGGCATTTGGACCTTTCTATGTTCCAAATGCTGGGGGAGTCATTCCTATGAATTATATGAATATGGTACTATATAAACGAGTAATGGAATGGGAACAGAAACAGAAAGTCGAATTTTGTTATGGGAAAGTGTATCTAGGTAGTCAAGAGATTAAGGAGTATCGCTTTCTGAAAAATTATTATTTTGTTGTTGGTGATAAAACGGAAAGTTCTTGCGATTCACGTTATTGGGGATTACTACCTGAGGAATTTATTGTAGGTAAAGTAAGTTGGATAGGAATGTCAAAAGATATGGATACAGGAAAGATTAGATGGGATCGAATTGGAACAAAAGTAAAATAAGAAGATTTAAGAGAATAGTTGTGGTATTTATTAAATAAAAAAATAGATGATTGGAGAGTAGAATGGAGTATTGTAATAAGATGGAGCGGATGTATCATAAATGGATATACATGCTTTTATAAATGTCGGACTTAATCTTTGGAGATTTTAAAGTAATGCTGATCAAGCGAAATAATTACGAACTTATACTAATTCGGTTGTTATTGACTATTGTAGTAGTTTTACTTTTATGTGTTAGCATATTGTCTTTTCCAGAGATATTACCTGGAGAGATGGTGGGGCAATGGTGTTGGTTATCAAAAGTAAGTGTACTATTTATGGTAATTATGTTTCCTATTCTATTCTTTTCATCGAGAAATATAAAAATAGGAAATGAACTATATATAATTATTGTATGGATACTTATTTTTTTAGCTGGTATTGAATCGGTATGGGGGATGTGGCAAATATATGGATCATTGTCATCCAACCATTCATTGTTTTCTTTGACTGGAACTTTTTTTAATCCTGGACCTTATTCTGGATATTTAGCAATGATATTTCCTATTTGTTTGAATGAATGGCTAATATTGAAAGCTAGAGTTGATAATTTGAATAATATAGAAACAGTGATGTATTATTTATCTGGAGGGATTTTATTGTTGATAATTTGTATTCTTCCTGCTGGTATGAGCCGTTCGGCTTGGTTAGCTGTAATTATTTCAGGATTATGGATATGTGGGATACACTATTCATGGAAAGCTCAGATTCAAACTGCATGGCAGATACATCATAAAAAGGTTTTTGTAATTACTGCATTATTATTCATTTTTTTGATAGTTGGAGGAGTTGTAATTTATAATTTGAAAAGAAACTCTGCAGATGGTAGGTTATTCATGTGGAAAATAGCCAGTAAGGCGATTGTAGATAGACCTTTAACTGGTTATGGTACATATGGCTTTCCATATGCTTTTGGTAAAACTCAAGAAAGCTATTTTGCACAAGGAGATTATTCTCCCCAAGAAGAGTTGGTCGCTGGTGCTCCAGTTTACGCTTTTAATGAATATTTACAAGTTGCAATAGAGTGGGGGATTCCGGTTACACTTTGTATCTTATTATTCATTTTGTTCTGTTTTTATAGAGGGAGAAAAAGTGGGCGAATAAGTATCTGTGGTGGATTAATTGCACTTCTAGTATTTTCTTTTTCTTCTTATCCAATGCAACTACCTGCTTTTGTTATTTCATTCGTACTTTTTTTATCAGTATGTTTAATTGGAAACTCTCGAGTGGGTTGGGGACTTTTTGCTCTCATACTGGGTGTTGTCGTTTTTTGGGGGTGGAAAGAGAATACCTATGAAGCTTGTAAAAAATGGACAGATTGTAGCCTACTATATCGAGTTGGTGCTTATAGTGCTGTGAAGAAAGATTATATGGAACTATATCCTGTATTGAGAAATCGTGCTACTTTTCTTTTTGAATACGGTCACTGTTTACATAAATTGAATGAATATGAAGTTTCTAATGAAATATTACAAGAAGCATCTGATTATAGTTGTGATCCTATGATATTAAACGTTATGGGGAAAAACAATCAACAGTTGAAACGTTATGAACTAGCAGAAGAGTGCTATCTTCGTTCCTCTTATAGGCTTCCTGGAAGGATTTATCCTTATTATTTATTAGCAAAACTCTATGCGGAACAAGGATATTATCAACCGGAAAAGTTAAAGATGATGGCTAATATTGTACTTACCAAAAAAGCAAAAGTACATTCCAAAGCTATTGAGGAAATGCGATCAGAAATGAAAATATTATTGAAAACACTTAATTGTGATTAAGATAAGTATCAAAAATATATATATTTTTGATTGTACTTCTTGTAGAAAGGTAAAAAGTCCACAAGAAGATGATGGGAGTAGTATAATGGTTCTGTAAATAGATTGGAATAATGTCGTAGATATATTTGATTATTTGCCAATGACAGAAAATAGTATTTTATTGATGCTTTTTAAATTCGAAATGTTGCTAATAAAAATATTTGTATAAACGAATCGTATACATGATAATAACAGTATCTTTATTATTACTATCCTGCCAGCCGGTTTCAGATGTAAAAACAGATTTCCTGGATATAGTAGTAAACGTTAAGCAGGAAGATTCTGTTGCCGACTTTTTTGATAAAGAGTATACGGCTATTCCGTTGGAAACAGGTGAAGATTTTCTTATTGCTCAAATAGATAAAATACAAATAACAGACTCTTGTATTTACGTTGCTGATGTAACAACGCAGGGTGCTATACAAACAGTTTATGTGAAAAATATAAATTTACTTTTAATACAACAGAACAATTACCGGAGGATATCGAAAAGCAGAATTTCTATGAACTATATAAATTGCTTCAACATAAGTCATTGGTAAAACATATTTTTAATATGTCTAAAATAGATTCTACTTTATATATAAATTTCACATTGGATTATAGGGTGAATTTAGTGAAAGTTGATTTAAGTACAGGTGAATGTAAAAGATTGGTTTTAGAAGACAGGGAAGGGTATCCTTTTTCTTTCATGAAACCTGAAGCCTATTATAAAGATTATGCTGTATCCTTTTTAGAAGCGGATGCTGTTTTAGAAATGAACGAAGGTATATTTCCTTCTGATAAGCATGGGAATAACCAATTTTCTCAGGATGATAATCCTGTGATCTTTTTAAGGAAATTAAAAAAATGATGAGTCAGTATGAAGGAGGGTATAAAATTTTCCTTGGTTCGCTATTTATGTCTATTATATATGTTGATACTTATAAAAAGATTAGTTTATGATGGGTCCGAATAGTGCATTAGTTGGGATTGTATGGAAATATTGTGTGTTTATTCTCGCCCAATGTGTATCTTTTTATCATATAGTGTATTCGGATATTTATTTGGCAGAAATGATTATATACATATTCATTACCTTTTCCTATTTTTGTGATAATAGTGATTCTTTGTTTGAGAACAGCACAAAGACTAGGAGGGATGAATGTAAAGAACCACTCTGTTATTAGATGGCATTTATAATGACAAACAAGTAAAGTGCTGTCAGGAGAGAAGAGAGAAAACTTAAATGGTTGATAATAATGCATTAAAAATATTCGGTTATGAAACCACTTTTTTTATTCTGTAATATATTGCTTTCTATAATCTGGTTATCATCATGTAATTGTGATAAGAAAGAGGGTACAATAGTCGTGTTGAATTGTTTAAACCGTTTGGACAAAGAAGCAATGGAGACTCCTCCTCCTTATAAGGTGACGGATATTATTAGGTTGGAAACAAATACAGAGAATTTAATTTCCAATATAAAGCAGATGGAAATGACTGATTCACTTATGTTTATTTTGGATGGATCTGAAAAACTCTATGTTTTTGATCGTAATGGCAAATTTAAAAATCAAATTGGAGCCAGGGGAGAGGCACCCGGTGAATATTTGTTACTGAATACCTTTTATATTGATAAAGCAGAACAGATGGCGGTTTTAATAGATAACTATAAGAATGTACTACTTAATTATGCTTTTGACGGAACGTATCTCTCGTTGGTCCCTATGGCTCCAAATGCTTTGTTGGGTTGTAATAATACATTGCTGATGGATGACAATACATTGTTACTGTTCAATATGATGGATATGAAAGAGAACATTGCTTATTCATTAATTGATATAGTTACGAAAGAACTTATAGGAAAATATTTCCCATATGCGCCTATTAAACCCAATAATTATATTTATAGTTTTTCAAGGCATCCGATAACTGCAACAGAGAATGGAGCTGATATTATTCTGCCACTATGTGATACTATTTATAATTATTCCTTGTCTTCACGCTCTTTTGAACCTAAGTATGTGGTGGAAACACCTCGGAAAATGGCTTCTAAATATCAAATCAGAAATGACAAAAAACAAACTTATAGCGCAGAACTTTATGATTTGTGGAATGCAGGATATTTCACAGGTTTCAATGGTATTTATGAAACAGAAGATAAAATTATACTGACTTTTTTGAGTGGGGGAATTATTATGGGGTATTTTGTATTCGATAAATCGGCTCAAGAAGGAAATTACTACATATATACCTATGGTGATGAGCCTAAGGAAATTCCTTTTTATCCTGTTATTCACACTTATGATAATAAATTTATAGCTTCTGTTAGAACAGAAGAACTTTTGGAATATAGAAATAGCATTAAAGATCTGAAATTTCAGGAGATTGTTCAAAGTTTGAGAGAGGATGATAATCCTTGTCTGGTTTTTTATGAATTAGAATAAATAAGGAATACTTATACTATATGTAAATGAGTAGAGTGCTTTATTGATACAAATATCTTAATTTGATTGTTGTATGAGAAAATATCTCTTTTTCCTTTTGGCTATTCTTTTTGTTGGTTGTGAAAAATTCTTCTTTGCGGATTGATTTTAGAAAAAGATAGAGAACTAATTTTAAAATGACTGATAATTTATTGGATAGCAATGAGCAATGATAAAATTACATTAAAACAATGAAAAAATACAATCCTATTTATGCCTTTTGTATGGCATTAATCATCTTGGCCGCCTGTTCCGGTGATAAGAAGAACGAGAAAGACACTACTGAGAATGGAGTGGAAACGGTATTGCCTGATATGAAGAATGAAGTGTCGGTAATGACCTTAAAAAAGCAGAGCTTTCATCATGAGTTAGTAAGCAATGGAAAGGTGACGGCTAAAGAACAAGTCAATTTGCGCTTTGAAAGTAGTGAGGTCATTGCTCATATTTATGTGAAAAATGGAGATCGCGTACGAAAAGGACAGAAACTGGCCGAACTTGATAAGTTTAAGTTGGCCAATCGGTTGGCACAGGCCGAAGATGCGCTCGAAAGGGCACGATTGGAGTTACAGGATGTATTGATAGGCCAGGGATATGCTATAGAAGATTTCGATAAAGTACCCAAAGATATAATGAAATTGGCAAAGGTAAAGAGTGGTTATGACCAAAGTAAGGCACAGTATGAGTTGGTGAAGAGAGAAGAAAAACATGCCACACTTATTGCGCCTTTGGACGGAGTGGTGGCAAATCTTTTTGCAAAACCTTATAATATGGCTAATACTTCGGAAGTGTTTTGTACAATTATAGATACACAAGGTATGGAGGCCGATTTTACTGTTCTCGAAAGTGAATTGGCATTGCTGAAAAATGGAGATAGAGTAGTGGTGACTCCTTATGCCGATGCTACCTCTGTATATGAAGGGAGTGTGTCGGAGATTAATCCACTGGTAGATGATAAAGGAATGGTGAGAGTAAAGGCAAAGGTGAATGGAAGAGGAAAACTGTTTAGTGGGATGAATGTACGGATAAGTGTGCAACGGTCTTTAGGACAGTTATTGGTGATTCCTAAAACTGCTGTAGTACTGCGTTCGGGAAAACAGGTTGTATTTACGTTGGAGAAGGGGAAAGCGCAGTGGAATTATGTACAGACCGGATTTGAAAACATAGATAGTTGTGTGGTTGCCAATAAAGCGGATAAAGGAGTTACGGATGGTCTTACTGAGGGGGATGTTGTAATTGTTTCGGGTAATGTGAATCTGGCACATGAGGCACCGGTGATAGTGTTAGGCAATTAGAAGATTGATAATTGGATTAAACTGTGCTTATTGCAGAAAGAATACCTCCAATCGTAAATTGCCCAATCGTAAATTAAAATAGTATGATAAAGTTTTTAATACAACGTCCCATTGCAGTGCTGATGGCTTTTACCGCTTTCTTTATTGTAGGTATGGTGACTTATTTCACATTACCGGTATCTCTATTGCCGGATATCGCTATCCCGGAGATAACCGTACAGGTCTCTGCCGCCAATACTTCGGCCCGCGAATTGGAAAATACGGTGGTAAAACAGATTCGTCAGCAACTGCTTCAGGTTGCCAATCTGAAGGATATGACCAGTGAGACCCGTGACGGATCGGGAATGATCCGTTTGAGTTTCGATTTTGGAACAAATACCGATCTGGCATTTATCGAAGTGAATGAAAAGATAGATGGTGCAATGAATTATTTACCTAAGAACACAGAGCGTCCTAAAGTGATAAAAGCAAGCGCTACCGATATTCCTGTGTTTTATCTGAATCTGACTTTGAAAAATGACAGTGCTTATGCACCAACTGATCAGCAGGCTTTTCTGAATCTTTGTGAATTTTCGGAATCGGTGATAAAACGCCGTATTGAGCAATTGCCTGAGGTGGCTATGGTAGATGTGACAGGATTACTGGACAGACAGCTTCAGATTGTACCCGATATGGATAAAATGGTGCAGATGGGGCTTTCTGTTTCAGACATAGAGTCGGCGTTGTCACGCAATAATGTAGAGCCAGGAGGCATGACTGTACGTGACGGTTATTATGAGTACAATATAAAGTTTTCTACATTGCTACGTACGACAGAGGATGTGGAGAATATCTATCTCAGCAAAGAAGGAAGGATCATACAGTTGAAAGAGTTCTGCCGGGTGGCTATAACCCCCATAAAAGAGCGGGGTGTTTCCGTGTCAAATGGCAAGCGTGCTGTGACACTGGCTATCATAAAACAAGCCGATGAAAATATGGATAATATGAAGACGGCGTTGACAAAGACAATGAATTACTTTAAGAGGGTATATCCGGATATTGATTTTACTATTACCCGCAATCAGACGGAACTGCTGGATTATACGATCTCTAATCTGCAACAGAATCTTTCATTGGGATTTGTCTTTATCTGTATTGTTGCCGTACTCTTCTTGGGAGACATAAAATCACCTTTTATCATTGGATTGAGCATGGTGGTGTCCATCGTTATCTGTTTTCTCTTCTTTTATCTTTTTAAGATGTCATTGAATATTATTTCTCTCTCCGGATTGATTCTGGCACTGGGGATGATGATTGATAGTTCGATTATTGTAACGGAGAATATTTCCCAGTATCGTGAAAGAGGATATACACTTCGCAGGGCATGTATCACAGGGACAAGTGAGGTGGTGACCCCAATGTTAAGTTCTTCGCTTACCACAATTGCCGTATTTGTGCCTCTGATATTTATGAGTGGCATTGCAGGAGCTATTTTCTACGACCAGGCTTTTTCGGTAACGGTGGGGCTAATGGTCTCTTATTTTACGGGAATTATGTTGCTTCCGGTACTTTATATGCTGATATACCGCACCGGACTGGCGACCCGTAAATGGAAGTGGCTTTCCATAAAGATTAATAATCCTATAAAAGAGCATACTCTTGACCGTTTCTATGACAAAGGGGTCGATTGGGTATTCAGTCATAAAACGTTTAGCGTGCTATTCTGTATTATTTCTCTGCCTCTCTGTGTGTGTTTCTTTTATTTTATAGACAAAGAGCGTATGCCCGAGATTGATCAGAATGAGTTAATTACCCGTATTGAGTGGAATGAGAATATTCATCTGGATGAAAATCAGCGGCGGATAGATGAGTTGTTTCGTGAATTAAAAGAAGAAGTTGTAGAACAAACAGCTTCTGTAGGACAACAGGATTTTATTCTGAACCGGGAACAGGCGCTTTCTTCATCAGAAGCCGAACTCTACTTCAAAACGGAGTCTTCGGATAAGATACTGCAATTGCAACAGCGTATCTTTCAAAGAGTGAAGCAGCTGTATCCGTTGGCTGTAATCTCATTCTCGCCTCCCGAAACAGTCTTTGAGAAATTGTTTGTGACCGGTGAGGCCGATGTGGTAGCAGAGTTGTATGCACGTAATGCGGACAAAGCTCCCGAAGCCGATACCTTGCGTAGCATGGAACGGAATTTACAACGACAGACCGGCCTTTTCCCTACTGGTATTGCTTTTGAAAATCAATTGAACCTCAGTATTGAAAGAGAGAAATTATTATTATATAATATATCTTATGACGAGCTTTACCGGGTATTGAAGATGGCTTTTAAGGAAAATAGTGTGTCAATGCTACATTCTTATCAGCAATATTTGCCCATTAATATTGTTGGTGATGAAAAAACTGTGAATGCTGTGTTACAGGAAACATTGGTACAAACGCAGGATGGTACAAGGAATAATGTTCCACTTTGGGAGTTGGTGAAAGTGAGGCCTTCTGAAGATCTGAAAAGTATCACAGCCGGTAGAAACGGTGAGTACATTCCGTTTAGTTTTTACAATGTGGAAAATGCAGATGCTCTGATGGCAGATGTGAAAACAGTGGTTCAGAAAGCAGGAGACTGGGAGCTGGGTTTCTCGGGTAGCTTCTTCTCTAACAAAAAAATGCTGGAAGAGCTCGTTGTAATTCTGTTTATATCAATTCTGCTGATGTACTTTATTCTGGCTTCACAGTTTGAAAGTTTTGTGCAACCTTTGATCGTTTTGCTAGAGATTCCGATTGATGTGGCTTTTGCACTGCTTTTATTGTGGATATGCGGGCATACGCTGAATCTGATGTCGGCTATCGGATTGATAGTGACATGTGGTATCATTATCAATGACTCGATATTGAAGCTGGATGCTATCAATGAGTTGCGAAAAGAGGGAATGCCTCTGATGGAAGCTATTCACGAAGCCGGACGGAGAAGATTACGTCCCATTATTATGACCTCGCTTACTACTATTTTGGCTATGGTTCCTTTGTTGTTTTCTTTTGATATGGGTTCCGAATTGCAGAAACCGCTTTCTGTTGCTATGATAGGGGCTATGTTCATCGGTACATTGGTCAGCCTGTTTATTATTCCATTGATCTATTGGTTTATTTATAAAGAGAAGAAGATATGAAAAGATATATATATTTATGTATCTGCCTGATGTGCTGCGGACAGATACAGGCACAGGAACGAATAAAACTGGATTTGCAGCATACCATTGTTTTGGCAAATGATAGCTCTTTGGAGGCTTTCCGTACGCAGAATATGTATTTGTCCGGTTATTGGGAATACCGTACATATAAGGCAAATCGTTTGCCAAGCCTTACTTTAAATATGACTCCGGCGGAGTATTATCGTGATATAACGAAGCGATATGACTCTGAGCAGAACCTGGATGTCTACCGTAGCCAGCAGTCTTTTTCGGCTTCGGGAGGATTGTCTGTACGGCAGAATTTTGACCTTACCGGAGGTACTTTTTATCTGGAGTCACAATTGGGATATATGCGTAATTTTGGAGATAACACTTCAACACAGTTTACAAGTATTCCGGTGAGGTTGGGATACTCGCAAAGCCTTGTGGGGTATAATCCTTTTAAATGGGAACGGCGTATTGAGCCTCTGAAATATGATAAGGTTAAAAAGGAATTTATCTACAATGTAGAAGCCGTTTCGGAGAAGGCTACAAGCTATTTCTTCAGTCTGGCTATGGCACAAGCGGAATATGACCTGGCAAAAGAGAACGTTGTATCTTCTGACACACTCTATCGTATGGGTATGCAACGGCTAAAGATTGCAGCCATTTCTAAGGCCGATCTGTTGACTCTCAAGTTGGATTTGGTCAATGCACGCAATACGTTGCAGAATAAGGCAAGTGCATTGAAACGTGCCATGTTTTCATTAGCTTCTTTTTTGAATATAGACAAGAATACAATCATTGAGCTGGAGCTCCCGGCACGCCCACGTGAGATGACGATATCAGTAGATGAGGCATTGGCATCGGTACGCAAAAATAATCCTCAGTTGCTTGGTCTGAAGCAAAATATTCTTGAGGCGGAGAGGAATGTAGACAGAACGAAGAAAGAGTCGCGTTTCAATGCTAGTGTGAATGCGAGTATCGGTTTTAACCAGGCTGCCGATAATTTTGGGGATGTATACCATCAACCGATGCAGCAAGATCTGGTGTCGGTCAGTGTATCTATTCCATTGGTAGACTGGGGCGTACGGAAAGGTAAGTATAATATGGCCCGTAACAATCTGAATGTATCTAAAATCTCGGCACGGCAGAGTGAGATAAGTATTGAGGAAGAACTGATAATGACGGTGAGTGATTTTAATATTCAGCAGAATTTAATAACGAGTGCGGAGGAGGCTTTGGACTTGTCTATCATGGCTTACAATGAAACCCGGCAGAGATTTATTATCGGTAAAGCGGATATCAATAGCTTGACGTTATCATTGAGTCGTCAGCAGTCTGCACAGCAAAATTATATTTCGGCTTTACAAAATTACTGGTTGAATTATTATAAAATACGGAAATTGACTTTACATGATTTCGCTAGTGGCTTTTCATTGGCCGATAAGTTTGATTTTTCAGGAGGCAAACTGGTGAGATAATAATTGTTTTATACAAATGCCGGTTAACGCAAACTTCCGTAAAGAGGTAGATGGATAAGAAAAAATAGCTATCATTCTCATCAGCGTACATCCGCGTTAATCTGGGTTTCAAGAAAATATGATATAATGAATCAAAATACCAAACGAGAAGCCTCTGCTTTTACATTGATCGTTGCCTTTATCTGTGTGGCATTGGTGGGAGTGGCTCTTATTCCGTTATTGCCTGTTAAGCTGAACCCTTCGGGAGCTCTGCCCGGATTTTCTGTAGGATTCAGTATGCCGGGTAGTTCTGCACGTGTTGTAGAAATGGAGGCAACCAGTAAACTGGAAGCAATGCTGGCCCGTATCAAAGGAGTGAAACGGATCAGCTCCACTTCGGGTAATGGTTGGGGGAGCATTGGAATTGAACTGGATAAACATGCCAATATGGATGCCGTTCGTTTTGAAGCATCTACTATTATCCGACAGACTTGGCCGGAGCTGCCCGATGGGGTGAGTTATCCTTATATTCAAATGAGATATTCAGAATCGAAAGCTTCCCGTCCCTTCATTTCGTTTACTTTGAATGCACCATCAACTCCTATCTTGATTCAGCAATATGCAGAAGAGCATATCAAGACAAAGTTAGCTCAAATCCCCGGCATTTATAAGATTGATATTAGTGGGGCTACTCCGATGGAGTGGCGCCTGGAGTATGATAGCGAGCAATTGAAGCACCTGGGTATTAGCTTAGGGGATATCCAGCAGGCTGTGAGCCGTTATTATCAAAGGGAGTTTTTGGGAACGTATAATGTAGAATCTGCTTCCGGAGGAAAAGAATGGATACGGTTGGCATTGGTACCCGGACACAAAAGTGATCTGTTTGATCCTTCGGATATACAGGTGAAGGTGACGGACGGGCGGATTATTCGCCTGGATGAGTTGGTTACTGTAACCCGGACGGAGCAAGAACCACAGAGTTACTATCGTATTAATGGGTTAAACTCAATTTATCTTTCTGTAACAGCAGAGGAGAGCGCTAACCAATTGAAACTTAGTGAGCTGGTGAATGCTGAAATGGAAAAGATACAGAAGGTACTTCCGGCTGGTTATGAGATACATACCAGTTATGACGCAACCGAATTTATTCATGAAGAGATGAATAAAATTTATATGCGCACCGGGCTGACAGTATTGATTCTACTGGTTTTTGTATTACTTATCACACTGAATCCCCGTTACCTGTTTTTAATAGTTGTCAGTTTGAGTATCAATATGGCAGTAGCAGTGATTTTCTATTATCTTTTCGGATTGGAAATGCAGCTCTATTCATTGGCGGGTATTACGGTTTCACTTAATCTGATAATTGATAATACCATTGTGATGACAGACCATATCCTTCACCGGAGGAATTTGAAAGTATTTATGTCTATATTGGCGGCTACGCTGACTACGATGGGAGCATTGGTTATCATTTTTTTCCTGGATGAAAGGATACGGTTGAATCTACAGGATTTTGCCGCAGTGGTGATTATCAATCTTGCTGTATCCTTGTTTGTAGCGCTGTTCTTTGTGCCTTCTATGATAGAGAAAATAGGATTGAAGAAACGGGAACGGCATTCGTTACTCTTTTTAAGTTCTCACAATGAGAAAGCACAGGGAAGGCTAAAGGGCTTTCGGCGGGCTTCAAAGGTTTTACATCATTTCTTTTATCGCTTCCCGGTACATTTTACGCGCTTCTATACATGGCTGATAGGAATATTGTGCCGTTGGCGTGTGGCAGTTTGTATTTTGTTGGTGTTGCTTTTCGGACTTCCGGTTTTTCTTCTTCCTGAAGAAATGGAAGGGAAAGATTGGGTGGCTAAAACTTACAACAATACATTGGGAAGTTCCACCTATAAAGAGAAGATAAAACCGATTGTAAACAAAGCTCTTGGAGGCAGCCTTCGCCTTTTTGTTGAAAAGGTATACGAAGGCAGCTATTTCACACGTAATGAAGAGGTGGTGCTGACGGCCAATGCAACGCTTCCTAATGGTAGTACCTTGGAGCAAATGAATGTGCTGATCAAAAAAATGGAAGCCTATCTGAGTCAGTTTAAAGAAATAAAGCAGTTTCAGACCTCTGTCTCCAGTGCCCGCCGTGCCAGCATTAGTATTAACTTTAAAAAGGAGTATCAGCATACTGCTTTTCCTTATACACTTAAATCGAATATTATCAGTAAAGCATTACAGTTGGGTGGAGGCAGTTGGGGAGTCTATGGATTGGAAGATCATGGATTTAGTAATGATGTCCGTGAGAATGCAGGATCATACCGGGTCAAGATGTATGGATACAACTATGATGAACTTTATCATTGGGCCGAATATTTGAAAGCAATGCTATTGACGCACAGGCGTATTAAGGAGGTCACTATTAATTCGGAATTCTCCTGGTGGAAAGATGATTATCAGGAATTTTATTTCAATTTGAATAAAGAACGCATGGCGCAGGAAGATATTTCTGCCAGTGCGTTGTTTTCTTCCATTCGTCCGATATTCGGCAAGAATATGAATATTGGATCGGTATTAACGGAGCATGGCATGGAAAGCATTAAGCTCTCTTCCCGGCAATCCGATGAATACGATGTTTGGGCTATGCAATATTTTCCCTATAGTTCCGGTGGCAAACAATACAAGCTTTCTGAACTGGCAACGGTAGAGAAAGGACAAATGCCTCAGAAGGTGGCAAAAGAAAATCAGCAATATCGATTGTGCCTGCAATACGAATACATTGGTTCGATGGAGCAAGGAAACAGGATTCTTGAAAAAGATCTGAAAGAACTTAGAGAGAAGTTACCGATGGGATATACTGCCGATACGGAAGGCGGTTACTGGTCGTGGGGGAAGAAGGATTATAAACAATACGGCTTGTTATTACTTGTTATTCTCATTATCTTTTTCACGACGAGTATTTTATTTAATTCTTTGAAACAGCCATTAGCTATCATCTTTGTGATACCTATATCTTATATTGGTGTGTTTTTAACTTTCTATTGGTTTAAGCTTAATTTTGACCAGGGTGGTTTTGCTTCGTTTGTCCTTTTATGTGGTATCACAGTGAATGCCAGTATTTATATTCTCAATGAATACAATTCCATTCGTCGGCGTCTACCCCGCATCTCTCCGTTACGTGCTTATACTAAAGCATGGAATGCCAAGATTTTGCCTATTTTCCTGACGGTAGTATCTACTATTCTGGGATTTATTCCTTTCATGGTAGGAGCAGAAAAAGAAGGGTTCTGGTTTCCATTGGCGGCAGGCACAATTGGAGGGCTTATTATGTCGGTGATAGGAATATTTATTTTCTTACCGATATTTACGCTGAAAAGGAAAATAGTGTTACGTAATTAATCTTTAATAGTATGAAACAAAGTTTGCTGTTTTTGTTGATACTGATTTGTGCTTGTTGTCAACAGAAGCCGGAAGAGAACGTAGAAAATTATTCCAGAGAGATTGTAATTCCAGGGAGGATTTTAAAATAGACAATAGGTATAAATAAAAATCTCTGGTTTTTTACTGCCATACCAAAGTGTACACTTTTATGGTACAATATTGTACATTCTTGTCATACAAAAGTGTACAATGTAGTATGACAAAAATGTATACTTTTATAAGTGTTGATTATCAGATAGATACGAGCCGATAAGAATCTGGTAAGGCAATACCATATATCGACTTCCCATACTTTCCAGTATGGAAAACATTCACAGTCGTTTCAAACAATAGATGTTTAATTATACCAGTTGGCAGATGCTTTAACCAATTGACTATTTCTATTTAGATATATAGTTTTTATAACTCTATCATTTTATAACCTTATACCTCTACCATCATCAGTGGCACATTCCCATGCGGGAAGCATTTAGCGATCCTGATCCTCATTCTTTACCATACCTTTGTGTTTTTCCGGTAAAGCACTTTCTACGGCAGCATAGGCTTCTGCCATTGTCTCTTTTATATTTTCTGTCCCTTTGCCTTTGGGTGGGATAGGATCATGGATTGTCAGGATCATGCGGTGAGGGTGAATCCATTTGCCCGTACGGGGAAGGATTTCAAATGAGCCGTCTATGGTAACCGGAACCACTGCCAGTTGCAAATCGTCTGCCAACTGAAAAGCTCCTTTCTTGAAGTACCCCATATGCCCCGTGAATGAACGTGCCCCTTCGGGGAATACTACCAGTGACACACCGTCTTTCAATGAGTTTTTTGCTTGCCGGATGGTTTCAAGTACCTTTTTCGGTCCCGAACGGTCTACGAAAATATGCCCTGCACTTTCGCACGCTTTACCTACGAAAGGAATCTTTCGCAGACTCTTTTTCATCATCCACTTGAAGTTACGTCCCAGAAAACCATAGATGAGAAATATATCAAATGACCCCTGATGGTTGGGTACAAATATATAAGACGTACGTTTGTGTATCTTTTCACGCCCGTGTACTTTTACCGGAATCAGCAGGAACAGGCAGATGAGTTGTGACCATATCTTACCAGGGTAATATCCCCAGAAGTGTGCTCCACCCAGCAGAGAACCTACAGTTGTAACTATGGCTGTAAGAATAGTCAGCACTAATAGTATAGGTAATGCAATGCAAATCTGATAAATATAATAAAGTATTTTCATAAGCGTTGGGTTTTCGGAGGACAAAGATACAGAATCTCTTTCTATTGTTACCTCTCAAAGTGAATAAAAAATCAGCCAATATCCATAATGCTGACAGTTATATGTACTATGGTTTGATTTTACATTTTGATTATATACTGATAGTTAACTTTGAGGGGGACGGCAGAAACATTCGTGTCTTTTCTTACTATTTTAAATAAAGTTACTGCAGAAGTTTATTATTTTTTATGTAGATTTGCAGACATATTGTAAAGAAACGATGCAAACAAAGCACCTCTTTTGGATTATTTGATGAAAAAGCTACTGAAATATATATTATTTGTTTTTTGTAATTTACTTTGGGTAAGTAGCATGTATGCTGCTGTCGATATGGAGGAGAATGCTATCTTACAGAAACAAATCATACAGTCTTTTCATAACAGTCTTGGTTTAAGTGTGCTGGAGGAAGGAGACAGTGCCGTTATTTATAGTGATAGTTTGCTTTCTGTTCTTGAAACCAGTCAACAATATGATGCCTATTTTGAATTATCCCGAATCATTATAAAATCCCAGGTATTCAGGGGAGAAACCCGAATGGCTATTGCACATAGTGATGTGATGTACTCAAAGGCCAAAGTACAAAATCATTTTTTAGGATTGGCTCTTTCTCTTAGCGCTATTGGCGAAGTGTATGCTGCTGTTGGAAGAAACAAAGAAGCAGGTGATGCTTATGAGCGTTCTTTAGAGATTTTTGAGCAGCACAAAATAGATGAGGGAATGAAGAAAATATTGCTTGTGGAGCTGATTGAGTATAACATTCGTATGGAGAATGTGGATGCTATTGCAAAATACCTTGGGCAACTGAACCGGCATTCTACCGGTGAACAAGCGGAGTTGGAACTAAATATCCTGCATATCTTTAATGCTTATTATAAAATTCAAATCTGGAAATTGGAAGAAGCCAGGCAGTACCTGGATGAAGTACGGGAACATCATCAGAAACTGATACCCGCCCTTCAACAGTATTTTATGGTTGCAGAGGCATTTTATCTGAAGAGAGCGGGGAAATTGGAAGAAGCGTTGAAGGCATACGACCGTTTTTTCAATCTGGAACATGCCAGTGATAATTATGCATTTTATGTCAGTACGATGAAAGGAAAAGCAGAATTGCTGGAAAAGATGGGAAGAAAGGAGGAAGCTGCCAGCCTGTATAATATGATCTATTCTTATATAAACTCTGTTTTCAAAGCAAACTACCCTAAAGAAATAGACCAGCTTTGTGCCCGTTTTCAAGCAGATCAACTGGCTTATCATATTGAGCGTGCTCGTACTCAGTCCCTCCGTTATTATGTGGTGGCTGTTGTGGGATGTGTATTGATACTGGCATTATTTATTTTTCTTAGCTGGAAGAAGATATTTCATTTGAGGCAATCTAAGAAAAAGCTGGAAGGTATGAAACTGAAAGCAGAGAATGCAATTCGTAAAAAGAATCTGTTCCTTTCTAACATGAGTCATGAGGTACGTACTCCTCTAAATGCAATTGTTGGTTTCTCTACGCTGATGGCATCTGAGGAGATGGAGGTAGATGAGGTTTCCAGAAAGGAGTTTTGCGAGATAATTAAGGTTAATTCCTATCAGTTGCTGAAGTTGATCAATGATATCATTGATTTCTCTGATTTTGATGGTGACAATATCAGCATGAATATCAGGGAATATGATGCCGTGAAGATTTGCCATGAAGTAATAGATACGGTTGCCGCTTCTTATAGGTTGCAAGTTGAGTTACGCTTTGATACTCCGCTGAAATCTCTGATGATAGATACCGATGACTCCCGGCTACGACAGGTACTCATCAATCTGATAGTTAATGCAACGAAGTTCACGTCCGAAGGCTCTATAGTTTTGCGGCTGGAACAATCTGACGATGACCGCAATATGGCTTTGTTTTCTGTGACCGATACAGGATGTGGCATTCCGATAGAGAAGCAGAAGCTTATCTTCGAGCGGTTTGAGAAACTGAATGATTTTGTGCAAGGTACCGGGTTGGGACTTTCTATCTGCCTGCTGATCATGAAGAGACTCAAAGGCCGGATATGGATTGATGAAAGTTATACGCAGGGAGCACGTTTCTGTTTTGTGCATCCACTGAAAAGCGGAGCCGCCTTATATACCACAGGCTTATGAAAAGATTGATATTTGTCTTATATATTACTCTCCTTCCATTGGTCTTGTTTGCAGAAAATGATGCAAAGATAGCTTACCGGGACAGTATACTGGCTGTGGCCGGATGCATATCTTCGGATACTGCCAGGATTTCTTATCTTCAAAAGATGGCTTATTGTCATCAGTACCTTCCTTATAATAAGTATTTCGCAACAGCACTTTATAATGAAGCAAAGCTTCGGAAAAATCTTTTTTATGAAAATGAAGGAGCTTATTATATGGCCGGCTATTACGATAAAAAACACGACCCGGATAGCTTGGAGTATTGGGTGGGGCAGTTGAAAGAACTTGCTTCCCGGACAGGAGGATATGACTATTATCTGGAGCGAAAAGCGGCCCTTAGTCGTGCATTGGCTTCTAAAAGGTTGATAGAAAAGGCGGTGTATGTAGCCAAAGAAGTACTCGATGAAGCGATTGACCGTAGGAGTAATAATGGGAAAATTGCTGCATACAATAGTCTGGGATGTGCTTATTCCGTATCCAGTCGGCATGAGCAGGGACTGGAGGTTCTTTTGAAAGCATATCGGGAGTTTACTCCTGATACAAAGCACTTTCTGAAAGTAGATGTACTTTCGCGTATCGCTCAGATGTATGGGAGTAGAGGAGATGATAAATCAAGAATGGTTTATTTACGTAAAATGAAAAGTCTTCTGCAGGAAGTAATGATAAACGAACCGGAAGCGCGGGATAATTGGACCGATCTGGCGATAGATTGTGAAGTGAAGTATGTGTTACATTATATGGATCAAAAAGATTTTGAACAGGCTCAATTGTATATTGAGCGTGCACAAGCTTTGCTCAGTTCACATGTCGATTCAGTGTTTTGGCTGAATATACAGCTCATACGACTCCAATATTTTTCGCGTACAAAAGAGTATGATAAGAGCATTGCTTTAGTGGATGAAGTTACTCCGATTGTATTAAAAAGTTATGTATCTACATTTGGCAATCTGATCAGCCATAAAGCAGGTACTCAACAGCGTAAGGGAGATATGGACGGAGCGCTTGAAACGTGGCGTTTTCTGATACGGGCACAAGACTCATTGAATAATGCTTTTACTGCCAATGAATTGCAGCAGGTAAAAGAGATTTATCATATAGATGAACTTCTTTTAGAGAAGCAGAAGATACGGAACACGAATTACATATGGGTGTTCGGTACATTGCTTGTACTCTCAATATTGGCTCTTTTGTTTTATATTTATACACATTTCCTTTCCGGCAAGATAGCTTTGGCTGAACGCGAGGCAGCCGAAGCGGCAGCTCATTCCGAAGCGGATAACATTGCAAAAGAACGCTTAAAGATGGAGATTAGTCATGATGTTCGTACTCCATTGAATGCAGTAGTGGGGTTTGCTGAACTATTGTCTGAATCGGAAGATCTTGATAAGGAGAGTAAACTGGGCTATGGGAAGATTATTCAGGAAAGTGCAGAACGGTTATTAGGATATGTGAATAATATATTGGAACTTTCACGACTCGAATCCGGAAAGATAAAATATGAACAGGAACAGGTAGAAGCCATCCAGTTGTGCCGGGATATCATTCGGTTTGTCAATAGCCAGGAGCCTGGGGAGGATAGGATTGTTCTGAAAACAATTATTGAAAGCCAGATGATTTGTACGGACAAGAAATGGCTGGTGTCATTGTTGCACGGGGCATTGGCCTGTGGAGATGAAGGTATGGGTTGTGAGACTACCGTTTACATTGAGTGGGACGAGGAAGTAGGTGTATTGGTTTTTCGTATAGTAGGTACCTTGCTGGCACAAGAGAATCTGATAGACAAAAAGATATTGATCCGTAATGAGATTAATTCCCATTTTATTCGTTACTTTGGGGGGACTTATGCAGTAAGTGCAGAAGCGGATGAAGGTCCGACAGTCATTTTTACTTGTCCGTTGTCTGCACCGGGTAATTGATTTTTAATGTAGATATTCTGAATGATACGTATATTGCATACAGCCGACTGGCATCTGGGTCAGACCTTTTTCGGTTATGACAGGGTGGAGGAGCATGCACACTTTCTCCAATGGTTGGCTTGTGAGTTAAGAGAAAACAAGATTGATGTATTATTGATTGCAGGAGATGTCTTTGATGTTTCCAATCCTTCTGCGGCATCCCAACGTATGTTTTATCATTTTATCCGTCAGGTGACGGAGGAGAATCCGACGTTGCAATTGGTAGTAGTGGCGGGGAATCATGATTCTGCTGCACGCCTTGAAGCGCCCTTGCCTTTGTTGCAAGAGATGCGTACAGAGATTAGAGGTGTTGTCCGGAGGGATGAAAGAGAGATTGACTATGATCATTTGATTGTAGAGTTGAAAAACTGTGAAGGAGAAGTAGAAGCTCTCTGTCTGGCGGTCCCCTTTTTGCGGCAGGGAGATTATCCGGTTGTTTCAACAGATGGTAACCCGTATGCCGAAGGTGTGAAAGAACTTTATGCCCGATTGCAAGAACGGGCGTTGCAACGGCGTAAGGGCGGACAGGCTCTTGTGGCGGTGGGACATCTGCAAGCCACGGGGTCAGAGATTGCCGAACGTGATTTCAGTGAACGGACTATTATCGGAGGTTTGGAGTGCGTTTCTCCGGATGCTTTTACAGAGCAGATTGCTTATACGGCTTTGGGGCATATACACAAGTCTCAGCGAGTGTCGGGTAGGGAGAATGTACGTTATGCCGGTAGTCCTTTGCCGATGTCTTTTGCAGAGAGAGAGTATCATCATGGAGTAGTGATAGTGACTCTTGCAGAAGGATGGGCGGTAGAGATCGAGAAGCGGGAATATGTTCCGTTGGTGGGTCTTTTGAGTGTGCCGCGCAGAAAAGCTGCTACTCCGGAAGAGGTCTTGGAGGAGCTTGCACATTTGCCGTTGGCTTCGGAAGATACGATAGAGGAAGACCGGCATTTTCCTTATTTAGAAGTAAAAGTTCTTCTGACCGAGCCGGAACCGATGCTTCGTCAGCAGATAGAAGAGGTGATTGCCAATAAGGCAGTCCGTCTGGCACGTATCGTATCTGTCTATCGGCAGGCAGAAGAGAATACCCTGGAAGAAGCAGTTTTAGCTGCCGGGCTTCAGGAGATGAATCCGTTGCAGATCGTGAAGGCTACCTTTGAAAACACATACCAGTCTGAGATGCCGGAAGAACTGGAACGTTTGTTTCAGGAGGCGATGAGGGAGGTGGAATAGGGCTATAAGATTATAACCCTACAACTCTATAACTTTTTTATAATGAAAATATTAACAATACGACTAAAGAATCTGGCTTCTATTGAAGGGACTTTCGAGGTGGATTTTACCGCAGAACCTCTTCGCTCAGCTGGTATATTTGCAATTTCCGGTCCTACGGGAGCCGGGAAGTCTACTATATTGGATGCTCTGTGTCTGGCTCTTTATGATAAGACACCTCGTTTCGCAGCTTCGGGAGAGAGTCTTTTTCTTTCGGATGTAGGAGAGAATCAAGTGAATCAGTCTGATGTAAAAAACATTCTTCGCCGTGGGACGGGAGAAGGATTTGCAGAAGTTGATTTCCTGGGGGCGACCGGACGGCGTTACCGCTCCCGTTGGTCTGTCCGGCGGGCACGCAGTAAGGCTACGGGTTCTTTACAACCTCAGACGCTCCAGGTCACCGATCTGGATAAGGAAGAGGATTTGCAGGGTACAAAGACTGAACTTCTGGCACAATTGGTTTCTCTGGTTGGACTTACCTACGAGCAGTTTACCCGCACGGTGTTGCTTGCCCAGAATGATTTTGCCACTTTTCTGAAATCCCGTGAATCCGCCAAAGCCGAATTGTTGGAGAAACTCACGGGTACTGAGATTTATTCCCGCATATCGCGAGAGATATACACTCGTAGTAAAACGGCTGATGAAGCAATGAATCTTCTTAAAAACAGTATTAGCCTGATTGAGCTTCTCCCGGAAGAAGAACTGCAAAATCTACAAAAAGAGAAAGAAGAGCTGGTTCAAATCCGTACTGTCGGTACGAAGCGGCTTGCCGAGTTGAATGCACAGTTCAATATAGTCCGTTCTCTTGTGGTGAAACAAGAGCAGCTCACTAAAAAGCAGCAGGAAGAATCTGTGGAAACAGAAAAACTAAAGAAGCTCCATGAAGATCTGGTTGCACAGACTGCGTACCTTGCTCATTTTCGAGAACAGTGGGAAGCCCTGCAGCCCGAGTTACTTAAAGCACGCGAACTGGATGTGCGTCTACAAGGCTTGCAAACCGATTACAAGCAATCTCAACAAAGCCTACAACTTACGCAGAAACAAGTTATCGACCTTGAGAAAAGGCATTATGCCGGTAGAGAGGCACTGAACGCTTCTTGTAGTTCTATTAATCGTCTTTTGAGGAGTGAGGATACCTTCAATCCGTCTCTATCCACAGATCTGGGTCGAATAGAGTGTATTCTTATCCGCGAAGAACAACAACTGGCCCTTCTTCAAAAGGAAAATGACGACCGCGTTTCCCGGCTTAATGCTTTCGGCATCCAGTCGGTAGGTGAAGGGCAGAAAAAACTTTTGCAAGAACAATCCCAGTTGCAGCATGCTTTACAAGCCAGTATATTACTGAATCAATTGTGTGAAAAACAGGAAGTAATATCTTCTGAACTTGATACTTTGACTCGGCAATTGGTTGCCAAACAAGAGCAAACAACCTCTCTGCAACGGCTTTACGAGAATGCCCGTATGGCTATGGGGAAAGATGTGGTAGCCTTGCGTCACGAACTGAGGGAGGGTGAAGCTTGTCCCGTTTGTGGCAGCCTTTCGCACCCTTACGGGCAAGATAGAGAAATGGCAGATACGCTTTATCACTCTATAGAAAAAGAATACCGTATAGCTGTTGATGTTCATAAACAGCTTAATGATCGTTGTATAGCCCTTCAGCGTGATGTTCGTAATATCATTGCCCAGGAGAAAACTCAGGAAGAGGTACTTGCTGCTTATTCTGAAACGGAACGTACTCCGGAACATTTTGAGACTTGTCTGAAAGTATTGCAACAACGTCTACAGGAAATAGAAGATAGAATAAATCAGTATCAGCAACTGTATGCAGAATGGCAGCAAAGGGATGAAGAATTGAAGAAGTTACGCCACCATTGTGAATCACTCCGTGAGGGAATTGCCCAATGCCGGTTGTTGATGCAGCAAGCTGCTGCTATAGCCGAACAATTGGCCATAGTACAGCAAACGGAAACAACACAACGTACTCATTTTAACACTGTCAGTAAGCAACTGGAGCAGTTGCAACAAGAGCGTGCCACCCTTCTGAAAGGAAAACCAGCAGATGAAGCAGAGGCAGTGGTACGTCGTAGAGAGAAAGAACTGAATGATTCATTGGAATCAGCTCGTAAGTCGGTGGAGCAGATGCAGACCAATCTCTCAGGTATACAAGGTGAGTTAAAACAACTGTCCCAGAATATTCTTGAACTGAGTGAGCAACAAAAACAGATTGAAAATCCTGAAGCATTGTCCGAAGCAATTGCTGCGTGCCAGCTTGCCAATCAGGAAACAGAGCGTCGGCTATCGGTAGTAGAAGTTTGTTTGTTGCAACAAGAGCAAAACAAGAAAAAACTGAAAGAGATAGAAACAGAATGGAAAGAAAAACAGACCATTGCCGAGCAGTGGGGTAAACTAAATAAACTGGTTGGTAGTGCTGACGGAACAAAGTTTAAGGTGATTGCCCAGAGCTACACTCTTAACCTTTTGTTACTTCATGCCAACAAGCACTTATCTTATCTGTCAAAAAGATATAAGCTTCAGCAAGTTTCCGGAACGCTGGCTTTACAAGTTATCGACTGCGATATGTGTGACGAAGTACGTACAGTTTATTCTCTTTCCGGAGGTGAATCTTTTCTCATTTCTCTGGCATTGGCACTGGGGCTTTCATCACTGTCGAGCAATAACCTGAAAGTGGAATCTCTCTTTATTGACGAAGGTTTCGGATCACTGGATGCCGATAGTTTGCGTACTGCCATGGAAGCGTTGGAACAGTTGCAGATGCAGGGGCGAAAGATTGGAGTCATTTCGCATGTACAGGAGATGAGCGAACGCATCTCCGTGCAGATACAACTACATAAATCAGTGAACGGGAAGAGTGAAATAGTGATTAGTTCAGTGTAATAACCGTTATTTCGGGCCATGCACCGAAGCGGAAAGGAAGTCCGACAAATCCCAATCCTACGTTTACATACAGGTTTTGCCCCTCTTCAGAATACATCCCGCCCCATTCCGGATAAACAAAAGAGGAAGGAGAATGGTGTCCCAATGCCATTTGCATGGCATGTGTATGTCCTGCCAGCATCAGGTCTATCTGGGATTGGGGCAATACTTCCCGCCGCCAATGTGTGGGGTTATGACTCAGCAATAGCTGAAACATACCTTCGGTTCCCTGCATTGCCTTAGTCAGATCACCATGTTGTGAGAAGGGAGGTTCACCTTCGTTTTCTACTCCAATCAGTGCAATACTGTCATTGCCCTGATGTAGGATAACATGCTCATTGTTCAGCAGTTTCCAGCCCATTTCTGCCTCACGTCTTTTCAAATCAGCAAGATTCTCGACTTGCGCACGTTGGCTCTCCCATTTGTGATAAGGTCCATAATCGTGGTTTCCCAAGATAGAGTAAACACCATCTTTGGCATGTAGGCCGGATAGGATTTGCTGAAATCCATCCAGTTCTTTCGCTTGATTATTCACCAGGTCTCCGGTGAAAACAATCAAGTCCGGATGCTGGGCATTGACGAGATTAACCATATGTTGCAGTGCCCGTGCATTTCCTTCCCAGCTACCTATATGTATATCTGATAGTTGGACGATACGATATCCCTTAAAAGCTGGTGGCAGTTTAGAGGAGTAATAGGTAACCTCTTTCACTTCAAACTGAGTTTTACCAATTAGGGAGCCGTATAGAATAACTCCTGCATTGATTGTGGCAAGCACTAATCCGGCATATACAAACGGTGTTTTAGGCCAGTGTAGCAGATAATTGAATGGAAGTCCGATAACAGAACATAGCATAAAGTTCAATTTGGGAAGTGCAAACAGAAACAATGCAACAGCAAACCAGCCAATGCCTCGCATGTGCTGACTTACGAAGTCTTCGGGAGTAAAGAATGTGAGGTAGATAAGTCCTGCTAACAGGAAGAAGGTAGGAAACCAATAAAGCACTTTTAAGGCCGGATGAACCATCTGTCGCGCAATAAACATCTGGTAGATATAAACGTCCGGTAAAATAACTATTAGTGTTAGAAAAATAAAAATTCGTTGTAACATATGTATGATTATTGTTTTTGATACGAAAGTCTCCTCCGTTTTAATAAACAGAGAAGACTTTACTTTGTTAGAGAAAATAGAGAGAGTATGGTTTAAGTTAATTATTATCTTTCAATTCTTTTAACTCTCCGAGATTTTTCTTTATCTCGCGGAGTCGGTTCAGATTCTTACGATATATCCAAAGCGGGATAATGATACACACGGTCCATATAATGAAAAAGAAAATGATCATTCCGGTACCATGTTGCCACACCTCCCGATAAAAGAAAAAGAATACGGCCATGAATAAAATGAAACCTATTCCTATCATCCGTTCACGAATCACCCATCGGTGAATGCGGTTGAAACGGGATATAACGGTCACAAGTGGTAATTCGTCAATCGAGGTGTTACTCAGATAGCGGGAACTAAACAAGTCCCATCCCAAAGCTGGCACCAATGCTATCAGGATAATCTGATAATAGATATCAGGGAATACCCCATCGTATATAAATGTAAACAGGAGTAATGCGATAATTGTCAGCGAAATGATACGTAGTCTTTTGTTAAGTCGACTCATTTCGTTGATGTTTTTCGTGGCATGATTAATGAGCTGGGATATTTCTTCATCTTTGACCAGCTTCTTATCTTTCAGATGTTCGTCCAGTGCGTTCCATGATTTTTTAAGTTCATCCAGTTCCATATCTTATTCCTCCTTCTTCATTTTCTTAAGTTTGTCTTTAATTCGGCTCAGTTTGGTTGCAACATTTGTTACGGTGAGCCCAGTGATTTCGGCCATTTCTTCATAGCTTTTTTCTTCGAGATAAAGCAGTATGATAGACTTGTCGAGTTGCCCCAATTGGTTTATCATCCGATACAATTGTCTTAACATCTCCTTGAGCGGGTCGTTGTCTTCGGCCATCCAGTCGGCTTCACGGCTCAACGTTACAAACTCCGGTACATTTTTTTCTTTGCGGATAAAGCTGATACAAGTATTTAGTGCAATGCGGTATATCCAGGTTGATATTTTGCATTCCCTCCGAAATTTTGGATAAGCTCTCCAAAGATTGAGCACCACATCCTGATAGAGGTCATTGAGTGTAGCATTGGGGGTAGTATAAAGGTAACACACCTTATATATGACCCGCTCATACTCCCGGATGACCGATAGGAATTCCTGTTCTACACTTTCGTTGACTTGCGTGGCTTTTGAATCCATTGGCTTTTTTCTCGATTGCTTTTTAGATTGTTAGTCGTTGGGGGATAAGAAAAATCACAGCGAGATATGCAAAGATAGGAAGTATTTTGTATTCATAGCCATCCGGATATTGCTTTTATGTTTGCAATCTCATTCCGGGATTTCAGGTGCTTGAATTATTTCTGCAATTTAGCCACTATTATTGACTATATGAACACCGTATTTTGCTGTTTGGGACTGAATGTCAAAATATGCGTTTTTATGAATGCTGGAATATCTGTATTTTTACAGATTCATTTTTGTTCCTGAATTTGCTTGTAATCTGTGGAATATATTAAAAATAAATATTAACAAGATGTTAGAAAAGCATCACAAACATGTATTTTATGAAAAGAATAACTACTTTATTATTGGTCATCTTTCTGATGATTGTAGGATCTAAAGGAATAGCCCAGAATTTTAATACGGCTATTTCGGGTAATACAGGTTTTTCCGTAGCCTTTGAGCAATCTCCGGATTATCCATGGGTAGTAAGTGACGGATGTGTATCCAGTTCTAATATTGTAGGACTGAAGACATCTTGGTTTAGTACTACTGTAGATATTGTGGAAGTAAATGGTAGTGTGACGTTTGATTATAAAGTTGATAGTGAAGGTTATGGGGAGAAGTTTTATTTTTCAATAGATGATCAGGATATTATCAACGTGGAGAGGATGGACTGGACTACCGTTTCTTATGAACTCCCGAAAGGTAAACATACCTTGAAGTGGACCTATATTTTGAGTGGAGGTTATCGGGATGGGTTTTATGCTTATATAAAGAATATGACAATTCAAGGAATAAATATAGAAAAACCTTTTCTTTCTCTATCCCAGTCAGTGATTGATTACAAAAATAAAGTATCTGATAGTAAAACAACAGAATCCCTTGAAATCACAAATTTGGGGAACCAAGATTTGGTTATTGAGAAGGTTTCTGGTTTGTCTACACCGTTTGAGGTGGTAAGTTATCCTACAGCAGCTATAGCCAAAGGGGCAAAGGCTTCCATAGAGGTACAATATTCTCCTACGGAAGAGGGGTATTGGAAACAGGATCTTGCTATCGTAAGTAATGCCGGAACGCATGTTGTTTCTGTAAGGGCGCTTTGTTCTGAAAGTTATACAGTAGAGGTGCCTGTAGCTGGTCAGCTTAGTTCTTTAGTACAAGATGCAAACAGTGATAGCATAACAATTATGGGTTATTTGAATGAGTCCGACTTCCGGTTTATGAAAAATAATATGCCTAATCTGAAATATTTGAATTTATCTGCAGTATCCATTATGGGAAATCGTATTCCTAATTATGCGCTTCAGAGCAAGAAGACTTTGTGTGAGGTGGTTCTTCCTTACACTTTGAAAGTTGTAGGTTATCAGGCTTTTGATCAATGTAGTGCTTTGCAAAGAATTGTATTTCCGGAAGGATTGGAGCAAATAGAACAGGAAGGTTTCTCCGAATGTAACATTTCGGGTGAGTTGGTTTTGCCGGATTCACTTGTTGCATTAGGATCGGGTGCTTTTGATGTAAGTCCGCTTACTAAGATTGTTTTCCCTGACCGATTGAAGGAAATAGGTGACTGGGCTTTCCGTAGTTGTACTAATCTTCAAGACGTTACTCTTCCAAAGAATTTGGAACGGATTGGGTCATCTGCTTTTTCAGATTGTTTTCGTTTACATAAAGTCACTCTGAAAGGAGTTGTACCGCCTAACTTGTCTAGCGATTCTTTTAATTTTACCAAAGTGTTTTTTGTACCTAGGGGGGCCGGTGAAGTTTATTCCAATACTGCATACTGGAATAGTCTGGTCATCATTGATGGAGATGCTCCTTTGAAAGTAGAGGTGACTTTGGCGACAGCCGGAACATTGGGGGAAGAGATTCTTAAGCAACTTGATTATGTAAATAAGGTGAACGAACTGGTTATTACAGGTCCGTTAAATGGGGATGACTACTACCAGATACAAAACAGAATGCCAAATTTGATGTCTATTGACATGACAAATGTTACGATGGAGTCTTTGCCCGATAATTTCTTTTCCCGCAGAACGACTTTGCTGGAAATAAAGTTACCGAAGGTATTAAAGAGTATTGGGTATGGTGCTTTTAATGAGTGCTATGGTTTGACATCCTTGGTGTTGCCGGAAGAATTAACAACAATCAATAATAATGCTTTTTATTATTGTAAAGATTTAAAATCAATTAACCTGCCTGCTTCATTGGTCACTATGGGGAGAGAGAGTTTTTATGAATGTACTTCATTGCAATCTATTGCCATCCCTGAAAAGGTGACAGTTATTGAAGATTATACATTTTATAATTGTGCTTCCCTGTCCGAAGTGAAACTGCCTGCCGGTTTGAGTGAAATAAAAGGTTATGCTTTTGCATACTGCCGCGCTTTGACTTCCATTGAATTGCCGGATGCATTAACCTTCTTAAGAAGTCAGGCTTTCCGTGAATGTATCGGGTTGACGGAGATTACTCTGCCTGCATCCTTGCAATACTGTGATTATCCTTTTTATAATTGTAGTAATATTAAGCGAATTAATTGTTATGCTTCCGTGCCTCCTACATTGGAAGGTAATCGTGATATACTTTATAATGTTGATAAGTCGACTTGTGAATTATTAGTCCCTTTCTGGTCAGTGAATAACTATAAACTAACTCCCGGATGGGATGCATTTCCTGTCATTAATCCATCCGAATACGAAACAGATAGAATCAATATCCAGGGAAACCTTACGCTTGCCGAAGGGATTCGTCCTACTTTACAACCTTGTGTTTCTATCTTTGACAATGGTCACTTTGCAGTAAAAGGTACCGATGCATTTTCGATGAAGAGATATACTCAAAGCCATGTACTTGCAATGTATGCCAATAGCAGTAATTATGACCGTTCACAGTATACCAGCTTGATTAGTGAATCGACAGCTATGAGGGCAGATAGCGTAATTTATACGATGAGTGCATGGGGAGAAGTCTGGATGTACTTGTCCTTCCCGTTTGATGTGAAAGTATCAGACATTGAAGTCAGTAACGGAGGCTTGTATGCTATCCGCAAATATGATGGTGCAACACGTGCACAAGGAGGAACGAATAATTGGAAGGATATGACCGATGACAGTACGCTCCATGCTGGAGAAGGGTATATTATCCAGTTCAATAAAAACGTGAACCGTTTTGCTTTGAAGGCTATCAACAATGATAATAAGAACAGATTATTCTCGGGTAATGCTTTAAGTCGGGAACTGGGCGAATACATCTCTGAGTTTGCGCACAACCGTAGTTGGAATTTCGTAGGCAATCCGTATCCTTGTTATTTTGACATTCGTTATATGAACTATACGGCACCTGTTACGGTATGGAATGGAAGAGGATATACGGCAATATCACCGGAAGATGATAACTATATATTGAAACCGATGCAGGCGTTTTTTGTACAAAAACCGGTTGACATGGACGCCATTACATTTTTGCCAGAGGGCAGGCAGACGGATACTTCCATACGTGCCCGGATGGCAGTTCGTACAGCTGCTGTAGAAAGTAACCGAACGATTTATAATCTGGCTCTCGCCAGTAGTGAGTATACTGATAATACTCGTATCGTTGTGAATCCCGCTATGTCAATGGGGTATGATATGGCTCGCGATGCTGCTAAGTTTATGAGTGATGATAAGGAAGTTCCCCAGCTATTTAGTTTGGATGCTTCGTCCATGCGTTATGCCATCAATGAGCGTCCGGTAGGAACCGGGATTATACCTTTGGGAGTATATATTGGAAAAGCGGGTAGTTATACTTTCTCTTTGGGAGAGAATATGGAACAATGTGGAGAGGTACTGTTGATTGATAAGCAAGCTAAACGGGAAGTGCGGCTTAAACACGAAAATTACACGTTTGTTGCTGATGCCGGTACATACGACAATCGTTTTGAAATACGTCTTGATGTTACTTCTACAGGTGTAGAGACTGGGGAAATGATTTCAGCAACAACAGTGAAAGGCGGTAATCAGCAAATTGAAATAACAACGGAAAAAGGAAACCTAATTACGGTCTATGATACTACCGGACAAGAACAAACCAACCTGATTGCTACAGAATCATCTGTTACTATTCCGTCCGTTCCGGGATTCTATGTCGTAGTGGTGAACGGTGAATCATTCAAAACAGTAGTGACCAAATAAACGGGGTAGGAGAGTATAACATGAAATATATAGTTAGTCTATTCATTATTCTATGGAGTATGGCGGCTTGGGGACAAGGAGGAGAGTTCAACCCTTCTAATCCTGCAGAACCGGGACAAATGTACTTCTTGACGGTCAATGTCACTCCTGAAGGAGCAGGCAGTGTTTCTCCTGGGGGGAAAAACCAGTATGCTTTGGGGCAGAGGATAGACCTTTGGGCCTCTGCTACTACAAACTATCGCTTTGTAGGTTGGAGACAGGGCACAGCTCCGGTTTCTGATTTAGCTTCTTTCAGCTATACCATTCCGGCAGCTCATACCACCTTGACAGCTGTTTTTGAATACGCGCCCGGTAATCCGGAGGAACCTTCTCCCGTACCTTTGCAACATAGCCTTTTCCTGTCGGCATCTCCTGCCGAAGGAGGGTGGTTCAATGTAGGTTCGGGGAGTATATTTAAAGAAGGAGATGTGATCGGCTTGCAAGCTTATCTCAATAGCGGGTATGAGTTCGCAGGATGGAAACGGGGAGATGAAATCGTGTCTGCCAATCCTTCTTATTCCGTTACGATGGGTACGGAAGATATTTCTTTGGTCGGCTTGTTCCGTTTCAATCCGGGCAGTCCATCCAATCCGGGGGCCAACCATTGGGATGCTGCGTCGGGTGAAGTGATTGTAGATGACTTTGTTGCAGGGAATTTGATGGGAGCAATCGATGATGTGATTGGTGGATCGGGTAATCGGAGTAAGGTCGTGGCGATAACCGTTGCCGGTGCTGTCAGTTCCGGAGATTTAGGTGTTGCCCGTTATTGTTCGGCATGCATGTCGCTCGATTTAAAGCGTATATCAGGTATCTCTTCTCTGTCGAGTTATGCTTTTGACGGGTCGCAATTGCAGAAGATAAGCCTCTCGGCTGAAATAACTTCCATCGGTGCTTATGCGTTCAGAAACTGTACCAATCTGTCAGAGATAAATTGCTACTCGATGGTTCCTCCTGTATTGGAACAAAATGTATTCGAGGGTACAGGAGAGAATGTAGTGCTGCGGGTACCGCAAGCTGCCATTCCTCAGTATAGTGCCGCGGCACAGTGGAACCAACTGACGATTCTTCCTTTGATGGAAGAAATAGGGGCTTTGTCCGTAACTCTGCCGGAAACGGCTTCCGATGGACGCTATAAGAACATGACCCTGGAACTTGTGAATACAAAGAGTGCACAGAAACTGCGCTTTGTGATTACCGACAAATTGACGTATGTCTTTGGTGGATTGATTGTCGGAGATGTTTATAATTTGTATTTGAAGAACACAGGTGGTGTGATTTTGGGTGAGGTCAGGGAACTTGCAGTGACGGAGGAAGGCACGGATGCTGTATTCGATTCTATATTGTCCCTCTATGACTTGAACCTGAAGGTTGTTACGGAAAGGGAAGAGGATGTTTCCAACCGGGTAGTAGTTAAATGGTATGATGCCGATAATAAATACCTTTCTCAAGGCAATGATCTGAAACAGCAACTTGCGGATGACAAGGTGCGCTATGCCATTGAGTTGGATCGTGTGCTTGGCAGTAAATATATGCTTCCCGAAGTCAGAGAGTATACGGTGTCTAAGGAGAGTAATGCGTTGGTTTATGCTTTGCAGCCGATTGATTCTTTAGATATCAGCGGAGTCGTGAAGGGGGAAGACGGGAGGTTAATCTCCGGCGCCGTTGTGTCCGTTTCGCAACTGTTGAACGGTAAGTATTCCAGGTCGATAATAGGCAAGACCGATAAAAACGGTAAGTACCGGCTAAATGTATACAACGATGACAGCACGATCACTTTCTCTGCCAACGGGTACATTAACCAAACCCTTTCCTGCCCGAACTTCAATGCCGGCGGGGACTTGGAAACCGTGCAATTGCCTGTCATTTCAGGAGCAACGATCACTATCGGCTTTACGTATACTCCCAGTGTCTCGACGGGAGAAACGCCTCAAACCCAGACGGGATATTCAAACTATCAGAATGTAGCCTATACCTTATATAATAAGACGAAGGCAAAGGAGGTGAAAGACTTCTCCGTGCAATACCCTTCCATTGTCTTGATGGAGCCTACGGATATTGGCGATGAGATACGGATCACCGCCACCAGCAGGGTGAATGAGTTTGAGCCGGTGGAATGTACTGTTATGATCGATGTCGGAAATGAAACTACTGCCCGATTGGATATTGTTCAGTTGGGATCTGTTAAGTTGAACTACACCGATAGCGAGAATGCGGCGAATGTAGCCATATTGTATGATTCAAAAGGCCAGCGTCTGAAATCATACAGTTACGATAAGGAACATTCTGTAGTATTTGCTGGATTGCAGGACGGAACGTACACATTGGTATCGATGGCCTATAGCCGTTTACTCAATTCTATATTGAATCTGTCCGGATTGCCGGCTGCCGGTTTAACGGAGGGCACGGACTATGTAAAGTCAACAGTTCATGTTGCCAGTGGAAAGATAGAAGAAGTTGTTTTGCCGGAGATACCCAAGATTGACCTTACTAAGTTCTCGTATACGAACAGCGATTCTTATATCCGTACGAATAAGGCTACGATTGTGGCGGGCAATTATCTGACGGTGCGCAGCCAGGTGGGCTTCAAGGAAGACTATGCCGGGCAGGTGGATAATATCAAGCTGGTAGTAGAACTGCCTGCCAGTTGCTCCTTCGTCAACAATTCTATCATGATAGGCAATAAGGTTGTCAGTGAATATACCATCGACGGGACGAGCCTGTCTATCCCTTTGGCCGATTGCAGCGAGCAAGTACGTTTCTGTATTATTCCTACGAAAGGGGAAACGATCACTCCCAACGGCTTTGTGGAGTTTGATTACAATGGCGAGACCCTGAAACAGCCGTTTGGCGTGGCAAACTGCCTGGTGAGGGATTTGAGCATCATAGTGCCCGGTACCGTTGCAAAGACAAAGTTGCCGATCAGTGGTGTTGCACCGGGATCTTCAACCGTCAAGGTATATGATAATGATGTGCTTATCGGTCAGACTACCGCATTGGCAAATGGCACTTGGGTGGTGCAAGGCGAACTTTATGATGCCTACAACCTTTCCAAACATACCATCTATGCTTTGGTCGAGACCCCTCAGAATGCTTTTATAAAGACCGAATCAAAGGTGGTGACTTATAATAGGAGCGCCATTGAAGTGCAGACAGTCACTATGATCAATACGGCCCATCCTTCCTCTTCTTTGGATCTTTGTGAGTATATCGTAGAGTTCGACTTCCAGAATCCCAAGTCGGAAATGCCGGTTTATTGGTATTGGCCCAACTATCCGGACTTTACATTTAAGATTGACTTCACAAACAATAGTCCGCAGTTTGTATCGGATGTTACTTTGTATGTCACTACTTCCTCCGGTTCCATCGTTTCTGTTCCGGCGTCTTATGACAAAGAAAAAGACATCTGGCTTGCCACCCGGAAGTTCTATTCGGAAGCTCTGCCTACCAACCTGAGTGTGGACTATAAGGCAGAAACGAAGGTGGAGCTGGATCATGAACGTTTAATGGAAGTACGAGCAGAGTATAAAGAAACATCCAAGCGTTTTCAAGAACAGATTCAATTGATGGATTCGATATTCAGTTTGGGTTATGAATCGATGAAGCAGGATTCTTTATTGCTGGCTTTGGGCATAGAGACGAATGAGGATACAGTCTTTGATGAAGTAGCCTATCAGAAGTACTTGGATGGATTGACTGATGAGGAGTTGAATGCCATTCTGGAGGAAAATCCGATAGACGACTCGGAGGTCTTGGACTCATTGAGGAATGAAATGCAGCTGCTGGAAGGAATCTTCTCCTCCGAAAAGTACTTTGATTTTAAGGATCCGGAAGGAACGATAACGATGACGTCTAAGTCCTGTGAAGGATTGTCCGATTCCTTATTGGTTGAAAGAGGTTATACCCAATGCCTTACTACCGAAGGAACGTATGTCTATATGCTGACCGTGGACGGGCAGACTCATTATGTAGATATGAATCAGGACTTATTTATATCTATCGTTCTCCCCCCAAGTGTGAAGATGGGGCTGCGGACATATTCCACGACAGAAGAAGGGATAAGGCTGTTTAATGAAGCGGTTGATAAGGTAAGAAGCGTGTACGGTCCGATTTCGGCAGCTTATATGGGCTTAAAAACGGAGATCATGAAGCTAGTGAGCAAGCTTGATATCCAGTGTACGATAGCAAAAGAACATTGCTTTCTAAAGAATAAGGCTTATGTGGCCAAACAAAACGAGTTGGGGCGTGTAGTGGCAAAGTTGGAAGCGATGGATCCTTCTGATATGAACTACGGGCTGACCAAGCTACGTATGGAAGTTTGCCAGCAAGAGGTCAAAAATGCCAAGGGAGTGCTTGATGTTGCAAAAAGGAACAGAACCTTAACCACCCTTGGCCTGAAAACAGCAAAAGGGTTGGGACCTATGTTGGAAGAAGCATGCCCGCTAATGGATTATGCTGATAAGGTGGCGCAGGGCGTTGCATTGGTTTACAGGTTCATGAGGTTGTATCAGTCTATCCCGACCACTTGTGAAGATGATGCAGACCGGGCTGAAGCATGCCGTGGGCTGGCTATTTCCGGAGGTGTATACGTCGGTGGATTGTATATGACGAAATTGGGGACGGAAGCTTTAATGGATCTTGCTACTGCCGGACAGGTGGTTGCTTCGCCTGCCACGGGGGGAGCTTCACTGGGTACTGCATTTGCTACCGTATTGACGAAAATAGTTGCTGGACTGGCAATGGATGCGGCTTTTAACTGGGAAGTAGACCGGAGGTTTAACCAGATTGAAAAGGCAAAGAATAGTCTCAAATGCAATAAAGACGATGATGACGATGATGACAACCCTGGCGGCGGTGATAATCCTGGCGGTGGTGATAACCCTGGTGGTGGTGATAATCCTGGCGGCGGTGATAACCCTGGCGGCGGCGATAACCCTGGAGGAAGTGGTTATCCCGATGATAGCGACCATCCCGGTGGAGATGGTTCCTCTTCTGATAGCGGTACCGACCCGAATGGAGGCAGCGGTTCCATTTCGGGTAGCACCGGCAATGGCGGTGGTAAAAGCGGGCAATCCGGTTCGGGCGATTCTAAGCATGTACTCGACCCTTCCGGTTATGTGTACGAAGCCGTTCCATCCAATCGTCTTCAGGGAGTGACTACTACCGTATACCAGAAAACGTATGAGGAAGATATGTATGGTGATTTGCACGAGAAGATAGAATTATGGAACGCGAAAGACTATGCGCAGGAAAACCCTTTAACTACCGATGAGAACGGTATGTATGCTTGGGATGTACCCGTCGGTCAGTGGCAAGTGAAGTACGAAAAAGAGGGCTATCAGACCGCTTATAGCGAATGGCTGCCCGTGCCTCCTCCTCAGCTTGATGTAAATATCGGCTTGGTGCAGAATGCACAACCGTATGTGGCGGCAGTGCATGGTTATGAAACGGGTATCGAAATAGAGTTCAGCAAGTTTATGCAACCCGCTACTGTGACTGCCGAACAGATTCTCGTTACCCGGAACGGAGTTGCCGAAAATGGTGAAGTACAGCTGTTGAATACAGAGCCTGACCCTTTGAAAGGAAACGAGGTGTTTGTTTCCAAAGTCCGGTTCATACCCGAACAGCCTTTTGCCATTACCGATAAGGTAATCCTTACCGTTAGCCGTAGGGCGAAAAGCTATGCCGGCATTAACATGGAGAATGATTATAATCAGGAGGTGACGATAGAAAAGGAGGCGAAGTCGATTGTAACTGCTCCGAGTCTGGAAGTGGTTTATAATCGGGTGGCTGAGGTCACTGTAGCCGTTGAACCGGTAGAGGCAGCGGCGAATAAGAAGATTACTGCACTTTCCGCTTCTCCTTCCATTGCTACTTTTGCCACTTCGGAGGCCGTGCTCGATGAAAATGGAGAAGCTACCTTTACGGTACGTGGTGAATTGCTTGGAAGTACAGTTTTGCAATTTGCCGTAGAGGGCATGGATTTGAGAACGGAAGTCAAAGTGAAGGTGGTAGAGAAAGGTGAAGGCGAAGTAATCCGCAGCTATCATCTGGCTATGGGATGGAATTGGATTTCTGCCAACGTAGCCGATCAGAGACTGGACGATGTAGTTGCTCTGCTGGAACCCATAAAGGAATCTGTGGTGGCTATCAAGGGGCAAAGCGGCGAATTGGTAAAGGATGAGCAGGGTAGTTGGCAGGGTGCGCTGGCGATGCTGTATCCGACGCAGTCATACAAAATCAAGATGGAACAAGACGATGATTTGGAACTGAAAGGGAAACCGGTTTTGCCTGCCGATGCCACTATCACTTTGAACAAGGGTTGGAACTGGATTGGTTATATCTCTGCCGAAGAGGTTTCGGTAGAGTCAGTCCTGCAAAACCTGACTGCCGAAGAGAATGATGTAATCAAAGGGCTTGATTGTTTTGCTGTGTACAACGGCACTACGTGGGCTGGAAGCCTGACGCATCTGGTTCCAGGGGAAGGATATATGTACTATTCCCAGTCAGTGAAGTCGTTTAACTATGTAGAGCCTGAAACGGAGGATGTAACACCGGACGCTTTTTCACCGCAATGGAAATACGATGCTCGTCAATATGCGGATAATATGACTGTATTGGCACGTTTGTATAATGGCGAACAGCAGGCAGAGGCTGATAAATATCTGATAGGAGCATTTTCCGGAAATGAATGCCGGGGTGTTGCTGTAGAAAAAGAGGGTCATATTTTCCTGACTGTTCATGGAGAACAAGCTGGTGAGCAGATCAGTTTACGTGCATTGGATGTGGCTTCCGGAAAGGAATATATGATAAAAGAAGAGTTAGACTTCAGTAGCGATGTGATGAAAGGCAGTTATGTTTCTCCTGAGAGTCTGCATCTTGGAGATCCTACGGGTATTCATAATATCGGCACAGGAATGTTTATCTATCCGAATCCGGTTCGTGACCGGTTGTATGTTCGCGGAGAGGTTGACAATATAGAAGATATCCGCGTTATTAGTACAGCAGGACAAACATGTATTGTTACAGACAGACTTTCGGCTGAAGAGGGGATTGATGTCTCTCCATTATCAAAAGGAATCTATTTTATTGTAGTGAAATCGGTAACCGATGAGATTCGGCAGAAATTTATTAAGATAGAATAGTTTGATATAATTCTGTTGTATAGTTATATAGATAAAGGCTTTATTTGTCAGACGATGATAAATAAAGCCTTTTATATTTTGATGACAAACTTAGTATTTTAACAGTGACTTAAAATGCATATTAACAGTGCGTTAAATACGTACTTTTGTGGTGTAAAAGTACGTACTTTCTTATGGCTTGATTATCAGCCTTATTCAACTAATCCTGTAAATTTGCTGCCAGGAACTTTCGCATTTCTTCTACTGATTTTCCCCGGCGGGTTGCGTAATTCAGTAACTGGTCTTCTCCGATTTTGCCAACAGAAAAGTATTCGGAAGCAGGATGTGCAAACATCAAACCGCAGACAGAGGCATGCGGATACATGGCTCCGTTTTCTGTAAGTGATATACCGATTTGCCTCATATCCAGAAGGTCGTTGAGCAGAAAGTTTATTGACTGATCGGGGAGGGAAGGGTAGCCTACAGCCGGACGAATACCTTGATACTTTTCTACGAGCAATTCGGGGATGGTCAGATTCTCTTCTTTGGCATATCCCCAGACTTCTTTGCGCACATATTCGTGCATCTTTTCTGTTGCAGCTTCTGCAAGGCGGTCGGAGAGGGTTTGTACAAGGAGGTGTTTATATGGATCTTTTTCATAAAGCCCTTCCATATCTGCATCGATTGTGGAGGCAAAAGCACCCACAGTGTCAGTTATGCCAGATGACAAGGGGCGGACAAAGTCACTCAGGCAAAGGAATGGACCTCCTTCGCGTTTTTTAGCTTGCTGGCGAAGCAGGGGAAAAGTAATGCCGTCCAGTATCAGGTTGTCATCCTGTGAATTTGCCTGGCAGAGCTTAAAGATTGTTTTTACTTCAAAATCTTCGTCCAGTAAGTTCAGCATCCGATTGGCTTCTTTGAAGAGTTGCATAGCTTCCGAAGCCTTCGGGCGTTCTTCTTCCGGAAATGATGTTAGCCAGGAAGCACGGCAAACGTCGCACCCATGTATATCGGCTATAGCGGCAAAACGAGGTTGAAAGCCCCATGCATGAAAGAAGTAGATCCAATTGATATAGGGACTGACTTCGTGAATTTTATATGATACTATTGTTGACAAGTTTTTAATAATAAATGGTCAGTGAATAGTGATTAGTGAGTAGTGATAAGTGATTAGTACCATGCGGAGCACAACGCAGCTACTAATCACTTATCACTAACCGTTTATCACTAATTTCTAAATCTCAATTCCTGTCCACGATAATTTTCGTCTACCGTTCCATCGGAATATAACAAATGTCCGTTGGCAAAAGTTTTTTCAACCTTCCAGCGGAAAGTATGTCCCTCTAACGGACTCCATTGGCATTTGCTAAGAATACACTCTTTATTTACAGTCCATTCGCTATTGGGGCGAACGAGTACCAGGTCGGCCTGATTGCCTGTCCGTATGTAGCCACGATTATGTATCTCGTATATTTCGGCAGGGGCATGGCACATTTTTTCTACTACCTTTTCAAGGGTAAATATGCCTTCATCTACCAGTTCTAACATACTTACCAGAGAGAATTGTATCATAGGCATGCCGGATGCTGCTTTTAAGGCACCTCCTTCTTTATCGGAGATCAGATGAGGAGCGTGGTCAGTGGCAATTGAATCAATAAGTCCAGAGTTTACAGCATCGCGCAGCGCATTTCGTTCTTTCTTTTTGATAGCAGGATTACACTTGATACGTGTGCCCAGTTCCTGATAGTCACTGGAAGCAAATAGCAGATGGGCAACGCATGCTTCGGCCGTGATTCGTTTCTCTGATAATGGAATGTTCTCGAACAGTTGCAACTCTTTGGAAGTAGAGATGTGCAGTATATGCAGACGGGCATCGGCTATACGCGCCAGACGAACAGCGAGCTCGGAAGACTGATAACAGGCTTCCGACGAACGGATATTGGGATGATACTTTAACGGTACATCGCCATCTACTCCGTATTTTTCCAGATATTTGACTGTGTTGTCTTTGATGATGGATTGATCTTCACAGTGGGTGGCAATCAGCAGATCGGTTCCATTGAATATATTCAGCAGACTCGCCATCTTGTCCACAAGCATATTGCCGGTACTCGAACCCATGAATAACTTGACACCGCATACACGGTGCTTATCCAGTTGTTCGAGCAGAGGATAGTTGTTGTTGGTAGCGCCAAAATAACAGGAGTAGTTTACAGAACACTTTTCAGCCAGATGGTCGAGCTTGGCGTTCAGGGCATCCAGCGTTGTTGTTTGCGGATTGGTATTGGGCATATCCATGATAGATGTTACTCCACCGGCTGCTGCTGCCCGGCTTTCGGTGATGATATCTGCTTTGTGAGTTAATCCCGGATCACGGAAATGAACATGACCGTCGATAACTCCGGGCAGTAGATAGCATCCTGTTGCATCGATTATTTCGTCACAAGGAACGGCAGACTCTTGATTCTCAACCAATATTTCCGTTATCTTTTCTCCTTCTATAATCACCGAACCAGGTACTTGAAGCCCTTCGTTTACAATGATTGCATTTTTTATAAGTGTTCTTTTCATCTGAAATCTACAATTTTAAATTACCCATTAGACTTTGTCGCTCACTGTTTGTTGTTTCCCACTTTTTGGGGATACTTATGAAACCAACTGTTTAGTTTTAGCTTGATTACTCCAAATACAGCTTCGCCAAAAATACTACCGTTCATTTTGGAGGTACCCAGCTCCCGGTTGATAAAAATGACGGGTACTTCGATAATTTTGAATCCACATTTATAAGCCGTAAACTTCATTTCTATCTGGAAGGCATATCCTTTAAACCGGATATTGTCCAGGTCTATGGTTTGGAGTACACAGCGTCGGTAACATTTGAACCCGGCAGTGGTATCGTGTACCGGTATTCCGGTTATGAACCGGACATATTTGGATGCGAAGTATGACATAAGGACACGTCCCATAGGCCAGTTTACTACATTTACTCCACTGACATAACGCGAACCGATTGCCACATCGCCTCCTTCTTCTGCACAGGCTTTATACAAGCGGGGCAGATCCTGCGGATTGTGACTAAAGTCGGCATCCATCTCGAAGATATATTCGTAGTTGCGGGCAAGTGCCCATTTAAAACCAGCAATATAGGCAGTTCCCAATCCGAGTTTACCTTTGCGTTCCACCATGAACAGACGTTCGGGGAACTCCGCTTGCAGTTTATTCACGATAGCGGCTGTTCCATCCGGCGAACCGTCTTCGACGATGAGAATATGGAACTCCTTTTCCAGCCCGAAAACAGCACGGATAATATTTTCTATATTTTCCCGCTCGTTGTAGGTTGGTATGATAATAATGCTGTCCGATGGTGTGTGCATAATCGTATCTGTATTTGCAGACAAATGTAACGCTTTTCCGTTACTTACCGAAAATAGTGTATCAAAACTAAGGATAATTTAGTACTTTTGCGAGGATTTTCACCACAGAGAGCACAAGTTTCTTACGAGGGTTCTATTTTTTTCTTAAAACTCAGTGGGACTCTTTGGCTCCTTTGGCGAGTTAAAAACAGAAACAATGACTATCACCGAACTGCAACAACAATACGCCTTTCATCCCAACGTGACTGTTATGTGTCAATTGCTGAAAGACGTTTCTGTAAATCATATTTTTTGTGGAGGATTGTGCGCTTCTTCTGCTTCGCTTTTTTCATCTGCGTTGGTACAGAAGAGTCCTTCTCCTTTTGTATTTATTCTGGGCGATCTGGAGGAAGCCGGTTATTTTTATCATGACCTGACACAGGTGTTAGAAGGAGAGCAGGTGCTTTTTTTTCCTTCTTCTTTTCGTCGTGCCATCAAGTATGGTCAAAAAGATGCAGCCAATGAAATACTCCGTACCGAGGTGCTCAGCCGTTTACAGAAAGGAGAAAAGGGGTTGTGTATTGTTACCTATCCCGATGCATTGGCAGAGAAAGTTGTTTCACAGGAAGAATTGGATGACAAAACTCTTAAGCTGAATGTAGGTGAGCATGTTGACTCCGGTTTTATCACAGAGGTGTTGCATAGCTATGGTTTCGAGTACGTAGATTATGTTTATGAACCAGGACAATATGCTGTGCGCGGTAGTATCATTGACGTTTTTTCTTTTGCGTCGGAGTATCCTTATCGTGTTGATTTCTTTGGAGATGAAGTAGAGAGTATCCGCACTTTTGAGGTCGATACACAACTTTCGCGTGAGAAGAAGAAAAGTATTGTTATCGTTCCGGATTTGGCGCTGGCAGGGGCAATGTCTTCTTCGTTCCTTGATTTTATTCCGAAAGATACGATATTGGCCATGCGTGATTTTCTTTGGTTGCGCGAACGTATACAAATCGTTCATGATGAAACATTAACTCCACAGGCACTTGCAGTGCAGGAAGCTGAAGAAAATGGTAGCATTAAGCTTGAAGGGAAATTAATTGATGGGGCTGAATTCGCCGTTCGTGCTCTTGATTTCAGGAGGATGGAGTTCGGTAACAAGCCTACCGGAACACCGGATGCCACGCTTGAGTTTGAGACAACGGCACAACCTATTTTTCATAAGAACTTTGATCTTGTAGCCGCTTCTTTCAGAGAATATCGTGAGAAAGGATACTCACTTTATATTTGTAGTGATAGCAGGAAACAGACTGAACGTATACGGGCTATTTTTGAAGACAGAGGTGATGAGATACCTTTTATTGCAGTGGAACGTACTTTGCATGAAGGTTTTGCCGATGATGCCCTGCGTCTATGCATTTTTACGGATCATCAGTTGTTCGATCGTTTTCATAAATACAACCTTAAAAGTGATAAAGCCCGCTCGGGAAAAGTAGCTCTTTCATTAAAGGAACTCAACCAGTTTACTCCCGGTGATTATGTGGTGCATACCGATCACGGCGTGGGGCGTTTTTCAGGATTGGTACGTATCCCTAATGGTGATACCACCCAGGAAGTCATGAAATTGGTTTATCAGAACGAGGATGTGGTTTTTGTCTCCATTCACTCGTTGCACAAAGTGTCGAAGTACAAAGGTAAGGAGGGAGAAGCTCCCCGCTTGAATAAGTTGGGTACAGGTGCTTGGGAGAAACTAAAAGAACGTACTAAAACCAAGATCAAAGACATTGCCCGCGATTTGATTCTGCTTTATTCGAAGCGCCGTGAAGAAAAGGGGTTTGCCTATAGTCCCGATAGCTTTCTGCAGCGTGAGTTGGAGGCATCTTTTATTTATGAAGATACGCCCGACCAAAGTAAGGCTACTGCCGAGGTGAAGGCAGATATGGAACGTGATCGCCCGATGGATCGCCTTGTTTGCGGTGATGTGGGGTTTGGAAAGACAGAGGTGGCCATCCGTGCCGCCTTTAAGGCAGTGGCCGATAATAAACAGGTGGCAGTACTGGTACCTACTACCGTGTTGGCTTATCAGCACTTTCAAACCTTCCGTGAGCGCCTGAAAGGACTCCCCTGTAAAGTGGAGTACCTGAGCCGTGCCCGTACTGCTGCACAAACGAAAGCGGTACTTAAAGGACTTAAAGAAGGAGAAGTGGGCATCCTCATCGGTACGCACCGTATTCTGGGTAAGGATGTGCATTTCAAAGATCTTGGTCTGCTGATTATTGACGAAGAACAGAAGTTTGGTGTATCAGTAAAGGAGAAACTACGCCAGCTGAAAGTGAACGTAGATACGCTGACTATGACGGCAACGCCCATCCCGCGTACGCTCCAATTTTCACTGATGGGAGCACGTGATCTGAGTGTAATATCTACTCCACCCCCTAACCGTTATCCTATACAAACGGAACTGCATACTTTTAATGAAGAGATCATAACCGATGCCATTAACTTTGAAATGAGCCGCAACGGGCAGGTGTTTTTTGTAAACAATCGTATAGCGAATCTACCGGAGCTGAAGGCTATGATACAACGGCATATTCCGGATTGCCGCATTGCTATCGGTCATGGTCAAATGGAGCCTGCCGAGTTGGAGCAAATCATCTTTGACTTTGTAAATTATGATTATGATGTGTTGCTTGCTACTACGATTATCGAGAGCGGAATTGATATTCCCAATGCCAATACCATCATCATAAACCAGGCACAGAATTTTGGTCTGAGCGATCTTCACCAGATGCGTGGGCGTGTGGGACGTAGTAATAAGAAGGCATTCTGTTATCTGCTTGCTCCTCCGCTTTCGTCGCTCACATCCGAGGGGAGGAGGCGTTTGCAGGCTATTGAGAACTTCTCGGATTTGGGGAGTGGTATTCATATTGCTATGCAGGATCTTGATATCCGTGGTGCAGGAAATATGTTGGGTGCCGAACAAAGTGGTTTCATTGCCGACTTGGGATATGAGACATATCAGAAGATTCTTTCCGAGGCCGTGTATGAGTTGAAAACAGATGAGTTTGCCGAGTTGTATGCCAACGAGATAAAAGGTGAAGGAGCTGTCAGTGGTGAGCAGTTTGTGGATGAGTGTCAGGTAGAGAGTGACCTGGAATTGTTGTTGCCTGCTAATTATGTCACAGGAAGTAGTGAACGCATGTTGCTATATCGTGAGTTGGACGGATTGACCTTGGACAAAGATGTAGATGCTTTTCGTTCGCGGCTTGAAGACCGCTTTGGTCCTGTGCCTTCCGAAACGGAGGAATTGCTTCGTATCGTTCCGCTTCGTCGCCTTGCTGCCCGTCTGGGAGCAGAAAAGGTATTCCTTAAAGCAGGGCGTATGACGCTGTTCTTCGTATCCAATCCGGACAGCCCATTCTATCAGAGCCAGGCTTTTGGTAAGGTGATAGATTATATGATGAAGTACACCCGTCGTTGTGATTTGCGCGAACAGAGTGGACGCCGTTCGATGGTAATAAAAGATATCCCGAATGTAGAGACTGCTGTGAGTATATTGCAGGAAATGGTGGCTTTACCGGTGAAACAGGAAGAATAAACCCACCCGTGTCTGTGTGCCTTGTAGAGCCTGTTTGCAGAGTACGCCTTGCCTGTTTGTTGGCAAGGCGTACTCTGCATGTAGGCAAGGCGTGTACTGCAAGCAGCATAGTATGATACTGTATTTTATCTCTTTCCGTACAATTTATCTATCAGGTCTTGGCGTCCAATGCGCCGTAATTCGTTGATGATATTCCGGCGTTCTTCCGGTTTGTACCAGAAAAAGAACTGGCGTTGTGCCAATTTCTCTCGTTGTGTTTTGGCACTGAATATCGGTTCCAGTGTATAGGGGTGGAATCCGGTGTACCATGCTTCTGTTGCAACGGTCATCGGGGTAGGAGTGAAGTCCTGTACCTGCTCCAGATGAAAGTCCAGTCGTTTGGTGATGATGGCCAACTCAGCCATATCCTCCTCCTCGCAGCCCGGATGGCTGGAGATGAAGTAAGGGATAAGTTGCTGTCGCAGGTTTTTCTCGGTGTTGATGCGGTCGAATATTTTTTTAAACTCTCCAAATTGGCTGAACGAGGGCTTACGCATAATATTGAGGACGCGGTCGCTGGTATGTTCCGGCGCTACTTTCAGTCGTCCGCTAACATGCTTCTCAATCAGCTCGCGAGTATATTCATTGGTACTGCGATTTACTGCAGGGTCTTTACTTTGGTGCAGCAACAGGTCATAGCGTACTCCGCTACCGATAAATGATTTTTTAATACCTGGCAGTGCATCTACTGCATGATAGATCTCGAGCAAAGGGCGGTGGTCTGTATTCAGATTCGGACATATTCTGGGGTGGATACATGACGGGCGCTTACACTTCCGGCAGACTGCCTCGTCCTTTCCTCCCATTTTGTACATATTGGCCGAAGGACCTCCCAGATCACTAAGATAGCCTTTGAAGTCCGGCAACTGCATCACCTCTTTTACTTCTTTGAGAATGGAATCCTTGCTGCGGCTTACGATGAATTTGCCCTGGTGTGCCGAAATGGTGCAAAAGGCACAACCTCCGAAGCATCCTCGGTGGATGTTTACCGAGAACTTAATCATATCATAGGCGGGAATACGCTTTCCTTTATACTTGGGATGCGGCAGGCGGGTATAGGGTAGGTTGAACGAGTGGTCCAGTTCCTCCTGCGTCATGGGCGGATAGGGTGGATTGACTACTACAACCTGTTTTCCTACAACTTGCAGGATGCGTGCAGCGGCATATTTATTCGACTCCTCTTCGATATGGCGGAAGTTGGCGGCCTGTTTTTTCTTGTCTTTCAGACATTCTTCGTGTGAGTAAAGTTCGATGTCATCTTCCGTACGGATTACATTTTCCGTATTGTTTCGCAGATAAGCTGTTTGCAGTAGATCGGTCGGCATCTCATGGGTGGTTTGCAGTCGTTTGCAAAGGTCGGCAATAGGCTTTTCTCCCATGCCATAGATGAGCAGGTCGGCGCCACTGTCACACAGGATACTTTTCTGTATTTTATCCTGCCAATAGTCATAATGACTCAATCGGCGCAAGCTTGCTTCAATGCCACCCAGTACAACTGGAACATCCGGGTATAGCTTTTTCAGTATCTGGCTGTATACAATCGAAGGGTATTCGGGACGCATATCCGGGCGTCCGTCCGGAGTATAGGCATCTTCACTGCGAAGGCGTTTATTGGCAGTATATTTGTTTACCATAGAATCCATACATCCTGCCGAAATGCCAAAGAACAGGCGGGGGCGTCCCAGCTTCTTAAAGTCGCGCAGATCATCGCGCCAGTTCGGTTGGGGGATAATGGCTACCCGCAATCCCTGTGCTTCGAGAATGCGGCCAATCACAGCCGGCCCGAAGGAGGGGTGGTCTACATAGGCATCTCCACTGAATAGGATGACATCGAGTTCATCCCATCCGTGCAGTTCTACTTCTTTCTTGGTGGTAGGCAGCCAGTCGGTAAGTCGGTATTCTTTCATGCTGCAAAGATAATGCAAACCGAGAGCAGAATAAAATCAACAAGTTCATTTTTTATGCCAAGGTGCAGCTTATCTTCGCTTTTAAGCAAAGATTATGTAAATTTCACTATACCAATGCACTGATAAAGCAGAAGATGAACCAACCGCATACGGCAACTTTCAGTACAGTGCCCATTAAGAATCCTACAAAAGCTCCGAATCCGGCTTTGAGGGCGTGATGTGCCTCTTTTCCTCTTAACAACTCTCCTATAAATGCTCCGGCAAATGGACCGATGATAACACCCCAGGGAGGGAACAAGAAAAGTCCTGTGAAGGTACCGATAATACAACCCCAGTTACCCCAGCTGGTACCACCAAACCGTTTCACCCCGAACATCGGGATAAAATAATCGAGCACCTGAATAGCTACGACAAGCAGTAGCCACAAGAAAAGCTGAGTTATTGTGAATTGTACTTTGTCGGTGAAGTGAAGCAACACCAGAGCCACATAGGCGATGGGCGGACCCGGAAGCATCGGGACGATGCATCCTATCAGTCCTACCAACAGGCAGATGCTTCCTATGATAATAAGGAGAATATCCATCCGGTTAGCCGATTCGTTTGATAATAGAGATGAACTCTTCGTTTGTCATGCCGAAGCTTTGTTCTCGGTAGTTTACAAAATCTTCCAGATAGTCACTGGCTATGGCATCCATAATGTCTTTTCCGTCAAGGCCAAGTTCGTCGAGCATGAAACGTATGAGGCCCTGATAGGCACGAATGGTTTTCATTCGTTGGTCAGCAGCCGGCACAGCCATCATCTGACACTGATGCTCGTTGCGGGCAATAAGATAAACGGTAGCGTAGAACTTGTCTATGCTACCATATATGTTGTTGATTTTCCGGGTGGCTGATCCCGGTAACTCCTTTAATTTTTGTTGTACTTCACTCATATTTAATACGGTTTGGGATATATTTCACCACAGAGGACACAGAAACTATATTACTTTAAATTACTTTATAATAATCATAAAGACATATATAAAATGAAAACAAGTTCCAAATAAATATAGAT
>DXWV01000030.1:0-910 GCA_019416685.1 Bacteroides sp.
TACCGGAGGCAATACACCGAATGCGTCAGCTGACAAGAAGATAACTTGTTTTGCAGCCGGGCCTTTAGATACCGGTTTAACGATGTTTTCGATGTGATAGATCGGGTAAGAAACACGAGTGTTTTCTGTAACTGACTTATCAGCGAAATCGATTTTACCGTTAGCATCAACAGTAACGTTTTCAAGAAGAGCGTCACGTTTGATAGCATTGTAGATGTCTGGTTCGCTGTCTTTATCCAAGTTGATAACCTTAGCGTAGCAACCACCTTCGAAGTTGAATACACCTTCGTCGTCCCATCCGTGTTCGTCGTCACCAATCAACAGACGTTTCGGGTCGGTAGACAAAGTTGTTTTACCTGTACCGGACAAACCGAAGAAGATAGCTGTGCCTTTGCCTTCTTTGTCTGTGTTAGCAGAGCAGTGCATAGAAGCCATACCGTTCAATGGGAGCAAGTAGTTCATATAAGAGAACATACCTTTCTTCATTTCACCACCGTACCAAGTGTTCAGGATAACCTGAATCTTCTCTGTCAGGTTGAATACAACGGCTGTTTCTGAGTTCAGACCCAGTTCTTTGTAGTTTTCAACTTTAGCCTTAGAAGCGTTCATGATAACGAAATCAGGTTCACCGAAGTTAGCCAGTTCTTCAGCTGTCGGACGGATGAACATGTTTGTTACGAAATGAGCCTGCCAAGCAACTTCCATGATGAAACGCAGTTTCAGACGAGAGTTAGGGTTGGCGCCACAGAATGCATCAACAACAAACAATCTTTTGTTAGAAAGTTCTTTAGTTGCCAATTCCTTAACGGCTTTCCAGCATTTTTCATCTACTGGTTTGTTATCGTTTTTATATTCGTCAGAAGTCCACCATACTGTGTTTTCGCTGGTAGCATCTTTAACGAAGAATTTA
>DXWV01000030.1:995-146053 GCA_019416685.1 Bacteroides sp.
CTGTAATACCGTACTTGCTTAAATCTAAATTTGCCATTTTCTTTTGAATTAATTTAAATTGGTATTTTGTTTTATTATCTCTATTCTGGCATTTGAGGGAAAGAATGTTTTTAAACATCTCCTTGTAAATCGGCTACAAAAGTAGTATTTTCTTTGGAAACAAACAGCGTATTAGAGAAATTTTTCCCTAATCGAATCTCTTTTATATATTACTAACAATATCTGCAAACTGAATATTGCAATTTGAAAGATTATCATTTACTTTGCATCGTATAAATTCTGAATAAATAAAGGCTAATAAAATGAAGATAATTGATTTTAGTGAAACAAATTCCATTCTGAATCAGTATGTATCAGAAATAAGGAATGTGGAAGTTCAAAATGACCGTCTGCGTTTTCGTCGTAACATTGAGCGGATAGGTGAGATTATGGCTTATGAAATGAGTAAGACGTTTGCGTATTCTGTGAAGGAGATCCGGACTCCTTTGGGAACTTCACCGGTCAGTACACCGGATAGTCAGTTAGTAATCAGTACTATTCTTCGTGCCGGGTTACCATTTCACCAGGGTTTTCTGAGCTATTTTGACAATGCAGAGAATGCTTTCGTTTCGGCATATCGCAAGTATAAGGATACATTAAAATTTGATATACATATTGAGTATATTGCTTCGCCGCGTATCGATGGAAAAACTTTGATAATTACTGATCCGATGCTTGCAACGGGAAGCAGTATGGAACTTAGTTATCAGGCTATGCTTACTAAAGGACACCCTGCAGAAATTCATGTGGCTTCTATCATTGCCAGCAGGCAGGCGGTGGAACATATTGCTTCGATATTTCCGGAAGATAAAACGACTATTTGGTGTGCAGCCATTGATCCGGAGATTAACGAGCATTCGTATATTGTCCCCGGTCTGGGTGATGCCGGTGATCTGGCTTACGGTGAAAAAGAATAGGAAAGCTGTTAACCATTATTCTTCTCAATATATATGAAACAACTTTCTCAATGCATATGAAACACTGTTCTCAACGTATTGAGAGTTCTTTCTCAACGTATTGAGAAAAGATTCTCAAAGCATTGAAACACATAGAACTTTGAAGTAAACAAGAAGTATATAAAATAGGGAATGCTTATATAGAATGTTGAGGGGGATAAGAAAAAAGAGGTCGCACTGTAACCGTCTTAGGTAAGTGTAACCTCTTTTCTTTTTGTATATAGTACTTATTTTACTTCCCAGGTGTCGTTAGTCATAAGTAGTTCGTTGAAATTATGATATTTCTTCTTACCTTTTACTTCCTCGATCTGCTCTGTTACGGCATCATTGTAAGTAGGAGCTTCCACATCGCGAATTACACCTAAAGCAATTGGGAATTCAGGACCTTCCATCAGTGCAAGTTTCAGTTGTAGTGTATTGTCTGCGCAGTGGGCATCGTGTATCAGAATATCTTTTTCTGTGATGCCATTTTCTCCCAGCTTTACTACTTTCAGGCCGAAACCTTGTTGCATTAGCCCAAACTCTTTGTTTTCACCAAAGATCATCGGTTTGCCATGTTCCAGATAGATTGCATTTTTGGCACGTCCTTCTTTGGTAGCAACACTTTCGTGGGTACCGTCATTGAAGATAACGCAGTTTTGCAGTACTTCTACGACAGATGCGCCTTTATGGTTGGCTGCTGCTTTCAGTACTTCTACAGAAGCAGCACCATCAACGGCTATACAACGGGCGAAGAAGCGCCCACGTGCTCCAAAACAAAGCTCTGCAGGGTGGAAAGGATCTTCTACTGTTCCGTAAGGAGATGATTTACTGACAAATCCACGTTCCGAAGTCGGAGAATACTGTCCCTTAGTCAATCCATAAATACGATTGTTGAGCAGAATCATATTCAGGTCTATATTACGACGAATAGCGTGGATAAAATGATTACCACCGATAGCCAATCCGTCACCATCACCGGATATCTGCCAGATAGTCAAATCGGGATTAGCAACTTTTGCGCCTGTAGCTACGGCAGCAGCACGTCCGTGGATGGTGTGGAAACCGTAGGTATTTACGTAATAAGGCAAACGGGAGGAGCAGCCGATTCCGGAGATTACTGCGATATTGTGCGGAGCAACTCCCAGGTCGGCCATTGCTTTATGCAGAGAGTTCAGGAAAGCGTGGTCACCACATCCCGGGCACCAACGGGGCTGACCTGATTTATAATCTTTTGCTGTATATATTGTTTCGCTCATCTCTTATTCCTCCAATAATTTAGTGAATGCATCTACAAGTTCTCTCGTAACGAAAGGTTGCCCCTTCACCTGGTTGAATTGACTGATATTCAGTCCGGGTACTTTCATTCGCAGGTATCCGGCAAATTGCCCCAGGTTCTGTTCGGCTACTATAATCTTTTTGTATTTCTTCAGTACGTCAGCTGTGTTCTTGGGCAACGGATTGATGTACTGGAAATGAGCAAGGGCGGCTTTCTTACCGTTTTTACGCATATGTTCTACAGCCGAATAGAGATGTCCGTATGTTCCACCCCATCCCACTACCAACAGGTCGGCATCTGCATCACCTTGTACTTCGAGTTCAGGAATACTATCTGCAATCTTATCTACTTTGGCTTGACGTAACAACGTCATCTTCTGATGATTTTCAGGTTCGGTAGAGATCACTCCTGTTTCGTTGCTTTTCTCCAGTCCACCGATGCGGTGCATAAACCCTTCTGTTCCCGGAACAGCCCAGTAACGTGTACCGGTTTTCTCGTTGCGTTGGAACGGAGTCCATGTTTCTGCCATGTCCGGAGTGACGTATGGAGGATTAATAACCGGGTATTCTTCCAGATTGGGTAACTTCCAGGCAGCAGAACCATTGGCGATGAAAGCATCAGTCAGCAATACTACCGGAGTCATGTGTTCCAAGGCTATCTTGGCTGCCATATAAGCAGCATCAAAGCAATTGGTAGGGGAAGTAGCAGCAATAACAGGCATCGGGCTTTCGCCGTTGCGACCGTAAAGTGCTTGTAACAGGTCGGTTTGTTCTGATTTAGTAGGAAGACCTGTTGAAGGACCGCCGCGTTGTACATTGACTATTACCAGCGGAAGTTCCGCAATGACAGCGAGGTTCATCGCTTCGCTTTTTAAGCATACACCTGGTCCGGAAGTAGTAGTAACAGCGAGGTCGCCTGCAAAAGCAGCTCCTACGGCTGAAGCACATCCGGCAATTTCGTCTTCGCACTGTACTGTTTTTACACCCAGTGATTTATGTTTTGAAAGCTCGTGTAGAATGTCTGTAGCCGGAGTAATAGGATAAGAACCCAGGTAGAGCTCCAGTCCTGCTTTTTCAGCAGCGGCAATCAGACCATATGAAGTGGCTTTGTTACCATTAATATCGGTATAGAGTCCTTTTGCTTTCGGACTTTTACTTTCTATTTTATAAGTAGAGGTAGAAGCATGGGTATTGGCGCCGTAATTATAACCGTCGTTCAATACTTTTATATTTGCTGTGGCAATCTCGGGCTTTTTAGCAAACTTCTGGCGAAGCATATTTTCTGCAGCTTCGAGGTTACGGTTGAAAAGCCAGCAAACCAGTCCCAGTGCAAACATGTTTTTGCAACGGAGCATGGCTTTGTTGTCCAGTCCGGAATCTTTCAGACTCTCTTTGCACATAGATGAAATAGGTACTTCAAGTACTTCTTGCTTAACACCTAATTCTTCAAACGGGTTATCTGTTGTGAATTTTGCTTTTTCCAGATCTTTTGCTCCAAAAGAATCGGAGTCGGTGATGATCAATCCTTGTGGTTTACAAAACTTAATCTGTGTTTTCAGTGCTGCGGGGTTCATTGCAACCAGTACGTTGCAGCGGTCACCCGGAGTAAATATCTTACTTGCTCCAATATGTACCTGGAAGCCGGATACACCCGTTAATGACCCTTGCGGGGCACGGATATCTGCCGGATAGTCAGGGAATGTACAGATGTCATTTCCTACTGTAGCCGACACGTTCGAGAAGATGTTGCCGGCCAATTGCATACCATCGCCGGAATCGCCGGAGAAGCGCACTACCACTTGCTCCAATTCTTTAACCATCATTTCGTCTGCCATAATTTTACTTACTATATTTAATTTTTAGGATCGACTTTCTTCGTTTTGCATAAATATAACCCCTTTTTAAGCGGTTTGTGTATATTCATTTATTGTGCAGAAGGTTTCGCAAAGGTCGTAAAGTTAAACGACTTAGCAAAATCTTTTTCTGTTTATCTGTAGCCTCCTGTCAAAAGAATTATGCTATGGGTCTGTTTTGGTATTTAGAGTAAGCAAAATGCAGCGTTTCGTGTCTTGTTTGTGTTTTAATTGGTTGCATATTGTTATTGCTCTTTTATGCTAAAAATGACGAAATGTTGCGGTTTTTATGTAAAATGTAATCTATCTGTTAGTTTTTAGGGTGTATTATCTTGCAATGATAAGAATATTCTTCTTCTTTACTGACTCTATTTTATAGTATATTTTATGGTTGCTTTATTATTGTTCGGAGAGTCTATAAATCTGTATGTTTTGTCTTGTTAAATCAAGAGAATACGTTATCTTTGCAACCGAAATCTAAAAGGAGGTCCTGTAGTTCAACGGATAGAATAGAAGTTTCCTAAACTTTAGATAGGGGTTCGATTCCCCTCGGGACTACGTAAGCGGTAATCTTCGTATCGGTATCTGATATACGGAACTTATCTCTCTAAATGCACGCCGCATGGAAACGAGATGCGGCGTGCCGTGGGAAGAGACAAATCATTTCCCTACCCAGATTTTACCTGAAAACAACTCTTTACCTGTAGTTTTGATTCGTACGATCTTTAGACCGATTGTGGCCGGGAAATAAGGTATTTCTATCTCTCCGCAGGAGGATGCCAGTTGCGTCTCCATCTCCAGGACGCCCGATGTGGCGTATATGCCTACTTGTATCATATCGGTTACTTCTTTGTCCCAACGGAAGAGGAGGGAGTTGTCTTTATAAAAACACTTCCCGTTTGCCTCGTTTGCCTCGTTTTCACGGATTCCAACTGCGATGGCATCAAAGACGCCACTGTTCAGTTCCGTCAGCCCGGTGATGTTTTCTTTCTTGACCAGAGTTCCCAGGCCTCTGCCATATACAGGATTGTTGTCCAGCGTAACCAGGTTGTCGTTCTTTAAAAAGACTACCGTGTTCTGCTCGATGCTGTAATCGCTACCTGTATTATTGGGAGTGGATATGCCTGTTTTGTAAAAACTGTTGTCTTTGATGGTCAGTCCGTTGGTAGAAGTTGCGACAATGTTCACGCCCGAAATGTCACTGAATGTATTTCCTTCTATCGTAATATCGGTAAAAAGTCCGCTTGGTGCAATGGCATTGCCGGTAGTGGCAACGATCGATACGGCTCCTGCCTGGTTGCTGTAAGAAGCAGGCATGAAGTGCCCTGTTCCGCTGATGGTATTGTTGCGGATTACGATGTCTTCGATAGCTGTTACCGCATCTTCCGAGTTGACGGTCACTCCGCTATGCGTATCTTCAAAGGTGTTATCTTCTATGATTCCATGGCTGGCTTTCACCAATACGCGCCCGGAACTTCTGAAATGATTGTTGCGCAGGACGAAATGTTCGCACCGGCGGTTGGGAGAGTAGACCCTCATGCCGGGTTGCCAGGATGCTGGGAAGGATTCCCCGCTCTTTATCAGGATCAGGTTACCTGAGATTTTGTCGATGATTACATATTCGGAAGTGAGCGAGGTGCGCAATGTATCTCCGGCACTGAAAACGTGGGTAGTGATGGGAGTATCGTTGCCGTCTTTTAAGGTCAGGCGGTTACTGGCGGGGAATGCATCGATGACGTAGCTTCCGTTCCAAGTGACACTCCAGGAGTCATCTCCGGCATCGCGAACCGTACATCCTTCTACTATCGGACCTTTGTGGGTAAGTGAGTGCTGTATGGCATCCCAAGAGCAACTTAACATGCGTGCTTCTGTTCCTCCTTCGGGAACAGGCCCAGGAACGATGTTGCAGTTACGGAGTACAGTTCCTCCTTCTCCTTCACTCTCGAAGATTCCGAATCCGGGAGCTGAATAGACAGTCACGTTTTCCAGTACCATGCCCCCTTGGCATTTGGACAAGACTACGCTGTGCGGTGAACCGTAAGTTCCTTCCGGGCCTGTACTCATCGTTGCCAGATCGCCGACGCGGGCTATGCTTGTCATGTCTCCCGACTGGAAGACGCGGATGATGCCGTTTCCTTTGTTCTCGGCAGTGGCGCCCCAAATGAATTTGCTACCTCTTTTCCGGTAACGGGTTTTAGGGTCGAGGATGTCGATACGGCTGTAGGCTTCTACGGGGTATCCTGTATGTATCTTCACATCTATGTAGCCTGAACCGACTTCTACAATCTCTCCTTGGGTGAATGTCAATGGATTGTAGTCGATGGTCAACCCACGCAAAGTGACGTTCTTGCACTGGTCAAAGTTCAGTGCCCTTACTTTGGTTTCGCAAACCATGGTTACTCCGTCTGCTATGATCTCAAGGTCTGACGCTTTGATGTTCAGGAAAGGGGCTTTTCCTCTGTACGTGCCCGGGGGAATCGTTACTTGGGGTTGTTTCTCGGTGATGGCCTTTTGGATGATTGCATTCAAGCTTTCGATGGTAAAGTCTTTGTTGCCAGTCATCAGTGCGGAAACCTCGTCGGCTGTCAGCGCCCGCGAATAAAAGCGGAAGTCGGACAGGGAGATTCCTTTCATGTATCGTCCTATTTCGGGAGAATAAAGGCCGGCAGTGTTGATGGCGAAGTCTGCTTTCGCGCTTACCGGGTTCAGACTCTCTTCCTTTCCGTCGATGTAGAGTTTCATGCCGGTTTTGCGGTCTCCGGTGCCGTCATAGACGAAAGTTAAATGATGCCAGGTGGCTTGCGGGTAGCTTGTCATCCAGCAGACACTACGGTTGCACCATTGGTTGTCGCCTGTATTGATTGCATTGGCAAACTCTACACTGGTTCCTTTCAGTTCAATCCGGTATCCACCTCCGGTGACGGTTTCATCTCCGTAAGAGTATAGCCATTGTCCGGAGTTCGGGTCTACGTTCTGATCTACTTTTACCCAAGTAGCCAGTGTACGGGGTTGGGAATCCAAGACGCCTTTCCAGTTTTCATTTCCCAAGGTAAGCACTAAGTCGGCATCCCGGTTGGGGGCGAAATAGACATAAGAATGGTCGGCATCGGTTCCCCATTGGAAGCTATTCAGTTCTCCGGCACCGCCATAGTATTTCTTGGTAATCATGTGCCGGTCATTCCCGGAATAGTCTTTAATCTGGTTGTCTCCTTGCTGATAGTCAAACTTGTACCAGACTTCAAGGTTCTGTTCAACTTGCGCTGAAACTCTCGGCATACACAATGCTAACATTGCGTACAAAACAAAGGTGTTCTTTTTCATAAGGTAACTATTTAGTGAGTGTATAGATATAGGTCTTATTGTGTCATTCTGAGATGGAAATATCTGATGAATCTTGTATATCGTAGCGCTTGCCATTTTTATCCGGGCAAGGATACTCGTGGGTCTGTTCTATCTTATTTTGCTTGAACACTAATCCGTCTACAGAATACAAGTTAAGAATCTCCGGGCAGAACGTGCGGAATGTATTTTCCGTGATTTGCAGGTTACGGTTGTAGCGTGACTGGCTTCGCTTGTCCTGTTCTATTCCGCTGGCGACTTGGATCACTGCATTTCCCCATGTGCCGTAGAAGCAGTTATCGAACATATTCTTCCGGATGACAATGTCCCTCACTCCCGCCTGTTCAAACCAGTAGCGGCAGTCTCCCTCGAACAGGATGGCAGCGCCCGGTATGTGGAAGTAATTGTTTTCAATGACGATTTTGCCACGGCTTCCCAGTAGGAATCCTCTTGCACGATTACCCCGCATTTTGCAATTACTGATAAATACATCCGGCTGGTCGGTTATAGAAGCTATGCCATCCTTTAGCTTTACTTCTTTGGGTAACGGCTGCTTTACCGTTACTTTCATATACTCTTTATTTATATATTCCACCGTTTTTACTTCATTCTGCGTATACGTTTCCAAACTTTGCGCATCTACAAACTCTATTTTCTGATTCGGGACGATGAATCTTACCCCGTATTGCTGAGCGTGTACTAACTTTACCAGAAGTTCCTTTCTGGAAAGTACGCTGTCTATCTGTGCATAAAGGCCGTGAATGTTCGTAGCATCATCTTTCTGGTTCTCGAACAAGCAATTGGTGATCCGTATGTATCCTGAGCAGTTTGCAAAATGAGTAGCGTCGGCAGTAAGGCTGACCACCCGTTCGCTTTGAGGAGCAGGAGTTACATTAACATGATCTATCGAGATATCACGGCTCATCTGAGCCACAATCCCCATTCCTCCGCAGTGGTAGATGTCGATATCCGAAAACGAAATGTTGCTGCACCCGGATAGAATGAAAGCAGGAACAAGCCTATGGGCAGCACCGAAAACCATGATATTCCCTACAGTAGCCCGGACTCCCGGATAATATATCCGTATTACCCCTTTGTATAGTTCTTTCACTCTGACATGAGGACCACACCAGTAATCTACTGCTTTGTAAGCTGTTTCCCTTTTTACCGGATCAAATTCCAACAGACTCATCCAGGGATATTCGTTTTTCCTTTCGTCTATGAATGTCAGTACAGAGTGGTCTATCTTGTAAGGGTATGCCGGAGAGAAGCGGACATCTATGCTATCTCCGTATGCGGCGAGAATTTTTCCTTCCGAATGAAAAGTCCGTGCATAGTCTATCGAAAGATTTTTCAATGTTACATTTCGTGTGTTTTCCAGTAAGAAGGGAGAGATGAATCCATGAAAGATAAACCGGGAATCGTTCCCGTCTATTTCAAAATTACTCATGTCTGAAAGGTCGAAGGCGATGCGTTTGATTCCTCCGTCATTATTACTTATATATACGCACTTTTCTATGGCATAGTCCGGGTAGAAGTTATAGGTTCCCTTAGGGATGGATAACTTGGAGGCTTTCTTTTGCCTGCATAGTCGGACAGCTTCGATGATTCCGGGGGTTGCATCTTTTTCCTGAATGTACTTTCCTGCATCAATCGTTTGAGATACGGATGGCATACAACTTATTATAAAGAAGTAGGAAAGTAGTAATAGTTGGGGTACTTTTAGTGACATGGCAATTCGTTTTAGTATTATTTTGCAATATTACGGACAGATTTGGTTTTTCTATGTATAGAATGTAACATTAATCGTTTATTTTATAACATGTAGGGTAGATGGGTAATACCCTGGAAGTGTTATAAATCGGATGGTTCGTCAAAATTGTATCCTGTAAAAAAGATATGCTTTTTGTTACATAATATACAGTACGAATAGAAATCTCGGACTACTTTTGCACTTACCATAAACGTGGAATCGAATCTGAAATGGAGACCTTTGCAAAAGTCATATAACTTAATAATAACGATGTAAAAACACAACCGTATGAAGAACCTTTCAAAAAGTAGTACGTATCGGCAACCGAAACACTGGCTGAAAATGCTGTTGGTTGCACTTCCTCTTATAGCTCCGGCTTTACCAGAGACAACGTGGGCACACTCGGCTGGGTACGATGAAGTTCAGGCGGATATATCTGTGTCCGGTGTTATCAAATCGCCGGAAGGCGAACCCCTGATCGGAGTAAATATCCGGGTAAAAGGTACGGATGATGGAACAATTTCGGATATGGACGGAAAGTTCCAGTTAAAAGTACCCAATCGTAATGCAGTACTTATTATTTCTTATATCGGCTATCAGACCCAAGAGGTAGCTGTGGCAGGGAAGAATGTACTTAATATCGTGATGCAGGAAGCCGGGGCCGCTTTGGATGAAGTTGTTGTAGTGGGGTATGGCATACAGCGGAAAGAATCTGTAGTAGGAGCTATCTCCACGGTAAATGCAAAAGAATTGAAGGTGGCTGCTCCCCGATCCGTAACCAATATTCTGGCAGGAAAGATATCAGGCATTATCTCCGTACAGCGAAGCGGAGAACCGGGAAAAGATGATGCACAGTTTTGGATACGCGGTATAAGTACTTCCGGTTCAGGCAAAGAGCCGTTGGTACTTGTAGATGGCGTAGAGCGTGCATTAAACAATGTAGAGCCGGAAGATATTGAGAGCTTCTCTGTTCTGAAAGATGCTTCGGCTACGGCTATCTACGGTATTAAAGGTGCCAATGGAGTGATATTAGTGACTACCCGCAGAGGAAAATCGGGGAAACCTGCCATTAACTTCAAATACGAGTATGGTATTCAGGAACCTATCTCCACCCCGAAGTTTGTAGATTCGCCAACGTACCTGACCTTATTGAATGAAGCCCGTCTGGCAACGAATCCGGATTACAAGACACCTTATACTCCGGACGTGATTGCTAAATATGCATCCGGTGAAGACCCGTGGCTGTATCCAAATGTAGACTGGATGAAACTGATGATGAAAGATCGTGCCACCAATCAACGTTTTACCGTTAATGCCAACGGAGGTACAGAAAAGGCACGTTACTTTATATCCGGTAGCTTTTATGGGGAAACCGGAATCTGGAGAACTGATCCTAAAAAGAGCTATGACTCTACCACTCGGTTGAAACGAATGAGTTTCCGCTCTAATACAGATATAGAACTCTTCAGAAACATGGAGCTGAACCTCGGTCTAGGAGGCTACCTGATGTTGAATACTTATCCGGGAAACGATTCGGGATCACTGTGGTACAACACTATGCTGGCAACTCCGGCTCAGTATTATCCTACCGCACCGGATCCGGAAGATCCTCGCCAGGAAGTATACCTGACGGCAGGTGGAGCCGGAAACCTGAATCCGTATTCTATGTTGGTCAATAGCGGATACAATGATAAATGGGCAAATACTTTGCAGACTAACATAGCATTGAATTATGATTTTGCTGATTTTGTACAGGGATTAAAGGCGAAAGTATTATTCTCATATGACTCCTATTCCTGGAATAATGTAGCACGTACCCGTAGTGGAGATGGTTGGAAGATTGTACCTCCGGGACGAGATCCTGTAACCAATGAGTTGATTCTGGAGAAGACGTATAGCGGCAACAAAGAGTTGGGTTATACCAAGTCGGCAAGTGGTGACAGAAGAATCTATTTCCAGGCAAGCTTGAACTATGACAGGGTGTTCGGGAAGCACGGAGTGAGCGGACTCTTATTATACAACCAGCAAGATTACCAGAACTCCGATGTTAAGAATGCCACAGAAGGGCTTCCTTATCGTAATATGGGATTGGTAACGCGTCTCACCTATAATTACGACCGTAAGTATTATGTAGAAGCTAATGGAGCCTACAACGGTTCTGAGAATTTTGCCAGAGGGCATCGCTTTGGATTATTCCCTTCCATTGCTATCGGATGGCTTATCTCTGAAGAGAACTTTTTTAAAGACAAAGTTTCTACCTCATTGATTGAATACTTGAAGATCAGAGCTTCTATCGGCTTGAAAGGTAATGATCGCCTGGGATCACGTCGTTTTGCTTATCTTACTACTACCGGAGGAGGATATGGCGAGTATGTCTTTGGAAAAGATGTTAATACTCATTGGGGTACTATTGGCGAAGATCAATGGGGAGCAGACCTGACTTGGGAAACGGAACGGGAAGAGAATATAGGTATAGAAGCTCGATTCTTGAATGGTTTTTATTTGCAAGCAGATTATTTCCACCGTTACCGTACCGGCATCTTCCAGCAGAGAAACTCGATGCCGGGGATTATCGGTGTACAGAATACACCTTGGGGCAATATCGGAAAGTTCAGAAATCAAGGTATTGATGCCACTTTGGAGTATAGCCGCATATTTGGCGACTTTCAGGTTGCACTGAGAAGCAATTATACTTTTGCCCGGAATAACTTTGTTGATAATGACGAGCCCGACTACATTTATAAATACCAGAACCGGAAGGGAAAACGCCTTAACCAACCGTTTGGATTGATAGCAGAAGGCTTGTTCGCATCGGAAGAAGAGATAGCCAGTTCTCCTGAACAGACTTTCGGAACAGTACGTGTAGGAGACATCAAATATAAAGATGTAAACGGTGACGGGATCATCAGTCCCGAAGATGAAGTGGCTATCGGACATCCGGATATTCCTGAGATTGTTTATGGTTTTGGCATGTCATTGGCATATAAAGGAATCGATTGTTCCGTATTCTTTCAGGGAGCTGCCAATATGGACTTCATGTTGGGAGGCGATGGATTCTTTCCGTTCCTGAGAGGTGAAGAACAAGGTAATGTGACATACTGGGCCACAGACCGCTGGACTCCTGAAAATCCGAGACAGGATGCCCTTTTTCCTCGTCTGAGCGATGGTGACAATCCTAATAACTACCGTAGTTCTACCTGGTGGCAGAGAAGTGCCAATTATCTTCGCCTGAAGACTGTTGAGGTGGGCTATACATTTCCTAAAGTATGGACTTCCAAAGCCAAAATATCCACGTTGCGTATTTACTTATCCGGACTGAATCTGTGTACATTCAGTAAGTTTAAATATTGGGATCCGGAACTTGGTAATGGAAACGGTTCTGCCTATCCTATACAAAGAAACGTTTCTTTGGGTGTAAATCTTAATTTCTAAATATAAAATCATAGATATATGAAAAGCTTACGATTTATGAAATGCATGTTAGCAGTCGGGTTATTATCCTTGACTTCATGTGCTGACTTCCTTGATAAACAGCCGGATGATATGCTGACCCTTGACGATATTTTCAATTCACGTCCCCGGTCACAGGCTTATTTGAGTAGTGTATACTCTTTCATACCGGATGAATTGGAATTGCAGAACAACTATAATATGTTAGGGATCTGCGATGAAGGAGATTTCATCTGGAGCGCCTGCTGGGCGAAACAGATCAATATCGGTAACTGGAACACACGAAGTAAATATTATGATAAATGGAATGCTTTCTATAAAGGAATCCGCTCTGCCACTACTTTCCTCAACCGGATTGATGGAAACGGAGACCCTACTCTTACAGCAGACGTAAGAGCCTCCTGGAAACAGGAAGCTAAGGCACTTCGCGCTATTTACTATTTTTATCTGATACGCCAGTTCGGCCCGGTCATTCTTATGCCGGAGGATGTCATGGATGTCAACTCCAGCAATGAAGACTTGCAGATCAAACGGAGTTCGTTTGAGGCTTGTGTGAGTTATGTTGTCCAGGAATTTGATGAGATATTGAAGAGTCCGGATCTTCCGGAAATATTTGTCAACGACCAGGATAAAGGACGTATAGACAAACGTACAGTCATGGGATTCAAGGCAAGAATGCTTATGCTGGCTGCCAGTCCTTTCTGGAACGGGAACTCCGATATGGCATCTTTCAAAAACATAGATGGCACTCCTATGGTAGAGAATATTTCTCTTGATCTCACAAAATGGGAGAAAGCTGCAAAGGCCAACAAAGATTTAATAGACAATGTGTTGAAAGGTGGCGACCCGTTTGATGGGCTCTATACGGTATATACCAACGGGGTACTCGATCCGTTCCTTTCTTACCGGGATGTATTTCTTGACCGATGGAATAAAGAAGTGATTTACTGCCGTCCCTCTATGGCTTCTTCAAATGCAAACAATGGTTGGGAAAGGCATTGTGCGCCACGAATCGTGAATGGTTGGAATGGTGTTGCTATCTCACAACAGATGGTGGATGCTTATTTCATGGCAGACGGCAGTAAGTATGATCAATCTAAGGAAGATTTGACTAAATTCTCTACAATGGCAGATAAGTATACCAAAGCTGGAACAAACATGATGTACGTGAATCGTGAACCGCGATTCTATACTTCCATCATTTACAATGGCGCCGACTGGATTTATCAGGAAGACGGAAAGCCGAAACAAACGGTGGAACTCTTCTTTAAAGGCAATTGTGGTAAAGGTGGATCTCATGACTACAGCGCCACCGGATATTTGACTTGTAAGAACATAAGCCCGAACTCGGATCTTTATAACTGGACAGGTGCTTTAAGATCACTTGTCATGATGCGTTTGGGAGAAATATATCTGAACTATGCGGAAGCATTGAATGAAGCATCCGACAATCAGACTGCTCGTGATGAAGCTGCCATCTATATTGGCGCAATCCGTAAACGCGCGGGATTGCCCGGACTGACAACAGAACAGAAAAACACACAAAGTGGGATGCGTACGGCAATCCGTGACGAGAGAAGAGTGGAATTGGCTTTTGAGAATTTCCGTGCATGGGATACACGCCGGTGGAAGATAGCAGACGTGGTAGACGGGGCACCATTGATGGGTATGAATGTGGATGCGGGAGAAAGCTTGAATGATGTGGCATTTTATAAACGTACATTGATCGAACGCCGTTCATTCCCTAAGAAGTTCTATCTCTGGCCGATAGCTGATGATGAAGTGATACGGAACAGGGCGTGTGTTCAGAATCCTGGTTGGTAACTTAAAAAAATAGAAGTCACTATGAAACAGTATAAATTATATATCACAGGAATTTTATTCCTGATACTATGCATTGCATGCGATGTAAATACACTGGACGAAGTCAAGAAGCTCGATCAGGTGGTTAGTTTGGTACAGGTTGGAGATGGGACGGTGGTTCTCACGCAAGGTAATCTGATTGTAGACAAAGAGAATAAGCTTTTCAAGAAAGGTTTTGGCGTTGCTCTTTCCGGATTTGAAACCAATTGGGGCTTCGATGTAGATCTTGAATTGCTATACAATGAAGCCCCCGAAGGGTGTGCGATATTGACAGCTGATGAATGCTTCCTTACGTTGACAGAGAACAGCCTTGAGAAAATAAATCGTTTGACTGTCCCTGCCGGTGTTCAGGAGAAAGCATTTTATCTGAACCTTACCGGTGCAGTTATTGACAATCATCCGGGAGAAGTGGTAGGCGTCAAAGTGAAAATCAGTAATCTTGGCTCTTATAAGCTGAATCCGGTGGACACACTTTTCGTCACGTTGAATACAGCAGATTTCTCCAGTAAGAAGATTGAAATTACGGATACTTATTTTCTTAATTCCACTTTCCAAAGAGAAGCGGGGACAACAACGCGCTTTGCTCCATTGGCAGACTGGACAAGTAACGATGGATTGCAAAGTTCGCGTCCGGATACAGGAGCTGGTTATGATGATAATTGTGGTTATTTGGGAATAGAACGTTGGGGTAGCTATGACAATCCTATTATCAACGGAAAGATATACCAGACGTTTACTCTGCCGAAAGGAAGGTATCTTGCTGAAGCCGATATGAAGAAAGTGGCGGTAGAGAGAGACACTTACTTGTTGGTGGGTAATGGAACCGATCTTCCTAACGATACCCAGATAACAACCGCCGTTGCTTCTGCTGAAATTACGGATGAATGGAATAATAAAATCCTTCCGTTAGAGTTTGAACTGGCAGCGGAGAAAGAGGTATCTATCGGATTTCTCATCAATATAGAGAATGAGGTACAACGGATATTGCAGGTATCTAAAATTAGGTTGTATCGTTTGGAAAGCTTCTTCGATTAATAATATGTCAATGTGCCAATTAGTAGCGCTGTTATGCCGAATGGAATTGGCACATTGATTCCTTATTTATTTATTAAAATAAACATTTCATGAGAACATTAAACCGAATCTTTTCTTTTGTGCTTATCATTTTGCTGTATGGCGTTTTCCCATTGCAAGCGGCACGGCAACCGGAGTTTTCTACAGCCGGGTTTTACAATTTAGCTCAAACCGGCAGGCAGGCTTATTCTATGAATGTGGCCTGGAGATTCCATAAAGGAGATATCCCCGATGCTTATAAACTCTCTTTCAATGATAAAGCGTGGGAAACTGTATCCTTACCTCACGGCATTGAGTATCTTCCACCGGAAGCAAGTGGATGTATCAATTATCAAGGGGTGGTCTGGTATCGGAAACACTTTACTCCGGATGAAGCTATTCGGGGGAAAAAGACTTTCCTGCACTTTGAAGCTATCATGGGAAAATGCAAGATATGGGTAAACGGGAAGTTCCTCAAAGAGCATTTTGGTGGATACCTGCCTATTGTTGTAGATGTCTCGGATGTACTGCGCCAAGGTGAAGATAATGTAATAGCCGTATGTGCGGACAACAGCGATGATCCTTCATATCCTCCGGGGAAAGAGGAAAACTCACTCGACTTTACCTACTTTGGTGGAATATACCGCGATTGTTGGTTAATAACACACGGGAATACGTATATCACTGATCCCAATTATGAAGATATAGTTGCAGGGGGAGGAGTATTTACTTCTTTTGAGAATGTAGGCGAGCAACTTGCCGTGCTTAGCCTGAAGACTCATATTCGTAATGAGCAAAAGAAAAGTTTCTCCGGCATACTTGAATATGAGTTTATAGGGCCTGATGGAGAACGGAAGACAACACATACACAAAAAATAAAAATAACTTCTGGTAAATCTTCATCATTCACAAGTAAGATAAAGATAGAAGCCCCGCAACTATGGACTCCGGAATTTCCGCAATTGTATCAAATACTTGTGCGAATCAAAGATCAGAAGGGAATGGTAGTGGATGGTTTCAGGCAGAAGATAGGTATCCGCAGTGTTGAGTTTAAGGGCAAGGACGGATTTTTCCTGAATGGTAAACCTTATGATAAGCCGTTATTGGGCGGTAATCGTCATCAGGACTTTGCTGTCGTGGGAAATGCGTTGTCCAATAATATCAACTGGCGGGACGCTTATAAACTGAAAAAAGCTGGTTTCAATGTACTTCGTCTTTGCCATTATCCGCAAGATCCTTCCTTTATGGATGCTTGTGATGAATTAGGGCTTTTTGTGATTGTGCCTATTCCCGGATGGCAGTTCTGGAATTCCAATTCTATCTTTGGGCAACGGGTAGAATCGGATATCCGGCAAATGGTACGCCGAGATCGGAATCATCCTTCTTTGCTCTTCTGGGAGCCTATTCTCAATGAGACGGGTTTGTGGGGAGACTCCCGTACTTACGATCAATATGTACAAGGCCGTGCTGCGGATATAGTGAAAGAGGAGTATCCGTATAAGTATGGTTATTCAGGAGGAGGTCCAGAAAACTCTTTTCCTATACTTTATGGAGGTACACCTCGTCCGGACAAGGTTTATTTTACGCGTGAATATGGTGATGGCGGCAGTGTAAATGACTGGCACGGACAAAATGCTCCCAACCGGGCGGCTCGTGCCTGGGGAGAAGTACCAATGCTTGTACAAGCTCGCTCTTATGAACGGTCTGTTACGGATTTGTATAAGTCCTTCAGCCACTCGCCTCAACATATGGGAGGGGCAGTCTGGCATTCATTCGATACACAGAGAGGGTATCATCCGGATCCTTTTTATGGAGGTATTATGGATATTTTTAGGCAGCCTAAGTATGCTTATTATATGTATATGTCTCAGCGGGACGCCCAGGTAGATACAGTCCGGGTAGATTGTGGACCTATGGTATATATAGCCCATGAGATGACTCCGTTTTCTCCGGCAGACGTAACGGTCTTCTCTAATTGTGAGGAGGTGCGGCTAACTGTATATGCGGAAGGAAAACAATATACTCATACACAAGAAAAAGGGAAGCATGTTCTACCTTCTCCTTCCATTGTGTTTAAGGATGTATATAGTTATGATGAATGGAAAGAGATATCCCGCAGTAACCGGATTGATAATGTCTTTATGCTTGCCGAAGGGCTGATTGATGGAAAAGTGGTGGCTACGCATAAGGTATGTCCTTCCAATCGTGCGGAGAAGATAATATTGACTCTGGATAATGAAAACACGAAACTGCTTGCCGATGGTTCCGATTTTGTGACGGTGGTGGCGAGCGTTGCCGATAGTAAAGGGAATATAAAACGGCTCAATAATTATCATATCAGCTTTGATGTAGAGGGTGAAGGACGTATTTTAGGTGATGCTTTTTGTTTTGCTAATCCGCGTCCTGTGGTTTGGGGAGATGCCCCTGTATTGGTACAGTCGACTACCCGTCCCGGTAAGATCAGGATAAAAGCGCATGTCTCATTTGAAGGAAGACGGATGCCTGTAGAAGGAGAACTTACGTTTGAAAGCTATCCGGCAGCATTGCCGTTAGTATATGATAAGGATGAGGCCGGGCAGATAAAACAACAGTTGTACTCCCGGATACAGTTTAATGGAAGGAAACCTGTTCCCAAAGACGATGAAGGGCTAAAAGAAGTATATCAGCAACAAAATCATTTCTTGCAGAAATAGTTCTATGATTTGTTAGTCGAGTCGATTTATCAGTTTGAGGGTTTTGTTTCATACTGATGAAATATCTACTTAAATATAGTATCCCGATGAAGAAACATTTTATTTTGATATTTCTGATTATCTTGTTAGGTAATCAAGTAACGGAGATCTCTGCCCGGCAGATTTCAATAGCACAATTCGGATTAATGCCGAATACAGGAGAAAATGCTGTGCCGTATATTCGGAAGGCGATTCAGGAGTGCAAGACACTACCGGATGCTATTCTTTATTTTCCCAAAGGAAGGTATGACTTCTTTTCGGAAGACGAGATCGGAGGTTCTGCGACAGATATATTTCAGCAGAGAAGCGGGGTTGGATTCTCGGTACAAAAGATGAAAAACTTCACTCTTGACGGAGGGGGATCTGAGTTTATTTTTCACGGTAAAATGCAGATTGCCGGTGTGGATTCTTGTGAAGGAGTCTCATTGCGTAATTTTAGTGTTGACTGGGATCGGCCTTTTATCTCTCAGGGAGAAATCGTCGGAATAGGTAGTGACTATATAGATATACATGTAGACCGAAACCAGTATCCCTACACGGTAGAAAATGGAAAAGTGCTTTTTGAAGGCGAGGGGTGGAAACTTCCTATACTTACGATGTATTCTACACTGTATGATGCCGAGAAAAAGGAGATCCTGTATAATACCTGGGATGCCTCTTTGGGAGATGTGTTTGAACAGAAAGCGGTGGAAGTCGATGCAAATACCTTACGTTTTTATGGCAAACCCACCATTCAGCCTCCGTTGGGTACATTGGTTGCTTTGTTTCATGTCCGATATTTTACTTCTGGTATTTCTCTCAACCGGAGTAAGAATGTTTTGCTCAAAGATATTACCTTATATCATGCTTTGAGTAATGCTTTCAGTGGGTATCGGTGCGAGAATATTACGATGGACAATGCCAGTGTCCGGGTGAATGATGCGAAAGGAAGATGCTTTAGCTCCGTTGCGGATGCATCTCATTTTTCGGAATGCCGGGGGAAAATCAGGATTCTGAATTGTTCGCATACCGGGCAGGGAGATGACTTTATCAATGTGCATGGCATCAATGTGAAAATAGCGGATGTAATGGATCGCTATACCGTGATTGTTCCTTCCGGCGGTAAGGGAAATGGTAATTCTATTACGGTGGGTGATTCTTATTGGGCAATCGGTAAAGTTTCTGCCCAACGGGAGAAAGTACTCGAAGTACAATCTAAACAGTCGATTTTTGAGAACGGGAGAGAAGTTGGGCACCGGATTAGATTTGATAAACAATTGCCTCCTAACATCCAGAAGGGTGATTTTTTGGAGTGCAAAACGTGGACCCCGGAAGTCGAGATACGGAATTGCCGGATATTGAAAAGGCATCGGGCAAGGGGGATTTTAGTAACGACTCCCCGTAAAGTAGTCATTGAAGATAACTATTTCCGGACAGCTGGGACGGCTATTCTTATTGAGGGAGACTTTAACTATTGGTTTGAGTCCGGAGCTTGTACGAACCTTACTATCCGTAATAACTTGTTTGATAATTGCCTTACCTCCGGGAACAAACATGGGCATGGAGGCGAGTGGGGAGATGCGGTTATTACGATAACTCCTTCACACGTTCCTGCCGATGAAAATGCGGATACATACCACAAGAATATACAGATAGAACACAATGTTTTTAACGTTTTTGATGCTCCGATTCTGCGTGCTATATCTGTCCGGGGGATCTGTTTTCAGGAGAATACCATCAACCAAACGCGAGCCTACCCACCCTATACCTGGCAGAAGTCTGCTTTCCTGTTTACCGGTTGCCGGGAGGTAAAGATACGGAAGAATAGCTGGGACGCTCGTTATACTTCCCGTGAGATTGTTACCGAACGGATGAAATCTCAGGACTTACACATCTATGATACAGAGGGATTTGTTGTAAACCCAAAGTAACTTTGATCTTTACTTCTTCATTCCCAGAACCTCACGGGGGGATATGCCATTTACCTCTTGAAACAACCGGGAGAAATGAGTGTAATTGGTATGTCCCACCTCGTACATCGTTTCAGTGATATTAAGGCCTTGTTCTTTCATCAAAGAATAGGCCTTTTTCATTTTAATCTCTTTGATGTATTGCGAGGGTTTTTTGTTGATAATGGCAGTCATCTTGCGATAAAGTTGCATCCTCGACAATGACATTGCCCGACAGATTTCTTCAATCCCGAAGTTGGGAGAAGACATATTCTCGGAGACATACTTCTCAAAAGAGAGAAGAAATTCTTTTTCTCTGTCGTTCAGTTGCTCTTTTCCCAAAGCCACTTCGCGTGTCTTTTTTCGTGTCAGGCGAAGCAGATTGCTTACCCGCAACTTTAATACTTGTGGGTTGAAAGGTTTCATGATGTAATCGTCTGCACCGTAATAGAGTCCTTCTATTTCATTTTCCTGACCTACTTTAGCTGTCAGCAAGATGATAGGCACGTGGCTGATACGCATATCGGCTTTACTTTTCCGGGTGAGTTCAATCCCGTCCATAACAGGCATCATAATGTCGCTTATAATCAGATTGGGGACATGGCTCACAGCCAGTTCATATCCCTCTTTTCCGTTTAAGGCAACAAGAACTTCTATTTGTTTGTCTTCTTTTAGCAGGGATGCAATATAGTTTCTCAGTTCGTGGTTATCTTCCACCACCAGTATGAGGGTTTTCTTCCGTTCGTTAACTTCTTCTTCAATCTCTTTTTCGGAGTCGGGAGTTTTCTCTGATACCTCTTTCTGTTGTTTACTTTCATATTCCACTATATTGTCTGGGAACGCTTCTCTGTTGACAGGAAATTCAATCGTGAAAATAGAGCCTTCTTTTAAACGGCTCTTCACGGTGATCGTTCCATTGTGCAGAGTGATCAGTTGTTTGCAAAGATTGAGTCCGATGCCTGTTCCTCCTACGGTACCGGGTACTTGATAGAAGCGGTCGAAAATCTTATCCAATTCCTTTTCGTTTATGCCAATTCCGGTGTCCTCTATTGAGATGGACACTTTGGAGTAATCTTGATTTTGAGTAGCATAAATAGATATTTTCCCTTTAACCGGAGTATATTTCAGTGCATTTGATAGTAGGTTGGAACATATCTTCTGAATGGCATCTTTATCAAACCATGCCATCTCTTCTTCTAAATCATCATAAAATTCTATCACGATATTTTTATGCTCTGCCATGCTCAGAAAGCTATCTCGCGTTTCCGTTAAGACCTCTCTTAGATTTTCGTATCGGATGGTGATCGTATATTTGTCATTAATCACTTTCCGGAAATCAAGGAACTGATTGATTAACTGTAGCAATCGGTCAGCATTGTTCTTGATGATTCCCAATCTGGAATTTAAGAAATCATCAGCATATGATTTTTTGATTAGCTCTTCTACCGGAGCGGATATCAATGATAGAGGAGTACGCAATTCATGGGTGATATTGGTGTGGTACTTCAGTTTCACTTCTGCTATTTCCATTTCCTTACGGTGTTCAAGATGCTCCATCAGTATCTGCTTTTTGGTTCTATGACGTTCTTTTATATATCGAATGATTAGATAGAATACCAATAATGTAAATGTGATGTAGCACAAGTATGCGATGGGAGTTGCCCATAGCGGAGGGCTCACGATGATGGTGAGCGCTTTGGGAGTACTATTCCAAAGCCCATCACAATTAGCACTCTTTACTTTCAATTGATAAGTGCCCGGAGGCAGGTTTGTGAAAGTGGCAGAGCGTATGTTATTGTCTACTTCTGTCCATTCTTGGCTGAATCCTTCTAATTGGTATTGGAATTTGTTCTTGGAAGGATTGCTGAAATGCAAGGCTGCAAATTCAATTGTAAGGTTATTCTCATTATGTTTTAGTATTAACTTGTCGAGAAAGCCAAGAGTCGTGTTATAGAGTGGACGGCCGTTGAATACTTGGTTGGGCAAGACCTGCGTATTGTTGATGCGCAAGCCAACGAATAGGCATTCTGGCTCTATTGTGTTGGGCATCAAAGCAGATAAGTCGACTTTATTGATACCTTTGATGCTTCCGATATATAAAAATCCTTCCGGGTCATATAAGATACCTTCACATAAGATGTTAGTGGTTAGTCCGTCGGTATTCAGATACAGCATTGTCTGATGGTTACTGAGTGAATATCGTAATAGGCCCTGACTTGTATTCATCCACAGGTTATTGGCGTTATCTTCCGTGATGCCCGTAATCTTATAGGTTTGTAGCCGGATGTCATCAGGTATCATTTGCAGTGTGTGATTCTTGTTATCCAGGTATCTGAGTCCCGAATCTGTACCTACATATATATTACCGTTTGATGCTTTGATGATAGACCAGATGTGCCTTTCGTTACCGCTGTCTATCGTTTCTATCTTTTCAATATCCCCTTGTTTATTCAGGTGTGCTTCTAACAGACCTGTATTTTTAGTGCCGACTAATAAAGTTTTTCTCTTACTGTTGAAGTACAACTTGGTGATGTTGTTCACCGCACCCATTGACTCATAAGGCTGTATGTTTTTCAATTTATAGGAGAATTGTGTCCCGTGCTTCTTTATTTGCAATAATCCGTTTCTCATGCCTACCCATATGGTGTTTTGTGCATCTGCACACAAGGAGTAGGGACCGATGAAGTCATTTATCTCGAATGGTAAATCTGAACGTTCACGTACCGATATGATACGGTTTATATCCCCTTCTGGTATATAGAAGATGTGATGCAGAGAGGTGATCCAGATATTGTGCTCTTTATCTTCCAGTATATCATAGACATCTTCGTTGATCCGGTCAATGCGGATTGTTTTATTTTGCTTGAAGTCATACACAAACAATCCTTGGCTGGAACCTACCCATAACCTTCGTTGCCTGTCTTTAATCAATGTCTGGATATAGATTTTATCGACAGCCTTCGGGTGTCCCAAAGGAAAGCGCGCTATCGATTTAGAGTTTAGGTCAAAACGTGCTGTTCCATCCATGTTGGAGGTGATCCATACATTCATGGAGTGGTCGAGAAGTATGTTTTTTAAAAGATTGTGTGAGAAGAATTCATTGTCGGAGAAGAGTACGGGTTCAATGTCAAATCTGTTATTTTGTACGCGAACCCAATATACTTGTTTTTCAGATAATACCAGATAATCCCTATCTGTCACTGGAAGAATACGACGAAACGGAGCTTCGGACTGAATATTCAGTTGGAACGGTGTGTGCAGGTAGCTTTTGAGTTTCTGCTGATCCGGTGAATAGGATAGTAGTTTGTGTTCTGTGAGTATCCATAGGTTACCGATTTTGTCTTTCATTACTTCGCGTGTAGATCCACGTAATTCTTTCACTTCGCGAAAATAGATATCTTCAGGAGTTTTTACGTATATTCCATTGGTTGTTCCGGCAATTGTATTTCCATTGATGTCTTCTGCAACAGATAGCGTACATTGAAACGAATCCAGTTCCCCCGACGCATACAACAGTGGGAAATGTTCTATTTTTATATGATTTCCGGCATCAAAAGAGATTCTGTGAGGACCATTGGCGGTAGATGCCCACATGTATTCCCCCGATTGATATAAGTCTATGATCTGATTATCCGTCAGGGAGTTTATATTACTTTCATCTGAATAATAATGTTTGAAACGTCCGGTTTTGAGATTGTAGCAATTTAATCCTCCACCATCAGTACCAATCCATAGTTCATCACGATTTTTCCATTCAGCCAAAGCGAGGATGCGATTATCACTGATCGAATTATCGTCATTAGGCTGGTGTCTGAAAATGATAACATGGGTTCCGTCGAAACGATTCAACCCGTCATAGGTACCGATCCAGATAAAACCTTGTTTGTCTTGTACGATGCATTCAACATCTTGCTGAGATAACCCTTCATTACTTGACAATCGTGTTAATGAGTAATAGTTAGCAGAAAAAGAATGAATGGAAATGAGTAGGAGTATAAACATGAGGCTCCTCCGAAATTTGTTGTTGCACATAGTATAAAGTGTTTCTGTTTTTTGCTTCTAATATATGCTTTTTTGTTGAGAGTAAAAAATGTATCTGTAGTCATTTTTACCCTATAATGCTCTATTTGAGTGTAATGATATAAAGTATAAGCTTTTTGTTACATTCGGAATGTGGGGGGCGGAGAGACTATCTATGATTTCGGACACCCTCTTCTTTACTTTTTAAATACGGTAGGAATAGAGTATTCTGATATCATGGAACAGTTTTAGATAATATATAGTAATATGTATGGAACGTGATTGATTGTTTGGCAATTGATTGCGTTCTGTTTTTTTATATTATTTTTGTGCCTGCCATGAAATGTGTTTTATATCTATACTTTTAGAAAAATAGGAACATGATGTACCGACTTATATTTTATTTGTTCTTTTTGTGCAGTTCATTAGTTATGAATGCAAATTCTATCTATTTAGCTCATGAACGTTTTGAGAAATTTGGAATACAGGATGGGCTTTCCAGTAGTAAGGTCTTTGATATAAAACAAGATAAGGATGGATATATCTGGTGTGCTACGGATGAAGGATTTTGCCGTTTTGACGGAATTGACTTTAAAAGTTATAAGTGGTCATTGGATAACTCTTTAGATTTCGCGAATCAGCAATCTCTCAAAATATACTGTGATAAAAACTGTATCTATGTTGGTACAAACTTTAGTTTGTTAATGTATGATGTAGAGACAGACATTTACAAGATTTTAAAAAATAATGCGCTTCAGCCGGGGAGAGATCTATATTCTGTTCGTTCGATAATAAAGAGGGAAGAAGGCGGTTTATGGATAGGGACCTATGGAGGCGGAGTCTATTCTTTTGATCCTGAAACCAGTTCTTTCAATCGTCTTTATTATCAAGCTTCGGACGATCGTGTTTTAAGTTTATATGAATCGAGCGATGGGCTACTATATGTAGGAACACATTTCGGTGGGCTGGATGTTGTTCATTTGAATACTCGTTCAGTAACTAATTATAGTGTGCAAAGTCATAACTTTCCGGATAGTCAGGTGGAAGCTATTTCTCAGGATTCTTATGGGAATATCTGGATTGGAACCTGGAAAGGACTGCTACGTTTTGCAAAAGGGAAGAAAGAGCCTGAACTGATAGAATTGGATGAATTGAAAGATGCGAAAGTAAACTGTATAGAAGAGAATAGATTGGGACAGTTATGGATCGGTACAGAATATTTTCTATGCTCCATTAAATTGAAAACGAGTGGAGAGGAAATAAAGAAAACAGATATCAAGTTCTATTATGAGTCGGAGACGGATACGGGGTTATCTTATAAGACAATCAGGTGCGTATTAAGTGATAAGAATGATAACTTATGGATCGGTACTTATGGTGGCGGAGTGAATTTTGTGAATCAGCATAAACAGAAATTCAATTATATTACAAGTGACATTTTTTTAATGAATAGTTTGTCTTATAAGCATGTTTCTTCTTTTAGTGAAGACAAGTATGGTAATCTTTGGATCACTACTGATGGTGGTGGCATTAATTATTGGGATATCGGGAATAATACATTCAAGGAGATCACAGTTAAGACAGATGGATATAATTTAAGTGATGATGCAATTCTATGTTCATTGGTTGATTCGGACAATGATCTTTGGGTTGGAACCTATAATTGTGTTTTGAATAGGATGAAAGATGGAACAAAGAGGTTTATTCATTATACATATCAGAAAGATAGCCCTGGTTCACTTTTACATAGCGACTTGAGTTGTTTGTACGAAGATTCCAAAAAGAATATTTGGATAGGACAACGGGCCGGTCTGTCTTATTTCGATAAAAGAAGTAACTCTTTTCATGTGATTGATCCATTGAAATGGAATCATATTACTGCACTTCAGGAGTACAAGGACGATCTGATTGTTGGTACTTTTGGTGGATTGTATAAGTACGATTATAAGACCGGGAATGTCGAACCGTTTAGTTCTAAATTAAAGAATGTACAGGTTAATTCTTTTCTGTTTGATAAGCATGGAAATATGTGGATTGGTACAGAAGGGCAGGGTCTATGGCAGTATATCGTAAAGACAGACTCTCTAACGATATACGGACAAGCAAACGGGTTGAATAGCTCTATTGTGAGAGAATTAATCCTGGTGGGCGATGATTTGTGGATGGGAACGAATAAAGATATCGTGAAAATGTCTACAGATACCAAAGAACTTGATTCCTATAGTGCATCCGACGGGGTTCAACCCGGTAGCTTCTTGAAAAATTCGGGATTATTAATGAAATCGGGGGTAATTGCTTTAGGCGGTACGGAGGGTATGAATATCTTTGATCCTTCTATTATTGTAAAGGATAAAACTCCGGTTTCTGTTGTTCTTACAGATTTACTGTTGTTCAATCAACATGTTGCAATTAGAAGTGAACAAAATCCAGATTCTCCCTTAGTTAAAAATATAAACTCGACTGATAGAATAGAACTGAATTATAATGAGTCAGTTTTTACTATAGAGTATTTAGGTATCAATTATTCTTCCCCGGAACGTATTCAGTACGCTTACTTCTTAAAAGGTGTGGATACGGAATGGAATAAAGTGGGGACCATGCGTTCTGTAACTTATCGGAATTTGAAGCCTGGGAATTACTGTTTTATGGTAATGGCATCTTCGCCTTCCGGCAATTTCAATGAAGATAATGTACGTTCCTTGTATATTCTGATAAAACCTCCTTTTTGGCAAACGTGGTGGGCCTATATCATTTATTTTGTTTTGTTATTGGGTATTTTATATATGTGCTGGAATATTGCTATGATGAAAATCAGAGTCCGGGATAAGATAAATTATGAACGATTGGAGAAGCAGAAACAAAAAGAGTTATATCAGGCCAAATTACAGTTCTTTACAAATGCTTCACATGAGCTGAAGAATCCACTCACTTTGATTCTGGCACCACTGGAGAAGTTACTGCTTGGAGAGACAGATAGTAAGAAGAGGTATTTACTGTCTCTTATAAAAAGAAACACGATGCGGGTAATCAAGAATGTGAATGAAGTAATTGATATCCGTAAGATAGATTACGGGCAGTTAAAACTTAAAGCTAAGGAGATAGATGTAGTCTCTTTTTTTAAAGAAATAACAGACACATTTGAAGGGGTAGTGGAAGACAAAAATATAAATTTTGTTTTTAATACGAGTGCAGATCGGTTGATAGGCTGGGTTTCTCCTAAATTTATGGACAAGATTGTGTATAACATTCTCTCTAATGCTTTTAAGTATGTGAAAGATTATGATGAGATTGTGATGAATGTCTTTGTAGAGCGGACTGATATAGGTAATTTGTTACATATTGAAATATCGGATACAGGTATTGGTATTGATAAAAAGGAGTTGAAAAAGATATTCGATTGCTTCTATCAGGTAGAACTGAATGATAAAAATATTGTCTATCCGGGGTCAGGTATTGGGCTGTATCTGGTAAAATCTTTGGTTGAGTTACATAAGGGGCATATATCGGTCGAAAGTGAACTGAATATCGGTTCCAGGTTTGCGATTGTTATCCCGTTTGATAAAGCAAGTTATTCCAAAGAGGAGATAGCTGATACTAATAAGAAAGACGAACCTTATGTTACGTTTGTTAAAGAGACATGGCAGGAAGATGCAGAGATAGTAGAGGAAAATACGGAAGTGAAGAATGAGAGTGCTAAGAAATATAAGATTCTTGTTGTAGATGATGAGACTGAGATTCGCGACTTTCTTGCTATGGAATTGCGTGAAGAATATGAAGTATATACAGCAGCCGATGGTGTGGAAGGATTTGAAAGCGCATTGAATTCTATTCCGGACTTGATTATCAGTGATATTATCATGCCGAATATGGATGGTATAGAACTTTGTGGGAAAATAAAATCGAATATAAACACGTCTCATATTCCAATTATTCTGTTGACGGCTAAAGAAACCCATGAGGATAGGTTGGTTGGATTGGAAGTGGGAGCGAATTCTTATATACCCAAGCCGTTTGATATCCGGCATCTTCGGATTCGTATCGAACAACTGATCAAGTACCAGGAGGTTGTTAAAGAGAAATTTATGAAGAAAGTGTCTCTTGTATCCGGTGAGGAGTCGGATACAGAGACATCACCTGCGGCATCTAATGATGATATTCTGATACAAAAGATTATAAATTATATCAATGAAAATATTTCTGATCCTGATATAAAAGGAGAGAGTATTGCCAATCATGTGGGGATGAGCCGGATGAACCTTCATCGGAAACTGAAAGCGTTAGTTGGGCTCTCTTCCGGAGATTTTATTAGGACGGTCAGGTTAGAGAATGCGAAAAGGGAGTTACTGAATGCAAATAAAACAGTTACGGAGATTGCTTATGATCTGGGTTTCTCTTCTCCTTCCTATTTTTATATTTGTTTTGTGAAGAAGTTTGGTATATCTCCTACCGAATTCAGGGGTCAGCGTGAATCTCCGGCAAAAGATCAAGAAACTTAATGCCCACTCACAAGGCATTCTGAGTGGGATGTTACAGCATATATGCAGTATGTTACAGTAGTTAATCATCTATAGTCGGATATGCCCTATGTTTGCAGAAAATAAATCTGAAAACATGGGAAATTACACTGTTGGAGTAGATGTAGGAGGGAGCCATATCTCTTCTTGCTTAATTAACTTACAAGATAAATCAATCTTGGAAGAGTCTATAAAATCTCAAAAAATCAATAGTCAGGATTCTGCTCAGAGAATTCTGGAACAATGGGTGGACTGTCTGAAGTCCACCATCTCTTTAATAAATGAAACTCCTGTGGGAGTTGGATTCTCTTTTCCAGGGCCTTTTGACTATGAAAAAGGAGTATCGTTGGTTGAAGGAGTCAATAAGTTTGATAAACTGTTCGGATTGGATTTAACCTCTTCATTTATTTCCCGGTTTCGGGGAATGAAAATAAGCGATTTCAGGTATGTGAACGATGCCGGGGCATTTGCCATAGGTGAAGCCTTTGCCGGAATAGTGAAGAATTATAAGCGGGTGATGGCTTTTACATTGGGTACCGGACTGGGGTCCGGGTTTGTAGTAGACGGGCAATTGATAACGGTTGGAGAATCTGTACCATCCAATGGATGGGTCTATAATTTGCCGTTTGAAAACACTATAGCCGATGATTCTTTTTCTACACGTTGGTTTTGTAACCGATATGAAGCATTGACAGGAATACAGGTTGAGGGAGTACGTGAAATTGCAGAAAAGATAGATACTGATATTTACAGTAAACAGGTTTTTGAGGAGTATGGTTATCGTTTGGGGAGTTTTATTATTCCTGTTTACACTAAGTTTAAGGGCGATATCATTGTTCTGGGAGGTAATATCTCAAAAGCCTATCCTCTTTTTAAAGAATCTTTATTGCAAAGAATTCGGGAAGAAGGACTGAATATACCCGTATTAGTCTCTTCATTACAAGGTAATGCGGCAATGCTTGGTGCAGGCCTTCTTTTTATTTGAAAAACAACTTTTAAAATATGACAAATATGAAATCATTGAGAAAAACATCTCAGATTCTCCTTCCCATGCAGAAAGAGAAAAGTCTGGCTACGGGTAGTTATGATATATATCCTGTTCATTCAATGGCAGAGAATCAAATTTTTGTAGGTTACCGGAAGCTGGCCGAAGCTATTCGTAATGAACGGAATGTGATTATTGACGGATATGCAGGAATCTTTTTTGATGAAATAAAAACTCATCTGAATGAGGCTTTGGCTGAGTTGGATGTAGAAGTAACCTGGTGGAACATAGATGCCGCCCTAAAAACGGAAGAAGAGATAAATGATTTGGTTGTACCTTATTTGGGTGGTGACGATCCTATTTTCGGAAAACGTTGCGACCTGAAATTAAAAGATCTTTTCTGCACAGGAAAATTATCTAAACTTCAGCCCGACTCATCTGCTTCCCTAAATATACTTATAGGTTGTGGGGCAGCTTTAGCCGGTTGGAAAGGGAAATTGATTTATATCGATATACCTAAAAATGAGATTCAATTTAGGGCACGTGCCGGGAGAGTAACAAATTTAGGAGTAACAAAGGCCGTAGCTCCCAAAGTGATGTACAAACGTTTCTATTTCGTAGACTGGGTACTTCTTAACAAGCATAAAAAAAATATTTTTCCGGGTATTGATGTGATGATTGATGGACAACATCTGGATACTATTACCTGGATGCAAGGAAATACTTTAAGAGAAGGATTGAAAGTAATGGGGCAGTCAGGTTTTCGTGTTCGTCCCTGGTTTGAACCTGGTGCCTGGGGAGGGCAGTGGATAAAGGAACATATAGAGGGATTGGAAAAGGATGTACCTAATTATGCCTGGTCTTTTGAGCTGATTGTGCCGGAGAATGGTTTGTTGTTTGAGAGTTCTGGAAATATGTTGGAAGTATCATTTGATTCTTTAATGTATGTAGCCGGAGAGAATGTGGTCGGTACAGCCTGTTACGATGAATATGGTGATGAATTTCCGATACGGATGGACTATCTGGATAATTTTGATGGTGGGAATCTCTCTATACAATGTCATCCAAGAAAAGAGTACATACAAAAAAACTTCGGGGAGGTACTGACTCAGGAAGAGACTTATTATATCACAGATTGTAAAGATAATGCCGTAGTTTATCTGGGTTTTCAGGATAATGTTGAGCCGGCTGAGTTCGAGAAGGCACTTACAAAAAGCTTTGTTGAAAATACTCCATTGGAAGTTGATCGTTATGTACAATCATTACCTGCAAAGAAGCACGAACTGTTTTTGATACCTCCCGGCACTTTACATAGTTCCGGTCGTAACAATTTAGTTCTTGAAATAAGCACTACTCCCTATATTTTTACATTTAAAATGTATGATTGGCTGGCACTTGACTTAGACGGTACTCCTCGTCCTTTAAATATAAAGAGGGGTATGGAGAATTTGTATTTCGACCGTTATGGAGAGAAAATACGCAATGAACACGTTTCTAAGCCTGTTTTATTGGAAAAGGGAAAAGATTGGGAATTATACCATCTTCCTACACATCCGAATCATTCTTATGATGTACATCGTGTACATTTTAAGTCAGAAGTGGCATTGAATACATCGGGTAAGTGCCATGTATTAAATCTGGTGGAAGGTGACTTTATCTATATTGAGATTCCCGGACAAAAGAGAGTACGGTTGAACTATGCTGAAACATATGTGATTTCTGCTGCTTCCGGAGATTATAAGTTGAGCTGCGGTTCTCAGCGTGAGGCAATGGTTGTAAAAGCATTTATGAAGTAATAGGGCAGGAGGAGATAGAATGAAGCGTACTCAGGTAATAGCATTGCTGCCGGTTTTGGCCAGTTTTTTTGTGATGGGTTTTTGTGATCTTGTAGGGATAGTATCCAACTATATGCAATCCGATTTTTCTTTGTCCGAAACCCAGAAGAACTTTTTACCTTCAATGGTCTTTATCTGGTTTTTTGTGTTTTCGGTTCCGTTCGGTGCCTTTATGAACCGGGTAGGTAGAAAAAATACGGTATTGATTAGCTTGGGGTTTACTGTTGTGGCCATGTTATTACCGTTGTTGGATTATTCTTATGGATCTTGTCTGGTTGCATTTGCATTGTTGGGTATTGGGAATACAATTTTACAGGTTTCATTGAACCCGTTGTTAATGAATATTGTGGATGAAAATAAATTGGCCAGCAGTTTGACTGCAGGTCAATTTATTAAAGCCATATCCTCTTTTGCCGGACCTATTATTGCATTATGGGCAGCCGGTTTTCTGGGGAACTGGATTTATATGTTTCCCGTTTTTGCTCTGATAACGCTTATTGTCGGTTGTTGGTTACTATTTACACCTGTTCCCAAAGAGACGACGAAGAGTGTATTATGGTCATTCAAACCTTATCTTATCTTATTGAAGGATAAAACAATTCTGTTGTTATTTCTTGGAATTGTTTTTATTGTAGGGGTAGATGTCGGTTTGAATGTAATGATACCCGGTTTCTTAATGGAACGTTGCGGTATGGAACTGGATGAGGCCGGTTATGGTATTAGTCTATATTTTGTATTTCGTACTATCGGAGCTTTTTTAGGAACATTTCTATTGGCACGCTTTTCTGCTGTAAAATTTCTTCGGCTTAGTATGATTATTACGTTATGCGTATTCATTTTTATGCTTTTTGTTTCTGAAAGTCAGATGCTTTTGGCTATTATAGCTATTGTCGGTTTCTTTTGTGCAAATGTGTTTAGTATCATTTTCTCAAAGGCGTTGCAACTGTATCCCAGCAGTGCTAATGAACTTTCTGGATTGATGATTATGGGAATATCGGGTGGGGCAGTTGTACCGCCATTAATGGCCGTATTCTCTCAATGGGCCGATAGTTTTAACGGTTCATTGGCGATAATCGGACTTTGTATCGCTTATTTGCTTTACTGCTCTTTTGCTTTGAAAACCGAAAGTAGAAGTATTGGTTGATTTTCAGACAAATGTTACAACGAATAGAAGGGTTGTTACCAGAGTGATTTATAGAAAAACGCGTTCTGTGTACTTTTGTGACATGTAAAAATCTTATTATTATGAAAATAAAAAAAATCCCATTGTTGTGTGTATTACTCATTTCTTTTTTAGGAACAGCCTGTGATAAGGATACTGATAGTAACGTTGATTTATTCGGCTCCTGGCAATTGATTTCGCAAACTTGGAATGGTGAGGAACAGGAACTTGATGAATGTGCAAAAGGCGAGTTGCTGTATTTTTCAGAAAAAAATGTTTGCTATCTCTATTTTCCTTGTGAATCGAAAGATTTAAGAACTGCCTGGAATTATGACGGTAATAATGGAATTCTGAATATTTCGGATTTATTGCCGGTATCTTTTTATGTAGAAGAACGGTCTGGTAGCAGATTAGTTTTAAAACATTACACTTATTCTGCAACCGGGCAATTGGATACTTGTATAGAGACTTATAAAGCTGTCGAAACTGTTCTGGAAGAGGGTAAGCTGAGATTAAAAGAATCACATTAATAAAATATCAAGATACTATGAATAAATATCTGTTAGGTTTAGTATTTCTACTATTCATCTTTTCTTCTTGTTCAAAAGATGAAGATTTTGCAAACGAACTGCCGGGATACTGGAAGCAAATTGCTGCTTATGACAACGGAGAACTATGCAGCACTGATAAAGAAGAAAACCTTTCTATCTTGTTTGAGGCAAATGGAGTGTATAGGATGTTTGATCCTTGTTCTGAAAAAGAACATGCCGGTACATGGCTCGTGACTGATGAAGATTGGTTAACAATGTCCATGGATAAAATTGCAGGTAAAAATACGTCTGATAATTCATATCGTTATACTCCGGTCACGGTTCGTTTTACAATTATCCGATTGGACGGAGATGAAATGGAACTTCGTATAAAGACTTTTCTTGGAGAACGAAAGAAGACTATCATGTTCTCACAAATGGAACAAGACCCTCAACTGACTACTCCCGAAGAAGCTTTGGAACTGGATGCCAAAAACAAAGAACTGCATATCTATGCTTATCAGTTTAGAAGAATTCATTAAAATATAATATTATGAAAGGATATGCTACAATGCTTTTATTATTCTTTTTTTCGTGTACAATATCGGCACAAGACCTGGTGGTGAAAGGAATAGTATTAGATAAGAATAATGGAGAACCACTGATCGGTGCTACCATTCTGGTGAAAGACACTTCTGTTGGTGTTGTTACTGACCTTGATGGTAACTTTACTTTGAAGTTACCCCAAAAAGATACACAATTAGTAATTAGTTATATAGGCTACGAGACTCAAATCATTACCCCGCAATTCGGAAAGAAAATAAAGATAGAAATGGGGGGGGATTCGGCTGTGACTTTAGATGAAGTCGTAGTAGTGGCTTTTGGTACCCAAAAGAAAGAATCGATGGTAGGTTCCATCTCTACGGTAAAAAGTAAAACGCTTACCACAGTTCCTGCTTCCAACCTGACACAATCGCTTGCCGGTAAAGCTTCCGGTGTGACGATTGTACAGAGTTCCGGCGAGATTGGTCGTGATGAAGCGGATATATATATACGTGGAAAAGCGACATTTGCCAATGAAAATACAAAGCCACTTATCGTAGTGGACGGTATTATACGTGAAAGTTTTGCACAGATTGACCCAAACGAAATTGAAAGTATAAATATCCTGAAGGATGCCTCAGCTACTGCCGTTTACGGTGTGAAAGGAGCGAATGGTGTTATTATTGTTACTACTAAAAGAGGAGTAGCCGGTAAACCGGAAGTTTCGATTACATCGCAGGTTGCTGTGAATGTTCCTATACGTTTGTATAAGCCTTTGGATGCTTACCGTTCGGCATTATTGCGTAATGAGATGCTGAATAATGGTGGGCAGCAGGCCGAATACAGTTCAGCTGACCTTATGAAGTATCGGACAAAGGTATCTCCTTATACTCATCCCGATGTAGACTGGATGGATGAGATTATGAAGTCTGGTCCTGTTCAGCAGCAGTACAATGTGAATGTACGCGGTGGGACAAAATCGATGCGTTATTTTATTTCCGGTGGATTCTTTAATCAGAACTCTCCGTTTAAGGGAGATGATATAACCAATTATAATCGGTATAATTTCCGTTCAAATCTGGATTTTGATATTACAAAGGATTTGAGTGCATCCATCAATATTGGTGCCCGTATCGAAGACAGACATTACCCCACTTCCATGCAATATAGTAGCTGGGATATCTATCATGCGGCTATTGCTAATTCCGGCCGTAAATATCCAGCTTTCAATATGGACGGTTCTTACGGAGGCGATAAAGATTATTCAAATATACACGCTTTGATCCGTGATTCCGGAGAATTCAAGGAAAACCGGAATGTGCTGGAAGCAGGGCTGAATGTCACTTATAAATTAAACTGGCTTCTCCCGGGGCTTGCTATCAGAGGACAAGTGGCTTATGACGATGACAGTAAACATGGTAAAATTTATCGGAAGAATGTGGCTCTTTATCAACATCTTTATGCTACGGATAGTTACATTATGCATGGAGAAAATCGCCCTTTACGTTGGGAGTGGCAGTATGTAGATAATTTCCGGAAGATTTATCTGGAAGGTGGATTGACCTATAATCGTGAGTTTGGAAAGCATGATGCAAGTGCATTGTTCCTTTTCAATAGGCTTTCTCATGGGAATAATGTAGATTTACCTTATGCCAGTCAAGGGATGGTCGGGCGTTTTGTCTATGGATATGATACACGTTATCTTGCTGAGGTTAACTTTGGTTATAATGGTTCCGAAAATTTTGCCAAAGGGAAAAGATATGGTTTGTTTCCTTCATTTGCTTTGGGTTGGGTTATCTCAAATGAGCCTTTTTATAAACAAACGGGCATGAATAAGATCGTCAATAACTTGAAAATCAGAGGTTCTCTTGGATGGGTTGGTAATGACCGGGTCTGGGCATACGATCCGGTAGCTAACTCCAGTGCGGAAGCACGTTTTATTTATCTTCAGCAATATGAGTACGTAGACGTTAGTAACGCAGACAATACCTATATTTTTGGTATTGGTGATAATCGTATAGAAGGTATACGTCAAGGGCGTGTTGCTAATAAAGATGTTTCCTGGGAAAAGTCCAGAAAGCTTAATATCGGTTTGGAAGCCGGACTGTTCAACAACGTATTGACATTTAATATCGACTATTTTCATGAAAGAAGATCGGATATCCTGACTCAGGTACAGACTATGCCAGCATTTGTAGGAACTACTTTCTCTCCGGCTAATCTCGGTATTGTGCAGAATCAGGGCGTAGAGTTGGAGGTTAATCACAGTAAGTTTATTGGTGAGGATTTCTCGTATTCTATCAAGGGAAACATGAGTTTTGCACGGAATAAAGTCATCAATATGGGGACTCCTCTTGGAGTTTTACCTTATCAACGGGCAGAAGGATATCCCATTGATACACCTCTTAAGCTGATTACTCTGGGTTATTTTCAGGATTACAACGATATTGAAAGAAGTCCTTCCCAGTTAGCTCTGGAAGGAAATACGGAGGTACATCCGGGCGATTTGAAGTATAAGGATATCAATGGAGACGGTGTGATTGACCGTGCTGATTTCGTAAGAACCGGTTATCCTTTGGTTCCCGAAATTCAATATGGTATCAATCTTTCATTGTCTTACAAAGGGTTCGATGTCGGAGTTCTGTTTCAGGGTTCTACCCATGTCTCTTTTGATAAAAACTGGGAAGCTATGTGGGCATTCTCTAACGGAGATAATGTGTATGACAAACATTGGTCCTATTGGACGCCCGAAATGGGAGATGGTAATGCCAAGTATACTCAGTTGTACGGTAAATACCAGAATAATGAAGCCGGAGCCGATTATACATTGTCCGACGGAAGTTACATTCGTTTGAAAAATCTGGATGTTGGTTATACTATTCCCAAGAAGCTGACCGAGAAAATTTTTATTAAGAATGTCCGGATTTATTTTTCCGCACTTAACCTGGTTACTTGGGCTAAAGAGCCTTATCTCGATCCGGATAATCGAAATAACAGAGCGGGCAGTATGCCACCGATGAAAGCTTACAATTTTGGTTTAAATATTAATTTCTAGGGTATTATGAGAACATATAAAATATTCTTCTGTCTGCTGGCCATTTTCTTTTACGGATGTGATGATTATTTGGACAGAGCACCAGACCTTAATCTGGATGAAAACAAAATATTTAGTAATTACGAAACTGCCTATAAGTTCCAAGCTGATATTTATACCAATCTTCAGAAAGGATTCAATGTACTTGGAAGTTTCGATCCTGCTCCCATAGCTTGTGCAACGGATGAGGCCGAATCTCGTTTTGGTTGGAATACGAGTAACTTATTTAATGTTGGGTCATATGATGATGTAGATAATCGGATTTCTCGCAACTATGAAGGGATACGTAAAGCAAACATTTTTTTATCCAAGAAAGACATTATCCCTTTTCCAAACCAAGAAATGAAGGATAGGTTGATGGGAGAAACATTCTTCTTACGAGCTTTCTTTTTCCATGAAATTATTAAAAGATATGGTGGGATGCCTATTCTAAATGATAAGATATTATATCCGAATGATAAGCTTGAACTTTCCAGAAACAGTTATATGGAATGTGTAGCTGCGATATTGGATGACTTGAAGAATGCCATCGGACTGTTACCCGTGACAATTAATGAAAATGAACAAGGCCGGGTAACCCGGGGAGTGGCAATGGCACTTAAATCACGGGTATTACTATATGCGGCCAGTCCACTGTGGGATAAAGAGAACACGAATCCCGACAAGTGGAAGCTGGCTTATGAAGCGGCCACAGCTGTATTAAACCTGAAAGACGAAAACGGAAGTCCGGTATATCGGTTGCTTCGAGGTAATGGGGTTTCGGACTATGAAAAAGTTTTTTTGTTACGTCCGGATGAAGGAAATACAGAAGTGATATTCTGGTACAACAATGTTCCGGTTGGATTCAGCAGTAGTGAAATAAGAGTATGGGCCCCATCAGGTGAAGGGTTCGGTGGAATAGGGGCTGTTGCTCCGACACAGAATTTTGTCGATCTGTATGAAATGAGCAATGGTAAACCGATAACCGATGGAACTTCCGGTTATGATTCCCAAGACCCTTATAAGGACAGGGACCCCCGTTTCTATAAGACAATTATCTATAACGGCTCTGTATGGCAGGGAGTTACCGCTGAATTGTATATGGGTGGAAAGCACCGTCTCTCCAAAGAAAGATGTCGTACGGGTTACTATGTACGGAAATATTTGCCGGAGAGTTTGACCGAAAAATCATCTAATAAGGCCTATCATAACTGGATCTATTTCCGTTTGGCAGAGATTTATCTGAATTATGCGGAGGCTTTGAACGAAAGTATGCAAAAACCGTCTTCAGATGTATATGATGCTGTAGAAGCAGTGCGCACCCGAAGTGGTATGCCACTTTTACCTCGTAATTTATCTCAGGCAGAAATGCGGCAGCGGATTAAAAATGAAAGAGCAGTGGAACTTGCGTTTGAAGAGCATCGCTGGTGGGATATACGCCGATGGAAAGACGGAGAAAAATGCTTCAACGGTCCCATGTACGAAATGGAAATAACGAAGAATAGTGATAATAGTTATACTTATAATAAAGTGGTTTTCGAAGAACGGATTTTTACGGATAAGATGAATCTATACCCTATTCCAAAGAGTGAAATGGATAAGAATGCTCTATATCAACAAAACCCTGGTTGGAATAATTATTGATTATGCATATGGGATATGTAAATAGTATTAATAGAAAATGAGTAAGAATATGAAATATAATATCAGGCATTTATCTTTCAAGCTTTTAAGTTTATTTTTTATGACAACAGCTTGTTATTCTCTTCCGGCTTTTTCACAGGAGAACAAGAATGCTGTTCGGCAGGATACAGTCAGAAATAAACCGGATAACAAAAAGTATCTGCAAACCTCAGCTGTGTCAACCATTAATTATTCGGGTTTGGATAAAGCATCCACTTCTAACCTGGGAAATGCGTTGACTGGAAAAGCCTCCGGATTGACAGTGTTGAGAAAGTCGGGAGATGAACCGGGAAATAGCCTCTCGGATATTTATATACGGGGTATCGGAACTTACGGACAATTCCGTTCTCCTTTATTTTTGGTAGATGGTGTCGAACGGGATATTAGTCAGATGGATATTGAAGAAATCGAATCTGTTTCTATATTGAAAGATGGGGCATCCAATGCCCAGTATGGTCAAAGAGGAGCTAACGGAACTGTTTTTATAACAACCAAGAGAGGGCTTGTAGGTAAACCGGAGATCTCCTTAACAGCTCAATATGGTTTTCAGCAGCCTACCCATTTACCAGATTTTTTGTCTTCACGTGAATACGTTTCTTTATATAATAAGGCGTTGCAGAATGACGGTATGTCTGTTCCTGCTGCTGATAGATATAATCCGGGAATGTACAACGGAACTCAGAATCCGTATTTGTTTCCGGATGTAGATTGGTACTCCTCTTTCCTGAAAGATAATACTCCGCAACAACAATATAAAGTATCTGTTCGTGGTGGTACGGAACAGGTCAAATACTTTGTATTGTTTAGTTTTCTAAGCAAAGACGGACTTTATAAGTATTCAGATGTAAATTCCGGATTTAATACGAATGTGAACTATAATCGTTATAACATTCGTTCTAATATTGATGCGGCTGTGACAAAATCACTCAATATTTCTTTGGATCTTGCCGGTAGAATAGAGGACAAGAATATGCCTAACAGCAGTTCTTCTGATATATTTAATGTTTTATCGACCATTGCACCTAATGCAATGCCGATTCTGTATGAAGACGGGAAAATTGCAGGAACTTCGCAATATAGACAAAATCCCTATGGTATGATATCTCATACCGGATATCGTAAAGATCGGAATAAAGTTTTGCAAGTAAAGGCTCAGGCACAACAAAGATTGGATATCGTAACTAAAGGATTGGATGTCCGGGCAATGGTTGCTTTTGATGGAGTTTCCGGGTATGGTACGGGTAAGACAAGCAATTATGCTACTTACGAGTTGCAGAGAGACAACACTTATTCCGTATATGGAGAAGATAAGCAATTATCGTTAGCTCAGGAAAAACTGTACGATTATTATCAATACCAACTGGCTTTCGATGCAGGTTTTTCATATGAACGTACCTTCGGAAAGCATGAAGTGCTTGCAGATATGCGTTATTATCAGTCTCAACTGTTTGTGCAGGGTGATAATCCGGCTTATGCCCGTCAGGGAATGAGTGGGAAGGCAACTTACTGTTTTGATAAAAGATACGTTGGAGAGTTTGGTTTTGCTTATGACGGTAGCGATGAGTATGCATCGGGGCATCGATTCGGTTTCTTTCCCAGTGTATCCGGAGCGTGGATTATTTCCAACGAATCATTCTTTAATACGAATGTCGTTAATTATCTTAAGTTGAGAGCCTCTTATGGCGAAGCAGGAAACTGTAAAACAGGTTTTGAACGTTATGCTTACCAATCGCATTGGTCGGGATTTGATCAATCCTATGGGGGATACATTTTCGGTAGTGGTTTTGCATGGAGCGATGGTGCGTGGGAAGGACGATTGGCAAATCCGGATTTGACTTGGGAAACTACACGTAATGTGAATGTTGGTATCGATTTTGAACTATTTTCTAAGTTATCCGTATCGGTGGACGCTTTCTGGCACAAACGTACGGATATCGTTTCAGAGAAACAAAACACTTCTTCTTGGATTATCGGTGCTCCGTTTCCATATGTAAATATAGGTACGGTAGTCAATAGGGGGATGGAAGTCTCATTGACACATAATAACCGGATTAATAAGTTTGGGTATTTTGTTCAGGCAAATGTTTCGTTGGCAAAGAACAAAATTCTGGCTATGGACGAAGTGGAAGGATTGAAAGAATATCAGAAAAGAACAGGAAAGTCTGTTTCTCAACTTTGGGGATTGGAAGCACTCGGATTTTACATGAACGAAGAGGATATCAGGAACAGTCCTATTTCTACATTTTATAAAATTCGTCTCGGAGACTTGAAATACAAGAACCAAAATTCCGGTGAAGATAATCATATAAACTTGTATGATGAAGTGCCCATTGGCAAACCAACTGTTCCGGAGATAACTATGGGTTTATCATTAGGTCTTGATTATGCCGGATTCGATTTATCGGCTATGATGTCCGGAGTTGCTAATCGTTCGGTATATCTGAATAATGCGGCTGTTTGGGCTTTGCAGAATAATAATAAGGTAACGGCTTTGGCCTATGGAGCCTGGGAAAAAGGAGTACGTGAAGCGGATGCAACTTTCCCGCGTCTGACTACCGAGAATAATTTGAATAACTATCGTTCTTCTTCTTTTTGGATTAAAAATGGTAATTTCTTAAGATTGAGTAATGTAGAGATTGGATACCAGTTACCTGAATCTCTTTTGAGAAAGGTAAATATCAAACAACTTCGTTTTTATGTGAATGGGCAGAATTTGCTTACTATAGATAAATTGGGTAAGTATGATCTTGATCCTGAGATGGTTGATGCCGGTGTAACAGGATATCCGATGCTGCGTTCATTTAATATAGGTGTAAATCTGAAATTTTAAATCTTGGACTATATGAAATACATATCTAAATTATTTTTGTTGCTGACCTTGTTTTTGAGTTCGTGCAACATATTGGATAAGGACATAGATACAAACTTGGACAAAGATGATATTTTCACAGACGAGCGTTTTGCCCAGGGTTTTCTGAACAGTACTTATCGGGAATTGATGAATGGTTTTAACAGACTTGACAAAGCTATGTTTGCGTGTGCTTCGGACGAAGCAATATGCTCTTATTCGGGGTCGGCAGTTCATGGATATAACAATGGTGCTATCACCCCTTTCTATAATCCGGAAGAGGAAGTTTGGAAAACGATGTACGTAGGTATCCGTAAGGCAAATGTATTCTTGCGAGAGTTGGACACAACTATTAAAGATGCCGGCCTGATTGATAAAAATGAGCAATCGAAAGCTACATATACGCGTATGAGAGGGGAGGCTTTATTTCTTAGAGCTTTTTATCATTTTGAATTGGCTAAACGTTTCTCAAATATACAGTTGATCGACAAAGTATTAACCGAAGAAGATGCGAAGTTCGTGAAACAATCTACATTTACGGAAGCGATTGAATTTATAGTGAAAGACTGCGTGAATGCCACAACTTATCTGGACAACTTTAATAAGGATGCAGCCGAATACGGGCGGGCTACCCGTTTGTCTGCTTTAGCTTTGAAATCCAGAGCTTTACTCTATCTGGCCAGTAAACTGAACAATCCTGCTGGCGATAAACAATTATGGAAAGACGCAGCTGATGCTGCCAAAGAAGTCATGGATATTCAAGTGAAAAATCCTTCTCGGGTTGGTTTGCTGAGTGCTTACTATTCTGTATTCACTACACCTTATAATAATGAGATTTTATTTGCCACTAGTTCGGAAAGTTCAAATGAAATAGAATTATATAATAATCCGATCAGTTACGGTGGTAAAGGCTACACTAACCCTACGCAGGAATTAGTAGATGCTTATGAAACGACAAAGGGATATCCTATTGATGACCCTCGTTCCGGATACAATCCGGAGAATCCATATAAGAGCCGTGATCCACGCATGGAATATACGATATCTTATAATGGATTGAAGTTTAGTGGTACTCCGATTGAAACGTTCGTTGGCGGTAAAGATGGATTGAACAAAACTCCTACAGCTACGAGGACGGGATACTATATGCGTAAGTTTATCGATCAAAATCTTGATTTGTCGAAAGACCAGAAGCGTCGTCGCCCGTGGATATTGTTTCGGTATGCAGAAGTGTTACTGAATTATGCCGAAGCGATGAATGAATACTTGGAAACTCCTGATCAATCGGTGTACGATGCGGTAAATCAGATAAGAAAAAGAGCTAAGATTCCTCAGTTAAATATACGTATGGAATTGTCAAAAGAAGAGATGCGTCAGCGTATCCGGAACGAACGGAGGGTGGAACTGGCGTTTGAAGAACATCGTTTTTGGGATGTTCGGCGTTGGGGCGAAGGGGATACTTATTTTAATCAGCCAATTCATGGCATGCGCATCACGGTGAATGGAGAAGAAATAGTATATGAACCGTTTGTGGTCGAAGAACGGATCTTTGAAACAAAAATGAACTACTATCCCATTCCCCAGTCGGAAATACAGAAAAATGGAGGATTGGTTCAGAATTCGGGGTGGTAGTAGGTATGTTGAACGAAATTTAATGAATGAAATATGAATCTGTCAAAAATAATATTGATTATAAGTGTGTCGGTAGTAGCAATGCTTATGTTTTCCTGTGAACGGGATTTGAATAAAGATGTCGATTATTACTCTCCGCAGGCAGATATTGCCATAGATACTTTTGAAGTAGATAGAGACCAGACTATAGAGATAAAGGCATTGGTTAAGGACGATAGCGGCATTGCTTATCTAACGTTGGAGTATGCAGGTTGGAATCTGAAAGACGAACAATCTTTCGATGAAGCCGGAAGGACATCCCAATATGAATATGTATATAGCGTAAAAGTTCCCTCGGATGCTTTGTTTGAATGGGAAGAAGTATACACGAAGCATGATGGTACTAAATTTATCATCAAGCAACGTTATCATAAACTCTCTTTGACTTGCTATGACGGTGTTAAGAATAAGACTGTTTTTTATTTCTATGTAAAAGTAAAATGATATGCAGAGAAAGTATAGATTGACAATACTATTGTGTTGCTTGCTTGCAACATTTCGGGTAAATGCCGATGGAAAAGAACCGGTAGATTACGTAAATTGCTTTATTGGGACATCCAACTCCCGATGGATGTTGGGGCCCTACGCACAGATGCCTTTCGGTATGGTACAAATAGGTCCGGACAATCAAGGTAATCGCTGGATGGGAGGATATGAATATGCTATAAACAGTGTGTCAGCGTTCAGTCATTTACATGCTTGGACCATGGGAGGACTTTCCATGATGCCTGCTACTGCTGATTTTACGATAGAGAATCCCGGACCGGATTTCCCTTATAAAGGAGCCAATGCAGGATATCATTCCCGTATTCTGAAAGATACAGAAAAGGCATTTCCGGGATATTACGAAGTAGAATTGTACGACCATCGGGTAAAAGTTGCGATGACAGCCACCACCCGTTGTAGTTTCCAAAAATACGTTTTTCCGGATTGCAAGGATTCCAGAATCTTGATGGATCTTTTGTTTCCTACCGAATGGGATTACGGATTCTCTGTAAAAGATGCAGTTATTAAAAAGATTAGTGATACTCAGATTGAAGGGTATGCGAAATGTGTATCCGGAGCTTGGAGTGGTTGGAATGACTGGACACTCTATTTCTCTATTCGTTTTAGTAAGCCATTCCAACAGTTTAACGGATGGAATGGAAACAAAACGATTGAAAGCGTGAATGAAATATCGGGCTCAGGCGAGATGGGAGCTTATGTCACTTACACAACATCTGAGAATGAAGAGATTCTTGTGCAGACCGGTTTGTCTTTGGTGAGTTTGGAAGGAGCCCGGCTCAATTTGGAAGAAGAAATCATAGGACCTTTCAACTGGGATTTTCCGGCATGTGTGAATAATGCGCGTCAAACCTGGAATAATCTGTTGGGAAAGGTTAAAGTGGAAGGTGGCACCGAGCAGGATAAATGTAAGTTTTATACCAACCTGTATCGTGCCTATGCAGGCAAGCAAACCTGGAATGACACAGATGGAAAGTATAGAGATGCTTGTGAAAATGTACAGCAACTACAACCGGGAGAAGCGATTTATGGTGGCGATGCTTTTTGGAATTCATATTGGAATCTGAATGGGTTATGGTCTATTCTTTCTCCTGAGATTATAGACAATTGGGTCACCACCCAGTTGGAAATGTATAAACATACGGGCTGGACAAGTAAGGGACCGGCGGGTATCGAGTATTCAGGTATCATGGAGGGTTCGCACGAAGTGGCTTTGATGGTGGCTGCTTATCAAAAAAAAATACGTAAGGACGGTGAAGATATCTATAAAGCTGTTCATAAAATGGTGACCAATCCCGGTGGAGAACATCCTTGCGGGGGAACATACGGACAGATTGACTTGGAGGCTTACGTTAAGTATGGGTATATGCCGAGCGAGGTCAATGTTGTTTCCAAAACCTTAGACTATGCTTATGATGATTTTTGTGTAGCCCAACTGGCAAAAGCGCTTGGAAAAAAGAGAGAAGCTGCTTTTCTGGAGAAACGTTCCATGAACTATAAAAATGTGTATCACCCTGAGTATAAATATGTATGCTGTAGAGATTCGTCAGGCAATTGGGATAATCAATTTGATGTGTTCTCGAATGTGGGATTTATTGAGGGAAATTCGTGGCAATATTCTTGGTATGTACCTCATGATATTGAGGGATTGATTCAGTTAATCGGTAAAGATAAAGCCTTGAAACGGCTATCCGAAGGGTTTGAAAAGTCGCGGAAGCATAACTTTGCAGCCCATGTATTTGATCGTACAATGGGGCAATCTGCCGAATTTTACATCAATCAAGGAAATGAAGTGAACATGAATTCAGTCTTTATATTCAACTATTTGGGTAAACCGGCTTTATGCCAGCAATATACGAGAGAGATACTTGATCGTTTTTACGGTGATTCTCCTTATAAGGGTTGGGAAGGCGATGAAGATGAAGGGCAGATGGGAGGATGGTTTGTGATGTCGGCTATCGGTCTGTTTGAGATGGATGGAGGTGTAACTTCTGCTTCAGAGCTCGATATAACTTCTCCTTTGTTCAATAAGATTACAATTACTCTTGATCCCCGTTATTATGCGGGCAAAGAGTTTGTCATTGAGGCTTTGAATAACTCATCCGAAAATCGCTATATCCGCAGTGCCCGGTTGAATGGTAAGCTGCTGAAGAACTTCCGTATTCCGTTCAGTGCGATTGTGAATGGTGGAAAGTTGACTCTTGAAATGGGAAACGAACCTTTATAATTGGGAGAATTGATTTATGAAAGATTGGAGATTTATTGTTTGTAGTTTACTGTTCGTATCGATTGCCGGCTTGCCATCTGCTTATGCCGGCAACACATGGACAGGTGAAAGGAACCGGATTGTCGTGTTGGCTCGTTTCCTTGATGATCCGGATTTTGATAACCCAGGTAGTTATTATGAAGAGTTTTTCAATGGCACCGGAGAGATGTCAGTACAGTCTTATATACGAGTTGTATCGAATGGTAAACTGAAAGTGAATTCATCTATTTTTCCTGTACCCGGTCAAAATGTGTCAGAACACTCTTACGAGTTGAAGTATTGTTTCTATTGTTATGACAGTACTTGGGCGAAGAGCTTCCCGGAATGTAAGGGAAAGGATATCAGTGCAGGGCTTGCCGATGTCTCCATTGGTTTTATTATAAAAGAACTTGCCGGAAAAATAGCAACGAAGATTGACGGAAATATATATGATAAAGATGCCGACGGATATATTGACGATTTCGTAATTGTTTTGCGGGGAGATGGCCGAGGGATGGATAAAGGAGTTCATTCTCCTCAGACCGGAGAACTTTCTGACCGTTATATTGATGCAAATGGTGATATTGAACTGGGTGGAAAGAAAATCAGGAACTATACGATTCTTTATGAGCGGAATTCTTTGGCTACCCATTGCCGTTATTTGCTGAATGAGTTGGGATTTCCCTATCTGTATCGTTCTCGTTCGGACTATCCTCGTCCCGTTGGTATGTGGGATGTAATGGATGGGCCCGGGTTAACTCTTCCTTTGGTGTATAACCGTTGGAAATACTCGGGTGGAGCATGGGCGGATGAAATTCCGGCAGTCAGGAGTCACGCTGCTTATACATTGAATTCTGCCGATAAACCAACGCATAATGCCTATAAGATTCTTACTGACGACCCGAATGAATTCTTTGTTCTGGAATACCGTAATAATCAGCATGTTTATGAATACGATTTGCCGGAATCCGGACTACTGATCTATCGGGTTAATACTTCACAAAGCGGTTCTACAAATCAGATTCCGGAATTTTATGTATTCCGAAGAGATGGTGGACTTGATAAGGAGGGAGATTTGAATACGGCTTTGCTATCGGATGTAAATGGACGAGATAGGTTTGATGCAACTTCCAATCCATACCCATTCACCAGTAACGGTGACTTGGCCGATATTGTAATCTCAACGATTAAGATAGAGGATGAAACTCTGACTTTTACTACAGGGAATTTACCCAGTTCAATAGAGGAAGTGGCTTCTACGGAACAATTAAAGCTCTATTATAATCCGGATACCAAACTATTGTCTGTGGCTGGCGATTGGGAAAATATCAGTATAAAAGGATTATCGGGAATGGAATTGTTATCCGAACAAATACCATTGGGTAATGATTACCACTCTGTTAGTTTAAGAGGTTTGCCCAAAGGGGTTTATTTAATAGTTGTTCGCAAAGGCGGACACTATGAAACCCGAAAGATACTGCTTTAAACCTATAAGTTACATTAGATCGATGAATTATTAGAGTCGACACTTTGAAATAGAACTTAAATCTATTTAATGATTAAATAATGCATTGTGCCTCATGAATATGAACTATTGCAGATGTTTTGTCACCTTAATGGCACGACTGCGTCAAGGGCTTGGCACAAACACAAATAAATGTTTTCTGATAAATTGAAGAGAGTATATTTCTTTTATCCGAAGTGTACATTAAATAGTGTGTGTACGAATAATCATATTAAATTAATAGTTTTCAAATCTCAAAAATAAAGAGTAGTTATGAGAAAGATAATTTCCTTTTGTTTGTTAATCTGCTTAGTCGTTTCTCCGGCTTCCGCCAAAGTAGTATGGACGATTGGCTTCGGAGATAATTCCGGAGCTGACTTGGCGATGGGACCTTCTGAATATAAAAAATTCCTGGCGAATGATTTCGGTTATGAAGATCGTTATTATCTGATCGGTACTTCGGCACCTAAAAAGGACTTTCCTTATGTGTTGCCCGGCCCCGATGATACATGGGGAGGAACGTGGCATACTTCTGGCTGGAGAACGCATGAAGTGAATATTTTGTTTAATGTCGCTAAATTGCCAAAGAAAGGCGAATGTAAATTGGTCGTCGATCTGGTAGATGCAAATCCAACCCGATCGGTGGTGAAAGTAACGCTAAATTCAATAGAGAAAAAATTTGAAATAAAGGGTCACTCTAAAGAGGTACTTGACGGTGATACCAAAGGTGCTAAAGAACAACTATTGGAGTTTCCCATAAAAGTAGCCGACTTGAAAGAAGGAGGGAATACGGTTAAGATCTCAGTACTTGAGGGTGGCTGGATCGTGTTCGATCAAATCCGCCTGGAAGGGAATGGTGATATTATATTGGGTGAAAATAGTGAGTTTGCTTTCTTACGTAATGTATCACCGGCTACGTATGAAATAGAACAACATGGAGTAAAACATCAACCTCTACTGGTGGATGTGGAGCATCTGAAGGGACAACCGAAATTGACCGTAAAACTCGACGGAACAGATGTCTTTACTACGCTACTGGATACCGCACGCTATATCTTTGAAGTTCCGATGCCCGCTGTTAAGAAAAGCAAACGGAGTGAATATCAGATTTCTGTGAATAATAAGTTGCTGCAGAAAGGTACAGTCATTCGTTCTCCACAAGTACTGCAAACATTTGCCGATTATGTAAATACGAAAATAGGTACGGCACATTCGCGCTGGATGATTGCTCCCGGCCCTTGGATGCCTTTTAGTCTGGTGAAGTTAAGTCCCGATAATCAAAATGGGGGGTGGCAAGCCGGTTATCAGCCTACATTCGAAACATTAGGTTGTTTCAGCCATATTCATGAATGGACAATGGGTGGACTTGGAATAATGCCTACAAATGGAAAACTCTTTACGCAAGTGGGCGATCAGTTCCGGCCGGAAGAGGGGTATCGTTCGCGCATTGACAAAAAGAGTGAAGAAGCTCCCTTAGGTTACTATAAGGTATTTCTTACCGATACAGAAATTTTGGCAGAAGTAACAGCTACGGAGCGAGCCGGTTTCCAGAAATATACTTTTCCTAAAGACCGGGACGGACGTGTAATGATAGACCTGCATATAGAGGCTGAATACGACTACAAGCTTTCGGATGTTGAAGTCAAGCAAGTAAGCGATAATAGAATTGAGGGATATTGTCATCAATATTCTCCAGGGGTGTGGAGCAATGATGCCGATCAGGATTATGTGGTGAATTTTGTTATAGAGTTCGATGCCCCTATCAAGAAAGTGGGCGGATGGCAAAATGAGCAACTCATAGACTCTGATCGTATTTCCGGAAAAGATTTGAAAGATGCCGGTCTGTATGTAGAGTTCGATACACAAAAGTATCCGGTAGTCCAGCTCCGTACCGGCATTTCGTATGTCAGTGTGGACAATGCGTCCGACAATCTGCAAAAAGAGATTACTGACCGTTTTGATTGGGATTTTCATGCTGTTGTACAGAATCAGAAAGAAGTATGGAATGACATACTGAACCGCTTGGCTATAACAACCAACGATCGTATCGAAAAGGTACGTTTCTATACAAATATGTACCGGGCACTTTGCCGTAATCTTTTTAGCGATATAAACGGTGAATGGATGTCCCTCGATGAAAAAGTACGTAAGTTTACTAATCCGGATCATGCGGCTTTAGGATGCGATGCCTTTTGGAACTCATTTTGGAATTTGAATCCATTCTGGAACTTGGTGACTCCGGAATGGAGTTCAAAATGGGTAAACTCACAGTTGGCAATGTACGATTCGAACGGTTGGCTTGCCAAGGGCCCTGCCGGGATGGAGTATATTCCGGTAATGGTGGCCGAACACGAAATACCCCTGATTGTGGCAGCTTACCAAATGGGAATCCGTGATTTTGATTCGGAAAAAGCGTTTGAGGCTATGAAGAAAATGCAGACCACTCCTGCGACTCATGTTGCCGGAGGGTTTGCCGGGAATCGTGATTTGATTCCTTATCTCCAGTATAAATATGTCCCCATTGAGAAAGGGCGTTTCTCAAATACATTAGAGTACTCGTATGACGACTGGACTGTTGGACAAATGGCCAAAGCATTGGGTAAATATACCGAGTATGATACTTTTAGCGAACGCGGCTCTTGGTGGAGAAACGCCATAAATCCCCAAAATGGGTTTGCGCACATGCGTGATACTGCCGGCAATTTTATATCCGATTTCGATCCGTTCCAGTCAGGCCGTGATCATCATTATGTGGAAGGCAATTCCTGGCAGTTGACTTTTTTTGTTCCTCAGGATGTTCTGGGTCTGATAAATACTTTAGGTAAAAAGAACTTCGTTGATCGTCTCAACTGGGGTTTTGAAGCAAGCGAACCTTGGAGATACAATGCTCCCAACGATCAGTATTGGGATTATCCTGTAGTACAAGGCAACCAGCAATCTATGCATTTTGCTTTCTTATTTAATTGGGCAAATAAACCTTGGTTAACTCAGAAATGGTCTCGTTCCATTATCGATAACTATTACGGTTCCGGCATTGCTAATGCCTATTTGGGTGACGAGGACCAGGGACAGATGAGTTCTTGGTTTGTGATGGCTGCATTGGGGCTCTTTCAAACAGATGGAGGATGTCGCGTTGATCCTATTTACGAGATAACCAGTCCGCTTTATGAAAAAGTAGTAATCAACTTAGGTGAACGCTATAATCGCGGTAAAACGTTTACGATTGAAGCCAGAAATGCCTCCAGAAACAATAAATATATTCAAAGTGCTACTTTAAACGGGAAGAAATTGCAGCAATTCTACTTTCCGGCCTCAGAACTATTAAAGGGGGGAGAGCTCATTCTGGATATGGGGGACAAACCTAACACCTCTTGGGGAGTCATTGAACCTTGCGAAAAATAAACTTGATGGGCTAAATGCATGCTTTTATTTTGATGAATTTATCAATTAAAAAATGAATATGAAGAATTTGATTTATATCTTGTTTGCTTTTTTCTGCTTGTTGCCGGTCGGTGCCGTTTGGGCTGAAAATGTGATTCCGTTTGTCAGCGTATCCGCCAGTAATTCGGATGGCATCATGCTTTCCGGCAATCTGGTGAACTACTCGGGAATGTCGGAGAAATCCTTGGATGCTATGCATGATAATGCTCCCGATGGTTCTACTATGTGGTGTAGTCGCTCGGGAGTGTTGGGAGATGTGAAGTTGACATTCGATTTGAAGAAATCTTATCGTTTACAAAATTTGTATATCTGGAATTTCAACCCACCGGACAATCTGAATAAAGGAGTGAAGAATATGCGGATAGAATATTCCGATGACTATGCCAACTGGACAGAGTTGGCTGCTCCTGAAGATCCTGGTTATACGCCTGATACAACTTATCCGTTTCAATTAGCCCAAGCTTCGGGCACAAACGGACTGAATGCCACCAATCTGAATGATGGAAAGAATACTCCGATCAGACTATCGGGCATTCAAGCTCGTTATGTTCGCCTTCAAATATCTAAAACTATAGGGAATGGTAATTGGGGGGGCAATGCTTTCGGTTTAAGTGAAGTTTTGTTTACCACCGATGAGGCGGTCAGCGATGCCTTAAATGTTATAGTCGATTTCGGACAAGTAAATAATACTTGCGGTAATATGTTGTTCGGAGGATGTCAGAACCCTTCTTTACCTCATTCTCGGAAGATATTACCTCAATTAGTAGATGCCGGGTTTAACTGCATTCGTTGTGATATGTGGCTTGAGAACATTCTACCTTCCAACATTACCTATCAGGACTATCTGAATAATGTGAATGATGTGCAGAATCCGGATACATGGAACTTCTCGGATTTGGAAATGGCAGTTCGCGCCAAGAAGAGTGGGATGAAAGTGATGATGATTATTGCATACTGTCCGGGATGGTTGGCATATAACGGAACCAGCAAAGGTGTACCGATGGATATGGATGTTTATGCCGATATTGTTCGTAAAGTATATAGTCGTTACTATAAATATATAGACTGGGTAGAGGTATATAATGAGCCGGGCTATTTTATGACAATTGATAAGAGTCCCTATGCATCGGCAGGAACAGCTTTGGCAGATATTTATATGACTTGTGTAAAAGTGATAAGAGAGATTACCCCCGACATGCCAATAGGAGGAACTTCTGTTGTGACACATGGCGACGGAGGAGTAGGAGGTAATACGAATCGCGATTTCTTTGCCGACACACGTATCAATAAGGACAACTTCAATTTCTATTCTCACCATGTATATGGCGATTATGGTATTCCTACTGAACAAGAGACTGTGACAAGGGTAAAGGGACAGTTGGCGAAGTTCGGATACGGTGATTTACCTGTTTACTTCACAGAATGGAGTACTTCCATCAACAACGCAGCGGATTCGGTGACGTATATCGGATCAAAATCACACCTGTTTGTCGGTAACTGCCTGGTGAACTGGATGCGCGATGGTCTGGCGGGAGCTATGCATTGGAACTATATGCAGGCCATTGCTGAAAACGGAACAACGGAACAGGGAATCGCATCAGATGCGCACGGGCTTTATGTATGGGATGTACGCAATAAAGAAGGTCGGCTACTTCCCAAGGCATATGTGTTTAGATTATTGTCGAAAACACTTGGACTTGGAATAGGCGAAAACCGGGTTGTAGAAACCGATTATACGGAAGTTGGGGAGTATTTGAATGCTGTCTCATTAATCAATAATGACGATGAGGCTTGTACGGTTATAGTTAATAAGTATAAGTTTCCTGTTAAGATTGCTCTCTCTTCGGAAGCGTACTATTCTAAAATTGAAAAATATACAGTGACTTATGTGGAACAAGGAATGGATTGTGAAGATATCGCTTTTTCCAATAAACAGAGTATCATAACACTTGCTCCAAACTCAGTAACTGGCATAAAATACATAAAATAAGTAGGTTGTTACCAATTAGTGAGTGAATGTTACTGGCGTGAATCTCGCTTTTTGAACTCCTCGCTAACTTGCGGTCGTTTTCAAAACAGATTGTATAACTTTAAATAACTTTATCATGAAAAGGAAAATTATTACTTTATGTGCGATGGTGTTTGCATTAGGTGTTAATGCACAAATTTCGACTCCTCTGTGGGAGGACTTTGAAGGTAGTTCTTTAGTATTAGAGAATATCTCTTACGAGGGAACGGGAGAAGAGAGGATAGGTGTTGAAGATAATCCTCAGAAGAACAGTATTAATAAATCGGATAAATGCTATGCTATTACTGCCACCAGTCAGCATGATTGGTGGCATAAAGTAAATATGCTTCCAGCCGAAGGAGTGTATTTCAAACCAGCATCAGATAAACATGTTTATCTTCATTTTAAAGTGTATCGTACAAGAATTGGAGGTTCAAGTGAAATACATATATATGATGAAAGTGGTGTGAATCACTTGTTTCAATTACAGTTCAACAATACACAAATAAATGTTTGGGAAGATATTGTGATTGATTTGTCGGAGCATTTGAAGAGTGCTAAAGGAATTGGGAAGATAATGATACAACCGGAGTTGCAATGGGGGGGGCCGGGTGCTGTTCCTGAAACGAAGTATTTGTTCGATGATTTCCAATTATTGGATACTTTCTATCCGGATGGAGCAAATATGCTTGAGATCACTGATATTGTGAACTTTGATAATCCTGATATGACCTCTAAAAATCTATTGGATTGGGTTTTGTTTGACCCGAATGCTTCTTGTTCGATAGTAGATAATCCGGCTTCAGAGTCTGTTAACCTGACAAAGAAATCGTTGTGCTATAATAAGCCTGTTTCTGCTACATGGTGGCATGCTTTGCAATTACCGATTAATGGTTTTGTAAAGGCATCTTATCCGAATACAAATCTTCACATTATGATGTATACGGGTGGGCAAACAGTCAGAGTAATTGTTAAAGATCATATGGGCAATCAGGCCAGATCTGAATATATGCCTTATGATGCAAATGCTTGGGAAGATTTTGTTATGGATATATCTGAACTGAAAGGTGAATCAATTGCTGCTATCGAATTTTTGTTCGGGTTTAATGGTGAAGATAATTGGGATAATCCTGCTGGTAAGTTCTATATTGATGAAATCGTGTTGAATGATGAATTTGACGGACGCGAAGAAGTTGCCACTGGCTTGAAGAATGTAAATGATACTGAAGCGGCAGTAACAATTTATTCGGTAGATGGGACTATTTATGCAAAAGGTAACGGTTTAAATAAGGTAAATGTATATTTGGTAGACGGGATAGCGGTTAGCGAGAAAACCGGAGATATGAATGAAGCTTCTATTACATTGCCCCGTGGCATATATGTAGTGAAGGCACAGACTGCAAATGGTGATGTGGTGACACAAAAAATTGTAAATGAATAATATAGGTTAATCAATAGGTGTTATACTCCCTGACACATGAATATGGAAATGTTTATGTATCGGGGAGTTATTGTTTGTTTCTTAAATATAAGAGAGAATGAATATCAGTAAATTTTTGATGTATATGGTGTTGTGCATCGTTGGTACATCTGTATCCGCACAGCAGAAAGAGTATGAAAATCCTCGTGTTACCGGAGTAAACCGGGAAGATGGACGTGCTACCTTTTGGTATTATTCGGATAAAAGTGAGGCTTTGAAAGGAGGGTATGATAATGCTCCGGAAAATATATTGCTGAATGGCAAGTGGAAGTTTCATTTTTGTGAGAAGCCTGCAGAGCGTCTGATAGAGTTTTATCGAACTGCTTATGATGTTTCTACCTGGAGTGATATTGATGTACCCGGCAGTTGGCCTTTACAAGGATACGATAAGCCGTTATATATGAATCATCCGTACGAATTTAATTACGTTGATCCTTATCCGTACCGCGTTCCTGCGGAATGGAATCCGGTTGGAGCATTTCGTCGCACGGTTCAAGTACCTTCGGAATGGAAAGGAAAACGGATCGTACTTCATTTCGGAGCCGTTAAGTCTGCATTTTATGTATGGGTGAACGGGCAAAAGGTAGGCTATTCTCAAGATTCCAAAATGCAGGCGGAGTTTGATGTAACTCCCTACATACAATATGGGAAAGAGAATGTTATAGCTCTTGAAGTCTATCGCTTTTCCATAGGTTCTTATCTGGAATGCCAGGACTTCTGGCGGTTGGCAGGTATAAAAAGGGATGTATGGCTGTATGCCACATCTCCGGTGTTTCTGAAAGATTTCTTTGTTATCGGAGATTTAGATCAACAATACAAGGATGGTTTACTGGAACTGAATTGTACGCTAAAAAACACACAAACACGTAGAGCTCCTGTCAGTATTTCTTTCTCTCTGATTAACAAGGATGACAAGACGGTTTGGACAGAAAGGCAAACCCTTGTATTGCCCGGACGGAAAGAACAAAGTATGAATTTGAAAAAGATGATTGAAGGCTGTGAACGCTGGACTGCAGAAACGCCTTACTTGTATACATTGTTAGTTGGCGTAGAGGAGGCAGATGGTAAGACTACGTATAGCTCGTGTAAAGTAGGTTTTCGTAAAGTGGAAGTGAAGAATGCACAACTTTTGATAAATGGAGTTCCTATTTATATAAAAGGAGCCAATCGACATGAACATCATCCCAAATACGGGCATTATATTCCTCGTGAAACAATGGAGAAGGATATTGAGTTGATGAAACAATTTAATATCAATGCGATTCGTACCTGTCATTATCCTTGCGATCCCTATTTCTATGAACTGTGTGATAAATATGGGATATATGTAGTTGATGAGGCGAATATCGAATCGCATGGTTTAGGAGCGGCTTTACAGAATGTAATAGATCCTCAAAAACACATAGCCTGTGATTCCGAATGGACGGATATTCACCTGGACCGTATGAATCGTATGTTTCAGAGAGATAAGAACCATCCCTCGGTCATTATCTGGTCTTTGGGTAATGAATGTGGTGACGGTCTCAATTTCGTCGAAGGTTATAAAATGCTGAAAACACTTGATAAGAGTCGGTTGGTGCAGTTTGAGCAGGCAGGGACTTTACCACATACGGATATTTATTGTCCCATGTATATGAAAGGAGAAATTATGAAGAACTATGCCTTGTCGCCCGATGCCCGTATGCCTCTCATTCAATGTGAGTATGCACATTCTATGGGTAATAGTCTTGGGAATTTTCAGGATTACTGGGATTTGATAGAAACCTATCCGGTGTTACAAGGTGGTTTTGTATGGGATTTTGTAGATCAGGGAATGGATGCATATCGTAATGGGGTACATTACTATGAGTATGGAGGTGGATTTGGTCAGGAAAAGATTCGTAATGATGGGGCATTTTGTATTAATGGATTGTTTTCTCCGGATAGAAAACCTAATCCCCATGCGTATGAGGCTAGGAAGGTTTTACAAAGTCTGCGCGTACGGCGTAGTAAATTGGGAGAGAAGATGTTTGAAGTGACAAATACGTTTTCATTTACCAATGCTGATAAATATCAGTTGGTGTGGAGTGTTTTGCAGGATGGACAAGTGGTAGAAAACGGTAGTGTGCCATTTGCATTAGTACCTCATGCAACAGGATTGTTGGCTATACCCTATCAAACGGTTCTTTCTGACCAATATGAATACTTCCTGAATGTCGAATTCAAACAAAAGGAAGTAGAAGGTTTGTTGCCTAAGGGGTGGACAGTCGCTTATGATCAGATTGCATTGAACCGTTCGGCTAAAAAAATAACCGTTGATACACTAAGTCAAACATTGACTTATTGGGAGAATGATACTGTGATTGGTATAAAAGGAGAACGTGGGCTGAATCTGCTTTTTGATAAACAAAAAGGTGGATTGAGATCCTTACAATATGAAGATTTTGACTATCTGAAATCTTCCCTTCTACCAGATTTTTGGCGTGTGAATACAGATAATGATGACTGGGATAGTGAGAACAATGTCTGGAAAAATGCAGTTTCTAAAATGAAAGTATTAGAGGTTACAGTAGAGCCTGTTGCTGTTGTGTCTAAGAGAATAAAGCAATATGGTCAGATAAAGGTACATGTTAAAACTCAGTTTACTGTCTCGGATAAGCCCCAGCATACTGTTTTCTTTGATACGGATTACACTGTGTGCGCTGATGGTACGATACGAGTAGATAACTATTTCACACCAAATTATTATAATGGAGAATCCAATATGTCCATTCCCCGAATAGGACAGGTGGTCAATATTAATTCAGAACTTTCCTTGGCACAATGGTATGGACGTGGTCCTTGGGAGAACTACTCGGATCGTAAAACGGCTACAATAGTTGGGAGGTATGAAATGCCGGTCACAGAGCTTCCTTATAACTATATTCGTCCTCAGGAGAATGGTTATCGTACAGATGTTCGTTGGTTACAGTTGAAGAGTCCTGATGGACATGCATTGAAAGTAATAGGTGAACCAATATTTTGTTTTAATATTCAGTTTACGGGGCAGGACGGATATTTTGCTAAAGAAGGTGCACGGATGCGTTCGTCAGTAGATATGGCAAAAGAGAAAAATTATTATTTGAATATTGATTATGCGCAAAAAGGAGTGGGTGGTGACAATTCCTGGGGAAAGCCAGTGCATTCCGAATATTTGGTTTTATTAAGATACCATGCTTATAGCTTTTGGCTACAACCGGAGTTATTACCTTTTTAAGGTTATTAAGAAATCTTTTATTGGATGAAATGACTCCTGTAAGCTTCTATTTCAGTATTATAAAGCCTTAGTCTCATGTAGGAAGAATAAAAGAAGAGGAGAAAGCTGTCATAACTTTCTCCTCTTCTTTTATATAATCAGTTGTCTGTTATTATTCTACAGCAACAGTAGCAGCTTCTGCTGTTTCTTTCTTTTTACTCATCATCGTATAAGCAATAGGAGAAGCAATAAACAGAGAAGACAATGTACCGATAACAACACCCAGAATCATTGCGAATGCGAAGCTGCGGATAGAGTCACCACCAAGGATGAAGATACACAGCAACACAATCAATGTACTCAATGAAGTATTGATAGTACGAGCCAATGTTGTATTCAGTGAGTCATTGAACAGCAAACGTTTATTACGTTTCGGATACAAATTGAAGAACTCACGTACACGGTCAAAGATTACCACCTTATCATTGATAGAGTAACCGATAGCTGTCAGGATAGCACCAATAAATGTCTGGTCGATTTCCAGTGAGAATGGAACCAATCCCCACAACAGAGAATAAGCACCGATAATCATCACAGTATCACATGTCAATGCTACTACAGAACCCACACTATAAGCAATATTGCGGAAGCGAAGCAGGATATACAAACCGATAGCGATCAGAGCCAGAACAACGGACCAGATGGCAGATGTTTTGATATCGTCTGCAATACTCGGACCTACCTTTTGTGAACTGACAATACTACCACCTGTATGGTTATCACGGTCAATGAAAGTTGCCAGTGAAATGTTTTGAGTTAACAATGGTTTCAATGTCTCATACAGATATGCCTCGATTTCAGAATCCACATTATTACCTTCTTCTTCGATACGGTAGTTAGTACTGATACGAACGGTTTTTTTGTCAGTACCGATAGAGATTACACTTACATTGGCATCACCGAATTTACTTGCAATCAATTCACGTACCTGTTCCGGTTCTACTTGTTGTTCAAACTGCACCTTGAAGTTACGTCCACCGGTGAAGTCGATACTCTGACTTAAGCCACGGGTTACGAATGAAGCAATACATACCAGAATGATAACACCTGTGATTATGAAGTAACGTTTATTGTTCTTCATGAAGTCGAAATGAGTATTTACCAGCAGATTCTTGGAGATTGCAGAGGTAAATGTTAAATTCAACAACTTGTCTTTATTCATGAAGTGTTCGTAAACGATACGAGTCATGAATACTGCTGTAAAGAATGAGCAGAGGATACCGATAATCAAGGTAGTGGCAAAACCACGGATAGGACCTGTACCAAAGTTAAACAGGATAATACCGGTGATGATTGAAGTTAAGTTGGAGTCGAAAATTGCAGAGAATGCATTTGAGTAACCATCGGCCAATGCTTTCTTTACACCTTTGCCACTGCGCAACTCTTCTTTCGTACGTTCATAGATAAGTACGTTTGCATCTACCGCCATACCGAGCGAAAGTACCATACCGGCAATACCCGACATTGTCAGTGCTGCCTGGAAGGACGAAAGAATACCCAGTGTGAAGAAGAAGTTGAGGAACAATGCACCATTAGCAATCATGCCCGGGATAAATCCGTACATAGCACACATATAAATCATTAGCAGGATAAGTGCTACAACGAATGAGAATACACCTGCGTTAATAGATTCCTGACCCAGTGACGGACCTACGATATCTTCCTGTACGATGTGTGCAGGAGCAGGCATCTTACCGGATTTCAAAACGTTTGCTAAGTCTTTTGATTGTTCCGGAGTAAAGTTACCTGTGATGATTGAGTTACCACCTGTGATTTCTGTACTTACGTTCGGAGCAGAGTATACATAATTATCAAGTACGATAGCAATGGAGCGCCCGATGTTTTGTTTAGTCAATAATGCCCAGCGACGCGCACCGTCAGAGTTCATAGACATACTTACAGACGGCTTACCGTGTTGATCGTAATCGTCTTTTGCATCTGTTACTACATCACCTTCAAGCGGAGCTTTACCATTACGTTCAGTAGACTTGATAGCATACAATTCAAAAATTTGTCCTTTCGGAGCGAAGTCAGCTGCAGCAACTCCCCATTTTAAACGTAAGTCTTTAGGAAGTTCGGCCATTACTTCTTTCATGGAGAGATATCTGTTTATCTCGGCAGTATCTTTGTGATTGGCGTAACCAATGATAGGGCCCTGACCACTTGTATTCAACTGCAGAATAGCCAATAATGGATGTTCTTTCTTGATTTGCTCCATGTTGATAGAAGCTTCTTGCTTATCACCTTTCAGTGTGGCCTTAATACTGTCGGTAACGCTAATGGCTTTTGCAGGTGCAGCTTCTGCTACAACCTCTTCTGTAACAGTTGCGGTAGTAGTATCGGTAACTGCAGAAGAGCTTGCCAACACACTACGTATTCTGCCGTCTGCAGATTCCATAACAGGCAATACTTCTTTGGCTGTATATGTTTCCCAGAATTCCAGGTTGGCAGAACCTTGAAGAAGTTTTCTCACACGTTCCGGCTCTTTGATACCCGGAAGCTCTACCATGATACGTCCCATCTTGTCTTCGAGGCTTTGGATATTGGGTTGAACCACACCAAAACGGTCGATACGGGTACGGAGTACATTATAAGAGTTCTCTACGGCAGCTTTTACCTCAGAACGTAATACTTTCTCTACTTCAGCATCAGATGATTTCTGGTTCACTTTGTCTTTCAACTGTTGTGTTGCAAAAAGTTCAGAAAGTTTGGCATCCGGTGCTATTCTGTGATATTCTTTAACGAATAGGGTGATAACGTCGTCCTGGCTGTTGACAGCTTGTTTGGCAGCTGTTGCCAATGCCTGATTGAAGTTTTCATCAGGTTTGTTATCAGCCAATGCTTTAATAACATCAGGTACAGATACTTCGAGGATGACGTTCATACCGCCCTTGAGGTCCAGACCTAAACTAATCTCCATTTCACGACATTGTTTCAGCGTGTAGTTCCACTTCCATATTTTCCAGACTGGCTCATTAGAGAGAGAGTCAAGGTATTCTTGTTCTACTTTAGCATTGCCATTCGCTACTTCCTTTGCCTTATTGGTATAGTGGCGGGTAACGAAGGAAAAAGAGAGGTAGAACACGCATACCAGCGTGAGAAGTACCGCAAAAACTTTTACAAATCCTTTGTTTTGCATTTTACTTTTAATTTATTATGATTACTTTTTAATTTAATTCTGTCGCATATAAGGCTGCAAATATAGTTTTTTTTTCACATTCAGTGGTAATTAGGGGTCAAATATTTGAGGTTTAGGGTGTATTTTGCTCTTAATATTAGAGATTTCTCCTGAAGAAATAAAATATCCCCGGAGGATTCTGAATGACCTCAGGGGATATTAAAGTTTGTTTAAAGTTAAAAAAGCTCAGCATTCAGCTTTTTATTTTTGGCTTTAGACTATTTTTCGTTACTTCATACCTCTGTTTTTCAACATAGGGTCCAGTTGTGGCTCTGCTCCACGGAAGTTTTTATAAAGTACCATCGGGTCTTCACTGTTTCCTTTCTCAAGTACGTTGTGACGGAACAGATTAGCTGTTGTTTTATCAAAGATACCATTCTCTTTGAAAGCCTCAAAGGCATCATTGTCCAATACGTTGGCCCAGAGGTAACTATAGTAACCAGCGGCATATCCGCCAATAATGTGGTTGAAATACGTTGTGCGATAACGTGGTGCTATTTCAGGAATAAGACCTAACTTATCCATTGCTTCTTTTTCATAGGAAATTACATCCAGATTCTTTACATCAGTGAGGTTGTGAAGATTCATGTCCAAGATAGCAGCTGCGAGTAATTCTGTTGTCATGAATCCCTGGTTAAAGGTCTTCTGTTTCAGTATTTTGTCGATAATTGAATCAGGAATGACTTCGCCGGTCTGGTAATGTTTTGCATACATTTTCAGCACTTCCGGTTCGGTGGCCCAATGTTCATTGATTTGCGAAGGAAGTTCTACAAAATCGCGTACAACATTGGTACCTGAGATACCTTGGTAGTTGCATTGGGTCAGTAGTCCATGAAGTCCATGTCCGAATTCATGAAAGAGGGTTTCTACTTCGTCCATGGTAAGCAGTGATGGAGTATTGCCTACAGGTTTAGTGAAGCTGGCAACATTACAAACCAGTGGACGGATATCCCCTTTTTGTTCGCGATAGTTACTCATCCATGCGCCCCCGCTTTTTCCGGGACGGGGATAATAGTCTACATAGAAGATACCCAGTTGAGAACCATCTGCGTCTTTTACTTCAAACACTTCCACGTCGGGATGATATACAGGAATATTTGGTAATTTGGTCAAAGTGATACCATACAGTTTATTGGCTACTGCGAAAGCACCTTCACGTACATTCTCCAGCTTGAAATAGGGTTTGGTTTCTTCTTCATCCAGGTTGTATTTCTCTTTGCGTAGTTTTTCAGTATAATACCACCAGTCCCAGGGCGCCAGTTTTTCACCTTTACCCTCTTTATCCATTAGCTTTTGCAATTCAGCAGCTTCTGCTTTGGCCTTAGGAAGCGAATAACTCCACAGGTTATTGAGGAAGTCCATAACAGTGACTGAGTTTTTGGCCATTGTATTATCCAGGACGAAGTTTGAATAACAGTCGAAACCGAGTAAATTGGCTTTTTCAAGACGGAGGCTAACTATTTTGGTAATAATCTCTTTGTTGTCGTTTTTGTCATTATTATTGCCACGGTTTATATAAGCCTGGTATATTTTCTCACGAAGTGGACGATTCTCTGAATATTGGAGGAAAGGCAGGCGGCTGGCATTATGCAATGTAAACAACCATTTCCCTTCTTGTCCGGCGGCTTTTGCCTCTTCGGCTGCACTTTGGCGGAACCATTCGGGGAGTCCGGCAAGATCCTCTTCTTTATCTATGAACAACTGGAAGGCGTTATTCTCATTCAGGATATTGTTACTGAATGTGATGCCAAGAGTAGAAAGTTCCTTATTAACTTCGCGTAAGCGCGCTTGTTTCTCAGCAGAAAGATTAGCTCCCGACCGTACAAAGCTTTTATAGGTTTTGTCCAGCAGGCGTTCTTGCTCTGTAGTGAGATGCAAGTCGTTCTTTTGTTGATATACGTTATTTACTTTGGCGAATAGCTCTTGGTTGAGAGAAATGTTATCACTATGTTCAGAGAGTACCGGAGCCATTTTTATAGATAATTCGGTCAGTTCATCTGTTGTTTCTGCATCGGTCATATTGAAAAAGATAGCACTGACACGATCCAGAATAGGTGAACTGTTATCCAGCGCTACAATTGTGTTTTCAAATGTAGGCGCTTCCGGATTTTCGATAATGGCTTTGATATTCTGATTTTGCTCTTCTATTCCTTTCAGGAAAGCGGGTTCGTAATGTTCCAGTTTGATTTTATCGAAAGCCGGAACACCATACTCGGTTTGAAACTCGGTAAAGAACGGATTATTGTCCGTTTTTGTAGCACAGGAGTACATCATACAACTTGCAGCTAAAATAATTACTGTTTTCTTTATTTCCATAGGTATTACTATTGGGTATTGTCATTCGTTTCATTGGTCATGGATTTATCGTTTGGTGATGTAACACCAAATGGGATAATGGTCAGAATCTTTGATAGAACGGTCTACTGTGCAGTTATAGGCCTTTAGGTTCTTACTGATAAGAATATTGTCTATCCTGAAATAGAATTTATTCTGATTATAAGAGATGCCCAGTCCTTGTCCGGATTCGGTGAAAGCATCGTCCAGATTTTCTGCGATAACCCGGTGAGTATAAGAGATAGCAGTGTCATTAAAGTCGCCACATACAATGATATACGGATGGCGGGATTTGGCTATTTCGGCTGCAATGACATCCGCCTGTTTAGAACGGATGGCAGATGCTTCTGCCAGTTTACCAACCAGATGGCGGGTACCGCTTTTCACTTTATGGGCGTTTGGGTCTTTCAGCATCTCTTCATACACAACTTTGTCTTCCTTAGTCAGTTTGTTCGATTCCAGATGATTGTTAATGAGGGTGATTGTATCTCCGTTGACTTTCAATTCATAAATTGCAGAACCGTTATAACTGCTTTCATATTGCAGTTCTCGTGCTGAGAGGATAGGATATTTTGAATATATGGCTATCCGGTTATTGCTGGTTTCTTTGCCTACACGTTGAATATGCCGGTAAGGATAAGCTTGCATACCCTTTTCCACCTCTTTCGCATTCAGGTGTACCTTGGCTGTTGAAGAAACATTATGCTCTTGCAGGCAAACGATATCGGCATTGCTGGCGCGGATATATTCGAGTACAGGGTTCTTACCATTCTCTTTCTCCATGTTTCCAAAAGACATGATATTGTAGGAAAGTATCTTAATGCTTTCTTCGGGAATGTCTGATGTATGGATATTAATAGGGAAATATGTCCGGATTTGCGGATAGCAGAAGGCAAAGCCGAGAATGGGCAGAAGTGCAAACTTGAAACGCACTATCAGCCAAAAGATGAGAAAACAGAGGTTGATGACCAGAAAAATGGGAAAAGTAAGTCCCATACATGACTCTACCGGATGTACCACAGGGTGAATATACGGACTGTAAGCTGTCAATAAAAGAATTCCGACAAAGAATGCGTTAACAGCTAAAATCAGATAAGTGAAGACTTTTCCGATGTGTTTCATGCTTTATTTTTTGCTTGCATCAAAAAGACTTTTTTTCTCTGCGGTAGTGAGACTCTCGTATCCGGATTTCTTCAATTTATCGAGTATGCGGTCTACCTCGTCCGACTGAGCTTTTTTGCGGGCGTTGTAATCGTAGTCTTGTTCACGGCTGTAATTGCCATAGTGAACCTTCATCTTAGGTTTACGCTTCCAGGTCTTTTTATCGAATATAGAAGAAACACCATCCAATATTTTGTTAATCCAGGCTGTAATATCTGTACCTTTGCTAAGGCTGGCGGCAAACCAGAGTCCGGCCAATGCTCCGCCCAAGTGAGCGATATGTCCGCCTGCATTACTGGAAGTGATAAACAGCAGATCTGTAAGTACTACAATCAGAGCTAAATATTTTAAGCGGATAGTACCAAAGAGAAAAAGGCGTACCGGGTAGTTAGGTTCCCGATAAGCAGTTGCCACTACGATCGCAAGTACGGAGGCAGAAGCTCCCACCAAAGTTGATGTCTCTACCATGGGGTAGAAGTAGGGGAAAATGTTGTAGGAAATCATATATAACAATCCACCACAGATTCCTCCCAGAATATACAGTCCGCGCAAGTGCTTTCCCGAGAAAAAGTAAAGGAACAATTGTCCGAACCAGTAAAGCCAGAGCATATTGAACAGGATATGCATGAAACCTGCATGCATAAACATATATGTAAACAAGGACCAGGGCTGGAAGATAAACCGGGTGAAAGAAGCCGGAAGTGCCAGCAGTTCGAATATACCATCTGCACTTCTATTAAAAAGTAACAGAAATATATTGATCAATGTCGTTGCTACAAAGACTCCTACATTGATGTATATCAGTTGGATAAAGACGTTTCCTCTTCGGAAAGCTTCTTTTAAATCAGCTATAATATGTGCCATGATCGTTATTCTTTTTTCTCCAGTACATAATCAGAATAAATCCGAATATCATTCCTCCCAAATGGGCAAAATGTGCTACGTTATCATTGGGGTTATTGGCGAATCCTGAGTACAGTTCAATTAGAGCATATCCGATGACAAAGTATTTGGCTTTGATGGGGAACGGAAGTGGGAAGATAAACAATTGCTGATTTGGAAATAGCATTCCGAATGCAAGCAGAATAGCATATACGGCTCCCGAAGCTCCTACGGTATTCATCATATTCAGATACTCACTCATCGGTATGGTTCCGCTAATGGTTTGAACCATAGTATATCCGGATAATACGGTCTTATATTCAACAAATTGTACAATTTCCTGTATAAGTCCTGCTCCGATACCACAAGCAATATAGTAAAAGAGAAAACGCTTGGGACCCCACACTTGTTCGAGGATACGACCGAACATCCATACGGCAAACATATTAAAAAAGAGATGTGTGAACCCTCCGTGCATAAACATGTAGGTGATTAACTGTGCAGGGTTAAAACTGTCGGCCATGAAGAAATGCAGACCCATATAATCTGCGAGATCTATACCATAACCTTGAGCTACGATGGTTCCTAAATAAAGCAGTACATTGATAATTATCAGGTTTTTAGTAACTGTAGGCATCATATGTTTGAATTTCTTTTTATGCTAAATAATTGAGTAATGGTTGCAAAAGTACGAATAAATTCTGTTTTAAAGCAGAAAAAGTAGTCGCTATTAGTTCTTTTTCAGCAATTTGCTGTGTTTTTTGGATGTTTTTATTTGATATATTGTTTTGTTACTCTATATTTGTGAGGAATTTACGTCTATCTTTTGTGTAACATATATATTAATTAATCATTTACGAATTATGAATAAGGCTGAACTTATTAATGCTATCGCAGCAGAGTCGGGCTTGAGCAAAGCAGATTCTAAAAAAGCACTTGAGGCTTTTGTGTCTTCAGTAACGAATGCTCTGAAAGGTGGTGACAAAGTATCTTTGGTTGGTTTTGGAACTTTCGCAGTGACCGAAAGAGCTGAAAGAACCGGAATTAATCCATCTACGAAACAGGCTATCACTATTCCGGCAAAGAAAGTTGCTAAGTTTAAAGCAGGTGCAGAATTGTCTGAAGCTGTTGAATAAGCTATATAGTTGAAAGATTTACAAAAAAGGAGGCGTGCTAACGCCTCCTTTTTTGTATCTTTGCGTGCAGAAAAAAAATGTAAATATGAATATAGAGAATAAACTTGTGGGTTCCGTAATAAACGGACTAAAAGCCCTTTACGGTCAGGAGGTAGCTGCTGCGCAGGTGCAGTTGCAAAAAACCAAGAGAGAATTTGAAGGACATCTGACCCTGGTTGTGTTCCCTTTTCTGCGTATGTCGAAGAAAGGACCGGAACAAACTGCACAGGAAATCGGTGAGTATTTGCAGGCTAATGAGCCGGCAGTAGCTGCTTTTAATGTTATTAAAGGTTTCTTGAACTTGACTATTGCCTCTTCTGCATGGATTGAACTGTTGAATGTGATTCATGCCGATGAACAATACGGAATCACTGCTGCAGATGATAATTCTCCGTTGGTAATGATTGAGTATTCCTCCCCCAATACCAATAAACCGCTTCACTTGGGGCATGTGCGTAATAATCTGCTTGGTAATGCACTTGCCAATATTGTGATGGCCAACGGTAATAAAGTGGTAAAAACGAATATAGTGAATGATCGTGGCATTCATATATGTAAGTCTATGCTGGCATGGAAACTTTATGGTAATGGTGAGACGCCTGAATCATCCGGTAAAAAGGGAGATCATTTGGTAGGTGACTATTACGTCTCTTTTGATAAGCATTATAAGGCTGAAGTGGCTGAACTCATGAAGGGAGGGATGACAAAAGAAGAGGCCGAAGCTGCTTCTCCATTGATGAATGAGGCCCGTGAAATGCTGGTGAAGTGGGAAGCTGGTGATCCGGAGGTACGTGCTTTGTGGACAATGATGAATAACTGGGTATATGCCGGATTCGATGAGACTTACCGTAAGATGGGAGTTAGCTTTGACAAGATATACTATGAATCTAATACATATCTCGAAGGAAAAGAAAAAGTCATAGAAGGACTGGAGAAAGGTTTCTTTTACAAGAAGGAAGACGGTTCGGTGTGGGCTGACCTGACGGGTGAAGGACTTGACCATAAACTTTTGCTTCGTGCTGACGGTACTTCTGTTTATATGACCCAGGATATCGGTACAGCTAAGCTCCGTTTTGCCGATTATCCTATTGATAAAATGATTTATGTGGTAGGTAACGAACAGAATTATCACTTCCAGGTACTTTCTATTTTGCTTGATAAGTTAGGATTTGAGTGGGGTAAGAGCCTTGTGCATTTCTCTTATGGTATGGTGGAATTGCCCGAGGGTAAAATGAAATCCCGCGAAGGAACTGTTGTAGATGCAGATGATCTGATGGAGGAGATGATTGCTACAGCGAAAGAAACCTCTCAGGAGCTTGGAAAACTGGACGGACTGACAAAGGAAGAAGCGTATGATATCGCCCGTATTGTAGGTTTGGGTGCATTGAAATACTTTATTCTTAAAGTGGATGCACGCAAAAATATGACCTTCAACCCGAAAGAATCTATTGACTTTAATGGGAATACAGGCCCGTTCATTCAGTATACATATGCACGTATTCAGTCGGTACTCCGCAAGGCTGCCGAAAGTGGTATCGTTATACCTGCGCAACTTCCTGTCGGCATCGAATTAAGTGAGAAAGAAGAAGGACTTATCCAGATGGTAGCTGACTTTGCTGCTGTTGTAGCACAGGCCGGAATGGATTACAGCCCATCTGTTATTGCCAACTATACATATGATTTGGTGAAAGAATATAACCAGTTCTATCACGACTTTAGTATCTTGCGTGAAGAGAACGAAGCAGTAAAGATATTCCGTGTCGCTTTATCTGCCAATGTAGCTAAGGTTGTTCGTCTTGGTATGGGATTGTTAGGAATTGAGGTCCCTGCAAGAATGTAAGGATTTTAGTGAACAAAACAGAGATGCGGGAACTTTTTAGTAAATGATTCTACTAAAGAATTCCCGCATTTCACATTCACTCCATTCGTTGCTTTAGAAAAGAGATACAGAGATTGTATTTGTTTCTTATTCTGAATTATTGTTCAATTTAGCCTATGCCTTTTCGGCAGCTCAGCTCTTCTGCTATTTGTTGTCTCTTATTACTTCGTTTTATGTAAATACCAGTCTGCATTTTCTGCCCCATTGCTTTGAACCCAATGTGCGAATTCCGGATAGAGCATGTCTATACGTGTTCCCTCTTCCTCTTTTTTATAGTCAAAGTCTTTAGTATTAGGGATATTTATGGCATATGGCATGTTCTCTTTTCCTATGTAGTACATCTGCTGTGCCGGATCGGAGATATCATTCTTTGTACCAAAATAACTTGTATCCATTCGTTTGGTTGGTGCATAGTTAGGCAGATGCAGTTCTTTACCTCTTTCTTCGTGTGCATTGATAATGATGAACGGGTTATAAGGAGGTAATAGGAAGGTTGATTCGGACTGCGGACTTGTAAATGTAGTTTTCACAATAAACTTACTATGCTGTTTTATAGCTTTTTTCATGTCGTCAGCAAGTATGATTATTGCATTATCGTTGTCAACTCTTTCTTCAAGACCTTTACTGTCAAACTGGAACAAAGGGCTCGAAGTAAATTCGTAGTTCTCAGATGTTATCTGTACGGAACTTACTTTGTCAGGTGTAACGGATAGTTGGTATCCGAATCCGTTATACTTATCATATCCTGCACCATCCCAATAAGGAAGTATCTGATCTTCTGTTGCAATGATTTGATTCTTATCGTTTTTGTAAACTTTTGATTCATAATAGATTACTACATCGTTCATGTCGTAATCTCCTTCTTTGGGCCATAAGTCTTCAAATGAAAGCATTCCAAAATAAGTAGTGTAGTTATCCGCCTCTGAAGGGCCGGGATTTTCCGGTTTTTCCAGATCCGGTATATTATTCCCACCAATGGCTCCCGATACGTCTGTATGAAGATACAATACAACATCCGTGTAGTTAGAAATATTTGCTATGGGTCTGTCTTCCATACCAATAATCACCGAACTATAATCTTTATTGAAAATAGCGATAGTATGCTGTGCATTTTCATCACCACTTCTTGTATTCAGCTTGTCCGTTGAATAGTAGTTATGATTTCCGCCGGAGCTTCCTACATTACCGTCTTTAAACGAACTGGAAGAAACTCCCCAGCCGATAGTAACTCCTTCCGGGAATTCATCTTCAAATTTTCCGGCTTGTTCATTCCAGTACCGTAATTGTACTGTACTGCCACAGGAGATCCCGGCTGATACCGGATAGGCTATTATTTTCTGTATATCATTAACGGAAGTAGGCTCCTGCCCTGTAGGATAAGTATAATAAATAATTGTATTACTTACTGCCGGTGCATACTTACCTATCATTACTAAATTCACTTTTGTTTTTTTGATGATAGGTATTCCTCTTTCATTACCCGGATCGAAGTATTCGGGGTGAGTACCTCGCATACCTTTTGAGTAGTCTTTGATTTTTGTAGCTTCGGTAATGTAATATAGCTCATTTTCGGGGAAGTTAAAGCGGCTGGGTGTCAGGTAAGCCGGATAACCGTATACATCCCAATCGCCTATTGCTTTCATGTCCGAAGGGTAAGTATATGGCATGCTTCTGGTTACATCGGCTCTTGTTTGCGACTTTGCTGTGTTGGCATTGGCAAAGATTCCAGTTGCTGTAATCTCTGTTTCAATAAAAGGAACACCCACATAAGGAGAGTAGATATATGCTTTCTTCAAATAGGATGGGAGTACGGTCTGTCCTTGTAATTTTCCCTGTTTATCCGTTATACCGCGATAAAGTGGTTCAATGTCTTTTTTAGTAATGACTCCGTCATTATCTTCAAAAGGATTTTCACCATAGACTTCTACCAGAACCGGATAGTCTTCCAATCCTAAATCTATATTTATCGGACAATTGAGAGTGGTTTGAAAGTCGAAATAATCACCTTTTACCGGTTTAGGGACGGGCTGTGATAAATCAACGTCTTTGACACAGGAAGATAAACTGATTAGCAGTGATATACTGGCAATCTGTAATGTTTGCGTGAGATTTTTTTTCATATACTAAAATGTTCGTATGTTTGCGTTGCAAATATACGAACAAAAAGAATATAAACAACTGAATATTAGGAAAAAAGTATATATTGGATAAAAAGGCATTCCAGAATTCCGGAATGCCTTTTTATCCAATATATACTTTTTATTTTTTCTTTGTTGTCCGTCCTTTTTTCGGAGTAGAGGCGGCCTTCTCGCTTTGTAGTTTTATAATATCAAGACAAGTTTGAAGATTCAGATCCTGTGGGACTACATCTTTCGGAATCTTATAATTACTGCCCTTGTAAGCAATGTAAGGGCCATATCTTCCGTTCAGAATTTGTAGTTCCGGTTCTTCTGCAAATTCTTTGATATGTTTCTGAGCCTCTGCAGCACGCTTTTCTTGGATAAGCTCAATTGCTTCTTCAAGGGTTATAGCCATCGGATCAAGTGTTTTCGGCATAGATATATATTTATTGTCATGACGAACGTAAGGGCCGAAACGTCCTGTACCTATACTTACCTCCTTGTCTTCATATTCTCCTACTACTCGCGGTAGTTTGAATAACTCCAGCGCTTCTTTCAGAGTCACAGTTTCCATTGACAATCCTTTCTCCAAACGAGCAAAACGCGGTTTTTCTTCGGAATCTGTACTTCCGATCTGTATAACCGGTCCGAATCGTCCGATCTTTACGGATACAACTTTACCTGTACCCGGTTCTTCACCCAGGATACGTTCACCTACTTTATGTTCACTCTTCGTAGCTAAAGTTGATTCAACAGATGGATGAAATCCCTTGTAGAAGTGTTTCATGATGGCAGTCCACTTCTTTTCTCCGTCTGCAACCTCATCAAACTCTTTCTCGATATTGGCCGTGAAGTTATAATCCAGAATATTGGAGAAGTATTCGTTCAAAAAGTCGTTTACTACAGTTCCGATATCAGTAGGAATCAGTTTTGATTTTTCTGCTCCTACGATTTCAGTATGTATAGCATCGCTTATCTTTCTATCTTTGAGCGTCAGTATATTAAATGAACGTTCTTCTCCCGGTTTGTCCCCTTTTTCCACATATTCGCGTTGCTGGATTGTAGAGATAGTAGGTGCGTATGTTGAAGGACGCCCGATTCCAAGCTCTTCCAGTTTGCGTACAAGGCTGGCTTCGGTGTAGCGTGATGGGCGTTGAGTGAAACGTTCTGTAGCTACAATGTCTTTACGGTCAAGTATCTGTCCTTTTTTCAATGGGGGAAGCAGATGACTTTCATCTTCCTGTTCGGTATCATCATCATAAGACTCTTTATATACACGCAGGAAACCATCAAAGGTTACTACCTCTCCGATTGCCGTGAAAGTATCATTGTTGGTACTGATACCAATAGTGGCCGTTGTTTTTTCCAGTTCGGCTTCGGCCATTTGTGAAGCAATGGTACGTTTCCAAATCAGGTCGTACAGCCTTTTCTCTTGTGAAGAAGCTTCCACGGTAGCATTTTCCATATAGGTAGGACGGATCGCTTCGTGCGCTTCCTGTGCTCCTTTGGTTTTTGTAGTGAAGTGGCGCGGGTGTACATATCTTTCGCCCATCATGTTGATGATAGCCTGTTTGCTCCCTTCAGTTGCATATTCCGAAAGGTTGACCGAGTCGGTACGCATATAAGTAATAAATCCGGCTTCGTATAGCTTTTGCGCCAGCATCATGGTTTGTGCTACCGTATAGCCTAATTTACGCGCTGCTTCCTGTTGCAGGGTAGAGGTGGTAAATGGTGCCGCCGGACTCTTCTTTACCGGGCGTTTGGTAATATCTTCAATGGTGAAAGTGGCCTCTTTACAGGTCTCAAGAAATGCCTTTGCTTCTTCTTTGGTTTTGAGGCGATGGGCTAATTCTGCTTTCATTTCTACCAGTTTTCCATCTGTGTCGGGCACAAGGAATATGGCTGTAACACGATAAGAAGCTTCGCTTTTGAATGCTTGTATTTCACGTTCGCGTTCTACGATCAGGCGGACAGCTACTGACTGTACACGTCCGGCAGAAAGAGCAGGTTTTACTTTCTTCCACAATACCGGAGAAAGTTCAAAACCTACGATACGGTCAAGGATGCGTCGGGCCTGTTGTGCATTTACCAGGTTAATATCGATTTCACGTGGATTCTCGATTGCTTTTAATATGGCAGTTTTGGTGATTTCATGAAAGACAATTCGTTTTGTTTGTTCCGGCTTTAACTTTAGCACTTCATAAAGATGCCAGGCGATAGCTTCTCCCTCGCGGTCCTCATCGGATGCGAGCCATACGACATCTGCCTTTTGGGCTTCTGCTTGCAACTTTGCTACCAGCTCTTTTTTATCTGCAGGTATTTCATAATTCGGCTTGAAATCTTTTTGGATATCAATACTAAATTCTTTCTTCTTCAAGTCCCGGATATGTCCATAACTGGAAAGTACTTTAAAATCTTTTCCAAGAAACTTCTCAATCGTTTTTGCTTTGGCTGGAGACTCGACAATAACAAGGTTTTTCTGCATAGTTTTTACTTTAATAAGGATGCCGGGGGGATGTTTTTTCTAAGTTACAACCTCTTTACATCATAAAATTCGGAGGCAAAAGTAGAAAAAAACATTATCCTTACCTTATAATATAGAGAGAATCTGTTTCTTTTTTGCAAAAAAAGACTTTTTTTAGGACTCGGAAGAGAAGAGGCGTGTGAAGATATGTTTTATCCAAACCTGCTTTTCTTACCGGGATTGTTTGCTTTCCCCGTAAAGAAAGGTTATCTTTGTCGTAATCGCCCGTTGTTTTACATGTACATGTTTCACTGCTTTACATGTACATGTTTCGCAGCTTTAGATGTACATGTTTAACAGCTTTACATGTACATGTAAAACAATGAAGGGCTACGAGGAAGGCATCGGATGTTTAAACCCTAATTTATAAACACTTATAAGAAAATGTCAATACCCTATTTAGTAAGAAAGAAAGTGAGCGTCATAGGCGGCAATAAGAAAGTACGGTGGTATGCTGTACAGAAAAAGCTGCAGGAGCGCGGTGGTAAAACGGAGGAAGATGTGGCCCGTATCGTAGCGGAACGCGCCGGATTCCGTGAAGGTGAAGTACAAGGCATTCTGACAGAAGTATCTTCAGTGCTGAGGCAACTTCTGGCGGAAGGATATTCGGTGAATCTGAAAGGAATCGGTACATTTCAGGTGGCTCTTACCAGTCCGGGAGCAGAACGTCCGGAAGATGTAACTCCGGCAACTGTGGAAGTATCACGTATCTATTTCATTGCAGATCGTTGGTTAACGAGACAAATCAGGAAAATGAAGTTTATTCGTATACCGTTGTCGAGCTATTTCCCGAAATCGATGCTGAGCAAAGAGGTGATAAAGGAAGAGAAATCACAGGGAGATTTACCCGGAGAGAGATTGGATGATTAACTGATTGCTTGTTCTATATTTATCAGAGGGAGGATACTTTTCGGAGTGTCCTCCTTTTGTTTTATACAAAACTTATTCAGACAAAACAAAAAGCAAATAAAGCAAAGCAGGAATAAGGCTCTCCACTACTTTTGCAGCAGATAATCCGAGTGGAAGGGAATATGTTTCAGGTTTTAATATTCACTCCGATGACACAGAATAATGAGCTAAGTTTAACTTTTTAATTAATAATAGTATGAAAAAACATGTTTTTCATCTGAACGTTTTATTCTTTGTGATGGCTCTGGCTTTTTCCGGCTGCGGAGAAAATAGTCTGGACGGCGAGCCGAAGTCTAATATCCGTAGTATTGTATCTTTTATTATCAAACCAGCTCCGAATGCAGGAAATGTACAGATACAACATCAGGGTATCATTGATGAGGCTAATAAGACCATTACAATTAAATTGCCGCAGCATCTGGATCTGACAGCAATTCGTCCATCCATTATTGCCGGTCCTTGGGCTACCGTGTATCCTCAGAACTTGGAAGCGGTAGATTTTACAGCAGATGTAATTGAATATACTGTAACTGCACAGAGTGGAAAGCAAGCAGTGTATACAGTTATTAAGGATATGAGTTATTTATATTCTAAAGCTCAGATTTATGCCCTTTCATTCCCGGAAATAATTGAACCGGAAACCGGAGAACCTGTACGGGCGCTTGCAGTGGAATCTGCTAAAACAATTCGTGTGGAGGTTCCGAAAGGCACAAATATAACTCATCTGACTCCTTTATTAGAACTTTCACCTGATTCGTATAATGCAGTATTTACTCAACCTTGGGACACTCCGCAGGATTTTACCAATCCTGTATCTTATACTCTGACTTCTGAGGATAAGAGTAAAACTGTTACGTATACAGTAACTGTGGTAGAAAGACAAGAAGATTAATTTATTAAAATACGAGTAGATATATGAAAACACACGTGATGTTGTTTTGTCTCTTCTTCAGTCTGTTGACGGGAGGGACATTGATGGCCCAGAATATACAGGTATCGGGAACTGTTTCCGACTATATGGGACCTATGGTAAGTGTGACTGTCCGGCTTCAGGGAACCGGAACCGGGACAGTGACCGATATGGACGGAAAGTATTCGCTCCAGGCACCCGCCAACGGGACGTTAGAATTCTCCTTCATGGGATATGAAACTCAGGTAGTGAAGATAAACAAACGCAATGTAATCAATATAACTCTGAAAGAATCGTCGGAGACATTGGATGAAGTGGTAGTAGTAGGTTACGGTACGGTGAAAAAACGTGATATTACCGGTTCTATCTCTTCTATAAATGAGAAAGACCTCCAATCCAACGAACCGATAAACTTAGGTTCGGCTTTGCAAGGTAAGATTTCGGGCCTGGACATTATGGGAACTTCCGAACCGGGTACTGCATCTACTTTCCGTATCCGTGGTGCTTCTTCTTTAGGAGAGGGAGGTTCCAATCCGTTGTTTATTGTAGATGGTATGGAGGTGGCGAGCATCGAATCCATCAACCCGAGAGATATCGCTTCAGTGGAGGTGCTGAAAGATGCGGCATCGGCAGCTATCTATGGTTCGCGTTCGGCCAACGGTGTCATTTTGATTACTACTAAACAGGGGACAGAAGGAAAAGCGAAAGTATCGCTTAACTACTCTCTCAAACAATCACAAATTGCAAAGACTCTTCCACAGATGAGCCGTGAGGATGGCATCGAATATGAAAAACTACGTAATTATTACGATGGACTTTACAATAATATCGCCAACCGCGACTCGTTGAATCCTTCGTATACAGCCGACAATTACTATCAAGAATTGCTTTTCCGCAAGGCATATACTCATCAGTTGGACGCCAGTGTTTCGGGAGCCACTGAGAAAATCAAGTACTTTATGAGTGCCGGATATCTGGACGAACAAGGAATTCAGCTGAATACCTACAACAAACGCCTTACTACCCGTATGAATGTTGACTTCAAGGCTTCTTCCCGTCTGAACATCGGCAATCGTCTTGCTCTTTCCATCTCCGATCAGCGGCGCGCCACTTCCGAATCGCGTTATCGTATTCTGCAACGCCCCGCCAATTATAATGTGATAGAGCCGGACGGTAGTTATACGCCTATTCTTGCAAGTAGAAGTAATCCGCTTGCCGAGACAATGGTAGGAAAGAATAATTATAAGATCTATGAACTGAATCTATATGACTTTGCGGAATATGAGATTCTCAAAGATCTGAAGTTTAAAGCCAGCATTGCCGGGAACTTTTACCTGCAAAAGTATCAGAGCTTCCGTCCTGCCATTCTTGACGTGAATGGTAGGCGCACTTCTGCTAACGAAGACTATCTCACTACCAACTGGACACACGAAGATGTATTGACCTATAATAAATCATTCAATGATCACGCATTAAGTGCTCTTGCGGGATTTAGTATTCAGAGTTATACGGCCGAGACTACCCGACTGGCCGTACTCGACAATATCAGCGATGCCATCGAAATATCGTATGCGTATGGCGGAGTCGATATGTCTAAAACCTATGCTATCAGTACTTCCAACCGGATGGCTTCTTTCTTTGGCCGTTTGTCATACAATTATAAGGGGCGTTATCTGGTGAATGCCAACGTTCGTTACGATGGCTCTTCCCGTTTCGGTGTAGACAAGCGCTGGGGTGTTTTTCCTTCCGTATCTTTGGGATGGCGTTTCTCTGACGAAGAGTTCATGAATTGGATGAAACCCTTTGTGAATGATGCTAAGCTGCGTGTTAGTTATGGTGTGACCGGTAATCAGGTGGCAGGTAACTTTGCTTCGTATGGCCTTTATTCGATAAATTATTATGCTGATATGCCCGGCATTTATCCTTCACAGTTAGAAAATAAAAACCTGGGTTGGGAAGAGACAACGCAATATAACTTTGGTCTGGATCTTAACTTCCTTGACGGACGTATTAATCTGATTGCTGATTATTATATTAAGACCACTTCGGACATTCTTTATCGTGTGAAAATTCCTCAGACAACCGGGTTTAACAGCGTTTTTCGTAATGTAGGCGATGTACGTAATCACGGTTGGGAGTTCACAATCAATACAACCAATATTCGTACCCGCGATTTTGAATGGAACACAAACCTTAATCTTTCATTCAATAAGAATAAGATAATCTCTATTCCCGAAGGCGGACAACAGATTCTTGACTGGGTATACCTGCTCGACAAGGGATATCCCGTAGGAACGATGTATGGTTGGAAAGCACAGGCCATCTTCCCCTATGATGAGTCCAATGCCTTTACTCCGGACTGGCGCCAGTTGACTCCTGTATTCGATGAAAAAGACCGCTTTACAGGCTATCAGCTGGACGGTGTTCCTTACAACGGAGATATTCAGCAACTCCGTTTCAGTACCGAGAACGGACAAGTGTTCAAAGGAGGAGATGTGATGTGGGAAGACGTGAACAAAGACGGTGTGATTGACGCTAAGGACCGCCAGGTGATTGGTAAAGGCCAACCGGTTGTGATCGGTGGATTTGGAAATGACTTCAAGTACAAAGGTTTCGGCCTCTCTTTCTTCTTCTCGTTTGCCTTGGGAGGCGATGCGTTTAACTTCTTCGATCAGCAACGTTCCGAACACCGTTATTCACCGATAACACGTGCCAATCCTGTTAACCTCGCTAACTCCTGGAAAGCTCCCGGTGATATAGCCAGATACCCGAAACCGGCCCCATCGGCAGTGAATAATACGCGTATCGAGAGTAGTTTGTGGATAGAAGATGCTTCTTACATCCGTTTGAAAAACATTCGCCTGTCCTACGACCTGCCGAAGCAGATAGCAAAAAAAATCAACCTGGAATCCGTCAGCTTCTCACTGATGATGCAGAACTTCTTTACCTGGTCCAACTATTCCGGTTTTGATCCGGAACTTCCCGGAAAGAGTGCCTTTACCGTTGGATATGACGATGTTTCTTATCCGCGTGCAAAAGATATATTATTTGGTATAAACGTTAACTTTTAGATGATACAGATATGAAAAAGATAGGATTCATTTCTCTTCTGGTCTTGATGCTGACCTCCTGCCTGAACGACTTTCTGGATGTACAGCCTGTAAGCGATATCTCCACCAATAAGTTTTGGAAGACGGACAATGATGTCCGTGCCGGACTGAACTCCGCGTATGCTGCGTTGCAACAGACCTACAACAAAAATACCGGAGCCAATTATATGACCTGGTTTGAGGTACGTTCGGACAACTTTATCGGCTCTACTGCATCGAGCAACAATCAGCCCAATGCACCGATTAATACAAACAATCTGAATTCATCGTATCTTTCTTCCGATTGGAATGAGTGGTATAAAGTGATTTCTATTGCCAATTATGGTCTGCACTTTATACCTGGGGTACAGGATGTGACTGATAAAGTGCGTAATAACTACCTGGCAGAAGCTTATTTCCTGCGTGCTTTCTCTTATTTTAATTTGGCACGTATCTGGTGTAATGTTCCTCTGGTGACAAAACCGGTACTCTCTCTTTACGATGTGGATAAACCGAAACAGGCTTCCCAGGCTGACGTTCTGAAATTAGTGGGTGAAGACTTGAAAGAAGCAGTCCGCCTGGTAGATACGGGTGCAGGAGATGTCTTTCGTTTCAATGCCGGAGCTTTGTATATGCTTTATACGGATTACGCTATGTGGATGCATGATTATGAGGTTGCCGAATTGTATTCGCGTCTGTTGATGGAATTGAAAAAGTATAAGTTGGTGGAAGGAGTGAACTTCGCTACTGTATGCTCCAATGCAGAAACTACGGAGAATATCTGGACTATGAAGTGGAGTTATGAAAACAACTCTTACGTGCAGTTTATCTATCAGATGCATGTTGTTTCCGGTACACAAATGATTCCTTCATTGCGTGTGAAAGAGTTATGGGAAACGCCGGAATACCGGAAAGACTACCGTCGCTATCAGACTATTGACTCTACGGTAGTTTATTCAAGCAATCATGTTGAACGTTTCAATGGTCGTGCCGCTATCTGGAAGTGGTGTCCGGGCGGACGTATGAAACAGTCGGATGTGAAATATTTCCCGCTCTATCGCTATGCCGATGTGCTATTGCTTCGTGCCGAAGCACTGAATCAGTTGAACGATTATGAAGGTGCTGTCGCTCTGTTGAATCAGATTCGTAAACGTGCCGGCATTACAGAAAAAGAGATGAGTGAGTTTGATATGGCTACTGATAAAAAGACGGCCATTGAAGATGCCATACTTCAGGAACGTCAACTCGAATTATTGGGTGAAGGTAAACGCTGGTTCGACCTCATTCGTACGGGACGGGCAATGACAGTGATGAATGATTTCTTCGAAAATTATATCCGGCAGTATTCTAATTTCAACTGTCAGACATTTGCAGAAGAGTGGCAACTTTACTGGCCGGTCTACCATAATAATCTGATGGAAAACGAGAACCTTACGCAATTCGGAAAATATTAAAGATGAATCAAAATGAAAAAGCTATATTCTATACTAATGATAGGGGGACTGGTTATTCTATTGTCCTCCTGCAACCTGTTCGGACTTGAATTACAAAAAGATGCCGAATACAATTACAGTCCTGTACAACTGACGATGAATATCACTGCTTACGAGTTTATTGAAACCCGGCGAAATATGGATATGTTTCTGTTTTATAAAGCAATCGAAAAAGCCGGTTACCGGGAAGCCTTTGAAACAAACGACCGCACGTATATCGTACTGAACGACGATGCATTGAGTGCTTATCTTTCCAGCAAACGTTTTACCGGATTGGATGCGATGTCGGTAACACAGATTCGTGAGATGCTCGATACATACATAATCAAGGGATGTTACCATGCTCTCGATCTTTCTACTACTCCACTGGAAGTAGAGATATTGAATCCAAAAACGCGGATGTTCCTCAGTTTACGTCCGCAAGCCAGTGATGTGTCCGACCAATATCAGGTGATTATTAATAATGTCACCGGGTCGGGTAAAGTGACCAATGTGGTTACCTCCAATCTTCGGCCCACTAATGGAGTGATACATGTAGTAGGAGATTTCCCCGAATATATAGTACCAGAATGAAATATATATATTGTATGAAAACAGCCTTTCGTTTATTAACTGTATTCGTGTTTGCAATGTCCGGTTTCCTGCCGGGCGTTGCAAATACGCGTTTTATTTCGCCCCTCTCTGTAGAGGCTAATGAGTTTGATACTATGATGGAAAAGGTTCGGGCAGAGTTTGCCAAAAGTCCTTCCATTGACGGCGCATTGAGTAAGTACAACGTAACCAATGGTTCGTTTACCGATATTGATTATAGCAAAGAAGACCGTACCGACTGGGAACCACTGACCCATATTGACCGCGTGTATGACTTTGTCTTTGCTTATACTAATCCAAGTAATAAATATTACGAAAGTGATGCTTTGTATGAGAAGATTGTAGCTGCTCTGGATTATTGGTATCAGCGTAATCCATATTGTGATAATTGGTGGTATAACCAGATTGCCGAACCACAGCGTATCGGTGTACTGCTTATCCAGATGCGTATCGGTAAACAACAAATTCCTGCTGATTTGGAGAACCGTACTTTACAGCGTATGAAAACCGATGGTGGTAATCCGGCAGACTGGACAGGAGCCAACCGGACAGATATTGCCCTGCATTGGATTTACAGGGCCTGCCTCACAGCAGATGTAACTTTACTCCGTAATGCCATTAATTATGTCTATAACCCTGTACAGTATACCACGGGCGAAGGTTTCCAGCATGATAACTGCTACTTCCAGCATGGGGCTCAACTTTATATCGGTGGCTACGGCGATGAAATATTGAAAGGTGTTACCCAGGTAGCTATGTATACACGAGGTACACAATATGCCTTGTCCGAAGCCCGGTTGCAGCTATTGAGCAAATTCATGCGTGAAACGTATTATCAGACAATTCGTGGTACTTATATGTTGTTTGATGTCTTGGGCCGTGGTGTAAGTCGTCCCAGCGGAACAAGTAAAGGAAGTGCTTCTCTTTATGCTGAACGCATGATGATACTTGATCCGGAACATGCCGAAGAATATGCTGCGATTATCGAACGTCTTGGAGGCCGTAAATCAGCGGATTATGGACTGAAACCGTTACATACCCACTATTTTCGCGGAGATTATACTTTGCACGTTCGTCCCGGATATACATTTGATGTCCGTACGGTTTCTACGCGCACCATGCGTTGTGAATATGGTAACGGTGAAAACCTAAAGACTTATTTCATGTCCGATGGCTGTACGAATATGGTGATTAAAGGTAATGAGTATGCCGGTATTTTTGCTATGTGGGATTGGGCACGGATTCCCGGAGTCACTGCTCCTCAGATGAAGACCATCCCTCAAGCGGTCAGTGACTGGCAAACAAGAGGAACCTCCAAGTTTGCCGGAGGAGTGTCGGATAGTATCTATGGCGCAACGGCCTATTCTTATGAGGATAAATACAAAAACATTAATACTACTGCCCGTAAGGCATGGTTCTTTTTTGATGACGAAGTTGTTTGTCTTGGTGCAGGAATAACTTCTACAGCAACGGTTCCCGTGAATACGACTATCAACCAATGTACTTTGGTAGGAGGTAAGGCAACTGTCTCTGCCAACGGACAGGTGGCCGAAGTAGCCATGGGAGAATATACCTACAACAATAATTTAAATTGGGCATGGCATAACAGTATAGGCTATGTCTTCCCCGATGGAGGAAATGTTTTCTTGTTGAATCAGAGCCGTTCCGGTAGCTGGTATGATATCAATACAACCGCTTCGAAGACGGTGATGAAGAAAAACGTGTTTACACTTGGGTTCAATCACGGGCAGTCGCCGAAAGATGATACGTATGCCTATATTGTTGTTCCGAACAAGTCATCTGCTGCGGAAATGGCCGCTTATCCGATGGATAATATCGAGATTCTGGCAAACACCGATTCAATGCAAGTAGTTAGAAATAAGAAGTTAGGTGTTTGGGAGTTTATATTCTATCAAGGTGCAACTTTCACTCACGGTGAACTTAGTATCAAAGTAAATAAGGGATGCGCCCTGTTATTTAAAGACATCGAAAAACCTTCCGTGCAGTTTCATATTGCCGATCCGGCACAGACACAATCAAAGATAACTGTAGAGGTACATATTCCATCTGTGTCTCCGCAGATGAAGAGTATAGAGTGTGATTTTACTGGTACGGGTATCTATGCCGGGCAGTCGAAAGTATATACTGTAAATACTAACTCACCTACTGGATTACAACCGGTAAGTACAGTTTCTGCTGCCAGGCTTTCGGTATACCCCAATCCAGCAGTAATAAATGAACCGGTGTCTGTTGTTTGGAAAGAGGATAAGTTGTCATCAGAAGCTTTTGGCTGGATTGACTTTTATACATTGACAGGAACCCGCGTTGCAAGTTGCGAAATGAATGGTGGAAAGGCTTCCGTTTCGTTCAATAAATCAGGGTTGTATATTGGACGGTTACAAGGAAAAAATCCAGTCAATAATATTAAAGTACTTGTGAAGTAGTTAAAAAGCGAATCAGGCAAAATAAAAGACGAATCAGGCAAGTTTACAAGGAGTACGGAACCTACTTTTGTACTGTGAACGTTCAAATAAACCTTTTTATTAACGCTTTAAATTTTATTCGATTATGAATCTGATGAGTACAAAAAAAATCACAGTGAAAACATTTTTAAGTAAGGCCGTATGTATTCTGGGCTTGGGAGTGATATTGTTGACGGGAACAGCTTATGCCGAAAATAGTGGCACTCAGACTAAAAAACTGATTCCCATCGCTGACGGTTTTGTCCGTGGTAATGACTATATGGATATAGTGCAATCCAACCAGTCCATTTCTATGCATGTGATGAATGGTGGAGGTGAAGGTGACAATGCTGACCGTATGGCCTATATGAAGTTTGATATAACAGATATTGTTAATTTGCCGGCAGATGCCGTTATCAGCAAAGCACAATTGCGTCTGTACATCCATGATTCCCAGGAATCGGCTGGCGAAGTAAATCTGATACTTTCTGATGTACCGGATAATAACTGGGAGGAAGGGACTTTGTGTTACTCTAACCGTCCTTATGAAGGGGATTATATTGCTGAATGTCCGGGTGAATATATGAAGTGGAACGGGAATGATAATTTTGACGAAACGAGATGTTTATATCTGGATATGACTGATTATATTAAGAAACAGTGTACTGCCGGACGTTCTGTTATTTCGCTTCATTTGTATCAGGATACTGGGTCTGCTACCTGGAAGAATGTGATGGAATTTTCTACCCGTGAAGCTGCTACTAAAAATGAAGAAAGGTGTCCGACACTTACAATAGAGTATACTTCTAATGCAACAGGTATTCAGAATATCGATGGCGGAAAAGCCGGAAAGATCACTGCCATTCCCTCTTTGGCAGGTGTAAACGAAGTTATTACTTTACAGACTGCTTTGCCGGAAGAAAATACTGGTAATGTAACTGTAGAGGCTTATGATGTAGTAGGCAAATGTGCGAAGTCTGTGGCATTGACCGGTACTGAAGCAACTATTGCTTTTGAACAGGCCGGTATGTATATCCTGCGCGTAAACGCCAATGGCAAACAAATCAATAGTACAAAGGTAATAGTAAAATAAGGTAAATCAGGAAAGAAGCCATAGTAACCTCGTAATATCGGGGGCTATGGCTTTTTTGCCAATAGAATCAAAGCTTTTTATGATAAAGAAAATCTTATCCGTAACTGTCTTGCTGGTTTTTTCTGTTTCTGTAGAAGCAGTTGGTGAATCACTTCCTTATTGGAGGGATATGAATGTGATGGCGGTCAACAGGGAAGAACCGAGAACTACTTTCATGTCTTATGACAATCGTACAGATGCATTGACCGGAGTATATGAACGTAGTCCTTACTATTATTTGTTGAACGGAACCTGGAAATTCCGCTATGCTGATGATGAAACAGAACTTCCTGCCGATGCCACCAACCAGTTTGTTGATTTAAGTGGATGGGATGATATACATGTACCCGGAAACTGGGAAGCGCAAGGGTTTGGTACTGCTATTTATGTCAATCAATGCTACGAGTTTGCACCTCAAAATCCTCATCCTCCACAATTATCGGAACGGGTACCGGTAGGAGTATATTGCCGTGAAATAATTATTCCTGATACTTGGCAGAAAAGAAACATTTATTTACATATAGCTGGGGCAAAGTCCGGTGTATATGTTTATCTGAATGGGAAAGAGGTAGGGTATAATGAAGATTCCAAAAATCCGGCAGAGTTCCTTATTAATTCATACTTGAAATCAGGAAAGAACCTGTTAACTTTGAAGATGTACCGTTGGAGTACCGGTTCCTATCTGGAGTGCCAGGATTTTTTCCGGATCAGTGGCATCGAACGGGACATATTCCTGTGGTCGCAGCCACAAACAGCGGTTCAGGATTTCCGGGTAATATCGACGTTGGACGATACGTATAAAAACGGTATTTTTCGTTTGTCGGTAGATGTGAAGAATACCAGACTGATAGCTGTTGATACTCGAGTTGGTTTTGAGTTACTTGCCGCAGATGGTAAGAAAGTGGCAACCGGAACAAGTGTTTTAAAGGTAGGAGCAGCCGGGCAGGAAACCGTGACTTTTGAACGGGAACTATCTCATGTATTGACATGGACATCTGAAGCTCCCCACTTGTACAAATTGCTGATTACAGTAGAAAAGAGTGGGAAATTAGAAGAAATCATTCCTTTCCGGGTTGGCTTTCGCCGTTTTGAAATAAAGGAGAGCAATTATGTAATCGGAGGCAAACGGCAACCATTATTTTTTGTAAACGGGCAACCGATTAAACTCAAGGGAGTGAACATACATGAAACAGATCCTGTATATGGACATTACGTGACTCCTGAAAAGATGCGGAATAATTTCCGGTTAATGAAAGAGAATAATATTAATTCCGTTCGCCTTAGTCACTACCCTCAGGACCGGCGTTTCTATGAAATGTGCGATGAGTATGGGCTTTATGTATATGATGAGGCGAACATCGAGTCACATGGGATGCGTTATGATTTAAAAAAAGGAGCCAGTCTGGGAAATAATCCTGCGTGGCTGGAGAATCATCTGTACCGTACAAGAAACATGTATGAGCGTAATAAAAATTATCCGTCCGTTACTATCATCTCTTTGGGTAATGAAGCTGGAAACGGATATAATTTTTACCAGACTTATCTGTGGGTGAAAGAGAGGGAACAGAGATTAATGAATCGCCCGGTGTGTTACGAACGTGCATTGTGGGAGTGGAATACCGATATGTATGTTCCTCAATATCCTTCGGCAGCCTGGTTGGAAGAGATAGGAGAGGCTGGTGCCGACCGTCCGGTGATTCCTTCCGAATACGCTCATGCAATGGGAAACTCTACCGGTGACTTGTACGGACAGTGGCAGGCTATTTATAAATACCCTCATTTACAAGGCGGGTATATCTGGGATTGGATAGATCAGGCGTTGTTGACTACTGGTAAAGACGGGAAAACTTTTTATGCTTATGGCGGTGATTTTGGGGTTAATCAGCCCTCGGATGGAAATTTTGTAATTAATGGTTTGGTAGGACCGGATCAACAACCGCATCCGTGCATGGCAGAGGTAAAATATACCCATCAGGATGTGGGTTTTAAAGCGATTGATCTTGCGAAGGGAGAGATTGAAATAACCAACCGTTTTTATTTTACTGATTTATCCGGTTATCGGATAGCATATCGTATTTTCGATGGTGAAGGGGTTGTAAAAAGAGGAACACTGCCACTATCTCTTCAACCGCAGGAATCTGCCATTGTTACTTTGCCGGTGAAAGAATTGGTGTTAAAACCGGGACATACCTATTTTGCTTGTCTGGAAGTTACGTCTTTGAAGGATATTCCTTTGGTTGCTGCCGGTCATCTGGTGGCTTATGATCAGTTCGAACTTCCGTTGAAAGTTGATAAACTACCGTACTGTCCGGTGACGGCTTCGAAACTGGATATTGTAAGACAGGGAGATGAAGTGTCTGTGGTATCTGGTAAAGTGAATTTCACTCTGAATACGAAAGAAGGGAGGGTGACTTCTTATCGCGTAAACGGGCGGGAATATTTCAAAGAAAACTTTGGATTACAGCCCAACTTCTGGAGAGCACCCAATGACAATGATTATGGAAACGGAGCTCCGAAACGTCTACAAGTATGGAAACAGGCCAGCCGGGAATTTAATATGGTGAACTGCACGACAGAGGAAAAAGAGAACGGAAATATCCTTCTGACAACAGATTACTTGTTACCTGTTGGTAATCATTTTATTCTTTGTTACGAAGTCTGTCCGACGGGAATAGTGAAAGTTTCTGTTCGGTTTACTCCTGTGGAAGTGGAAGAAGGAGTTATTATTAAATCAGAGGCAGAACTGATGGCTACTTATACACCGCAGGCAAAATCGGACAAGATACGGAAAAATGTGCTTGAAATACCTCGTATCGGAGTGCGTTTCCGTATGCCGGTACAATATAATATGGTTAATTATCTGGGACGTGGCCCCGAAGAGAATTACATAGACCGTAAGCTGGGAACTCCAGTCGGATTATATAAAAGTACTGTAGATGATATGTATGTTCCTTACGTTCGTCCTCAGGAGAATGGGCACCGAACGGATACCCGTTGGATCTCTTTGACAGCCAAGAACCGGAAGGGGCTAATGGTAGTTGCCCATGACCTGCTGGAATTTAATGCCTTGAGAAATTGTATAGAGGATTTTGATGCAGGAATAGCAGATACACCCTATCAGCTTCGGCAGAGTCACAGTGCGGATATTCTTCCTCGCGATTATGTAGAAGTTTGTCTGGATATTAGTCACCAGGGAGTGGGTGGATATGATAGTTGGGGGGCAAGGCCGACGCAGGCAGCCACCATCTATGCAAATGAAGAATATCGGTCGGAATTTTGTCTGATTCCTGTGGCAAACGAACAAGAAATAAAATCCTATTCTGTACTCGATTTCTGGCAATAGTTGTATTTTTGTCGGTGAAGTTGTAACAGAACAGTTAAAAACGGGTTACTTATGCAATACTATAAAAAACTTTTTTGGGTATGTCTTTTTCTGCTTTCCCTGTTTTCTGTTCCGGGAGCCGGAAAGGAAGGGTATCTATTCAGAAATGTTTCTCCCGAAGGCGGTTTCTATTATGATGGTGTGCGGCAGATATTACAGGACCGTTATGGTTTCATCTGGATACTGATGGACAATGGGCTTTATCGTTTTGACGGATACGAGTATAAGCATTATTATTCGGACTTTCTGAAGATAGACTCCTCGGTGGGTTGGCAGTTCAATGCTATCGGACTGGATGGAGAAGGGCGTTTACTCATTGCAACGAATAAGGGGTTGTATGGTTACGTTAAAGTATCCGATTCATTTGATAATTTATTGGATACGTTTGTCCGTTTTCTGGCACTCGATAACCGGGATAGGGTATGGGTTGGTTTAAACGATGAATTTGCCCTGCTCGATGAAGAACATCACACGACTGTACGAGCCTTGTATGAAGGACAGGGAATTGGAGGAACGACTGCTTATGCCAGAGACGAAAACAGTTTTTTTGTGGCTGCCGATGGTAACGTTTTTCGTTATGATGCTGACACGAACAGATTCTCACTCTTTTTTAGCTTTGCGGCTGGAAGTTACATTCAGAGCCTTTGTAAGTATCAGAATAAGCTGTGGGTATTGATTGAGAATGAAGGGCTCTTTAAAGTTGATATTCCTACAGCAACGATAGATGAAACTTTCGATTTCTTTCACGTTGAGAATGGGGGGAATGTATTGACGAAGATGCTCTGTATGGACAAATATGGTGAGCTGTGGATTGCTACTCAAAGGGGATTGTATATATTGAATCCTGATACTCGGAGATATACCCGCTACTTGCATTCGGCATTAAACCCATTCAGCCTGCCCAACAATTCCGTTTGCTCTATTTCCGAAGACAGGCAACGGAATATCTGGATTGGAACTTATTCGGGTTATATTTGCCATACGAATCTGAATGAATCAGAATGGGTGAAAACTTATACGCCACGGGAAGAGTCTCTCAATCATAATCTGGTAAGTGGTTTTGCTGAAGAGGGTGATCGCTTGTGGATTGCCACTGAAGGGGTGGGGTTAAATTGTCTGAACAAACGTACCGGGGCTTTTACTTATTACAGCCAGAGTACTACCGGAAACGGTTTGTCTTCGGATAATGTGAAGTCGCTTGTGATGGATTCACATCATAATCTTTGGATAGCTACTTTCCGTGGGGGACTGGATTGTTTCAATTCTGTCACAAATAGATTCCGGCATTTTCATTATGATCGTACGGATGTAAATACACTTCGTTCGAATAACCTTAGAAAGATTGTTGCAGAAGCGGATTCCGGCCTTTGGGTAGCTTACCAACTGGATAAATTAGTCGTTTCATTTTATTCATATGCCAATGAACGTTTCACGCATTGCCATTTTACGGATAAGAGTGATAGCGATACATTCATTTTCGATATGTGTCGAGGTAGTGGTCATCGGCTTTGGATTATTTCGCATAGTAAACTGTATGCACTGAATACAAAAGATTATACCGTTGTTCCTGTTGCATTTGATGGTATTACCCATCTTAATGCTCAATCCATTTGTGTAGATGGGAGTGATAATCTTTGGATCGGGACTATTGGACACGGATTGATACGTTACAATCCTCGTTCTGGGCAGACAGAACGCTTTGATGAAATCCTGGCATTGGGTGCTTTTTCTATTTTCAGTATCTGTACCGATGACGAGAATAATCTTTGGATGGGGACGGATAACGGTCTGTTCCGTTTTAATACCGTAAAGCTGCACTTTGCCCGTTTCGATCAGAAAGACGGGATGCAGGGAAATGTTTATTATCCTCTCTCTTCTTTCCGGAGTAAGACGGGAGAACTATGTTTTGGCGGGACTAATGGCTTCAGTCTTGTCAATCCGAAAGAAACGAATCATAATGATATAAAACCGCAGGCCATTATCTCCGGATTCTATCTGGATAATGCTCTGGCTACCCCTCCTGCTCGCAATGATCGTTTGGATAAGTATTCAGGACTGCCCGAGGAGATTGTACTGGAGTATGACCAGGCGAACTTTGGTTTTACTTTTTCATCGGACAATTATTATATTCCGCGTAAGAATCGCTATCGCTATCGTCTGGTGGGATATGATGATAAATGGATAGAGGTGGATGCAGATGCCCGTAAAGCATCCTATTCCAAAGTCCCTGCGGGGAATTATGTTTTTGAGGTATTGGCTTCCAATAATGATGGGGTGTGGAGTGAATCGCCTACATGTGTGCATGTTCTTCGCCTACCTGCTCCTTGGTTGAGTGTATGGGCTTATTTGGTATATGTTATACTGTTAGCAATAGTTGCATTCTTTATTCTACGTTATTATACCGAACGTAAGAATCTGAAACTACAACTCTATCTGGAGAATATGGATAAAGAAAAGAAAGAGGAGATTCATCAGTCGCAGTTACGCTTCTTTACTAATATCTCCCATGATTTCCGAACTCCGTTGTCTCTTATTATCGGAGCTGTGGATCGTCTGCGTGAAGAAGGTTTACCAGAATATTACTATGGTATACTTAGCAGCAATGCCAGGCGTTTGTTGAAGCTGGTAAATGAATTAATGGATTTTCGGACAGTTGAAAACGGGAAATTACCGTTACAGGTAGAACCGACGGATGTGAACGATCAGGTACGGTGTATTACTGCTGACTTCCGTAACCACGCGCAGCAACACAATATTCAGTTTGATATCCGTTTGGATGTAGATTTACCAAAAGAACTTTGTATTGATCGGAGTATATTCGAAAGGATATTGATGAATTTACTTCATAACGCTTTCAAATATACAAAAGATGGAGGTCGTATTTCGGTCGAGACTTATGCGCGTGCAGAGTCTTTTGTACCGGCACGTTCCTATTCATTTACGGTGAGCGGAGAAAACGGAGTTGAAAACTATTTTGCTATTGCTGTACGTGATACGGGGATTGGTATTTCACAGGAGTCCATTAGTAGTGTATTCGAACGGTTTTATAAGGTGAATACGGTTAACTTTGACAAACATTTGGGTACGGGCATCGGTCTGGCATTGGTACGTAGCCTCGTATTACTTCATCGAGGTACAGTGAGTATTCACAGTGAATCGGAACAAGGTACCGACATGGTGGTTTGCCTGCCATTGGATGGAAAGATTTACACGGCGGACGAACGACTTAATGTGATGGAAACAGCTGTATCGGATGAAATTGCTGCTTCTGAAGAACCTAAGGTAACATTTGAAAACGAGCTACTATTGGAAAAACCGGAGGTTCCTGCAACGGAGGAGAGGAAACGGTTATTACTGGTGGAAGATAATGATGATTTACGGCGTATGATTGCCGATTTTCTTTCTGTGAAGTTTGAAGTAATAGAGGCGGAAAACGGAAAATTGGCTTCCGATTATCTAACAGAACACAGTGTAGACCTTATTATTTCGGATATCATGATGCCTGAGAAAGATGGTATTACCCTCTGTCAGGAAGTAAAAACGGATGTGGCTACATCACATATCCCGTTTGTCTTGCTGACAGCAAAGACCAGTCTCGAAAGTAAACTTGAGGGAGCTTCGTCGGAAGCAGATCTCTATTTTGAAAAACCGGTAGATTTCAATTTGCTGTTGCTTTCCATCCAGAATATTTTTAAGCGTCAGGAACAACTTAAAGAATATTATGCGCGTAATTACTTTGCTGATGCTTCGGAGCTGTCTGTAAATCAGGAGGATAGTCGTTTTATGAAAGAGTTTGTCGATATTCTGGAACGTAATTTGGAACAGGCAGATATGGATGTGAACTCCATTGCTGCCGAATTGTCAATGAGCCGTAGTAAGTTATATGCCAAGATTAAAAGTATCAGTGGTAAGTCTATCGTAGAATTTATTTTGGGATATAAGCTTCGCAAGGCAGCACGATTGCTGGTAAAAGAGAATTTGACAATCCGAGAGGCAATGGACCAGATTGGTATCGAAAGCCAGTCCTATTTTACCCGTGCATTTAAGAAAGAATTTGGTGATACACCAACTGCATTTGTGGCAAAGTACCGGAAGTAAATGAGGAGTATTGTAATAATTCTCTTTGTGAGTACAATAAAGCAAAACGAACAAAAGGTATAACGAATAAGGCAATCCGAATAAATGGGTTGATTCTACTTTTGCGTCAGATAACGAAAGCAAAAGAGTATGAACTACAAAATTATCGGATTCTTGTTATTTCTCTCTGTAGGTCTATCTGCGGAGGTACTGTCTGAAAATGAAAACAATCTAAGAAAGGGCTATGTGAACCTTCCTTTTGACAATAGTGACGTATTGTGTACTTTGCAAAACGTTGCCGACTGGCAATTGGAACATTTCACTTATTCCCGGACAGGAACTCCCGGACATTTGCATGACGCTGGCATCGATGCCTGGACAAATGCTACATTTTATCTGGGGCTTTCTCAACTGGTACGTCTGTCAGATACCAGCCGATATAATGATTGGCTTTGCCGGATTATAGCGGATACTCATGGACGATTACCAGCCAATTTTGCTGGTCATTCTCAATATTCTCTTTATCATGCCGATGAGCTTTGTATGGCTCGTTTCTACCTCGATCAATATGAGTTGTCACGGAATCCTCGTTTGGTGGCTTCTGCCAATGAACGTATTGATTGGATTCTGGCTCATCCCGCTGACACGATGATGGATTATCGTAATAAACAGACATGGACGTGGAGTGATGCTCTTTTTATGGCACCGCCTGTGTATGCCCGTCTGGCTCAAATTACCGGTAATACTGAGTATCTCCGGCAGATGGATCGTAATTTCCGGCGAACATATGCCCATCTCTATGATACTGACGAACATTTATTTTATCGGGATGATAGTTATCTGGGACGTACGGAAGCTAATGGACAAAAAATATTCTGGGGGCGTGGTAATGGTTGGGTAGCTGCCGGATTGGTTGGTCTGCTGGAGGTATTACCTTCCGATTCTCCTTATCGCTCTTTTTATGAGCAGCTTTTTAATCAGCTTGTTGTCCGGCTTATCAGTCTGCAGGGAGCGGATGGCAGCTGGCACGCCAGTTTACTCGATCCCGATAGTTATCCCGCACCCGAAACCAGCGCAACTGCCTTGATAACTTATGCGTTGGCTTATGGTCTGCGCACCGGATTGTTTTTCGGAACAGATTATACCCTTGCGCTGACTCGTGCCTGGCATTCTCTTTGCGCTGCTATTGATGCTGACGGGAAGTTAGGGTGGACGCAGCCTATTGGTGCCGATCCGAAGAAGGTGACACGTGAAATGACTGCTACTTATGGGGTAGGTGCATTTCTTCTTGCCGGAAGTGAACTCTATCGTTTATTGATAGCTCAATCCTCGAGGCAGGTTCACTCTTTCAATGACGGATGGAGTTTCTGTAAGGGGCCTTTTATAGCAGAATCAGTACTGATCAGTACTCCATTTGTTACGGAATGGGACCCCGTTAAAATACCTCACACATGGAATAATGTCGATATGCAGACCCAACGGAATGATTACTATGCGGGGCCGGCCTGTTATCAAAAAACGTTTGTTCCGGATCATAGTTTACGTGGAAAGCGTCTTTTCCTTCGTTTCGAAGGAGTAGGGGCGGTAGCTCGTGTCTACGTTAATCAGGGACTTGCTATTGAGCATCGGGGAGCTTATTCTGCTTTTGCGGTAGAGATTACCTCTTTACTTGATTTCGGGCGGGAGAATACGATTACTGTTTTTGCTGATAACACTCCCCGACCCGATGTTATTCCGGTCAATAATAACCTGTTCGGGGTTTATGGTGGTATCTATCGCCCCGTGCAGCTGATTGTGACGGATCGTGTAAATATTGCCATTACCGATTATGCCTCTCCGGGTGTCTATATAGATCAGTACAAGGTGACTTCCCATGTTGCAGAGATTGCGGTCCGCACAAAATTAGAGAATCGCTACAAAGAACCCCGTTCCGTTGTGATGGATTATTTGTTATTTGAGGCTGACGGCACTCTGAAAGAAAAGAAATCACATGAAATCACTCTTTCCCCTCAAGGGAGACAGACCGATATACAGCCGTTTACCATTCGCAGACCCCATCTCTGGCAAGGATTAGATGATCCGTACCTGTATCGTATTGTTGTCCGGGTTAAGTCCGGTGGGCATATTGTTGATGAAATAACTCAACCTCTTGGTTTGCGTCATTTCGAACTGCGGGCGGGAGACGGCATGTACCTCAATGGTCGGCGTATTCCTATGTACGGGGTTTGCCGGCATCAGGACTGGTGGCAATCGGGAAGTGCCCTCACTCCGCAGCAACATGACACAGACCTCTCTATTATCCGTGAATTAGGGGCTACCACTATTCGCCTGGCACACTATCAGCAATCGGAATATGTTTATTCGCGTTGTGATAGCATTGGTTTTCTGGTTTGGGCAGAAATTCCTTTTGTGAACCGCGTCAGTACGCACGAGGCGGAGAATGCAAAAGAGCAATTACGCGAACTGATCCGGCAGAATTACAATCATCCCTCTATTTATGTGTGGGGAGTACACAACGAAGTTTACGGTTATGGTGAGGATGATGGGCTTTATACAGACAACACCCGTTTCTCTCCGGTGCTTGCTCTGACTACCGATTTACATGATTTGGCAAAAACTGAAGATCCTGTCCGTCTGACTGTCTCTGTAAACGGTCATGCTGCTCCCGGACACGGAGTTAATATGAATACCGATATTCAAGGAATCAATCGTTACTTCGGCTGGTATGAACGCCGTATTCAGGATCTGGAGCCTTGGATAGAATCGATGGAGCGGGATTATCCCGGTTATCGTATCATGCTCACCGAGTATGGTGCTGAGGCTAATCCGGAACATCAGGAAGAACTGGTAGGTGATGTTGGTGATTGTTGTGGTTTCGACCGTCGCTATACGGAAGCTTTCGCCACCCGTTTTCATGAAATTCAGTGGGGAATTATCTCACGCCATCCTTATTTATTGGCCTCTTATGTGTGGAATACGTTTGACTTTGCTACGCCTGCTTCTTCACAGGGTGGAGTGGAAGCCCGGAATATGAAGGGGCTGGTGACTTTTGACCGGCAGTGCCGGAAAGATCCTTTTTATTGGTACAAAGCCAATTGGAGTAAAGATCCTGTGCTTTATATTACTCAGCGACGCGTAGTGGAACGGAGGCAAAAACACACACCTGTGACAGTTTATTCCAATGTGGGTATCCCTCGGTTGTTTGTCAACGAACAGGAAGTAACAGGAGTTATTAAGGGTACTACCTCTGTTCATTACATCTTTCCGGATGTTGAACTAAAGGAGGGTGATAATCAACTGAGTGTTCGGGCAGGTGAAGGAGAGAAAGCAATAGAAGATACTATCTACTGGCATTATTCAGGTATCCTTTCACCGGACGTTCCTGTGTATTTCCGGGAGAAAGAAGGAGAACACGTCGGACTATAATGTTACTATTACCTGCCAGCAGGTGTGTATATTGATAGGAGAAGTAACAGGTAGACCTTTGTATTAGAAACTTAAATAGATTATAGTTATGAAAAGAAATTTAGTATTGTTTATGCTGATAGGTTTTTGCCTGTTAGGTTGTCAGGAAACTTCCCGACAACAGTTGCCTATTTCCGTTTCTGTACCGGAACGTCCGGCCGGGCAGACAGATGTATTAAATCTGGCGTGTGAACCGGTTCCGGAAGTTCGCGTTGCTTTTATCGGTTTAGGGATGCGTGGTCCGGGAGCAGTCCGTCGGATGACTTACATTCCCGGTGTGAAGATTGTGGCTCTTTGTGATGTAGAAGAAAGCCGTACTAAAGCTGCGAATGAGATTCTTACAGAACGCGGTTTGCCCAAGGCACAGGAGTTTTACGGAGATACTGCCGTTTGGCGTAAAGTCACTGCATTGCCGGATGTCGATTTGGTATATGTGGCCACTGACTGGCGAACCCATGCTATGATGGGGGTGCAAGCTATGAAAGATGGCAAGCATGTTGCGATTGAAGTACCTGCGGCTATGTCAATGGATGAAATATGGGCTTTGGTTAATACTTCCGAACAGACGCGGAAGCATTGTATGCAACTGGAGAACTGCGTCTATGACTTCTTTGAATTGACAACACTGAATATGGTGCAACATGGATTATTAGGTGAGGTACTTCATGGTGAAGGTGCTTATATACATGGGCTTCAACCCTATTGGAATCAGTACTGGAATAACTGGCGTATGGATTTTAACAGGAAACACCGGGGAGATGTATATCCTACTCATGGCCTGGGACCTGTCTGTTTGGCTATGAATATTCATCGTGGTGATAAGATGAACTATCTGGTTTCCGTGGATACCAAAGCGGTGGGTAATCCTGCTTTTATCAAAGAATCTACCGGTGAAGAAGTGAAAGATTTCCGGAATGGTGAACATACTTGCACACTGATTCGTACTGAGAAGGGACACTCTATTCTGATAGAGCATAATGTTACTTCTCCCCGACCTTACAATCGTATGTTTCAGCTGACCGGAACGAAAGGGTTTGCTAATAAATATCCTATCGAGGGTTATCTCATTGCTCACGATAAGAATATCGGAGACGGTAGTAATTATGAAAATCTGGAAGAACATGTTTTTATGTCGGAAGAGGAAAAAACGGCTTTAATGGAAGAGTATAAACATCCTATTGTGAAAGATATTGAGACGCTTGCTAAAGAAGTTGGTGGGCATGGCGGTATGGATTTTATCATGGATTACCGCTTGATTTACTGTCTGCAAAGAGGGCTTCCCCTTGATATGGATGTCTACGATCTGGCAGAATGGTGCTCTCTGATACCTTTGACAGAAATCTCACTGGATAATAATTCTGCTCCGGTTGAAGTTCCGGATTTTACTCGCGGGGCCTGGAATAAGTTGAGCAGTGTGCAGTTTGCACAATAAGAAACAGTTGATAAAATCTATATATCCCCCATATAAAATGCCCTCTTCTCTTGATCGAGACAGAGGGCATCTTTTTTACTTATTGCATTGGTCTGAAATACCAGTTGTATTCGGGCAAAGTGTCGGTTGCATTTATAGACAATGCCGGTGACATTCAGAATCGGAAACTCAGACCGCCCAGGAAGTTAATTCCTTCAGTGGGATAGAGCAGATAACGCTGGAATTTCTTGTTTAACAGGTTATCCGCCTTTGCATAGACAGAGACTCCTTTAAACAAGTGATAAGTGGCTCCTATACTAAGATCGCTGACGGCGGGGAAGAATGTTTTGCTAAATCCGTAATATCTTTCGGCCCGCCAGATATATTGATAACCTACATTTAGCCACAGAGCCGGAATGGGATGTATCTCTGCTTTAAAATTTAGCTCTGTCTCTGGTTTCATCCACAGAGCGGGATTATAATTCGGGGAAGATACATTATCTGTATAGGCATCACTGGCTTTCCAATGGCGGTAGATACCTTCACCTGAGAGTGTAAACAAGTCCTTATAGGTATAACTGGCACTGAGTCCGGCATAGATGTTATTTGTTGAAGTTTGCCTCAGGTCAATGAAATTACCACCTGTTCCGCCTATCCAGCTATTTTCTATTTGATACAGATCATCTTTAAGATTCTGGTATCCGGCAAAGAGATTAAACCATAAACCGGTTACAGGGCTTGCTTTGAATCCCAGAGTGGCATTGAGCTGCTCATAGGTATCTCTCACCTCGTTAGAAGGGTCACTGTATGGGTTGTAAATCTCCAATCGGCGAAGGTCATTGAGGTACCTGCCGCCTGTAGCATTGGCATAGACCACATAACTGTCCGAGAATACATATTGTATGGTTATATCCGGAGAAACACGAAAAGATTTGCCATTACCGAAAGAGAAATCAATATTAGCTCCCAGATGCAGTCGCCAATCATCGTTGTTGAATTCGTAGTACGGGTTTAAGTCTACGACGGTACGGCTTTTGAAAATGCTCTTTATCTCTTCATCATAAAAGTCTCTTTTATTATGGTAGATGAGGTTGTTCATTTTGAAAGCAATATTTATTTGTTGCTCATCGCTGATGTTTCCGCTGACAATGGCTTTGGTACGTATTTGCGTCTCATTCACACCACCGAAGAATTGGTTGTGTTGCCGGTCATAAAGCATCAGATTGGTTTCTGCATTAAACTGTAACGGTATTGTTTCGTCTGTAGACTTCACTCCGAAATGCAGGTCACCTGAAGTGAACTTCTGTTTCTTGAAAGAAAAACCATAAGGCTCATAGTTGAAATTACTTAATCCGAAGTGTCCTGCTACATTCAGGTCTATCTTGCCAAATTGATGCAAATAATCGATAGCAGCACGCGTACGGTAGTAATGTGCATCCCATTTCCGGGCATCACCGTAGGGCATGTCCAACGTACCGTTCATGCCGTCCATACTGAAGTTTACATTCAGCTTATCCCGGCTTGAAAGGCGAAAAAGATAATTACCCAATAAGTCCAGGTTGCCATAGTTACCATATCCGGCGCGTACATATCCCGGTTTACTTGTCGGTTGTACCTCTTTTCCGGTATAAGCCTGCATGATTCCCACAGGGATATTGGAGGTAGGGGTAGAACTTATAGCATATTCAACCTCTTTCTTGTTTACTACAGGCTCTTCTACTTTGGGCAAAACGTTTACTTTAGAGGCATCCAGAATGATAGGATTGTATTCCTGTTCAACCACGACAGTACGGTTCATGGTTGTATCTTTGGATTGGGTTTGCACCTGAGCCAGTGAAGGGAGTGCGACGAGCACCATTCCCAGGAAGATATATTGATTACGTTTCATACTTCGTTACTTATTAAGTTTTTCAAGTCTGCTTTCAATCATGCCTTCAATGTCATCGTTGGCGTGATAGTTCTGTTGCAAGCTCAACAGATATTGCCGTGCATCCAGCTTTTTGTCCATAGCCATGTATACATCCGACAGAAGGACGAAGCTACGTGCCAACCAATAAGCGTGGGGAGTACTCCGTTCGATGTAGTCGAGTAACTCTTTCTCGGCTGCGGCATACTCTCCGGCAGTATAGTATTGTTGCGCTACCAGATACTTCGCTTCTGCTCCGTAAAGGTTACGGGTATCTTTGGCAAGTGTCTGAAGATCGGCCAATGCTTTCTTGTCAGCTTTTTGGTTCATATAAGATTTAGCACGGTAGTAAAGCGCTTCATTCGCCAATTCAGGAGTCAATTTGGCTTCTGCCAGCAAAGCTGTTGCAGCATGAATGGTTTCTGCATCGTCTTTGATGAGATGTGCACAGCGTAACATTCCTGTTTCTGCCAGCAGACGGCGGTCTGCTGTGGTTGCTTTCTCTTTCAGCATTTTGTAAGATGTTAATGCATCTGCAAACTGTTGCAGGTTGAACTGAACTTCCGCACGCATTATTAATGCTTCTTCAGAGAATGGATTATCCGGATATTCCAGCAATTTGTCAGAGTGAAGCAGAATCATATCATAGTTCTTTTGCTCTTTTCCGATGAGGCAAAGGTAATAATGAGCATTCAGGCTAAAGGAACCTTCGGGGAAAGTTTGCAGGTATTTGTTGAAACTGCTTTTTGCTTCTTCTATGCGTCCGCGTCCATAAATTTTCTCAGCAGCGATGTAAGTTAAAGAATCCTGTTCGCTGGCGTCAAAGCGTATGTTACCCGGCATGGAAGCAGCTAATGCGGCAAACTCATCAATGCGGTTCATATCAACATAAAGAGATTTGAGGTCGAGCATTGCCAGACGGGCTTCGTCACTTCCCGGATATTTGTTGATTACCAGTTTGTAAGCGTCGATCGCCTGATCGTAGTTACCGTCCTGATAATATAGCAGACCGATTTCTGCGGCAGCTTTTCGGCTGATAGGACTTTCGGGGTATCTGCTCAACAATTCTTTAAAAGAGGCAATGGCCTGGTTGTTGTTATTCATTAATACATACGAACGTCCTTTTTCATAAAGAGCATTTATAACATAGGGAGATGTGGGGTATTTGCCTGCCAGACGGTTCAGCAGAGTGATTTTGCCGGAATAATCTTTTTGCAGTCCTGACACCAAGGCGAGTTGGTAGAATGAGTAATCTCCGGAAGAAGCATTCATACTTTCGGCTTGTGCATAATAATGTTTGGCTTCGTCGAAATTACGTTCGTTAAGGAAACAGTCACCAATACGATTGTAAGCATCGGCCAGTGCCGTTTTGTTTTCACCCTTTTCCAGTTGTATGTATTTGAGGAACCAGTTGCGTGCCTGTGCATAATCTTTCTGGTGGAAAGCGGTATATCCCAAATTGTAGTTTGCCAGTGCATACATTTCGTTATTAGTCTGTTCCGTCAGTTGCAGGTATTCTCTGAAATTACGGGCAGCCTCCGTCATGCGGTTCAGGCGGTAGTAAGATTCTCCGCGCCAGTAGAGGGCATCGGCCTTGGTCTGGCGGTTGTATTGGCCAATAGCAATAGACTGATTAAAGTAGCCGATTGCCTGCTCAAAAGAAGCATTGGCAAATGCTTGTGTACCGAGTTGGAATAGTATTTTCTGTTTTGCCTCCATGATGCGGGTACCCGGATGAGCAATGCGATCAATGGATTTCAGTGCTGCTTCGTAGCTACGGGTGTTCAAATATACCTCAACAAGATAATTGCTTACCATTTCGGTATATTGGGAGTTGGGGAATTCGTTCAGGAATTTCTCGAAAACGGTTACTGATTCTCCGAATGCAGAGTAGGAGGTCTCGTGAATACACAAGGCATAATTATAAGCAGCCTGTTCCTTTATTTTCATATCGGCGTTGGAGGCGGCAGCCTGTTCAAAAGCCATACGGGCTTTATTCTTTTCAGCCAGTTGCAGGTAGGAAAGGCCCATATGCAGATACGCATTCTGTGTCAATGCGTCGTTGATGCCTGTTACCTCTCCCAATGTTTCGGCTGCTTTTGAATATACTCCCGTCTGGAAATAAGAGAGTCCCAGCATGTAGAGTGCATCCCGGCGCGGAGAAGAATCTCTTTCAAGATAACTCTCAAATGCACTTATTGCTTCGTGATATTTGCGGAAATGATAAGATGCATCTCCCAGGATGCGGTACATTTCGGCAGCATGTTCATTTTGCGGATATGCCGATAAGTAGTTTTGTGCTACTATCTCGGCTTTATCATAATTTTTTCTGATTGCGTAAATCTCTGCAATGTAATAGGGTACCAGTGCTTTGTATTTTGGATTATCCTGTAGAGGAAGGAAACCTTTCAAAGCTTCGTCATAGCGTTTCTGAGTATAGCGTATATAAGAGATATAGTAAGCGCAATCATTGTCGTATTTCTTACTGCTGGCTTTCAGGGTTTCAAACCAGATGGCGGCTTCTTTTACATTCCCTGTTTTCAAATAGCAGGTAGCCAGCAGATAGGTCATGTCATCCCGCTCTTCATTACCCAGCAGATCCAGTTGGGCAGAGTTGAACAGTGCCAGTGCTTCGTCATATTTTTCTTCATAAAAATAACCGGCAGCAAGTAAAGCATAAATACGGTTGGCATAAGGAGTATCAGGGTATTGTTCCAGATAATTGCGCAACAGAGTGATGCTGTTCTTGTCTTTCAGTTCGTATGCCGAACATACCAGCATATATTCTGCTTCTTCGCGCAATGAGGCATTGGGGGCCTGTCTGATAAAAGTTTTTAATGGTGGAGTAGCTGCTGCATAATTTTTTTGCAGAAACAGATTTCTTCCTTCCTTATATAGATTGACAGGCGAGGTGATTTTTTCGCTTGTTTGTGCCGACGTGATGATAGGCGTACAGCATATCAGGGCACATATAAATCGTGAAATTCTTCTTTTCATAATTTAGTGTTTTGGCAAAAGTACTTGTTTTTGGGGACTTTACAGCAAACAGCTCTTTAGTTTTACAGGTTTTAACGTCCGGTGAAGGAAAAATGTTTTAATAGTAAGATGAACTTCTGCCTGGTATGTGGATTTGCTCTTTGCGTGATAGAGGGGAAAAATTGCTATATGAATCAGTTAAATTGCTATTTCCTGTTCGGATAGAATGCCGTAATTTTGCATTATAGAAAAACAATGATAATTAGAAACCGTTTTGATTTTTATGAAAAATCCTTTTTGCTTCATCTCGGGCTTCTTCAGCCTTCTTTTTCGCTTATCTGCAACTTTGTTTTTAGTCACATAGCCCGCTATGCTCCTAAAAACAAAGCCGCAGCTAAACAAAAAATAAGACTAAATAAGCTCCGAATAAAAATCAAAACAGTTTCTTAAACTCAAAAAGAATATGAAAGTAATTGATTTGACAAAAGAGCGTTTTACAGAGAGAGTATCTGATTTCCGGCAATATCCTGATGGCTGGGAGTTCAAAGGAGATAAACCTTGTATCGTCGATTTCCATGCCCCTTGGTGTATTTATTGCAAGAGGTTATCACCCGTTCTTGATGAATTGGCTGTTGAATATGCCGGTAAGATTGACTTCTATAAGGTAGATGTTGATAACGAGCCTCTTTTAGAGTCTGCTTTTTCCATCCGTACTATCCCGAATTTATTGTTTTGCCCGGTGGAAGGGAAACCCTGGATGAAGCTGGGGACAGTTGGAAAACCCCAGCTAAAGAAAATGCTTGATGACCTGTTGGCAGGTGTTACAGAGTAGATAGGAAAATTCCAAGACCTTTGCGGATAGAGTCGAGTCCGAAGTCTTCGGGACGGATCTCTGCAACAGGAATGAAGAAGGCATCAGCAGCATCGTCCATTGCGGCAATGTGACTGGTGTCTTCTACTTTACAGAGGAAAAACATATCCAGTGTATGTACCGGGAATCCTGAATATACATAAATATTGGGAAGAGTAAATCGATAGATTGCCTCTTTCACTTTTAATCCAGTTTCTTCTAACACTTCACGTGCTACACCTTCTTCTGCTGTTTCGTTCATATCAATGAATCCTCCCGGCAGGTCGAGCGTACCTTTTGCCGGGTCTTTGGCGCGGCGGCATACCAGCAATTCATTCTCCTTATTCAGAATCAGGGCAACTGTTGCCGATGATGGATTAAAGTAGTATACGAACCCGCAATTGGTGCATTGTTTAGATTTCTCATTGTGTATGTTGAAATGCTCCGAACCACACTTCGGACAGTATTTGAACTGAGACAGAGGATGTTCCATGTTTCTTCTTCTTTATAGTTTCCTGCAAAAGTACAAAAAAGACAGATAGTATAATGGATTTTGTCTATCAGAGTATAGAATTATTCGATTGGACTTTTTTTGTTTCTCCGGTAGGTATCCCCCTATCTTTGCATCAGAAACAAAAACAAGTTTAATCAAATAAATAATAAGTTTAGTATGGAATCAATTCTTAATTCTCAGCTTCCTGAATTCAGTGTTCAGGCTTTTCATAACGGTAGTTTCAAAACAGTGACCAATAATGACGTTAAAGGTAAATGGGCGATTTTCTTCTTTTATCCTGCCGACTTTACTTTTGTCTGTCCTACAGAACTCGTGGACGTAGCCGAAAAATACGACCAGCTTCAGTCAATGGGTGTAGAGGTATATTCTGTAAGTTGTGACTCACATTTCGTTCATAAAGCATGGCATGATGCTTCAGACAGTATCCGTAAAATCAAGTATCCGATGTTGGCAGATCCGACAGGTGCTTTGGCCCGTGCCTTCGGCGTATATATTGAATCAGAAGGTATGGCTTATCGTGGTACTTTCCTGGTAAATCCGGAAGGTTTGATTAAAGTAGCCGAATTGCATGACAATAACATCGGTCGTGATGCAAGTGAATTACTTCGCAAGGTAGAGGCTGCTCAGTTTGTAGCTACTCACGACGGAGAGGTTTGTCCTGCAAAATGGAAGAAAGGGGAAGCTACGCTGAAACCAAGTATCGACCTGGTAGGAAAAATCTAAATTGGAATTTGGAAGTTAGGAGTCAGGAGTTAGAATCTGTTCAGGTGTTTTCTGATTCATGTATTCCAACTCCTGGCTCTCATACTCTATAATTCCGACTCCTGACTTCTAACTTCCAATTTTATATTCTAACTCCTATATTCTATCTCCTAATTATGTTAGACCCTACATTAAAAGAACAACTGAAAAGTATATTTGCCGGATTAGAGGCAGATTTTACTTTTGATATATACGTATCGTCCGGACACGAAAGCCGTGGCGAGTTACTCGATCTGCTGGCTGATGTAGCCGATTGCTCTCCCCATATCTCTTGTCGGGTGAATGAGGGAGAAAGGTTGGAGTTTACTCTGTTGAAGAATGGAAATGAGACCGGTATTACCTTCCGGGGTATTCCTAACGGGCATGAGTTTACTTCTCTGCTACTTGCCATTCTTAATCTTGACGGTAAGGGAAAGAATTTTCCCGATGAACAGGTTTGTAACCGTGTGAAAGCCTTGAAAGGCCCGATACACCTTACTACCTATGTTTCGCTTACTTGTACCAACTGTCCCGATGTGGTGCAGGCTCTCAATGCTATGACTACGCTGAACAATTCTATCTCACATGAGATGGTGGATGGTGGTCTTTATCAGGACGAAGTAGAAGCTCTTAAAATTCAGGGGGTACCTTCTGTATTTGCCGATGGAAAACTACTGCACGTAGGGCGTGGCGATTTTGGGGAGTTACTTACCAAACTGGAGGCTCAATATGGTATTAATGAAAGCGAAATAGATACTACCGTAAAAAACTATGATGTTATTGTTGCCGGTGGAGGTCCTGCCGGAGTTTCTGCTGCTATCTATTCGGCACGTAAAGGATTGCGGGTGGCAATTATCGCCGAACGTATTGGCGGACAAGTAAAGGAGACGGTAGGAATTGAAAACCTGATATCTGTCTCACATACGACTGGAAGTGAACTGGCAGATAATTTGAAAACGCATCTGTTACAATATCCGGTAGACTTATTGGAGCATCGTTGCATTGAGGCTGTAGAAGTCAACGGAAAAGAGAAACTTGTGACGACTTCCGTTGGTGAGAAATTTGTAGCTCCCGCCTTGATTATTGCTACTGGTGCCAGTTGGCGAAAGCTGAATGTTCCCGGTGAAACAGACTATATCGGAAGAGGCGTCGCTTTCTGCCCCCATTGTGACGGTCCGTTTTATAAAGATAAGCATGTAGCTGTTGTCGGCGGTGGAAACTCCGGGATAGAAGCAGCAATTGATCTTGCAGGAATTTGTTCTAAAGTGACAGTATTTGAATTTATGGATGAACTCAAAGCCGATCTTGTCTTGCAGGAGAAAGCAAAAAGTCTGCCTAATGTAGAGATATTCGTTAGCTCACAAACGACTGAGGTAATAGGTAATGGTGACAAACTAACTTCACTCCGTATCAAAGACCGTAAAACGAATAAAGAGCGTATCATTGAATTGGATGGTGTTTTCGTTCAGATTGGTCTGGCTGCCAACAGTACTGCTTTTCGTGGAGTAGTGGAGATGAACCGTCCCGGTGAAATTGGTATTGATTCACATTGCCGTACAAATGTTCCGGGTATTTATGCTGCAGGAGATGTATCGACTGTACCCTATAAACAAATAATTATCGCCATGGGTGAAGGTGCCAAGGCTGCTTTGTCTGCTTTCGAAGACCGGGTAAGAGGAATTATTTGAGACGTTCTGTTTCTTGCGTTATCTCATTTTAAACAATACCTATCAATAGGGATATTCGCATTAGAATACCCTATTAATAGGTATTCTTTTGTTTTCTTTACTGAAGTATCTTTGCAACTCAACATCAAGCGTAAAGATAAGGACGAATATGAGACAACAATATGCTGTAACAAAAGCATCTTTTCTAATACTATTTTTGATATCCTCTCTTTGTATATTTTCGCAGAATACTCCAATCAAACGTATTGATTTTAATGGGACCCTCATTGATGCGGAAACAGGAGCTCCCATTGAATTTGCTACTATACAAATACCGGATCATGCGCTTTGGGCAATTAGCGATATGGATGGTAAATTTAAAATTCCGGGAATGAAACCGGGAGTTTATACGTGTGAGATCTCTGTGTTGGGTTATCAAAAGACAATTAAGAAGATAGAAATAAAGCCGGAGATGAAGCTAACTGTTATTAAACTCTCTCCCATGACTCTGGCTTTAAATGAAGTAGTTGTTACCGCTCAGGAACAGCGGATGGGATCGGCTTCCAGAATAGATCAAAGTGCCATTCAGCATATCCAACCCAAGAGTGTGGAAGATATGTTGCAACTCCTTCCTGGTAATCTGACTAAGAATCCGGATCTGAATAATGTGGGGCAGGCATATATTCGTGAAGTATCTTCCAATGATAATAATGCTTTGGGTACATCGGTGATGGTGGATGGTGCTCCACTTTCGAATGACGCAAATATGCAGGTGCTTTCCACCAGTAAGTCCGGTACGAGCCTGAATGCTCAGTCGGTGAGTGGAAAAGGACTTGACTTGCGTACCATTTCTCCGGATAACATTGAATCTATGGAAGTAATCCGGGGCATTCCCTCTGTAGAGTATGGGAATCTTACGTCAGGTGCGGTCATTATCAAAACTCGTTCGGGGGTTACTCCGCTCGAAGTAAAACTGAAAGCAGATCCTTTCTCTAAAATGGCCTATGCCGGAAAAGGTTTCCTTATCAGTGAGAAAATGGGAGCAATGAATATTTCCGCCGATTACTCACAGTCGTATGCAGATATACGTAAACGCTATAACGGATTTGACCGGATTACGGCCAATCTGGGATATTCTAATACTTTTATGAAAAGTTCCCGGCCTCTGACTTTCAACATGAGGCTGGCCTATTATCAGAACATAAATAGTGAAAAATCAGATCCTCAACTGAAGCAGGATGAGAAGATAAAAAATGAAAATATGGGAGTGCGCTTCAATCTTGAAGGTAACTGGCGCCTGAATACTTCCTGGATTTCTTCTTTAGGATATAGTTTCATGGTAAATTATAGCCATCAGCAGGATTATCGTCGCGAGCAGATCATTTTGCAATCGGGCATTACTCCTGTTGCCAATTCGTATGTGAGCGGTGAATATCAAACCTATTTCCTTCATTCATCTTATTACTCTGATTATACGGTGGATGGTAAGCCTCTGGATGTATTCGGACAGTTGAAAGCTAATAAACTCTTCCAGTTTTCATCCGATTGTTTTATGACCCTGAAAGCAGGTATCGAATGGAAGTATAATGTGAACCGGGGTGATGGGATGATGTTTGATCCTAAGCTTCCTCCGGTGGTAAATGATATTCAGTCTATTCGTCCCCGGTCGTTCAAATCAGTTCCGGCTATCAATACACTTTCTTTCTTCATAGAAGACAAAGCTCAGTTACCCATTCGGAAAACAACATTGACCTTACAGGGAGGTGTACGCCTCAGTAATCTGTTTATAGATAAGAGTGCCGGAAGAAAGGATATGTTTATGGTAGAACCTCGTATTAATATGGAATATAATATCCTGAACGGTGAAAATAATAAAGTGTTTGATGACTTGAGTATTGTAGGCGGGTTTGGTATTGCTGCCAAAGCACCTACTCTTCTTTACCTGTATCCTGATAAGGCTTATTTTGACGAATCAAGTTTCAATCTAATGTTTGCCGATGATATGAGCAAGTCCACTTCTATTATGACTACCAAAGTCATAGATAATACCTTTAACCCTGATCTGAAACCAGCTTATAGCCAGAAGATGGAAATAGGTCTGGCAGGACGTATCAGAAAGGTAATTGGAAATGTTACTTTCTTCTATGAAAAACATACCAATGAGTATTCTTTCAAAGGAGTACCTGTGACGATGCCTTTTCGGCGTTATTCGGTTCCGGGATATGTGGATAATGTGAATTATACCAACGGTATGCTTTATTATGAAAAAGACGGAATAAGAAACCCGGCTACAATTGTAAATGATACTACCCTGTATTCTTACAATATACCAGTGAACAATACTCGTACCATCAAGCGGGGAGTAGAATATAGCATCAACTTCGGACAGATTCCTCTTCTGAAAACATCTGTAGTGGTGGACGGTGCCTGGCTCTATGTAAAGCGTCATTCTACATTGCCTACCTATTCGAAGATAGGATCTTCGTATGAGGGAAAACTTTATCCTTATATGGCTGTGATGCCCGGAGGAGGTGGTTCTATAGAACAACGTTTCAATACGAACGTTCGCTTTATCACGCATATTCCTAAATTGAAAATGATTTTCTCCACTACGGCACAAATTGTATGGAAAGAGAGTTATCAGCGTATTTACGAAGATGAAAGTGGAAATAATCTGTTCTACAAGGCCGTTGATCCGTTGAGTGGTAACAATGAAGAGAAATACTTTGTCAACCCTATAGGCTTCATCGACAAGCAGGGAAACTTCAATGAGTGGAAAGCCGAATATCAGGATATATACAAATATCGCCTGATGATGACTCAGTATGGACACAGTAATTACTTTGGGGTAGAGAATTACCCGACTACTATATTACTGAATTTTCGTTTGACAAAAGAATTGGGAAAGATGTTGGAACTCTCGTTTACAGCAAATAATTTCCTCAAAATATCAAAGAGCTATAAGTACCGGACCGCTGCAGGTTACAAAGACCTGACTATTCCGATCTACTTTGGAGCAGAAGTAAAAATCAAAATCTAAGATGTAATAACTAAAAAAGAAAACTAAAGATGAAAAAGTTGTTTTGTTTATTGCCTTTGTTGGCAATGTTGTTTTTGGTATCGTGTTCAGATGATGAGAATGATAACATCGCAAAGAAATACACAGTGGATGTAACTGTGACTCTTCCTACGGATATCAGTATGACGGATGTAACAGAATTGGTAATAACAGCCGTTAATACTCAAACATCCGAAGAATCGGTAGCTAATCCGGTAGATGGTAAAGCTTCGTTTACCTTGAATGCCGGTGAATATGATTTCCGCGCATCAGGTAGTGCTAAAGATTACAATCTGAACGGGTTGGTAAGCAAAGTTTCTGTTTATAGCGATCAATCTGTAAGTTTACCTTTGGCAATTGCCTCTGGTAGTGGATTGATTTTTAAAGAAGTCTATTTTGCAGGAGTGAAAGACTGGTATTTCAAAGATGCCTTCTATGAAATCTATAATAACTCGGATGAAGTGCAGTATCTTGATGGAGTTATCTTAGGTATTGTGGACAACGGTCTTCCGGTAAATGTATATGTTCCTTCTCCTTCTATCTGGGTAGATGAAAACGGAGAATTATTAGATCGTTATCCGATGACAAGCTTTACCGTTGCTTTCCCGGGAACAGGTAAGGAACATCCTCTTCAACCCGGTGAAAGTGTGGTGGTTGCAACGAATCCTATCAAACACAATGAACGTCAATTGACAGGTGATGATGTAGCTTCTCCGGTAGATTTGAGTACAGCTGACTGGGATATTTATTGTGGTCCGTTCTCAAGTACTGACACCGATATTAATGGAATTCCTAATATGGATTGCCTCTATCTGAATGCTTCCTTTGGTATGGATTTCATGCCTTCTGTAGATGGGCAGGCGCTGATTCTTGCTAAGCTCCCGGAAGGAATGACGAATGTAACATTTGTGGCTGATCCGGAGAATATGATGGTGGCTCCTGGTAAGAGTGATAAGGCACAGTTGATGATTCCACGTGAATATGTAATTGATGGTATCGATATCGTACCGGCTGTAACAAGCGAACGATATAAACATCTGAAATCGACAGAAGATGTGGGTATGGCATGGGTAGATGGTTCTTCTGATGGTTCTCTGAAGAATGGCGGCTACTCTGGTAAGAGCCTTCGTCGTAAAGTGATTGCTATCAATAACGGTCGGGTGGTGTATAAAGACACGAACAATTCCAGCGAAGATTTCATCCTGGGTGGACAAACCCCTACTCCGGGAACACATCCGTCAGGAGTAGATAAATAAAGAAAAAACGAGTTATGTTTGTAAAGCTGAAATTCTCTCTAATAATATGCTTGTCTCTTTCCTGCCTTTGCCATGCGCAAGGCGGGAAAGATTCGCTACGCCTGTATCGGGATGTGCTCTATCTGGGTAATATGCAATACGGCAGTAATAATCCAACAGGAATTTCCGGTTCATCTTTGTGTAGTGTGACGGATATTAATATTAACTTCCTTCGTTCTTCGGGTGACTTCCGGTTGGTAGATCAGCCCTCGCGTGAACACTGGTGGAGCGGAAGCTTGTTTGGGATACAGCGGATTGGCAAAATAACTTTTGAAGGAGATGTCAGCTATGAGAATGGCAAACAGACGGACCGGAAATGGAATAGTACGCTGTTTATTGCTGATGATAATCCGTTTATTGTGGCCGACTCACTTACGGGGGATTACAATGTGGAGAAGTTCAAACTTAACGGAGGCTTCTCTTATGAGATTAATACACACTGGAGAGCCGGGTTGAGAGCGATATATGAGGTTGGAAGTAGTGCGGATCAGACAGATCCTCGCCCCGATATCAAAGGAATGCGCTTTTTGCTCAATCCGGGTGTGGATTATCAATGGGGTAACTTCAGAATTGGTGCTTCTGCCGGTGTACGCTGGCTGGGTGAATCAGTGAATTATACTTTGGTAAAAACTTACGAAACCTATCAGCTATTTTTGTTCCGGGGTATGGGAAATTATGAAAGTCAGCAGGCAATTGGCTTCCAACGCAGATACACCGGAACCGCTTATCAGGGTAATTTACAGTTTGGTTGGAGTAATACGGTTCATCTTGCTGATTTCCTTGAGTTAGGTTACGAGAAATCTACAGAAGAAGCAATAGATGGTAGCAGCAGTAATAAATATAAAGGAGGAAAGTATGCACGTACAAGATTCTCTTTAACGAACCGTTTTCGGATTTCCGGAGAAAGAACAATGCATAATGTCACTCTTGAGGCTTCGCATAATAAAGTAGAAGGAACGTGGTATATCCAGACACAGTCCAGTGATGCAGATGGCAATACCGTATGGGAAGTAAAAGATGCTTCCGTATGCCATATTGAGAAACGGATAGACGCTTCACTTACCTACCGTATGGACCGGATGCGGCAAATGCTGCCACATTTCACCTGGGAGGTGAAGGCCGGAGTCCGTCAGTCTGACATAAAAAATTATCCGGAGGTTTATTTGCAGAAATATACGGCTGCTTATGCTGTACTGAATGCCTGTAAGAACCTTCCTATTAAGAAAAGTCTGCTTAGCATCTATCTTAACGGGATGTATAATCACAGGCTCTCTTCCAGCTTTTCAGCGGATGGACTGAAGCTGAAAACTGTTTATAGCCTTCCTGCTTTTGAAACCTCTGCAGCTGCTTACTGTCAAGGGAATATAGGTGCAAAGGCACAGGTTCCTCTTGTTATTTCTGGTTTTCACTCGTGGCTGGGAGTATATGCGGAGTATACATTGAAACATTACACGGGAGATTATGTGCCTCTGGACGGTACAAACCGTAATCAATTAAATGTGGGTGTGAATTTGACTTTTTAATGAATTAAAGTAATAGACGAAAAATGATAAAAAGAATTGTTAGTTTACTGATTCTTACCGGGACAATAACCTCTGTTGCATTGGCTGCAAAACTTCAACGGGGTTTCGCTATTGTAGTTGATCCGGTGAGCTATAAGGAAGCTCGTACGGATATAGATAATTATGCTAAGGCCGTAGAGAATGACGGACTAAAGACCTACATCATTGTAGATCGTTGGGGAGTCCCTGATTCGATTCGTTTTCAGCTTCGGCAGTTGTATCTTCAAAAAGAATGCCCTATTGAAGGAGCTGTTTTTGTAGGGGATATCCCGGTACCTATGATACGTGATGCGCAACACCTGACTTCTGCTTTTAAAATGAATCAGGAAACCTTTCCCCGTACCGAGTCATCGGTACCTTCTGATCGTTTTTATGATGATTTCGATCTGAAGTTCAATTTCTTGGATAAAGATGAACAGTATCCATTGTATTACTACTACTCTCTGGCTCCGGATTCTCCGCAATTTCTGTCTCCTGAAATCTATTCGGGACGTATAAAAATGTCGGCTGATGATGCTTCTAAATATGATAAGTTACGTGCTTATCTGCAAAAGGTAGTGGCTTTAAAGCAAAATACTAATCTTGCCGATCAGTTACTTTACTTCAGTGGGCAGGGGTATGTGTCCGAATCTATGATGGCCCGGATTGATGAGAAGTTAGCTTTAGTTGAAAACTTTCCCTGGACACGAATACAGCAAAATGGCATTGAGTATATTGATCACAAGCGGGATGCTGCTGTGAAGTATCGCCTGATGTCCGAACTTCAACGCAATGATCTTGATATCGCTATTCTCCATCATCACGGAGATGTGGAAATAGAATATATGAATGATCTGCCCGAACCGCAGACCACAAAAGACCAGGTAGAGGGTATTAAGCTTTATTTGCGTGAAACAATGCGCCATGCCCGTGAGAAGGGAAAGAATACTGATTCGATACAGTTGGTATTAAGTAAGCGTTTCGATGACCTTCCGATTTCTTGGTTTGAAGGTAGTTTTGATCCGGAAATGACAAAAAAAGATTCTCTTTTCCTGCGTAGTCTCGATTTGTATATTGAAGATTTTGACAACTATACTCCTAATGCCCGTTTTATTGTGCTGGATGCTTGTTTCAACGGTTCTTACCATAAAGATAAGTATATAGCCGGTGCCTATATTTCGGGTAAAGGTAATACAATGGCTGTACTTGCAAACAGTGTAAACGTGCTGCAGGAGAAGTGGACAGACCGTTATCTGGGGCTTGTTGGACTGGGTATGAGAGTTGGGCGTATGGCGATGGAAAATCCTTATCTGGAAGGGCATTTGATTGGTGATCCTACTTTTCATTTTACCACTCCTGTTTCTTTGGGATTTGATATCAATGAAGTGCTTTCAACTAAAAATGCTACTTGGTGGAAGAAGCTGTTGAATAGTTCTTATCCTGCTTTGCAGGCTATGGCACTAAGGAAACTTTCGGATGGCGGACAGATGAACTCCGGCCAACTGTTGGATAAGTTTATGAGTAGCCCGTCTGATATAGTACGTATGGAATGTTTGGTATTGCTTTCTGAATATGATGATGATAACTTTATCCGTTGTCTTGATCTGGCAGTATCCGACAGTTATGAAATGATCCAGCGTTTTGCTATCAATATGATTGCCCGTAATGGAGATGATCGTCTGATTCCCGCATTGATTCGTGCCGCTATCCGTAATAATACGGCAGAGCGTATTGAATTTAATGTAAAACAGGCACTTGCACTTTTTCCGGAAAAAGAATTGACGGCTGAGTTTCAGAAACAATTTAATCCGGTATTGTATGTAGAGAGTGAAAAGGCAGAGAAAGGTATTAAACGTGCCATTGAAGTGAACTCTAACCGTTGGCTGAAAGATATTAGTTCCATTTATGCGGATGATAGTCTTACGGTGAATCAACGGTTGGGACGTATCCGCTATTTACGTAATTATAATGTGCACAGCCAGGTTCCTCAGTTATTGGAGTATCTTCAAAAAACGGATAATGAACCGGTTCAGATTTCATTGCTTGAAGCATTGGGATGGTTCAGAATGTCATGTCGGCACGATGAAATAAGTCAGGTGGTACAGGCTATGAGTCAGGATAGTCATTATTCGCAAGCTGTGCGTGATGAGGCGCTTAAAACCTATAACCGGATAATGAATCATCGCAAATGAATAACTTACGAAAATATATAATTTTAATAGCTTGCCTGCTTGCTATCGGCTTATCATCGGTAGCACAGCAGGTACGCCCCGTTTATCCGGTGAAGCCTTTGACGCAGGAGGATATTTCCCGCAGGCAAAGAATACCGGAGTGGGGAACGAATACACGTTCTGCCTCCTCTGCTGTACTTCCGGAGGGTGTAGATAATTCAACTTTGAAATATTTTCCTCCTGTATTCTCTCAGTTGGGTAACTCCTGTTCACAAGCCTCCGGTGTACGCTATGTTTATACTTATGAGCTGAATCGCTTACTTGATCGTGCTGCTGATAATCCTGAACACATCTTCAATTATCATTTTACCTGGAATTATCTGAATGAGGGAAATGACCAAGGCTCTCACCCGGAACTGGGTTATAACATGATGAAGGTGGCTGGTGCTGTAACATTGAGCGATATGAATGATGAGAGTGCTGCCACTTCCTCTACTACCTGGATGACTGGTTATGATAAATATCTTCGTGCTATGAATTATCGGGTGAAAAGTTACTCAAAGTTTACTCTAAAGACACGGGAAGGTATAGATCGCCTTCGTCAATATCTCTATAATCGTGGCGAAGAAGGAGAGCCGGGTGGTGTGGTTACTTTTTCGTGCAAGAGCTCTGATTGGAAAGAAGTTACTTATAAGGGGGCATCTGTCACTGGATTGACACATATGATTACCCGTCCCGGTACGGACGGAGCACATGCTCTTACTATTGCCGGATATGATGATACGGTGGCCTATGATTTGAATGGTGATGGAGAAATTACTGAGGATGAGCGCGGAGCTTTCATTGTAGTCAATTCCTGGGGAACCTGGTGGGGAAGTGAGGGTAAGTGTTATTATCCTTATAAATATTTTCTGCTTCCTGCCGCTGAGGGGGGGCTTGCCGATTTGGATGCAGAAGCGCTTATGGTAGAGCCGGAGATTCATACTCCGCTTGTTGTCTTTCGGGTGAAATTGACTTATACATCCCGCAATGATCTCTATTTTCGTTTGGGTGTAGCCGATGGAGATGCCACTTCTCCTTCCGTCATATTAGATTATCCGTTAATGCTGACACAGGGCGGTGACTATTATATGCAGGGAAATGGTACGCTTGAATCTTTCAAGACCATTGAAGTAGGACTTAACTTTACAGATAAATTGGCTGATTTTCAATCTTTCCGCGCTCCGAAATATTTTCTGATTGTTAGGCAAATTGGTAACGGGAAGTTAGGGGAAGGGAAAATAAACAGTTTTTCTGTGAACGACTATCGTACCGGGACGGAATATGTTTGTACAGAGAAGGATTTAGCTATTAAAGGAGAGATAAAACTGTCTACCTCCTCTACTATAGAAAGTGGACTTTCAGCCAGTCCTTTGGAATGGCTGGTTTCTGATACTAATATACCTCAGTCTCACCCATTTGTGATTCGTAAGGCAAATGGACAAACTGTTAAGTTACAGTTTCAAGGTTATGACCGGAAAAATGGAAAACTTACCATTCGTTATGCTCCTCTGCCTTGATAACTATAAATAGAAATTCATTTATGAAACCCATTGTTTTTATTTTAATATGTTTAGGTCTGTTTACTTCTTGTGCTTCGGAGAAATCTGTAATACAAGAGGATGATCGTCTGATTACTTTGTCCGGATTGAGTGATACTCAGTGGACTTATATTTCTTTGTCTACTGGTGAGGTGGTGGGAACCTCACCTCTGAATTCTGCTGAAGATGATGCTCAATGGCGTCTTCGCACCGATTGGGATATGGCTGTTTGCGGAAAGTATATTCGTACAAATAGTGGTACTTCGGGTGTAGGTCAGGGAGGTATTCAGTCAGTGTCGACTCCTTATGAAGAGCTTACCACTGTTCCTTCTGAAGAGTTTCAGGTGGATGTATATACCAACAAATAGATTGTTTATATAAAGAAAGTACGTATTTAACTGCTACTTAAATACGTATTTAATGGTGTGTTAAATACGTTAGTTTATAGTATAAAAATACGTACTTTTTTAAAGCTTGATAATCAGTATTTTCTGAGAGAAGAAACACTGTCTCATTTCAAATCTTCTTTGATGACTTTATCCATTTCCTTGATTCGTTGTTTCTTACTTTTAGTAATGTTTTCTTTGGTATCATGAAATACATTTTCAGTCTCTGATACTTCATTACTCCAATCTCCAAACTTATCAGTTGCCGGACGTCCGTCAGGATCAATGTTCTCTTCAGCAATAGAATTGTTTCTGTTAATAATATCACTCATAATCGTTCTGTTTTAATTGTTTATATGTATAAAACAGTCACAAATAAGGAATGTTCTGTTTTTTATACTTTTTGTAAAATATAGCATTTAATTATCATTGGATCAGAGGTGTATCTACACCTTTCGGATATTAAAAAGAGGAAAAATATACTGTATAATAGCTTGTATCTCATAGAAAATTGCCAACTTTACTGACAATTTATAACAGTAATTTATAAAAAAAGACTATGAGAACAGTACTTCGTTGTATAGTAGGGGTTGTATTTGCAATGTCTTTTCTGCCGGCTATGGCAGATACCTATCTTTCGTCTCCTTTGTCCGGAGAGATTAATGAATTTGAAATGTTGATGGATAAGATACGGACAGACTTTGCCGGTAACCCTTCCATTGATCAATCCCTGGTTAAGTATAATGCTGCCGATGGTTCATTCACAGATATAGATTATACTCGTACGGATCGTACAAACTGGGAACCGTTGACCCATATTGACCGTGTTTATGACTTTGTTTTTGCCTATACCAATCCGAAGAATAAATACTATCAACAAGAAGCACTGTATAATAAGATTGTAGATGCACTTGAATATTGGTATCAGCGTAATCCGAATTGTAGTAACTGGTGGTACAATCAGATAGCCGAACCGCAACGGATGGGTGTTCTCCTGATTCAGATGCGCACGGGGAAAAAGCATATTCCTGCCGATCTTGAACATAGAACACTGGAACGGATGAAAGCTGAAGGTGGAGATCCGGGCAAATGGACCGGAGCTAATATGACTGATATCGCTCTGCATTGGATTTATCGGGCCTGTTTGACATCTGACGAAGAAATGTTGAAGACGGCTATTGCTTATTCATATAGTACTGTTGAATATACTACCAAGGAGGGATTCCAATATGACAATTGTTATTTTCAACATGGAGTACAGTTGTACATAGGTGGATATGGTGACGAGATACTGAAAGGAGTGACCCAGGTGGCTATGTATACAAGAGGTACCCGATATGCTTTGCCTGTAGAAAAGCTGGCACTTTTGAGTAAGTTCATGCGGGGTACTTATTACCAGACGATTCGTGGTAAGTATATGTCATATGATGTATTGGGGCGTGGAGTAAGCCGTCCCGGTATCCTGGATAAAAGTGCGATGGCTGAATTTGCTGAACGAATGATTGTTCTGGATCCGGAATATGCCGGTGAATATGCAGCAATTGTAGAACGTCTTGCCGGAAAGAAACCTGCAGATTATGCTGTGAAACCATGCCATACACACTATTTTATCGGAGATTATACATTGCATGTACGTCCGGGATATACGTTTGATGTTCGTATGGCTTCTTCTCGTACTATGCGCTGTGAGTATGGGAATGGAGAGAATCTGAAAACTTATTTCCTTTCGGATGGTTGTACCAATATAGTAGTAAAGGGAGATGAGTATTATAATATCTTTCCGGTATGGGATTGGGCAAAGATACCCGGAGTGACGGCACCACAGATGACAACTATTCCCAAAGCTGCCAGTGACTGGCAGACGAGAGGAACATCCACTTTTGCCGGTGGTGTATCAGATAGTATCTATGGGGCAACGGCTTATGCTTATCAGGACGATTATGCCGGAGTGAATACTACTGCAAAAAAAGCATGGTTCTTTTTTGATGAGGAAATTGTATGTTTGGGGGCAGGAATTACATCTTCTGCAACTGTGAATGTTGCTACAACAGTAAACCAGTGTCTGCTCGGTGATAAGACTCCGGTTGTCGTATCCGATAATAACCGTGTTTCTACTGTAAAAACAGGAGATTATTTCTATAAAAACAAATTGGATTGGGTGTTACATAATGGAGTCGGGTATGTGTTTCCTATGGGGGGTAATGTCTTTTTAAGCAATAAAATACAGTCCGGCAACTGGTATGATATCAATACAGCTGCACCGAAGCTGGAACAGAGCACAGATGTATTTACGCTCGGATTCGATCATGGGCTATCACCCCGGGATGCAACTTATGCTTATAGCGTGATTCCCAATAAAAAGACAGCGAAAGATATGGATGCTTATCCGGTGGACAATATAGAGATTCTTGCCAATAGTGATTCAATGCAGGTGGTTAGGAATAAGAAGTTGGATGTTTGGGAACTGATATTTTATCGGGCTGCAACATTCAGTCACGATAAGATCACTGTAAAGGTGGATAAAGGCTGTGCACTACTTTTTAAAGATATAATGAATGCTTCTGTACAATTTCATGTCGCGGATCCTGCACAGACGCAATCAATTATTAGTGTAGAGGTTTGTATCCCTTCTGTAGATAAGCATACAAAGACGGTAGTATGTGATTTTTCGGATACAGGCGTTTATGCAGGAATGTCAAAAGTGTATTCTTTGGAGAAGTCAAAAGATTAAAATAGAATGATATGTTAGATTTAAAGCAACTGACTGCTGATGTATGTCATATAGCAACTACTATCGGTGGTTTTCTGAGAGAGGAACGGAAAAATTTTCGTTCTGAATATGTTGTGGAGAAGTGTACGCACGATTATGTTTCTTATGTAGATAAGGAATCAGAGACAAAATTGGTTGCAGCACTTTCAGTATTACTTCCCGAGGCGGGATTTATTGCTGAAGAAGGGTCCGCTACTTACAATGATGAACCCTATTGTTGGGTAATTGATCCACTGGACGGAACCACTAATTATATCCATGATAATGCCCCCTATTGCGTTAGTATTGCGCTACGTAGCCGGGATGAATTATTGCTTGGTGTCGTTTATGAGGTATGTCGTGACGAGTGTTTTTATGCCTGGAAGGGAGGGAAGGCCTGGCTGAATGGTGTACAGTTGCAAGTTTCGCAAGTCCGGGATATTACCAATTCTTTTCTTATAGTAGAACTGCCGTACAATGACGGAGCATACAAACAGACAGCACTACACCTATTGGATAATCTTTATGGCAGAGTGGGGGGGATTCGCATGAATGGTTCTGCTGCCGCTGCCATTTGCTATGTAGCTGCCGGACGTTTTGAAGGTTGGCTGGAAGCATTTATTGGAAAATGGGATTATGCTGCCGCTGCATTGATTGTATTAGAAGCAGGTGGAGAGGTGACCGATTTTTATGGGAATAAACATTTCATAGAAGGGCATCACATCATTGCAACGAATGGATTTATTCATTCACTTTTGCAGAATCTCGTAAATGAACTTTTACCGGAAGGGTTGTTTAATCATTAATCATTAAGCATAATGAAAGGTTGGCTTAGTTCTTTTTTTTCTCTTTTTTTTCCGCGTTGTTGCCTGATATGTGGTGGCCCGTTGGCTAAAGGGGAAGAATGTTTGTGTACTCGTTGTAATATGGAGTTGCCTCGTACGGGATACCATCGGTTTAAAGACAATTTGGTAGAACAACTATTCTGGGGGAAAATTCCTTTGGAACGAGCGACTGCTTATTTCTTTTATCGGCGGGGAAGTGACTTTCGTCGTATTCTTCATCAATTAAAGTATGGTGGTCAAAAGGAAATTGGTGAAGTGATGGGGCGTTATATGGCAGCAGAACTACTCTCTTCGGGCTTTTTTGAGGGCATTGATGTAATTGTGCCTGTACCACTTCATAAGAAAAAACAGAAGCTACGTGGCTATAATCAAAGTGAATGGATAGCTCGCGGAGTTTCTGTTATTACTTCCATACCGGTAGAGGTTTCTGGTGTGGTACGTGAAAAAAATACCGAAACGCAAACCCGTAAGTCTGTGTTTGAACGTTGGGAGAATGTGGACGGTACTTTTCGCCTTTCTGCTCCGGAGTGTTTCGTGGGGAAGCATATACTCATTATTGATGATGTACTTACTACCGGAGCTACTACCGTAGCCTGTGCTTCCGCTTTTGAAGAAGCTGGTGGGGTACGCATTAGCGTACTTACATTAGCTATGGCTGAATAACTTGTTTTAGAACGATTCGATGATCAGTTCTGATGCCAGTAATTCTTTAATGGCTTTTCCGAATGTTCGGAAGTGTGTGGAGGTGGCATGTATATCTATTGCATGCTGGTCTTTGTACTCTTCATAAAAAATGAAGGCTACCGGATTAGCCGGGTTTTGATAAAGATTGTAACTGATATTACCCTCTTCAGCTCTTGTTTCTTGTATCAACGGTTCAGCCTTACTGATAAACTCCTGTTCTTTGCCGGGAAGTACCTCGACACGCGCTACAATTGTTTTCTTTTCCATTTTACTTTAATTTTTATTGGTACTGCACAAAAGTAACTAATAGAATTGAGAAATGACTTGGTCTATATCAAAAAATCATTCGCTGTTTAGAAGTTCTTCGTATAGCCGGGCTAACCGTTTTCTCAGATGGAGCACAGCATAACGTTTTCTCGACAGAAGTGTATTGACCGGGATGCCCGTTGAATCGGATATCTCTTTGAATGAGAATCCTTCCAGCTCTGTGAGCTTGAAAACAACCTTTTGCTCTTCAGGGAGTTCATTCATAGCACTGTCCAGTTCTTCCCAAACCAGCGAACGAATAAAATCCATTTCGGGCGAGGCATCTTCATCGAGAAGCAACCCGGCAAGTTCGCCAATGAATGAACCATCTTCCTCCTTATCCATGACTATAGGTAACTCTTCTTCCCGTTTCTTTCGGCTCCAGTCTATAATTTGATTCCGGGTGACAGAGTAGAGCCAGGCCGATATCTGATCAATAGGATTTGCTTTAAGGTCTATCCTGGCTAACTGGTAGAATACATTTTGCAAAATATCCTCACAGTCTTCTTTGGAAGGTATCCGTTTGGCAATAAATCCTTTCAGTTGCGCCTGATATTTTCGGAAAAGATCAGATATATGTTGGCTCTGGTTATAGTCTGTATAATCAGATCTTTTCTCACTCATTTCCTTTTTGTTCTTCCTGTTCATGGAGTTTTGTCATGCAATTGCGGATATAGGCTTTTCTTTCATTCCACGACATGTGACGCATCTTTTCATGCATCTCCATGTGATCTTTGTCAAACGGGAAAGGACCTCTATGCGAAGTTAGCGGATGGCGATGTCCGAAGCCTTTGAACAATATGCGACACAAAATCAGTAATCCGGCTGCTTGCCAGTAGTTGACAACACTCCAACCTATAACAGATGGGATCAGTGCATTCCATAATAACATGACGATGGCTGCGGCTGCGGCTGTTATTAATGTAATAATAGCTATTCCACGAAGGATGTGCCAGAAATTTCCTCTTTTCATTTTTTTTGTTTTAAAATACATTATTCTACAATCTTTTTTGTCATTATCCGAATAGCATCTTCTGGACAGTTTTTTTGGCATCTGCCACAACCGGTACATTCATCGGGGCGTACTGCCCAAGCCCATCTATGCCCATTTTCTTCTGCAATATCTATCACGTTTTTACGGCATCTGTCTATGCACATGCCACAACCAGTGCATTTTGCATCTATAATGAGTAAAGATAGTATCTTTCTCTTTTTTAGTCCAAACATACTTATAATAAGTTTAGGGTTAGTAAATTCTTTGTTGAGGTATACACCATCTACTTTGGTAGACGAATCTGGGAAAAAAATATTTTAAGGAAAAGTCTATTTATGATTATCTGTTACTGATTTTAAAAGAAAAAGGGCAGTATTGGGAAATATGAATTTGGATATAGCCGAAGTTATAAATCATATGCTTTTAAGAATAACGCTATATTTTAAAGGTATATAATAAAAAGCAGCTATTTTTATGTATAGCTGCTTGATAGTGGGAGTATAGTGGATATGATAGCCGGATATTACGTACCTAAGTGGCATGTGTCCTTTATTATTGGTCTCTGACACATCGGATAGACTGCGCAAAGCTTGGTAGCTGATACATCATGCCGGGATTGGGCCATCTACTCAGAAACATACTCCAGACTGAGTGAGGATCTTCTGCTGATGAGGCCGCTATAGAAGAAGTGTTGTAGTAACCAGTTTGTCCTACATACTCTAAATATCCGTCTACTGATCTTCTTCTTCCTGCTAGTGGGAAAAAGACGGAAGCATTATTGTAAGTTTCATTATACACAAGGATTCCGACATGGGCTGCCTGGACAGTACCGGATGCCACACAATAAGGAGTTTCACCTTCATAAGCACCTGTTTTAATTGGTCTGCGGTCATAAAAGCCGTCCGCATAAAATCCTAAAGAAAATGAAATATGTTTTTGCGCCTCAGTTTCGTCATCTTTGTTTGTCCAAAAATTAGGGTATCGATCTATTTTTATTCCACCAACTTCAGCAGATCCATTGTAGCCGCCAAGGTTTGAGTTAGAACCTGCATCTCCGCTTAGGGGTATTTTGTATAACGATTGCCGTAATTCGGAAAAGGAAATATCGTTACCATAATCTACCATAGCTTTATATTCAAGCTGTTCAAAAGCATCGACTATTACAGGATTTCCATTTTGATCCTTGCTATTGGGATATGGACCATTATAACTAATCTTATTTATATAACCATCAGACGGACGGTGGTACCCTGGAGGGCATGTTTCAAAAGTCGCTCCATAACCATAGTCATACAGGGGGGTAGGATTTACAGAGTTTGTACTCCATACAGGTAAAAACAGAACGTTTCCATTGAGAAACTTTATTGTATTATTCCAATTACTAACAGAGGACATTGTTGGGTGATAGGCCAGACGATAGTACTCCTCGTCCTCATCCTTGGGAAGCCCCCATTGAAAGAAGGCACCCGCTTGGGAAGGATACTTTACAAATTCACCTTGTTTATAACCAACTGAAGAGTACGAGGTATTTCCTCCAGCCAGATATCCGGGGCTGGTTAGATTGAAAGGTGAGATTTTTCTGGCATAATCACGCGAGGCATTCTTTAATACCCCTTCGGTAATAGGGTCATCCGTTCCCGGTCGCATAATGTAATCATCTGTCTCTCCCTGTCTGATATACAAGTATTCTGTAGAATACCAACACTCATCGTCTCCTGTACCATATCTACCTCCGTAACGCTCCAGACGTATTTTGGCATATCGGGGAGAACTTCCGGTATATTTGCCCGTTGTACCAATGCGGAAATAAATGCGTCCCCTTCCTTCGACATATGTTCCAACTTCTCCTTTATACTCATTAGGGCGGACTACCTGTTTTTCCGGATCACCCGGATTATCCGTACCAACTTGCTGGTCAAAACTCGGGGTGGTACTTAATACAATAAAATCACCTTGTTCTACACGTGCTCTCCATGCTCTGATCTGGTTTAAATCTTCTGGCCTTTCGTTAGCAATATCATCTTTTCTTTTTTGTTGTCCGCTAATAATTCTTTCTCCTGTCTCATTATTCCGGAAAAAGGCACCGACATATCCTGTCCCTCCATATATAGTGATAAAGTCAAACCGTTTACCATATTGATTGGTGTTTACTTTGATTTCTCTTTGCAGTTTTCCACCGTCTTCATCTTCGGCAGAAAGAATCATCCGGTAGGTTTCGTGCTTGTCCATCACATTCAGTTCATCCATCATTACATCCATATAGCCGGTTCCATTTTTGGTGGCTTTGTCATATGAATATGAGAAACGGGAAGTTGTATATGTTATCGTAGATCCATTATCTTTAATATCACCATTTAGTAATATCAGGTCATTAAATATTTTTTCAGTATCTGTCGTAGTGTTTCCTGTACCGATAAATAGTTTCGGCAATACTTTTACTATCGGCATATTGGATGAGAATGAAATTCTTGCTCCGTTAAAGTCCGTTATATTAACTTCAGTACTCGAAATATTCAATATTTTAATGTCTGCTATGTTCCAGCCATCATTTGTCTCATCCCAGTCAGATGCTACAATGTTTACAGATAACGGCTCTTTTATCACTCCTCTTAAATCAAGTTTTGTATTTTTAGGAAGACTGTAATCATTCGGGTTTGAATGAATCATTAACTTGCATGAGGGATTATAATTATTTCCCATATTTACAGTGAAAGTAATGGCTTTTAATTCATCTCCTTTTGTCTCCAGTTCATTGGCCGGCAAAATAATTCTGGTTATTCTTTTTGCCCATTTTAATTCTGTAGTAGATGGTACTTCATCTGAAAAATAAGTTTCATCGGTACTTTTTGTAAATGAACGTACCACGTTTCTCTCTATAGTTCCGGTGTAGTTGGCAGTAAGAGGAACTTGATCCGGTATTTTACTGAATATAACGCCATTAAAAGCTGTATCAAAATTATCTTCGGCTTCCAACAGTACATCGACCCGTACTCCGAGTCTGTTTAGAAGCAGTTCCAGTATTGATATTGATGTTCCATTATCCAGGATGGCTCCTTGCTGGTTTGGCAGGATTGTAAGATTTTTCACTTCCTGCATCATGGGAATGATCTGATCTGAGGAAAAAAATCTTTCCGGATAAGCTATTTCATTCAAATTGTCGTATGTAGAAATGCTATTCAGTTTGTTTGTGACAGGTACATAAGGGGGTTCGTTTGCGAGGAAAACGAAATCATATGTTCCGGGAGTAATTGGTTGGTTTATTATATTTCCTCTCGATGTATTATAAAGTGTATTAATAACACGGTTGCCTGTAACTTTATCAAAAGCCAAAATGCGGAGTGTATGAACTATATAGTCTTCGGGGACACTTCCTGGATGTGTACCGCTTCTTGATGTCACTTCGCCAATAGATATGCGGATTCCTTCAGCGTTGTTGTTTGTGAAAGTTTCATCCACGCAAGAGGACAAAACTAGTATTAATAAAATGGTGATTATAGTTTTATAGCTTCTGTATATTTTTATTGCCATCAGACTCTTTCGTTTTTGGTGAGTAATTCTATTCAAATCTTATTATTGTATGCTATACAAAATTGTTTAAATGTCATATTACAAATATCGGAATATCAAATAGAACTATGAATTATATTCGTTTCTGATATGGGTGCTGAAAAAAAAGAAATAGCTAATTGAGTCTTTTTTTTTGAAAATATTTGCTTTTAAGGAAAATGAAGTGTTGATGCGGATTTTTATTTGCAATTTTTGTAAATGGAGTATGAGTGGTTTTATTAATTGAAAATCATGCTAAATAGAGATGAAAATGTTCATATAGAAAAAATGTCGTGATTAGGATAAAACGATTAGGGTAAGAAAATAATCTATTGTTTGTGATTAATTTGTTGATCTTATTTTAGGAGGAATAGATACAAAAAAAGTCCGCCATTATGACGAACTTATTTTGCTCTTCCTCTTGGACTTGAACCAAGGACCCTCTGATTAACAGTCAGATGCAAAAGTAATAGGATATTTTGAAATATGCAATATCTTTGCAAAAAAAATATCAAAATGGACAAAATAATTGGTTTGGGCAACGCCCTTGTAGACGTACTTGCAACTCTGAAAGATGACACCATCCTTGATGAAATGGGTTTACCAAAGGGGAGCATGCAACTCATCGATGACGCTAAGTTACAACAGATTAACGAGAAATTTAGTAACATGAAGACCCTCCTTGCAACCGGAGGATCGGCTGGAAATACTATTCTTGGACTCTCTTGTCTTGGAGCTGCTACCGGTTTTATAGGAAAAGTGGGAAATGATAATTATGGAAACTTTTTCCGCGAAAATCTCCAGAAAAACAATATTGAGGACAATTTGCTCCTTTCTGATTTGCCTTCGGGAGTAGCATCTACTTTTATTTCTTCGGATGGCGAACGTACTTTCGGAACATACCTGGGAGCTGCTTCTACGTTGAGAGCTGAAGATTTATCACTGGATATGTTCAAGGGGTATGCTTATCTGTATATTGAAGGATACCTGGTACAAGATCATGATATGATTCTCCGTGCTATTAAACTGGCAAAGGAAGCCGGATTGCAAATTTGTCTCGATATGGCCAGTTATAATATCGTGGAGGAAGATAAGGAATTCTTTTCTTTATTAATAAGTAAATACGTAGACATTGTATTTGCTAATGAAGAAGAGGCGAAGGCATTTACAGGTAAAGAACCTGAGGAGGCTTTGGAAATCATCGGTAAGCTATGTAGTATTGCCATTGTGAAAATAGGCTGTAAAGGTTCGCTGATTCGTAAGGGTACGGAAGAAGTTAGAGTATCGGCTATTCCGGTAAATAAAGTGATAGATACTACAGGTGCCGGTGATTATTTTGCAGCGGGATTCCTATATGGTCTTACTTGCGGCTATTCATTGGAAAAGTGCGCTAAAATTGGTTCTATTCTTTCGGGAAATGTTATACAGGCTATCGGAACTACTATCTCAAAAGAACGTTGGGATGAAATAAAGTTAAATATTAACGAAGTTCTGTCTGAATAAGCAGGTAATGAGTTACATTTACGACTCATTTTAACTAAAAGTGTATGAAAAAGTTTCTAAATAGGCGAAATGGTATCGTTGCGGTGATTGTGTTGATTGCTGTAGCATTCTTTGGTTTCAAGAAAGGGGATGACCGCAATTTCCAGATTGCTAAGAATCTCGACATATTCAATGCGATTGTAAAAGAGCTGGATATGTTTTATGTGGATACCATTGACCCGAATAAAACGATTCGTGAAGGGATCGACAATATGTTGTATTCACTTGATCCTTATACTGTATATTATCCGGAGAACGATCAGGACGAACTGGAGATGATGGTCAAGGGGTCTTACGGAGGTATTGGTTCTTTGATCAGATACAACCCGAAACTCCAGTATACTGTGATTGCCGAACCTTATGAGGGAATGCCGGCAGCAGAAAGCGGTTTGAAAGCCGGTGATATATTGTTGGAAATTGATGGAAAAGATCTGAAAAATAATTCGGATGTGAGTACGTTACTCCGTGGTCAGGTGGGGACCAGCTTCAAACTGAAGGTACAACGTCCCGGTGTAAAAGAGCCATTGGAGTTTACAATTGTACGTCGCTCTATTCAGATGCCCACCATTCCTTATTATGGAATAATGGAGGGGCAGGTGGGTTATATAAATCTTAGTAGCTTTTCGGGAAGTCCTTCAAAGGATTTTAAGAATGCTTTTTTGGATTTGAAAAAACAAGGGGCGACTTCATTGGTAATAGATTTACGTAATAATGGTGGCGGATTACTTGATCAGGCTGTAGAAATAGTAAACTTCTTTGTGCCACGAGGCAAGACAATCGTAACAACGAAAGGTAAGATAAAACAGGCAAGTAACACCTACAAAACCCTGCGTGAACCGTTGGATACGGATATTCCGATTGCCGTGTTGGTAAATAGCGGCACGGCTTCTTCATCAGAGATTCTTTCCGGGTCATTGCAAGATCTCGATCGTGCTGTGATTGTAGGTAACCGTACTTATGGAAAAGGCTTGGTGCAAGTGCCTCGTTCTTTACCTTATGGAGGTAATCTGAAGATTACTACTTCTAAATATTACATTCCCAGTGGGCGTTGTGTACAGGCTATTGATTATGCGCACCGTAATGAAGATGGTAGTGTGGCACGTATTCCTGATAGTTTGACAACTGTGTTCCATACCGCTGCCGGACGTGAAGTTCGCGATGGGGGTGGTGTCTCTCCCGATATTGAAGTAAAACAGGAACGATTGCCCAATATTCTGTACTATTTGGTTCGTGATAATTTGATATTTGATTATGCAACAGATTACTGTTTGAAACACCCGGTTATTGCTCCGGCAGAAAAGTTTGAACTGACAGATGCCGACTATGTAGATTTTAAGAATAAGGTGAAGGGAGTAGATTTCAAATATGACCAGCAGAGTGAGAAGATATTAAAGACCCTGAAAGAGGCTGCTGAGTTTGAAGGATACATGAAAGAAGCTTCCGATGAATTTAAAGCACTGGAGAATAAGTTGACTCATAACCTGGATCGTGATCTTGACTATTTTTCTAAAGATATTAAGAAGATGATTGCTGAGGAAATTATTAAGCGTTATTATTATCAGCGTGGTGCGATTATTCAACAGTTAAAAGGAGATAATGAATTGGATGAAGCGGTGAAGATTTTAACGAATCCGGAGCGTTATCAACAGATATTGGGTGTAACAACTACTGAGAAAAAATAGATTTAATATCTTATTATGATTAAGAAGGGAACGCAGATTATGTGTTCCCTTTTTTGTAGAGAAGCTGGGGCGTTTGATAAATAGGATGTATCTTTACGGTTAAAAATTAATGGTACAAAGAAGATATGAAAAAGATTATTAGTTTGGGTTTGTTGTTTCTATTGGCTATCTCTGTTTCAGCGCAGGAGGTTTATCGGAAAGAAGTGTTTATTTCTTCTCGGGGTGATTCATTGAAATACCGTTTACTTCGTCCGGAAAAAGAAAAAGCAGGGAAGAAGTATCCGCTTGTTCTTTTTCTGCATGGTGCGGGAGAACGGGGGAGTGATAATGAAAAGCAATTGGTTCATGGAGGCCAGATGTTTCTTAATCCGGTAAATCGTGAGAAGTATCTGGCTTTTGTGTTAATGCCTCAGTGTCCGATAGATACTTACTGGGCATATACTTCTCGTCCTGTCTCGTTCGTTCCGTCGGATATGCCCGCCGGACAAGAAATTTCTCCTATTTTTAGTTCGTTAAAGGAACTGTTGGATGTCTATCTTAGTATGCCACAGGTAGATAAGGATCGTGTTTATATTATTGGTCTTTCAATGGGCGGAATGGGTACCTATGATATGATAATTCGTTTTCCGGAACTTTTTGCGGCAGCAATTCCTATTTGTGGAACGGTGAATCCATCCCGGTTAGCAGATATTAAGGGAGTAAAGTTTCGTATTTTTCATGGAGATGCAGATAGCGTAGTGACGGTAGAAGGATCACGTGCGGCCTATAGAGCATTGAAGGCGGCAGGTGTTGATGTAGAATACATTGAGTTTTCCGGCTGTGATCACGGTAGTTGGAATCCGGCATTCAATTATCCGGGATTTATGGACTGGTTATTTAGTCAGAAGAAAAAAAGATAATATATCGATGGAATGAATCTATTTACGATTAGACGATTTACGATTGGGATCACTCTGTCTCTAACATTGCTGAAACAGGCTTTTAAAAGAGTAACTTCAATCGTATATCGTACATCGTCTAATCGTAAATAGATTCATTTCCGATCAGTATAATCTCCGTTCGCCTTAATCAGTTCAATTAACTTCTCTACAGCTTCTTCTTCCGGAATATTCTTTTCTATACATTCTTTCTGCTTGTAGAGACTGACTTTACCACGTCCGGCACCTACATATCCGTAGTCGGCGTCTGCCATTTCTCCGGGACCATTTACAATACATCCCATAATACCAATCTTCAATCCTTTCAGGTGAGAAGTCGCTTCTTTGATGCGGGCAATGGTACTTTGCAGATTGAACAACGTTCGTCCGCAACCCGGACAAGAAATATATTCGGTTTTGGAGGTACGGATACGTCCGGCTTGCAGAATACCGAAAGCGGTAGCATCTACAATAGCATGAGAAAGTAATCCCTGATTGAATAGAAAGATACCATCACACAAACCATCAAATATCAATGCTCCCATGTCAGCAGCAGCCTTGATTTGCAGGTCTTCTGCATTCTCTTCCTGATAATGCTGGAAGAAGATAACCGGATTCTTCAATCCTTCGGACATTAACTGGTGTACCAGAGCACGGTGTTCTCCAATACGATTGGGATGATTGCTTTGGGAGATAATAACCACTTCCGGATGCATTTTGAGACAAGCAATCACCTCTTCTGTTTGTGCCATATACGGCATGAATAAGAATTTTAGTTCTGTCCGGCACGTTCCCATTAGTGGGAGCTGAGAGTAATTGAATGCCGGCCATGTACCTTCTTCTCCTGTCCATACATCGGCATCAAGGATATATTCAACATTGGCTTCCCGTATGGTGGGAAGTTCTCTTCCTGCATAAATATAATCGGGTGTAAACTGCGGATTGGGCTCTGTCTTTCCATCCATGCGGTCGGCGAGGACAATAGGAAGATTGTTCCCACCAATATTCCGGATGGCATTCGTCTCCCGACGGGTAGGAGAGAGGTAGTTGAATTCTGAGGTTTCTATTCCGGGGATATAAGGGTGATTCTGTCGGGCAAGAATGTAATCTACCAACTTACGTGCTACAGGAATTTCCGCTTCCGGTTCTTCGCTTAAAGAGACGCGGATGGTATCTCCCAGTCCATCTGTCAGTAATGCCCCTATTCCCAAGGCGGATTTGATACGCCCGTCCTCTCCGTCTCCTGCTTCTGTAACTCCCAGATGTAAAGGAAATGCCATTCCTTCCTTTTCCATTACGGCTACCAACAGACGAACTGTTTTCACCATTACGACCGTATTGGAGGCTTTGATAGAAATTACTACATCCTTAAATTTTTCATCAACACAGATACGCAGAAACTCCATACATGATTCCACCATACCTTCGGGAGTGTCACCATAGCGAGACATGATACGGTCGGATAATGAACCGTGATTTACTCCAATACGGATTGCCGTATGATTCTCTTTACAGATATTCAGAAAAGGAATAAAGCGATCACGGATTTTTTGTAATTCTTGTGCATATTCCTCATCCGTATATTCCAATTGTTTGAAGGTACGTCCCGGATCTACATAATTTCCCGGATTAATACGTACTTTTTCGGCATATTGTGCTGCTACATCAGCCACTTTGGGATTGAAATGTACATCGGCAACAAGTGGTACCATATATCCCTGACTACGTAAACCAATGTTGATATTCATCAGGTTCTCTGCTTCCTTTATTCCTTGTGTTGTCAGGCGTACATATTCGCCACCTGCATCTACAATACGTTTCGCCTGTTCTACACAGGCTTCTGTATCCTGAGTTGATGTATTGGTCATTGACTGGATACGGATAGGATTAAGACCGCCCAATGGAACAGCCCCAATATTTACTTCTGATGTTTCTCTTCGGGAGTAATTGAATAAATCCACGATTTTATTTACGATTAGACGATTTATGATTAGACGATTTACGATTTACGATTGAAGATGCTAACAAGATGATTAACGCTTCGTCTAATCGGCAGAAGTATCTTCAATCGTAAATCGTAAATTGTCCAATCGTAAATCTAATTGGTTTTATATTCAAACTTAACCTCTTTAAGCTCCTCGTTAGCTTTTACAATTTTTTTCTTCAAGCCTTCTTTGTAAGCTGCAAATGTATCAGCCAGTTCAGTATTGCTTAATGCTAACATTTGTACTGCCAGGATAGCGGCATTCATTGCTCCGTTGATAGCTACTGTAGCTACCGGTATTCCCGGAGGCATCTGGATGATAGAATAGAGGGCATCAACACCGTCCAGAACAGAACCTTTGATGGGTACTCCGATTACAGGCAAGGTCGTGTTGGCAGCGATTACACCCGGTAGGGCAGCAGCCATACCGGCAGCAGCTATAATAACTTTAATACCGCGTGAACGGGCATTTTTAGCAAACTCCTCTACTGCTTCCGGAGTGCGATGAGCAGAAAGAGCATTCATTTCGAACGGTACATGCAAATCATTGAGTAGCTGTGCTGCCTTTTCCATTACAGGAAGGTCAGAAGTGCTACCCATGATGATACTTACAATTGGGGTCATGATTTTATTTACAATTTACTATTTACTATTTAGTGGTACGATGATCACTATTCACTAATCATTAATCACTGCCTTATATGCTTCGGCATCGAGCAGGTCTTCAATGTCTTTTAGATTGGCAGGTTTCATCTTGATAAGCCATCCTTCACCATATGGGTCTTTATTGACCAACTCAGGATTTTCTTCAAGACTTTCATTCTGTTCTATTACTTCGCCTGCTACCGGCAGAAAGAGGTCAGAGATGGTTTTTACCACTTCAATTGTTCCGAAAGTTTCATTCGCTTCCAGTGATTCACCTACTGTGGGAATATCAACAAATACAATATCACCCAATTGTTCTTGAGCATAATCAGTGATACCTACATAAGCCACATTTCCTTCTACACGAATCCATTCGTGTTCATTGGTGTACTTCAAGTTTTGTGGGAAGTTCATAATAATTAGTTTTTAGGGGTTTATATTCATGTTAAAATAAAAATATACGGAATAATACATTACTTAGTGGATGTAGTACCAATAGTGCACAGATGAAACCTACACCGAAGCCTGAAAGCACTTCACCCAGAGAATGATGTCTCAGAATAATCCGTGCCGAACCCAATACGCCGGCTACCAGAATGAACAGGCATAGCCACCAGACAGGATTATAACCAAACAATTCGCTGAATGAAATCAATCCGCCAATAATACCTCCTATACCAGCCATATGTTCACTGAGTTTCCATTTCAGATTTACAATGATACAAATGATCTGAACCACCAGTGCAGACAGTATGATACCGGTCATATACCAGGGAATATTCAGTTTGTGCATCATGAGCAGACAAAATACATAAGAGATTATAGTAAGCGTGAAAGGAATATACCGTTTTTTTCGTTCACTCAATTCCTGCAGGGCAAAACCATTGATTTTGCGAAACAGGAAAATTGTGATGGTTGGCATCAGTATGGTGAAGCAATATACTATCCCCAATACAATAAGTTTGTACTGCAAGGGCATGATACGAAGGTAAGAGAATAAGAACAATACCAGAAAAGCCAGAAAAGGGATAGAAAACGGAGTTAGTATCCACGATGTTATCTGTGCCATTCTGATAAGCGTTTTATCTGCAATGATATGTTGCTCTACATTTGCTTCTCCCATGATGGAGCCCTTTATTGTTAATTATTAATCTCTTTAATTACTTTCTTAATCTGGCCACCGGTATATTCAGTTGCTGACGGTACTTGGCCACGGTACGTCGTGCAATGGGATATCCCTTTTCTTTTAGGATCTCCGCCAGTTCATCGTCAGTCAGTGGTTTCTTTTTATCTTCGTTGTCAATACATTCTTTTAGTATTTTACGTATTTCACGTACTGACATTTCTTCACCGTCTTCGGTGGTATATCCGTCACTGAAGAAGAACTTCAACGGATAGATTCCAAAGTTTGTTTGCACATACTTGCTATTGCTAACGCGTGATATGGTTGAGATATCCAGTCCTGTACGTTCAGCCACGTCTTTCAGAATCATAGGGCGAAGCAATGATTCGTCTCCTTCAAGAAAGAAAGGGCGTTGCAGGTCGATGATAGCCTGCATGGTAGTCATTAATGTATTCTGACGTTGTTTAACTGCATCGATAAATCCCTGGGCAGCATCCATTTTCTGTTTCAGAAACATCATTGCTTCTTTGGATTCTTTAGATTGATTGGCTTTGTTTTTCGTATGTTCCTCTACCATTTCGGTGAAGTCGCGGCTCATGCGAAGTTCCGGTATATTACGGTTGTTGAGGTTGACGCTGATAGAGCCGTCATCATAGGTGTCTACAATAAAGTCGGGAACGATTTGCTGCATATTGCGTCCGATGGCTTCTCCCAATGAAGCTCCCGGACGAGGATTTAACTTCGTGATTTCAGAAATAGCAGTATTGAAAAGCTCTTCTTCGCAGCCCAGCTTCTTTATTATCTTATCCCAATGTTTACGTGTGAACTCTTCGTAACATTCGTTGATAATTCTCTGTTCCAACATAAGTGTTTTATCCGACTTACCTTTTTCAAGTTTCCGTTGGAGCTGTATAAGCAGACATTCCTGAAGATTACGTGCACCAAGTCCGGCCGGGTCGAAGTCCTGTATAATACTTAAAGCCTCTTCCAGTTCCTCTTCGGTGGCGTTGATGCCTGCATAGATAGCCAGTTCATCGCTGATACTTTCAAGTGATTTACGAAGCAGGCCGTCATCATCCAGTGAACCGATAAGGTATTCTGCCAGTTCACGCTGATGTTCTGTGAGGTTACGTTCACTCAACTGTTCTCTCAATATTTCATAGAAGGAAGTAGCGTCAGAAAAAGGAATTTCCTCTGCCTGTTCACCTTTGGAACGGTTGTTTTCCTGTAATTTATAATCAGGGATGTCGTCTTCGTTCAGATAGTCGCCCAGGGAATCATATTCATTGGCATCATTTTCTGTTTCCGGATCGTTACTACTACTTTCATCCGGATCATCAGTAGCTACTTCTTCTCTACCTTCTTCAAGAGCTGGATTTTCCAATAATTCGGCATGTACTCGGTCTTCCAGTTCTACGGCGGGAAGCTCCAATAGCTTTACTACCAGAATCTGCTGCGGAGAGAGCGTTTGTATCTGCTGCTGCGCCTGGGATTGTATTTGACGGGAACCTTGTGCCATAAATATTTTATTTTCTACATTCGGTTATATCTCGCTACAAAAGTAACTTTTTCACCACAGATTACACAGATTAGAAGGATTATTTTTCTTTCTATAACGCTAAATTCTCTATCTTTGTTGCACTAACTTAAAAAATAGAACATTATGTTTGGTAAAGAAACGTATGTGCAGCGTCGGGCCCTGCTGAAAAAGAAATTAGGCTCCGGAGTGTTGTTGTTCCTGGGGAACGACGAGTGTGGACTGAATTATGAGAGTAATACCTTCCGTTATCGTCAGGATTCTACTTTTCTTTATTATTTCGGTCTTCCGTTTGCAGGACTTTCTGCTATTATCGATATTGACGATGAAAAAGAAATTATATTCGGTGATGAACTGACGATTGATGATATTGTATGGATGGGTGTCCAGCCTACCTTGAAGGAGAAGAGTGAACGTGTAGGAGTGACCCGTACTTTACCCTCTGCTGAAATTGTAAACTATCTGCATCAATGTGTACAGAAGGGTAAATCAATTCATTATCTTCCCCCTTATCGTGCCGAACATAAACTGAAACTGATGGATTGGCTGGGTATACCTCCTGTACGGCAGGAAGGTTCGGTGCCTTTTATCCGTGCGGTAGTTGAACAACGTAACCATAAGTCTGCTGAAGAAATTGTGGAAATAGAGAAAGCCTGTGATGTCACTGCAGATATGCATATTACTGCAATGAAGGTACTTCGTCCCGGTATGAAAGAGTTCGAAGTAGTAGCTGCTATGGAAGCAGTTGCTGCCGCTGCAGGTTGTGAACTTTCTTTTGCAACCATTGCTACCGTCAACGGGCAGACCTTGCACAATCATTACCATGGTAATACTGTGAAATCCGGAGACCTGTTCCTGATTGATGCGGGAGCTGAAACAGAAATGGGATATGCCGGAGATATGTCATCTACTATACCTGCTGATAAGACATTTACTACCTGTCAGCGGGAAGTTTATGAGATTCAAAATGCAATGCATCTGGAGTCGGTGAAAGCACTTCGTCCGGGCATTCCTTATATGGATGTGTACGACTTGTCAGCCCGTGTGATGGTAGAAGGACTAAAAGCGCTTGGTCTGATGAAAGGTAATGCCGAAGACGCTGTACGCGAAGGAGCACATGCCTTGTTTTATCCACATGGATTAGGACATATGATGGGACTGGATGTGCATGACATGGAGAATCTGGGTGAACTTTGGGTTGGATATAACGGTGAGCCGAAGAGTACTCAGTTCGGTCGTAAATCACAACGTCTGGCTATTCCGTTGGAACCGGGTTTTGTACACACTGTAGAACCAGGCATTTACTTTATTCCTGAACTTATTGATATGTGGAAAGCAGATAAAAAGTTTACTGATTTTATCAATTATGATAAAGTGGAGACTTACAAAAAATTTGGAGGCATCCGTAACGAAGAGGATTATCTGATTACCGAGACCGGTGCCCGTCGCTTAGGTAAGAAAATTCCCTTGACTCCTGAAGAGGTGGAAGAGATTAGATAGAATGGAGAATGGAGAAGGGAGAAGTAAGCTGCGCTATCATGCTGCATAGTACTTCTCCCTTCTCCCTTCTTTTAAGCGTGTAGCTCCAATATAAACCGGCTTCCTTTTGTATAGTTTGTATCCAGTGTCAGGCTACCATTCATTTTCGTGGCAATGAGTGAACAAATAGGTAATCCCAATCCATCACCTTGTGTGAGGTCTTTCACTTCGGTAAAAGGTTTGAAAATCGTTTCTTGTTGTTCAGTGGGAATACCAGTACCAGTATCAGTTACAATAAACTGATGAGTATGTGCCCCGCGTTTTTTGAAATCAAGGTTGATACGTCCTTCTTCTGTGTAATAAGCAGCATTTTGCAGTAAATGAAGCAGTACACGCTCCAATTGTTCTTTATTGGTTTTCACTTGTAGTTTTGGAGCATTTACAGAAGTAGTAACTTCGGCTTTTATATTGTTTTTCATTTTCTCCATTATTTCTTCGCAAAAAGTACTGGCGTTGATATCGCTCATTTCGTAGGGAGTAGTCAACGAATTTTCCAGTGAAGAGAGTTCTTGTATATCATCGCTAAACTTTTTCAATGCACCTACCTGAGTCTGCATTTGCTGCGATTGTTGTGGCGCTTTTTCTGAGAGTTCACTTGCTGAAGCAGCCAGTGTATCCAGAGTCGGTTCCATCTGTGAGGATATATTTTGGATGAATTTGGTTTTCAATTCATTGTGTTCGTTGGCTATTTGTATGCTTTTCCTGAGTTTTCGATTTCCTGCCATGAAACGTAATAATACAACTGCAAGAAGCACCAATGCTGCAATAAGAATGACAACGAGTGTGCAAAGCCCGATGATAATATATTGTTTGGCAGAGAGTGTATCATCTTTCTCCTGTATTGTTAGCTGACTTTCGTCATATTTCCTTTTTAATACATTCAATTCATCTTGTGCTGTAAGTGCTTTTACGGAGTCGGTCCATACGATGTAATTTTCATAAGTACGTCCCATTAGTGCGGCATTATTCGCTTTACGGGCAATAGATATCAGGGTTTTGTAACATTCGTCTACTTTCTCGTAATTCTTTTTTTCTTTATATTGATTGATGAGTTTACGGAAACAAGCGTCTCCCTGTGTATTGAGGCCGAAAGTATAATAGTAATTGGCTTTGGTATAGAGTAAGTCCTCACTTATTGAGTCATTTTTGGCAAGATTGGCTGTATCTTCCAGTTTGTCCAATTGTAATTTGGCCTGTGCTGCATTTTTAAGTGCGATATACATTTGCAGGCGCTCTTTGGTAATAAGAAATCGTAGGTCGTGAAACGTTTTTTTTGTTTTCTGTTCACCCGCCCATACAAACTGGTCCATGTCGCGACAAAGCTCGAATCCTTCTTTGTAAAAATTTTCACGTATATAAAGCCCGTTGGCCTGAATACCGCATTCAACAGCCTGCGGATAATCTTCGCGGGTAACAAATGCTTCATACGCTTTCTTAAAAAGATAACGTGCTTTGATATAATCTTTTTGGCTCAGGCTGCTTTGAGCTTGTTCCTTTAATTCCTGTGCTCTGCTTTTTGTGGTTTGTGCATGACCTAATATGCTAAAACAGAGTATGATCATAATGATAGTTACGGGTGTTTTCATCTTTATTGCTTGTTTAATCGACACAAATTTAAAAATAAATCCGGGAGTTAAAACAAAAAACAGGTATAAAAAGGCAGGATTATCTGTGACAACCGATAATCCTGCGACATGATTAATACTTAAAACTACTTCCTCCCAGAAACTCTCTCAATAATGAAGTTGGTGGAATCTCTTTGTCCTGAACAGGAATAAAGTATTTGATGAACTTCAACAGGCGGTATGCCTCACAATATTCCGGGCAATTGCGGGGTACCCCCGTTAGGATAGGTTCGGCGTGAAGGCGCAGTACTGCAAATTCAAAAAGCAGGGCGGAATTAAACATTACATCTGCATTTTCCTGATAGGGGAATATCCATTTATCCTCTCCGGCACGTACGCTGGGCCATCGTGAGATGGTTTCCTGTGCTGAATATCCACGGTAGTTAAAGTCGCGAATAATACGGCGAAGCAAACGGTTGTCTGTGGTAGGAATCCAGTTATGATCGTCCAGTGAGATGGTCGTTAATGCCGAAACGTAGATTTTGAACTTGTTCTCTTCCGGGATATGTGGGGTTAACTCAGGGTTCAGAGCATGAATGCCTTCCAATATTAAGATCGTATGTTTATCTATTCTTAGTTTATCTCCTTTGTATTCTTTCTTTCCGATGCTGAAGTTGAAGCGTGGTAATTCTACTTCTTCTCCGCGGAGCAAGGCTTGCAGTTGCCGGTTAAACAAATCCAGATCCAGGGCATACAATGATTCATAGTCATAGTTTCCATTTTCGTCGAGAGGAGTTTCTTCACGATCCACGAAATAATTATCCAGTGAGATAGGATAAGGCTTTAGCCCGTTTGTCATCAACTGGATAGAAAGGCGTTTACTGAAGGTTGTTTTTCCCGATGAAGACGGGCCGGATATCAATACCAGTTTTACGCGGTTTCCATTTTCTCCGCGATGGAAAATTGTGTCGGCTATCTGGGCTATTTTCTTTTCTTGCAATGCCTCGGCTACATTAATCAGATCGGTGGCATGTCCCTCTTCACAGGCCAGATTAAAATCGCCTGCATTGGTTATTCCCATAATATTGCTCCAGTTCAGATATTCTTTGAATACATCGAGCATTTTCTCTTGTTTCACTACCTCTTCAAGTACATCCGGATTTTCTTTATTGGGGATACGCAACAATAACCCGTCATAGTATTTCACCAGATCAAATAGTTTGATGAATCCGGTACTGGGCAACAGGTTACCATAATAATAGTCAATGGTATCTCCCAGAGTATAATAATAGGTATAAAGTGAACCGGATGTTTCCAGTAACTTCACTTTATCGTTCATTCCGTGTTCACTGAAAATACGTACAGCTTCCGTTGTATGACACTCAATCCGGTGATAAGGAATATTTTCGGCTATAATCTCCTGCATCCTCTTTTTGATGAGTGATACATCTTCTAATGTAACAGGACGCCCGATACGCAGATTGCAGAAATAACCTTTTGATACGGGGTGTTCTACAAAGAGTTTTCCTTCCGGGAATAATTCGCTGACAGCTTTATATAATACAAAGCAGAGTGAGCGCACATACGTACGCATTCCGGAAGAGTCTCTCACATCCAGAAACTCAACATCTTTATTATTGTATACTCTGAAATTAAGACCTTCGGAGCGATTATTTACTTTGGCACTGACTACCTGATAGGGAAAATTAAGATTAAAACCGTAATAAATATCCAAAAGTGAACTGCCAATAGGAAATTCTCTATAAATATTATTATTTTTGCAACATATTTGTAACATCTGTTTCATTTTGGCTTTTAAAGAAGTAAATTGAATTGGATAAATATATGATATAATCGGTTAGAGAACAAACAACTATTAAAATAATTATAGATGGAATATTCTTTTTATGATTTTTTAAAGCTCATCGGTTCATTAGGGCTTTTCCTGTATGGGATGAAGATAATGAGCGAGGGCTTGCAAAAAGTCGCAGGTGACAGATTGCGAAGCATTCTGACAGCAATGACCACCAATCGGGTAACAGGTGTTTTAACAGGAGTGTTGATAACAGCGCTTATTCAGTCTTCTTCGGCAACAACAGTGATGGTGGTTAGTTTTGTTAATGCCGGATTGCTGACACTGGCAGAGTCTATTAGCGTAATCATGGGAGCTAATATTGGTACTACGGTTACAGCATGGATTATTTCAGTATTTGGATTTAAAGTCGATATGTCGGCTTTTGCTCTTCCTCTTCTGGCTTTTGCCCTGCCACTTATCTTCTCTAATAAAAGTAACCGAAAGTCTATCGGTGAATTTATTTTTGGTTTTTCTTTCCTCTTTATGGGACTTGCTTTTTTGAAAAATAATGCTCCCGACCTGAATGCCAACCCAGACATGTTAGCTTTTGTACAGAACTATACGGATATGGGTTTCTTTTCTGTGTTGTTATTCCTTTTTATTGGCACTATACTAACCATGATTGTGCAAGCTTCTGCTGCAACAATGGCTATTACATTAATTATGTGTGCCAATGGTTGGATTAGCCTGGAACTGGGAGCAGCACTTGTATTGGGAGAGAATATTGGTACTACCATAACAGCTAACCTGGCTGCCCTTACTGCTAACTCTCAGGCAAAACGAGCAGCCCTGGCACATTTTGTTTTTAATGTATTTGGTGTAATTTGGGTATTGATTATTTTTCATCCTTTTATGGAATTCGTCAATTGGGTGGTAGATACATTCTTTCATCCGGGAAATCCTGAAGTAGCTATTTCTTATAAATTGTCCGCTTTCCATTCTATCTTTAATATATGTAATGTATGTTTGTTGATATGGGCTGTGAAACTGATAGAGCGTACTGTTTGTGCTATCATTCGTCCGAGAGAGGAAGACGAAGAACCTCGTTTGCGATTTATCACTGGTGGTATGTTGTCTACAGCAGAACTTTCTATCCTCCAGGCTCGTAAAGAAATACATTTGTTTGCTGAGCGTACTCACCGTATGTTTGGCATGGTGCAGGACTTATTGCATACGGACAAAGACGATGATTTTAATAAAGTATTCAGTCGCGTAGAAAAATATGAGAATATCAGTGACAATATGGAGCTGGAAATCGCTAACTATCTGAATCAGGTTTCTGAGGGGCGTTTAAGTTCGGAAAGTAAGTTGCAGATACGCGCTATGCTTCGCGAAGTGACGGAGATTGAGAGTATCGGCGACAGTTGTTATAATCTGGCACGGACCATTAATCGTAAACGGCAGACCAATCAGGACTTCACTGAGAAACAGTATGAGCACATTCACTTTATGATGAAGCTTACCAATGATGCTTTGGAACAAATGATTGTAGTGGTAGAGAAGCCCGAACATCATAGTATTGATGTAAACAAGTCATTTAATATTGAGAACGAGATTAATAACTATCGTAACCAACTGAAAAATCAGAATATTCTGGACGTGAACAATAAAGAATATGATTATCAGATGGGAGTTTACTATATGGATATTATTGCCGAATGTGAGAAACTGGGTGATTATGTAGTCAATGTAGTAGAAGCGAGTAGCGATGTGAAAGAGAAAAAACTGACATAGGAGTGATAAGCGGATTAGTGATTAGTGCCATGCGGTTACAACGCAGCGAACTAATCACTAATCACTAACCCGTTCATCACTATTCATTATACTCTTCAAAGTCTTCTTTTCCGACTCCGCAAAGAGGACATACCCAATCATCAGGGATATCTTCAAAAGCTGTACCTGGTTCAATACCACTCTCGGGATCACCCATTTCCGGGTCATAGATGTAGTCACATACTGTGCAAATATACTTCTTCATATTCCTTTTTTAAAGTTTACTACAAATATAACATAAAAAATATACGGAATGTTCATTGTCCTTTCTTTTTTTTACCATGGAAAAAAGGTATCTTTGCGGTATATAATTGGATAGTAAGTGGCCGGTTGATAAAAGTATTATGAGAATGGAAATAGGATTAATCGTTTTATGTTCAGTTCTTTTGGTTGCTTTTCTTTGGGAAAGAAGAAAAGTAATACAGGTACGCCGGGTATTAAAGAAAGAGGCGGACGAACTGAAGAAGACAAGTTATATTGCAGGGGCAATATTGCAAAGTGTACATGCGTTTGTTTTACTAATAGATTCGGGTTTCGTAGTGTTGAAAACGAACTATTATAGGCGTACGGGTATTAAAAAGGGAGCTGCCGAGAAGAAAGTCGGAGATCTGTTGCAGTGTCGTAATGCGATGTCTGCATCGGGTGGATGCGGTACACATGAACTTTGTGGTTCTTGCCCGGTACGTCGTGCCATACAGGAAGCTTTTGATGAAAAGAAAAGTTTTACGGACTTGGAAGCTACCCTGAATGTGTGTACTTCTGGTTATGAGTCCGTAGAATGCGATGCTGTTGTTTCGGGAACCTATCTTTTATTAAACGGTGAGGACCGGATGGTGATCACTGTTCATGATATCACTCGTCAAAAGCGTGCGGAGCGTGCATTGGCAGCAGAGACTAAAGTGCCCGGAAACAATACTCCTTAAAAAAAATTAATAAACATTCTATGCCAATTTAATGTTGTATTTTTGCAACCTAAATTTAACGCATGTATCTGAATGACTGCAAAAAACAATGACTATTATCACTTAGGCCTTACAGACGGTGAGGTTCTTGAAAGTCGGGAAAAAAATGGTGTAAATCTATTAACACCTCCTAAACGTCCTTCTCTTTGGAAACTTTATCTGGAAAAGTTTGAAGACCCTGTTGTACGTGTACTGCTTGTTGCTGCTGTTTTCTCTTTGATTATTTCAATCATCGAGAATGAGTATGCTGAGACTATTGGTATCATAGTTGCTATTTTGCTGGCTACTGGTATCGGTTTCTTTTTTGAGTATGATGCAAGCAAAAAATTTGATTTACTGAATGCTGTCAACGAAGAAACACTTGTAAAAGTGATTCGTAACGGACGAATTCAGGAAATCCCCCGGAAAGACATTGTAGTAGGAGATATCGTAGTGCTTGAGACCGGTGAGGAGATTCCTGCCGATGGTGAGTTGGTAGAAGCTATCTCTCTCCAGGTTAATGAATCCAATCTGACAGGTGAGCCGGTTATCAATAAGACGACTGTTGAAGACGATTTTGATGATGAGGCGACTTATGCCTCCAACATGGTAATGCGGGGCACAACAGTGGTCGATGGACATGGCATGATGAAGGTGCTTCGTGTTGGTGATGCTACCGAAATCGGAAAGGTAGCCCGTCAAAGTACCGAACAGAGTGGTGAACCCACTCCGCTGAATATACAGCTTACTAAACTGGCTAAACTGATAGGCAAGATCGGTTTTACTGTAGCAGGAGCTACTTTTGTCATCTTTGTTTCAAAGGATTTGTATCACTATATCTCGACGAATGAGATCGTAGGCTGGCACAACTATATGGTTATTGCTCAGATAGTACTGAAATACTTCATGATGGCTGTTACATTGATTGTAGTTGCGGTGCCCGAAGGTTTGCCGATGAGTGTGACGCTCAGTCTGGCTCTGAATATGCGTCGTATGCTTTCTACAAACAATCTTGTGCGTAAAATGCACGCTTGTGAAACGATGGGAGCTATTACTGTTATCTGTACGGATAAAACCGGTACACTGACTCAGAATCTGATGCAGGTACATGAACCTAATTTCTACGGATTAAAAGAAGGAGGCGCACTTGCCGGTGATGATATCAGTAAATTGGTGATAGAAGGTATCAGTGCTAATTCTACCGCTTTTCTTGAAGAAACCGGTGAAGGTGAAAAGCCCAAAGGTGTGGGAAACCCTACGGAAGTAGCACTGCTTTTATGGCTTAACGCTCAACATCAGAACTATCTGGAGTTTCGCGAACAGGCCAATGTACTGGATCAGCTGACTTTCTCTACCGAGCGTAAGTTTATGGCTACTTTGGTACAGTCTCCTCTTATCGGCAAAAAGGTGTTATATATAAAAGGTGCCCCCGAAATTGTACTTGGAAAATGTAAGGAGGTAATCCTCGACGGCAAGCGGGTGGATACGGTTGAATATCGTTCTACAGTAGAAGAACAGTTGCTGGGTTATCAGAATATGGCAATGCGTACGTTAGGATTTGCCTTTAAAATAGTAGATGATAATGCACCTAATGATTGCGTAGAGCTAGTTGCTGCCAATGATCTTAACTTCCTGGGAGTTGTTGCTATCTCCGATCCGATTCGTCCTGACGTTCCGGCTGCTGTGGCAAAATGCCAGTCGGCAGGTATTGGCATTAAGATTGTAACAGGTGATACTCCGGGTACGGCTACTGAGATAGCCCGCCAGATAGGACTTTGGAATGCCGAAGATACGGAACGTAACCGGATTACCGGTACTGCCTTTGCTGATTTGACCGATGAGGAAGCTTTGGACAGGGTAATGGATCTGAAAATTATGTCTCGTGCCCGTCCTACTGATAAACAACGTTTGGTGCAGTTATTGCAGCAGAAAGGAGCTGTAGTTGCTGTAACCGGTGACGGAACCAATGATGCTCCCGCACTGAATCATGCACAAGTAGGACTTTCAATGGGTACAGGAACTTCCGTAGCCAAGGAAGCCAGTGATATTACTTTGCTTGACGATTCGTTCAATAGTATCGGTACGGCTGTGATGTGGGGGCGTTCACTTTATAAAAATATCCAGCGGTTTATCGTATTCCAGCTCACAATCAATTTTGTAGCGCTGCTTATTGTATTACTCGGTTCATTTATGGGTACAGCTTTGCCGTTGACCGTAACTCAGATGTTGTGGGTAAACCTGATTATGGATACATTTGCTGCTCTGGCACTGGCTTCTATTCCGCCAAGTGAAACAGTGATGAATGAGAAACCCCGTCGCAGCACTGATTTTATTATCAGTAAAGCGATGCAATACAATATATTTGGTGTCGGTACCGTTTTTCTGATAGTATTGCTGGGTATGATTTACTATTATACAAATGCTGAAGGTGGAATGACCGTGCATCGTCTTACAATCTTCTTCACTTTCTTTGTTATGCTGCAATTCTGGAACCTGTTCAATGCCCGTGTGTTCGGAACAAACGACTCGGCATTTAAGGGGCTTTCCAAATCGTATGGCATGGAACTGATTGTGATTGCTATTCTTGGTGGACAGATTCTGATCGTACAGTTCGGTGGGGCTGTATTCCGTACCGAACCGCTTGACTGGCAGACGTGGCTGATACTAATAGGTACCTCATCACTCGTTCTGTGGGTGGGAGAACTAATCCGCTTCGTTCAGCGTTTAATACATAAATAAAAGATGAAAAGAAAAGGAATAAAAAACCTTCTTATTGATTTTGGGGGCGTGTTGATAAACCTCGACCGTCCGCGTTGTATTGAGAATTTTAAAAAATTAGGATTGCAAAATGTAGATGAACTGTTGAATGTTTATCATCAGCAGGGGATCTTTATGCAGCAGGAGAAGGGATTGATAACTTCTGCTGAGTTCCGTGACGGTATCCGGCAGATGACAGGGAAGCCATTAACAGATCAGCAGATTGATGATGCCTGGAATTCTTTTCTGGTGGATATCCCTACTTACAAACTTGATTTATTACTGAAACTTCGTGAAAAGTATGTGGTTTATCTGCTGAGTAATACCAATGACATTCATTGGAAGTGGTCTTGTGAGAATGCTTTTCCTTATCGCGGTTTCCAGGTGGAAGATTATTTTGAAAAGATATATCTTTCGTTTGAGATGAAGATGGTGAAGCCCGATGCCGAGATATTTGAAACAGTACTTGCAGATGCTAATATCGACCCGAAAGAAACTTTTTTTATTGATGATTCTGAAGCAAATTGTCTGGCTGCACAAACATTAGGTATTTCTACTTATACGCCGCAGGCAAAGGAAGACTGGAGTTCTATTTTTAATTAAACCGATTTTACTGACTGATGCAGATTATTCGTAATATACCGGGTGCATTGCTCGAGCCATGTGTGGCTACCATTGGTTTTTTCGATGGGGTACATACTGGTCACCGTTTCCTCATTGAACAGGTGAAGGAGGTAGCTGCTACCCGTGGGTTGCGTTCGGCTTTGATTACTTTTCCTGTTCATCCCCGTAAGGTGATGAAGACCGATTATCATCCGGAGTTACTTACTACGCAGGACGAAAAGATTGCATTACTGGCTGAAACCGGAGTAGATTATTGCATTATGCTCGATTTTACTCCGGAGATATCCTGGCTTACTGCCCGGGATTTTATGACTACCATTTTGCAGGAACGCTACCGGGTGCAATCACTTGTAATTGGTTACGATCACCGCTTTGGGCATAATCGTAGTGAGAGTTTTGAGGATTATTGCCGTTATGGTGAAGAGATCGGTATGCAGGTAGTTCTTGCGCGCGCATATATATATAAGGAGATTCATATCAGTTCTTCCGTGATTCGTGATTATCTCCATCAGGGAGATGTGAAGATGGCTGCGCGTTGTCTTGGGTATGATTATTTTTTGGATGGGACGGTAGTTAGCGGTTATCAGGTTGGACGCAAAATAGGCTTTCCAACTGCCAATCTTAGTGTAGATGATCCCGATAAGCTGGTTCCTGCCGACGGGGTATATGCCGTGAAAGTTAGTTTTGATGGATGTACCTATGTCGGTATGTTGAATATTGGTCATCGTCCTACGCTTAATAATGGAATAAATCGCAGTATTGAAGTACATATCCTACATTTCCATTCAGATATCTATGATAAGTTTATTCGTATCTCTTTTGTGCAATACATCCGTCCTGAGATGAAGTTTGACGGGATAGAAGGACTTATTGCACAGCTTCATAAAGATGCAGCGGCGGTAGAAACTCTGTTGCTGTAAACTCATGATAATCAATGCCTAAAAGAGTGTACACTTTTGCATCGCAAGAATGTACATTTTTGATACATAAGAATGTACATTCTTGTGGTTCTTCTTCAATTTAGTTGAACCGTGTTTGATAAGTCACT
>DXWV01000031.1 GCA_019416685.1 Bacteroides sp.
TAAATAAACTACTATGGCAGATTTAAGTGTAAACATTGGTGAATTACAAATGAAGAATCCGGTAATGACTGCTTCCGGTACATTTGGATACGGCGAAGAGTTTGCCGATTTTATGGATATTACGCGAATAGGTGGTATTATTGTAAAAGGAACCACTCTTCACAAACGTGAAGGGAATCCATATCCGCGTATGGCAGAGACACCATCAGGTATGTTAAACGCTGTGGGACTGCAAAATAAAGGTGTACATTACTTTGTTGAACACATCTATCCACATATTAAAGACATCCAAACCAATATGATTGTGAATGTTTCGGGTTCAGCAATTGAAGATTATGTAAAAACAGCAGAAATCATTAATGAACTTGACAAAATTCCTGCCATAGAATTGAATATTTCATGCCCTAATGTAAAGCAAGGAGGTATGGCTTTTGGCGTCACCGCCAAAGGAGCAGCAGAAGTTGTGAAAGCCGTGCGTTCAGCTTACAAAAAGACACTTATCGTTAAGCTTTCCCCAAACGTTACCGACATAACAGAAATTGCCCGTGCAGCAGAAGAAAGCGGTGCAGACAGTGTATCATTAATTAATACATTGCTTGGTATGGCTGTTGATGCGGAACGTAGACGACCGATATTATCCACAGTAACAGGAGGTATGTCTGGTGCAGCTGTAAAACCGATAGCATTACGTATGGTATGGCAAGTAGCTAAATCAGTAAATATTCCTGTCATCGGATTAGGTGGCATTATGGATTGGAAAGATGCAGTCGAATTCATGCTTGCAGGTGCATCGGCCATACAAATAGGTACGGCAAACTTTATAGATCCCACTGTTACAGTGAAAGTATCCGATGGTATAAATAATTACTTAGATAGACACGGATACAAGTCTGTTACTGACATTATTGGTGCGCTTGAGATATAATTCAAATCATACAATAACCCTTCGCATCATTTAATATAGAAAAAAGTCATAATGATATTCAGAAGAAAAGGAATCTACATAACTAAGTAAGAGAGAAAATATGTAATATCTCTATACATTCTAAAACAACTGAATACCGACAAGAAAATCATAAAACAAAAAAGCGAAGCTGTCGTATATAGAAAACGGGCCTTCGCTTTTTTTTAACAAATTAATTACTACTCATTCAATAGATCAGGGCGTAAGCGTCGAGTACGTTCCATAGACTGTTGCAACTCCCACTCCTTGATTTTCGCTTCATGTCCGGACAAAAGAATATCAGGTACCTTCCAACCATTATACTCTGCAGGACGAGTATATACCGGGGCGGCCAATAAATTATCCTGGAATGAATCAGAAAGCGCAGACTGTTCATCAGAAATTACACCGGGAATAATTCTCACAATAGCATCCGACATCACTGCAGCTGCCAACTCTCCGCCAGTCAACACATAGTCTCCAATACTAATTTCTTTCGTTATGAAATGCTCACGGATTCGATAATCAATCCCTTTGAAATGCCCGCAAAGAATAATAAGATTCCCAGCAAGCGAAAGAGTGTTCGCCATCTTTTGATCAAATTGCTCCCCATCAGGAGTAGTAAATATCACTTCATCATAATCTCGTTCCGCCTTCAAAGCATTTATACAACGTTCAATCGGTTCAATCTTCATCACCATCCCGGCAAAACCACCAAAAGGATAATCATCCACACGCCGATACTTATCCTCAGTGTAATCACGAAGGTTATGAATATGAATTTCAGCAAGCCCTTTATTCTGAGCACGTTTCATTATTGAACAATTGAAGAAACCTTCAATCATCTCGGGAAGAACAGTTATTATATCAATGCGCATAGTCTTTTAATTTTTTGCAAAATTACAAATATTCAAAGATAAACCCGTATTTTTGTCTCAAACAATCCAAGAAATATGACTGCAAAGGAAAAAATAGAAGAACTACGTGCCGAACTTCATCGGCACAATTATAACTATTACGTACTGAATACCCCTGAAATCTCAGACAAGGAATTCGATGACAAGATGCGTGAGCTACAAGACCTGGAACAGGCACACCCTGAATACAAGGATGATAACTCTCCGACAATGCGTGTAGGAAGTGACCTCAATAAGAATTTTACGCAAGTAGCGCATAAATACCCAATGTTATCTTTGGGAAACACATACTCAGAAACTGAAGTAGCAGACTTCTACGAACGAGTAAAAAAAGCTCTGAATGATAATTTTGAGATATGTTGTGAAATGAAATATGATGGAACTTCAATTTCATTAACATATGAAGACGGTAAACTGATACGAGCTGTAACTCGCGGTGATGGAGAAAAAGGAGATGATGTGACGGATAATGTAAAAACAATCCGTAGCATTCCGCTTGTACTCCATGGCGACAATTATCCCCAGTCTTTTGAAATACGTGGAGAAATTCTTATGCCGTGGGATGTATTCGAGGAGTTAAACCGTGAAAGAGAAGCACGTGAAGAACCTCTATTCGCTAATCCGAGAAATGCAGCTTCGGGAACACTGAAATCGCAAAACTCCTCAGTCGTAGCTTCCCGCAAACTAGATGCCTATTTGTATTATCTGCTTGGAGAAAATCTACCCTGCGACGGACATTATGAAAATCTACAAGAAGCAGCCAAATGGGGCTTCAAAATTTCGGATGCCATGCAAAAGTGTCACACACTAGAGGATATTTTTGATTATATCAAACATTGGGATATAGAACGGAAAAACCTGACAGTTGCCACAGATGGAATCGTACTAAAAGTAAACAGCCTGAAACAACAAAAGAACTTAGGCTTTACGGCCAAATCTCCTCGTTGGGCTATTGCATACAAATTCCAGGCAGAACGCGCACTTACCCGGTTAAACATGGTAACATATCAGGTAGGAAGAACAGGGACCGTCACTCCGGTAGCCAATTTGGATCCCGTGCAGCTGTCCGGTACCATTGTAAAACGCGCTTCTTTGCACAATGCGGATATCATTGAAGGACTTGATCTCCATATTGGCGATATGGTATACGTAGAGAAGGGGGGAGAAATTATTCCTAAAATTACAGGAGTAGATACGTCTGCACGTTCATTCATGATAGGTGAAAAAGTGAACTTTATCACAAATTGTCCCGAATGCGGAAGTAAATTAGTACGCTATGAAGGTGAAGCAGCTCATTATTGTCCTAATGAAACGGCTTGTCCACCACAAATCAAAGGTAAGATTGAACACTTTATCAGTCGGCGGGCTATGAATATCGACGGACTTGGCCCTGAAACTGTAGATATGTTTTACCGCCTGGGACTAATTCAGAATACAGCTGATTTGTACAAACTGACTGCAGAAGATATCAAAGGATTGGACCGGATGGGTGAAAAGTCTGCCGAAAATATTATCAATGGAATTGCCCAAAGCAAAGAAATTCCTTTTGAACGTGTCATCTTCGCATTAGGTATTCGCTTTGTTGGTGAAACTGTAGCAAAGAAAATAGCCAAAGCCTTCAAAAATATAGAAGAATTGGAAGATGCGGATCTCGAAACTCTGGTAAGCATTGATGAAATCGGTGAAAAAATTGCGCAAAGCATTTTAAACTACTTCGCAAACGAATCAAACCGTGAACTTGTGAATCGTCTGAAGAAAGCTGGTCTTCAGCTCTATCGTACAGAAGAAGATCTTAGCGGACACACCGATAAACTGGCAGGTCAGTCTATCGTTATCAGTGGCGTTTTCACCCACTATTCGCGAGATGAATACAAAGATCTTATAGAAAAACATGGCGGTAAGAATGTAGGAAGTATTTCAGCTAAGACCAGCTTTATTCTGGCAGGTGAAAATATGGGACCCGCCAAACTTGAAAAAGCAAGTAAATTAGGCATCAAGATAATGAACGAAGAGGAATTTTTAGAGCTCATATCGTAACATTTTTCTGTCAGAATCTTATTTTATATATTATTTTTGCCGGTAAAATAGAAAATATTAGTACTTTTGTGTCCAAATTATTTAGAGATTATTATTAATACTCATGATACAAACGAAATTGAAAGGAATGGGGGTAGCACTGATTACTCCTTTCAAAGAAGATGAGAGCGTTGATTACGATGCATTAATGCGAATGGTAGACTATCTATTGCAGAATAATGCAGATTTTCTATGTGTGCTGGGTACCACAGCTGAAACTCCGACACTAACCGAGGAAGAGAAAAAGAAAATCAAAAAAATGGTTATCGACCGCGTCAATGGAAGAATCCCTATTCTGCTTGGAGTAGGTGGAAATAATACCCGTGCTATAGTTGAAACGTTGAAAAACGACGATTTCATCGGTGTAGATGCCATCTTATCCGTAGTTCCTTATTACAATAAACCATCACAAGAAGGTATTTATCAGCATTATAAAGCAATTGCCGAAACAACAGAATTGCCTATTGTATTATATAACGTCCCGGGACGTACAGGAGTCAACATGACTGCTGCAACAACATTGCGTATCGCCCGTGATTTCAAAAATGTAATAGCTATCAAAGAAGCATCTGGTAACATCACACAGATGGATGATATTATCAAGAATAAACCGGCCAATTTTGACGTTATTTCGGGAGATGATGGTATTACCTTCCCACTGATCACTTTAGGAGCCGTTGGTGTTATATCAGTCATTGGAAACGCATTTCCACGCGAATTTAGTCGTATGACCCGTCTGGCTTTACAGGGAGACTTTGCAAACGCCCTCACCATTCACCATAAATTCACTGAATTATTTGATCTTTTGTTTGTAGATGGAAATCCGGCAGGAGTGAAATCAATGCTGAATGCGATGGGAATGATTGAAAATAAATTGCGCTTACCACTTGTACCAACAAGAATAACCACATTTGAAGCAATCCGTAAGGTATTGAATGAACTAAACATCAAATGCTAAGACAAGCCCGTCTTGATTGATTCCCCAAATATAGATTCCGCAAATCATACGAATAGAATATAAATTCGTAAGGTTTGCGGAATTTATGTATACTATTTATAGACCATCTTGAATTCAGTTTCACAATATAGTAGGGATATTCAGTAAATGTTCCTCTTTCTCATAAATCAAGAGAAAAGTTTTACTTTACGTGAACTTTTCTCTTAATTTTTTCGGTCAACTGCCCAGTCTTCCATCCTTTTTCATAGAATATTGTTTACATATTCTTATTTTTTTCTCCCAACCTTGCATTATGTACATGTCTTTTTTAGGGGAAGTTAAAACCTCTCCTGTTTTCCTCTTATTTTAGTCAGATTATGCTGCCTTTCTTATTTTCTTTTCAACCTTTTCTATCATACATACCGCATTGGCCGTATGTATTCCGAAGAAAATCCAAAGCATTTCCGTTTTCCTGTTTCTGGCTTTTATCCTGGCCAATGAGTAATGTTGTCCTGCGTTTACGTAGTTTACTATAAGCAAGGTAGGCACGGCTTACATCAAGATA
>DXWV01000032.1:0-26077 GCA_019416685.1 Bacteroides sp.
CGTCAAGACGATTGATGGGAGGGGGATTTTTTTGTGTGAAATTCGCGTGGAGTACCTCCAAGCGCAGGAAGCACGAAGTGAGGGAACACAATATTAAGAGAGGTAGGACGTTATATATTAGTAAATCTATATTATTATATGCAATTGATTGATATTCGGCGCATAAAAGTTATATTAGTTGTTTCTGCTGTGATTATAGCCGTGGCTTCTTTGTATATTTCTCATCAGTTAGTAAGAGATCTTTCAATGGAAGAAAGGCTTAGGATGGAGGTTTGGGCTGAAGCTATGCGTGCTTTTAATACAGCTGATGAAAAAACAGACCTTAATTTGGTATTGAAGGTGTTAAATGCTAATAATACAATTCCTGTAATTGTAGCAGGAGAGGCAGGAGAAATCCAAACCTATCGTAATATAGATGTTGCTTCCAATGACTCTGTTTCTTTCTTATATAAACGGCTGGAACATTTGAAGCAATATGGGAGTGTAATCCGTATTAATTTGTCTCCAGGGAGTGATTATATAGATGTTTACTATGAAGATTCCCTGATGTTGACCCGACTTTCGGTTTATCCTTATGTGCAGTTAGGAGTTGTTCTGATATTTGTACTGGTAGCTATTTTTGCTTTACTTAGTTCTAAAAAGGCTGAACAGAATAAAGTTTGGGTTGGGCTTTCTAAGGAGACGGCTCACCAGCTGGGAACTCCTATTTCTTCTCTTATGGCCTGGACGGAATTATTAAAGAGTGAATACCCTTCGGATGGTCTTATTCCTTGCATGGCTGAAGATGTAGCCCGTTTGCAGATGATTGCTAATCGTTTCTCTAAAATTGGTTCCGCACCGGAAATGGAGGATGTTGATTTGAGGGTACTGCTAAAAGAGGTAACTGAATATATGGCACGCCGTACCTCAGATAAAGTGAAAATTATTACTCACTTGCCGGAAACATTAGTTACTCTTCCTCTGAATGCTTCTTTATTTGGCTGGGTTATAGAAAATTTGTGTAAAAATGCGATAGATGCTATGGATGGGGTAGGAAGAATTACTATCTCAGTGACGGACTCTCCGAACCGTTGGTACATTGATGTAGAGGATACCGGGAAAGGAATTATAAAAAGTAAACATCAAACTGTCTTTACACCGGGATATACAACTAAAAAAAGAGGATGGGGACTTGGTTTGTCACTGGCTCGCAGAATCGTTGAGGAGTATCACTCCGGGCGTATTTTTGTGAAACAATCGGAACTAAATAAAGGTACAGTATTTAGAATAGAACTTAAAAAGTGAATATTTACTGATGATTTGTGTGTTATGAGGATTATTATTTGTATCTTTGTCGCCCGAATTCTGTTTGTCTAATTGTTCTAAATTGGAAAATAACTGGTGAAGAACAGAATATTTAGGCTTTTTTTGTACCTTTGCAACGATTAAAAAAGTAAAGCTTTGGGAAAGTTTGATAAATACAAAATTGATTTGAAAGGAATGCAGTCGGACTCTGTAAAGTATGAGTTTGTACTGGATAATATTTATTTCACTCACATTGATGGCCCTGAGGTTCAAAAAGGTAAGGTTAATGTGGAATTAACTGTGAAGAGGACATCTCGTGCTTTTGAACTGAGTTTCCAGACCGATGGTATGGTATGGGTGCCTTGTGACCGTTGTCTGGATGAAATGGAACAGCCTGTTAGTTCTTCTGATAAGTTGATGGTGAAATTTGGTCATGAATATGCAGAAGAAGGTGATAACCTCATTGTGATTCCTGAAGAAGAAGGAGAGATCAATGTGGCATGGTTTATGTATGAATTTATAGCTTTATCTATTCCGATGAAACATGTACATGCTCCCGGAAAATGTAATAAAACTGTAACCAGTAAGCTGAGTAAACATTTAAGAACCACTACTGATGAGGACAACGAGGATTCATATGAATCAGCCGGAGGAGATGACGTCGTTGTGGAAGAAGAGACGGAGGAACAGATAGATCCTCGATGGAACGAATTAAAAAAAATATTAGATAATAATTAAAGTTTAAAGAAAAATGGCACATCCTAAGAGAAGACAATCAAAAACAAGAACTGCAAAGAGAAGAACTCATGATAAAGCAGTAGCTCCTACATTGGCTATTTGCCCGAATTGTGGAGAATGGCACGTTTATCACACAGTATGTGGTGCTTGTGGCTATTACAGAGGTAAACTCGCTATCGAAAAAGAAGCAGCTGTATAATTTTAGTACGGCCTGAATAGACTTATACTTAAGCAAACAGCCAGGGAGCTTGCTCTCGGGCTGCTTTAAGTATTATAAGTATTGCTAAATTAAATTTGAATTGATGGAAAAAATAAACGCAGTAATTACAGGAGTCGGTGGATATGTACCTGATTATGTCTTGACTAATGACGAGATATCAAAGATGGTAGATACAAACGATGAGTGGATTATGACTCGTATCGGGGTAAGAGAAAGACGAATTCTGAATGAAGAAGGATTGGGTACCTCTTATATGGCTCGTAAGGCCTGCAGACAGTTAATGCAGAAAACCGGTGCTAATCCTGATGACATTGATTTGGTTATTGTTGCTACTACTACAGCTGACTATCACTTTCCTTCCACTGCTTCTATTCTTTGTGACAAACTCGGACTAAAAAATGCATTTGCTTTTGACTTACAAGCTGCTTGTAGTGGTTTTTTGTTTGCAATGGAGACTGCAGCTAACTTTATCCGTTCGGGAAGATACAAGAAAGTGATTCTTGTAGGAGGAGATAAAATGTCATCGATGGTGGATTACACGGAACGTGCTACATGTCCTATCTTTGGCGATGGTGCAGCTGCTTTTATGATGGAACCAACTACTGAAGAGCTTGGGGTTATGGATTCTCTGTTGAGAACGGATGGTAAAGGTTTGCCGTTCCTCCATATGAAAGCTGGTGGTTCTGTTTGTCCTCCTTCTTATTTTACTGTAGACAACCATATGCATTATATCTATCAGGAAGGCAGAACTGTATTTAAATATGCTGTTTCAAATATGTCTGATAGTTGTGCTGCAATTGCTGAGCGGAATGGGCTGAACAAAGATAATATTAACTGGGTAATTCCTCATCAGGCTAATATGCGTATTATTGATGCGGTAGCCCATCGTTTGGAACTTCCGATTGAAAAGGTTTTAATCAATATAGACAGATATGGTAATACCAGTGCTGGTACTTTGCCTCTTTGTATCTGGGATTATGAAAATAAACTGAAGAAAGGTGATAACTTGATCTTTACTGCATTTGGCGCAGGTTTTACCTGGGGAGCTGTTTATGTGAAGTGGGGGTATGATGGAAAGAAGGAATAGTAACAAACGTTACTAATATATAACACATAAAACGCATCTTATTTCGATTCGATGCGTTTTTTTGTCTAAATCAATAAATGAAAGGCGATGCATAAAGCAGGTTTTGTAAATATAGTAGGTAATCCGAATGTCGGAAAGTCGACATTGATGAATGTGTTGGTGGGGGAGCGAGTCTCTATTGCTACCTTTAAGGCACAAACCACTCGTCATCGTATTATGGGCATCTATAATACAGATGATATGCAAATAGTTTTTTCCGATACTCCGGGAGTTCTGAAACCAAACTATAAGTTGCAGGAGTCAATGCTGAATTTCTCTACTTCGGCATTGGCAGATGCAGATATATTGCTTTATGTGACGGATGTGATAGAGACTCCCGATAAAAATAATGAGTTTGTTGAGAAGGTGCGCCAGATGACAGTTCCGGTGTTATTGCTTATTAATAAAATAGACTTAACGGATCAGGAGAAACTTATTAAACTGGTAGAAGACTGGAAAACATTGCTTCCGCAAGCTGAAATTATTCCTATTTCGGCAGCATCCAAATTCAATGTGGATTATGTGATGAGACGGATCAAGGAACTACTTCCGGATTCTCCACCTTACTTTGAAAAAGATCAATGGACTGATAAGCCGGCTCGTTTTTTTGTGAATGAGATTATTCGTGAGAAGATACTTTTGTATTATGACAAGGAGATACCGTATGCGGTAGAGGTTGTTGTAGAAGAGTTTAAGGAAGAGGCGAAGATGATACATATCCGTGCAATAATCTATGTGGAACGAGATTCTCAAAAAGGGATTATTATCGGAAAGCAGGGTAAAGCTTTGAAGAAAGTAGCTACTGAAGCCCGCCGGGATCTGGAACGTTTCTTTGGGAAAACTATTTTCCTGGAAACGTATGTAAAGGTAGACAAGGATTGGCGTAGTTCGGACAAAGAATTGCGCAACTTTGGTTATCAGTTGGATTAAGAGAGTATTCATACGACTGTGATAGTCGCAAAAACAACACGTGAACTATGGGAAATTTAGTTGCAATCGTTGGACGTCCCAATGTGGGAAAGTCAACTTTATTTAATCGCTTGACAAAGACTCGTCAGGCAATCGTAAATGACGAAGCGGGTACAACCCGTGACAGACAATATGGTAAGTCGGAATGGCTGGGCCGTGAATTCTCAGTAGTTGATACCGGCGGTTGGGTTGTCAACTCGGATGATATATTTGAAGAGGAAATTCGTAAGCAGGTATTGATGGCAGTTGATGAAGCTGATGTAATACTGTTTGTGGTGGATGTGATGAATGGTGTTACTGATCTGGATATGCAGGTAGCAGCGATTCTGCGTCGTGCGAAAAGCCCGGTAATTATGGTAGCCAATAAAACTGACAATCATGAATTACAGTATAATGCTCCTGAATTTTATCGTCTGGGACTGGGTGATCCTTATTGCATTTCGGCTATGACCGGTAGTGGTACAGGAGATCTGATGGATCTTATTGTTAGTAAATTTAAGAAGGAGTCTGCTGAGATTCTGGATGACGATATTCCTCGTTTTGCTGTAGTGGGCCGTCCGAATGCAGGAAAGTCATCTATTGTTAACGCTTTTATTGGTGAAGAGCGTAATATTGTTACTGAAATAGCAGGTACGACTCGTGATTCAATCTATACCCGTTATAATAAGTTCGGTTTTGATTTTTATCTTGTTGATACAGCAGGCATCCGTAAGAAAAATAAGGTCAATGAAGATTTGGAATATTACTCGGTTGTCCGTTCTATCCGTTCCATAGAAAATGCAGACGTATGTATTCTTATGGTTGATGCAACCCGTGGTATAGAAAGTCAGGATCTGAATATATTTTCTTTAATCCAGAAGAATCAGAAAGGGCTTGTAGTTGTCGTGAATAAGTGGGATTTGGTAGAGGATAAAACTGCGAAAGTAATGAAGACTTTTGAAGAAGCTATTCGTACTCGTTTTGCGCCTTTTGTGGATTTTCCCATTATATTTGCTTCTGCATTGACCAAACAGCGTATTTTAAAAGTACTTGAAGAAGCGCGTGCTGTTTATGAAAACAGGACTATAAAGATACCTACTGCGCGTTTGAATGAAGAATTACTTCCATTGATAGAAGCTTATCCGCCTCCTGCAATAAAAGGGAAATATATAAAGATTAAGTATATTACTCAGTTGCCTAATACGCAAGTACCCTCTTTTGTGTTTTTTGCTAATCTGCCGCAGTATATTAAAGAACCATATAAGCGATTTCTTGAGAACAAAATGCGTGAGAAGTGGAATTTGACCGGAACTCCTGTAAATATTTATATTCGTCAGAAATAATGTGAAAGAAATAATGCAGGATCTTCATTTTTTTAATGATAATATTTATATTTGTCTAAAATAGCAACAGGCAATAAAATATGGTAGAGAAAGCGGAGATTTTGTTGGTTGATGATCATGCATTAATCTTGGAAGGGATATGTCATATTCTTAAACGGCTTCCTGAAGTTGTGATAGCAAACGCTGTAACAACTGGTGAGGAAGCTGTTGGATTAATAGCCGAACGTGATTATGATATTTATATTTTGGATGTTGGGCTTCCCGATGTATCTGGATTTGAATTGATAGATATGATTCGTGAACTCAATGAGGATGCGCGTATTATTATAAATACGATGCATGAAGAAATATGGTATATTAACAGACTTGTCCGGCAAGGGGTAAATTCTGTAATTCTAAAGGCTTCAGATTCAATTGAAATAGAAAATGCAGTGAAGAGTGTACTACGCGGAGAAGCCTATACTTGCCCGCGTTTTGAGGGGATACGTAAGAAATTGGGACATACATCTTCGCAGATACACCCTAAAGATGTACCCACAAAACGTGAGATAGAAGTATTGCAGGCGGTGGCTGAGGGACTTTGTACGCACGAAATTGCAGGGCGATTACGGGTAACGGAGAATACAGTTGAAACATTCCGTAGAAGATTGATTCAGAAATTTAATGCAAAGAATGCTATCGATATGGTAGTGAAAGCTATGGCGCAGGGATGGATTAATGTGATATAAAAAACGTTTTTTCCTTTGTCACGGTTTTCGGTGATGTTTTTGTGTAAGTTTTGGACTATCTTTGAGGCAGTAATTGAAATACTCTATTTTAGAGTTTTATAAAGAAGGGACAGCCAATATGTCGTGATGATATATGTCAATTCTATTAACTGGTTTTTACAATTAAGAAGGGCGCATTCATCTCAGAATACGCCCTTTTCTTATATTATGTACTAGTGTTTAACCTTCTATATTTTGTATTTCTACGTCTTTCACTTTGCGGAGCAAGTCAGAAGCGAAGATAAAATCATTCAAACGTTTGTTGGTCGATGTGAAAATGTCGTCTTTTGTACCTTCCCACTCTTTTGTACCTTCATAAATATAAATAATTTTTTCCCCAATACCCATAACGGAGTTCATGTCATGCGTATTGATGATAGTGGTCATATTATATTCGCGGGTAATGTCATGTATAAGATCATCGATTACCAGTGAGGTTTTGGGGTCAAGACCAGAGTTGGGTTCATCACAAAACAGGTATTGGGGGTTTAGTGCAATAGCGCGTGCGATAGCTACACGTTTCTGCATACCTCCACTGATTTCTCCCGGATATTTATCTTTAGCTTCTGTCAGATTTACACGATCCAGACAGAACATTGCGCGTTTGCTGCGATCCCGTACCGTATCATTACTAAACATATTCAGCGGGAACATCACATTGTCCAACACAGACATAGAATCGAATAAAGCAGCGCTCTGGAATATCATGCCCATTTCACGGCGGAGCATCTTTTTTTCCTTCTTTCCCATGGTCAAAAAGTTACGATGGTCATATAATAACTCTCCTTTTTCCGGGACAAGCAAACCAACGATGCATTTCATCAATACAGTCTTTCCCGAACCACTCTGGCCAATAATCAGATTAGTCTTTCCATTTTCGAAGGTGGCATTGATATCTTTCAGTACCGTTTTATCCTCGAATGACTTATAGAGCTTTTTTACTTCAATCATCCCATTAAAAGTTTAGTTAATATCAGGTCGGCAAATAAGATTAGTACGCTACTGGAAACTACAGAGTCTGTAGATGCCTTTCCTACAGCTATCGAACCACCCTCTACCGTATAGCCGAAGAAAGAAGATACGCTGGCAATGATAAATGCAAAGAATAACGATTTTATAATACCACACCATACAAACCATTCTACAAACATATATTGCAAACCATACTCCAGATTGGTGGCAGTCATAATCCCCCCAAACCAACAGGTGGCAAAGGCACCGATAATGCCGGCAAAAATACTAAATGTCACCAGAATTGGAATAGTTGTTACCATGGCTGCTATTTTAGGAAGTATCAGGTAGTTAGCAGAGTTTACTCCCATTATTTCGAGGGCATCTATTTGCTGTGTTACACGCATTGTCCCCAATTCAGAGGCAATATTAGAACCCACTTTACCGGCCAGTATCAAACACATGATAGAGGAGGAGAATTCCAGCAACATGATTTCGCGGGTCACATAACCCACTGTCCAACGAGGCATCCAGGGGCTTTCAATATTCAGCTTGATTTGTATGGTGATAACCGCTCCTATGAAAAATGAAATCAGCAGTACGATTCCAATAGAGTTCACCCCCAGTTGTTCTATCTCATTGAGATATTGACGGAAGAACATTCTCATACGTTCAGGCCGCGAGAAAGTGCGTCCCATCAGCACCATATATCTTCCAACCGTTCTTAATGCTTTGATCATAACTTCGTATATTTGTCTGCAAATGTACGTTTTTTCGGCTTATTTTTGCTACATTTGCCGCAAAATAACAAAGATATGGAAGAAAGCAAGATGGTGCTTCGTACGGAGGACCTGGTAAAAAAGTACGGTAAGAGAACTGTGGTTAGCCATGTTTCCATTAATGTGAAGCAAGGTGAAATCGTAGGTTTGCTGGGACCGAACGGTGCTGGTAAGACTACCTCATTCTATATGACCGTGGGCCTGATTACTCCTAATGAGGGCCGTATCTTCCTCGATGATCTTGAAATAACAAAATATCCGGTGTATAAGCGTGCGCAGACCGGTATTGGTTATCTGGCACAGGAGGCTTCCGTATTTCGTCAGATGAGTGTGGAAGATAACATTGCTTCTGTGCTTGAAATGACAAACAAACCCAAAGAATATCAGAAAGAAAAGCTGGAGAGCCTGATTGCCGAGTTTCGTCTGCAGAAAGTGCGTAAGAATAAAGGTAACCAACTTTCGGGAGGAGAGCGCCGTCGTACGGAAATAGCTCGTTGTCTGGCTATTGACCCCAAATTTATTATGCTTGATGAACCTTTTGCCGGAGTTGACCCTATTGCAGTAGAAGACATTCAGCAAATTGTCTGGAAACTAAAAGACAAGAATATCGGTATTCTTATTACTGACCATAATGTGCAGGAGACATTAAGTATTACAGATCGTGCCTATCTTCTGTTTGAAGGAAAAATTCTTTTTCAGGGAACTCCGGAGGAACTTGCTGCAAATAAGATTGTTCGTGAAAAATATCTAAGTAATAGTTTTGTGCTCCGTCGTAAAGACTTCCAGTTAGAGAAAGATTAATCTTTCTTATCCGGAAGATACTTCAAATAAATCATATCTATACATTGTTCGCCGTTGTCTTCGAATATAGGTTCGGGATAGTTGTCAACAAAGAAGTTCCTGATAATGTGCGAATCAACAAAACCGCATTTCCGGTAGAATGCCAATTGGTAGAATTCCCGTTCAGGGATACCAGTGCTTCCCGTACCAACAATGATTTCAGGAATTTTTTTGAAATAGTTGATAATAAATGAAATCATATGGCTGGCATATCCTTTTCTTAAATGATCGGGATGGGTAACCAGATTTTTAATTTCTGCAGTAGCCCCGTCTGATACGACTACAACTGCGCATACAATCTCTTTTCTTACTTGCATAGTAAATAAATGCCCCTTGCTGAGATATTTCTTTATCATGTCCACTGAAGGGTCTGCTATCAGCAGTAACTCGATGAAAGCTTCTTTATTCTCACCGATTTCCTTTATCACTATGTCCTGTGGATGTTTCATACAGACAAATATATTAAAAAAGAACCTTCCGACAAAACTAAATATATCGGAAGGCTACTTCATTTTTTTTCTTTTGTTAGAATTTGGGTCTTGCCTCTTTGACCACCATTGTACGACCGTGGTATTCTGCTCCATTCAATTCGGTGATAGCTTTTGAAGCAGCAGCATCGTCTTCCATCTCAATAAAAGCAAAACCTTTTGATTTACCGGTTTCGCGATCCATAATGACTTTTACTGAGGATACTGTTCCATAGTCTTCCATGACTTGTTGCAAGTCTGCTTCCTTAACGCGGTAGTTAAGGTTTCCAACATAAATGTTCATAGTGAAAATGATAAAAAATAAATAATGAAATAAAACTCTCGGGAAGATGATTGATAATAAAAAGATTAAAACGACAGAGAGTTTACAAATGCGTTTTTCAAACGAAGTAAAACCTTGTAATAGAAATCGAGAAACTAATACATCACCATTCCGTAACAAAGAAAAACATAAAAAATGAAAATACAATTATTTTTCTTGTGTTTTTTGCTGTTAATATGATGATATACTGTGCTTTTGTTCGTTTTGTAGTATAAATTGGTGTATTTTAGAGGGGCTTTTTACGATAACAAGGATTTGCTGAAAATTAGTTCCGGATAGTTATAAAACCACCTAAAGACCTGTTTTTATACAGATATCTTTAGGTGGTTTCTCTTTTTTGTTAGATAAAGAGAGAGAGAATATTATTCGATTACAACTTTTGTTGTATAGGATACCTGATCTTTTGTGATTTTTACAATGTATAATCCGGCAGAAGGTATCTGTATATTATCTATGTTATTTATAATTTCTTTCTGTAGACAGATTCTTCCGGTGGCATCAAAGATACGAACATAAGTGTTAGCGGCATTCTCTACGGTCAATGTTTTTCCGTTGGTATAAACAGTGAATGCTGTTTGTACTGCCATCTTGTCAATACCTGTACCTGTTTCCTTATCGAGTACAAAAAGGCATATGGTTTTACTATTGTTTTTGTAGGTTGCTGTCAGATTGCATTGGGTCGTTTCATCCGGAAGTGTGATTGTAACCTCTTTGCCGTTGATTGCAGCTACTGTGGTATTGTCTGAAGTCCAGACGGTTTCATTGCTTCCGCCTACTTTAAAGCTTTTGCTTATCGTACTGAAATTATTGCCTGTGACCAGATAAACCGGGGTTGCAGCAAGTTTGGCAGCATCGGTCTCAGCAAAATCTTTCAAGGTAGGATATTGTTCATTGGCAAATGTCCATGTATCGGCACTCATATCTTTAAGCGCTATCCCGTTAGTAAGGTCAAGAGTTGATACTGCGGTTGCTCCTTCAGCAACTAAACCGTTTATACACATTTGAAGGTCATAATAACAATTTTCCAGAACATCACTTGCAGCCATTGTACCTGCAATAGCTCCGGCTACACCCCGTGCTGTGACAATAACACTACCTACATTGATACAGTCTTTTAAAATGGCAGGTGCTGCTTTACTTCCTCCGGTTCTGCCTATGATGCCTCCGGCTACCGATTTAGTATTTCCTGTAGCAGCGTCTACAAATAAGTGGGCTACTACCCCATAATTGATACAATCGGAAACCGGTTTTGAGGTATACCCCAGGATACCTCCGGCCTGTGTTGGGTTAGTTCCCGTTCCATCAACGAGCACGTAACCGAAGTTATAGCACTTATTGATGCTCAAAGCTGAGTTATTTCCCATAATACCACCTACATTTCCGCGGGTTGAATTGATCTTACCTGCATTATAGCAGTTGTATATTTTACCATCATTAGCTCCGTATTCGGAACCTCCTGCAATGCCGCCAACACCTGTTATACCAAAAATCGTGGCGTAGTTACTGCAATTATAAACAACTCCTCCAAGCTGGCCAACAATTCCTCCAATTGACATTGAGCCGTTGATATAGGAACCTGCCCCGAGTGTCAGATCTTTTATAGTCCCGTTTATACCTACATAGCTGAATAATCCGGCGGCACTTGTTGTTTCAGTAGAATAATAAAAATTGTCGATTACTTTTTTATTTCCGTCGAATGTTCCCTGAAATGGATTGTCTTTAGCGCCTACAGGTATTGAAGGGGTAGATTTACTTCCCTGCATATCCAAATCGTTGATTAGTTTGAAGTATTTGCCTTCATAAGTTTCACCTCCTGCAACCATTGTTGCAAGGTAGCTGAATTGTTTAGCTGTTTTAATTTGATACGGATTACCTTCTGAACCGTCACCTCCTAAATCGGCTGTAATACTCAAAGGATAACTATAATTCATGTCTCCCAAAGAAGCTGTTAGTGTACCAGATACCAACTCGTCTGTCGGACGTTTTAAAAGAGTTACCTGGTTATTCTCTATTTTCAGATATTCGGTATTATCTACTTTCCAGCTTAACGAATTACCTGTGGGTATACTGATAGAGTGTGCCAAATAGTCTAATCTATCGAATTCACTGCCATCAGCATTAGAGTAACAAATGACCGGTGAAGCTGTTAATATCGCATTAGGGATTGTCTCCATCCCTTTCAGGCGTGGATACATACCTTCTTCATAAATCCAGTCTTCTGTTCCAAGTGTTTCTTTCAAGGTTTCCCCGATCATATCTTTTGTTAATGTTCCTTCACCCGGACCTCCGGTAGAACGATGCATTTGTTTGTCATAAAAGCAAGATTTGATACTGGCAACCAAGCTGCTTCCCGGATCAGGGGTAATCATACCTGCCTTATAGTCACTTTGTCCGCCGGCTATGGTGTAGCATGATTCTAACTTGCTGCTTCCTGCATAGCTTCCTACTATTCCTCCTACATATGCATAGTTGTTTCCTTTGCAGGGCATTGTATTATAACATTTTTGCACTATTGCCGAATAGCAACGTCCTACAACACCACCCACATAAGAAGAAGTAGCACTCTGTATGCTCTCTACTTTTCCGAAGTTGACACTTTTCTCTATAACGGCATTACTGGCAATAAATCCTGCAATACCGCCTACACCAGCTTCTGTCTCGTAGTCGTATCCCATTTCGCTACCACCGGAAATTGATATACTCCCCATATTGTAACATTGACTGAGAGAGCCTGCATTATTGAAGGCACCTGTAATTCCTCCCACGTGTTTCACGCCAAATATCTCTCCGGTATTGTAACAGTTCGTGATGTTTCCGCATGCATTCAAGGAATACTCCTTGTCCATGCCTCCGACGATACCTCCGATCCACCAGCCACCGGACACTTTTCCGGAGAAATTACAATTTTCAATATTCCCGCCTATATTGTTACCTGCAATGCCTCCAACGTATTTGCTTCCCTGAATCGTTGAGTTTTTAACGATACAATTATTTATTTTTCCTTTATTGTATCCGCAAATTCCTGCCACATAATAAGCCTCTTCACTTCCTACAGATACAATACGTGCAGAAGCTAATGTCAGATTTTTAATGACAGCACTAAGGTCTGTACCTCCAAAAAGACCTGCACCGTTTTGCCCACTTGGGAAAATAATCAGATTACTAATCGTCTTATTATTTCCATCGAAACTTCCCTTGAATGGAATTGATTTACTCCCAATTGAAAATTGAGTACCTTCCAGCTCGATATCGTTAGCAAGTTGGAAGTAAGTATCTGCAAACTGGTTGTCCTTAGTGATGGCATCTGCCATATCTTCCAGATCCTGAGCAATCTTGATCAGATAAGGTTCGGCTTCCGTCCCTTTACCACCGCTGAATCCTGCTGCCTGAGACTTTAACGAAAAAGTCAGACTGCACAGCAGAATCGCAAAAAAGTAATACTTTCCCATAATACAAATTTTTTAATGAATACTATATATAAATTGAAATAAGTAATCGTTTTAAATTATATGATATTATTATTGAAACGTAGATTATCGCAGATTCACGCAAAGCATATCATCGCTCAAGTATAGCGCAGCCATTTAATCTGCGATCATTTACGTTTCAATAAAATGCTGTCATAGTATGGACTAAATTTGAGATACTACTTACACGTTATTGCTTCATCATAACTATGTCTATAGCCCGATCCAGTCCTCCGGCGTAACTACCGCTCGAAGGCTCTTTAGTGGAGAATCCCGCGAAATATAATCCTATGACCTTGTTGCCGGGGAATGTGCCATTGTCTTTGAATGACAGTCTTACCTTTCCATCACGTATTTCCGGGATAGCCATACACTGGCTACTTTTATCCCATGTGATATTGTCATTATCGGCCAATACACAATTGTATACAAACAAAGGTGTTGAAGTACCCAAATACTGTCCGGCAGCAATGATTAGTTTGCCGTTATCATAGTCTACAACGAACTGCGCACCAGACATCGGACCATCAATCATCACATACTTATCAGGTTGATATTTTAACAATTGAGCTGTATGCGATACGATTTTATTGGTTTTATCTATATAGCTGATATCATATTTTCCCTGAAAATCCTTATAGATGGTTTGGCAGAAAGAATAAGTTTGTTGTGTTTTTCCACATTTGATAGTGACCGGGATGACTTTTTCGGTCAATGTTCCTTCTTCGTACGGAATGGAAGTGAAAATAACGGAATCGCCTTCGACTTTATGTGATAACCATTTGGAATCGTATTTTATTTCATATGGTAAGTTACTTTTCAGATAATATGCTTTTCGCCCTCCTGTTGTAGAGAAATTATAGAAAACAGGAAAGTTGGTAGAGAAAATAGCTCCTAACTGTGTGACGGGGACAACAGTACTTTCTGTTCCCATACTGATTTCTATCAAAGCATTCCTTCCGGTAATATCTTCATTGGCAGAGATTGTCAGGAGTACTTTATTTCCCGATAGAGCAGCTGTACACCACTCTTCTGTAGAAGTCACCACATAGTCTCCTACCACCGATAATTCAATCTCACCCGTTCCTCCGATAGCAGGCAGGCTGGTACTGGCACTGATCACTTTGAAAGCAGGGGAGGAATTCTCCTCTTCATTATCATTGCATCCCATGTTTAGTATGCAAAGCATAAATAAGCACAGATAAAAATATTTTTTCATAATTCTTTATTTAGCTGAGACGGTGAACCACATCTCTTCTGGTTTATCAATACTTGTGAATTTAATTTTTGTCGGATATTTGGGATTATCAGCTTCCATGATATAAGGACTATAGTTTGTAATAATGCTGACAAACTCCTGATATCCACCTGTCCAAAATGCACCTCCGTTGATATAGCCTTTATTTGTAAAGTCAAGTTCTATTTCATTTTCCGTATTCTTTACCGGAATGAAATCGAATGAATAATAGCTCCACCAGGCGATAGAAGAATTGTCTACCCGGGTGGCGCCGGTTACTACGGCATAAGTGCTTTCATCTTTGTAGTATCCTAAATATATGAAAGATAATCCGGTAGTAGCTTCTGCGAAGTTGGTAGCAAGCTGGCGATCTGTATATTTCCAATAAGTCAGAACGAAATCACTCATTTCGTCCGGAGAAAAATACCAGGAAGCCTTTGATTGGGCAAAGAACTCATTCACTTTCATTAGTTCAAAACTAATTTGGGCGTTTCCATTATCTGTACTTAATACATCTTGTTCAATTGAATATTGCATACTTTCAATAGAACTTCCCCAAATAGTGACCGGTTGATAAAAGCGGATGCCTGTGTCTGTGTAGATATAGGGTATCTCTGTAGAAATAGCTTTTCCCCCATCTTCATAATTTAGAGTGAAAGTGCGGTTGGCACCTTTTTCTATGGAAACTTCCTCTCCATTGACATTCATTTTATAAATAGGAGCTATCGCATTCTTCTTTGTGTATTCTACTTTGTCCATGTACTCTTTGGCGGGTACAGTCAGTTTGTTCATTACGATTTTGTTTCCGGTCTTTTTGCCTTGTAATATGATTTGGGTATCGGTTTTATTCATTAATATAAATTCGTAATCTCCTTCCAGCCCCTGATAGAGATCAGAATATGGAGTAGAGAAATAGTGTAGCAATGAATTATAAGTATCAAAAGTCAGTACAGGACCATTATCTGATATTAAACGCCACAGACTGGTTTCTTCTTTTCCGGGAGATAAATCCATTCTGACTTTTACTTCTGAACTGGTAAACTGGAGCGTGTACATATATCCTCCGTAAGCCTGTGATCCTTGCGGATAGTACTCCATAGACCATCCGTATTCAGAACTCACCAATACTTCCTGATATTCCCTTAATGCCTGTGCAATTCTTTCGGCGGCCGGGCTGTCGAAGATATCTTCATTATCTTTAAAGCAGGACCCTAATAGGAGCGGCAATAATAATATGATTACTATTTTTTTCATTTTTGTTCTGTTTAAAAGTTTTCCAGATCGAGTTTGTCTATCTCAGAAGAGCGGCGTTGCACGATGTCTCTAAGCTGGTTCAGGTCGATGTTCCAGCTTTCTTTCATATAGTTGTATACAACTTCAAATTTTTGTTTTATAATTTCGGCTCCGGCTGTTCCGGCTCCGGTCAACATGGCGTCCCATTGTTTGGAAGATTGAGTCAGATAGATACATACATTCTCGGCAAAATCCTCGTTGGCCTCTTTACTGGCATATTGGCTGACAAAACCGGCTTTTTGTGCATCTGCATCACTGCTCCAATAATCATTCCAGGCATCGCCCACATACGATGTACCGGATATTAACTGAAAGTCGCTCGTGTACTCTTTGGTCTGAGTAAAAATATGCGTAAATTCATGGTGAATGGTTTTAAAGTACCATTCGTTGAGTAAGTTGATATTGGTCTGATCAATGTAGTTAGCTCCGTATAAAGTGATTTTCATACCTCCTTCGGCAGTACCCAGTTCGAATGTTCCGTTGTTGCGAAAAGCAAAACTGCCTATGATATGAATTACTTTGGGAAAATAGTTTCGAATGTAATCTGGACCGGCCAGTTCATCATAGGCTTCAATACAAAGATGTTTGATGAGCTTGGCCAATTGTACTGACTTTTTCATTTCTGCGGGAACCAATGTATAGTCCATATCCGATTCAATATCTTCCATCCGATATTTGAACTCGATGTTGTAAGGATATATATAGTTGTTTAACAACCATCCGTCAAATTCATTTTGTTCACCGGTTTCTACGGTAATGATACTATGGCTTTTGTCCGGGCCGTCATCAGTGCAGGCTATGAAGCCTACTATGACAGAAATCAGGAATATCCATTTACTTTTCATATTCTTAGGTTTTTATTTTTGTTGTAACGAATGTGTTTATCTCGGGTTGGCCGGAAGCCCGGCATTGATGACTTCCTGCGGAAGTTGTATGGCACAGCGTGGGTCGCGGGGAAGCAATTGGTCTGCTATGGTGACGTCTTTCCCGTTGGCACTGACTACACGACGGTCTACCTCTATGCCATATCGTTTGATGTCGAACCAGCGCAATCCTTCATGAATTGTTTGTATACGGCGAACGAACAGTAAAAACTGGATGAAACTTTCCTGTTTTCCACTTTTGACAGTGAAGACGGGATTCAATTTTTTCTTTAGCGTTGGTGCATTCGGTTCATAATAAGGAATAGGATTGATAAATTTCTCCACATCCTCTTCTGTTAATACGTAAGCACTTTTTGTATTGGCTTTGATCCAGATATTGAAGTCTCTGACAGCTTCCTGATATTTCTCTTTCATGATATATGCTTCCGCTCTTGCCAGTAAAGTCTCTTCTGCACTGAAGGCTGTATATACGGTGTGTGGATAGCCTATCATTGCAACGGGATCGAGAAACTCAAACAAGAATGGTAACTTCATTGTCAGTGTCTTATCAAGATTGGTTCCTTGGTATATGAATGGGAGGATATGGTAATTGGTATATCTTCCCCATGGTCCGTCGGCCTTTAATGTTTCATATTCGGCGATGAGGGCTCCGTGCGTAATGCGCGACATATTAAAGTAAGGGCCAAAGTATCTTCCCGCCTGTGATAGTGAAGTCATTAACATCAGATTACAGTTATATTCCGGTTTGATATAGTCTTTGGTATATACATCTTCGTCTCTTGTCATTTTGGCGCGTGCCTCCATATTCCTCATCATAACTGCGGGATTGGAGGTTAGTACTTTATCTGCATATTCTATTACTTTGTCCCAGCGCCCGGCATATAAGTTGAAACGTGCGGCAAATGCATAGGCTGCCTTGGTGTTGAAGTGATATTTGGGTACACTGTACGCGTCTTTGATCATGGGAAGTGCTTCTTCTATATCGTTGTTGATTTCTTTATAGACACTATCCACTGTGATACGGTCATATTCTACTATCAGCTGGGTTTCCGGTATCTTTACATAAGGTATACCCAAGTCTGTGATTGCATACTTTTCAGTGTAGTGCTGGCAGAAAATATTGACCAGTATGAAGTGTGCATATGCCCGACATAGCAGGGCTTCTGCCTTGAATGGTTTCAGGCTGGCAGGAGTTCCCATCTCTTCTATGGCTTCCAACGCCTGATTGGCTGCGGAGATTGATTTATATGACCGGCTCCACAAGGCATACGGATCTTCTTGCCCGTTCGTTTCTGTAACATCCTTCCAATATGCTATTTGCTCAATGAATAAATAGGTATAGGGATTACTGGGGCCATAGTCGTCTACGTTATCGGAAGAGTACTCCCCTAAGAACATAGCTGAGGCTTCGGGATAGGCTGAAGTTATCAGCGCTTTTACATTTGCTTCTGTGTTGACCTCTGTACGGTTGTCCGGAACCTCACTCAGGAAGTCATCGCACGAAGCTAAGATGCTTCCTGATAGTAGGATGATAACCGGAATATATTTATATATATGTGTCATATTGATTTTATTTAGTAGTTATTGTTACATTCCAAGTCTTAATGTCAAAGTGAACTGCCGTGGCACTGGGGTTGCTACACCACCTGAATTGAAGAATTCCGGATCTTGCCCGTTCAGTTTCTTATCGGCATATATCAAAAAGAGGTTCGTACATTGTAGTTTCAATGACAGGCTGTTCAGTTTCCAGTTGGCTATCAATGTTTTGGGGAAATCATAAGACAAGCCTATTTCTTTCATTCGGATAAATCCACCGTCAGCAATGCGCATGTCAGAATAGTTGTAGGCATTGTAGGCCCGGCTTAAATAAGGATCCAGTCTGTTTTGGCGCGTACTGGCTATTACGGGTATATTAGTAAACTTTTCGTCTCCCGGCACCATCCAGCGGTTTTTGAATTCTTTTGGAGTAGCGGTGAGGTCCGAATAACTGGAACTGAAAACATTGTCCAGACGCACTACGTTGCCGAATGAATAGGTGATAAATAAGTTTAGTTTAAACCCTTTATAGCCGAATGTATTCCCGAAACTACCCAGATCTGTTGGGTCAGCAGCTCCCGAATATTTCAGGAAATCAAGTTTTTTACTTTCCTGAAAGTTGATATCTGTTGTTGTAATCTGTCCGTCCTGATTGAGGAAAGTAGGTATACCATCTTTGTTTAATCCCTGGAATGGAATAGAGAAGATGGAGCGTACCGGATAGCCTTCTCTGGCAAAACCATATCCGGATACCAGCCCCATCAGTGTCTTGTTTGATTTTAGTTTGGTAATCTCGTTATGGGTATGAGAATAGATGAAGTCGGTAGTCCAGCTAAAATCTTTAGTCTGGATGTTTCTTGTTGACAGAGTGAATTCTACACCATTGGATTTCATCTCGGCGATATTACCCATTTTCAAAATCTCACCTCCGGCTCCCTGGGTACTTACCGGTCCTATGAGGTCATAGTTGTTACGCTGATACCAGTCTACTGCAACACTGATACGGTTGTCCAGCAATCCTACATCAACTCCTATATTCAGCTCATGTTTTTTTTCATAAGTCAGATCAGAGTTTCCAAGATCCACTACCTGCAATCCCATTTCACCAGTAGAAGCTGTTGGTCTCCAAGGCTTATAAGCGGATAAGATGGCTGTAGAGTTTGTTACACTTTCGGGACCACGGTCTGCCGTCAAGCTATAAGATGCTTTAAGCGATAAATGAGATAGAGCCGGTTCCCAATCTTTGAAAAACTCTTCCTCATGGATATTCCATGCACCCGATATATTCCACGTTGGTAACCAACGGGACGAGTGTGTTTTTCCTAACGTATTGGAACCTTCGTAGCGAATCGTACCATTGAGGGTGTATATTCCTTTATAAGAATAGGTTGCATTGGCGAAGAAGGCAATGTTGCGTACCCTTCCCTTTGCGATTGAATAGTAATCAGTGCCTTCTTCGGCCCCTTTCTTAAATACCTGATAAGCATAGAACGGTACTTCACCCATTGAGTACTGAAGCCCCCATCCGCGTATCCACTTTCTTTGCCGGTCAATATAGTTTGATTCCATACCGCCAAACAAGTTCACGATATGTTCCTCTTTGAATACATTATTATAAGAGATTGTACCGCGAAAATCATATCCTAACATGCGGAAGTCCGAACACTCGTAAATGCCACCTTCCGGGAGTATGCTGATAGGCAGTGCGTATGGATTGTCCGGATCACGGTATAAATGAGGGTTTTGGTCTCTGATGCTGGAAGTGGGCATGGCCCGGTAGGCCATTGCCTGATTGGAAAAGTCAGTAATGATATGTTCCTGCGATGTTGATGAATATTTCATGGCACCTAATGCGGTGACTTCCAGGTTGGGCAGTATTTTCCATTTCAATTCCCCCTGTACCTTCAGGTCGGATGCGTTGATATCCATGTAATTATTCTCCAGTTCATGGAAAATATTGAAAGGAGCATAATTACGGGTATAGTATTCTGTGGCACTGATGGCCCGCGAACTATTCAGGGCATAACTGTAAGGGTTGATATCAAAATCACGTTTTACTTCTCCCGAAACGGGATCGGTACTTTGTGACAATGTGCCTGGTGCTTTTTGCTTTCGGTACGAACCACTTGAAATAAGATTCAGGCTCAGGTTTGTCAGAATGTTGTAAGTGGCATTCAGGTTGGCTGTATAGCGATTTACCTTGCTGTCTTTAGTCCATCCCGGATCTACCAGAGCACTTAATGATGCATAATAAGAGGTCTTGTCGTTACCGGAGGAGATACTGACGGAATGATTGTGCATCACATTGGTATTGAATAACAAATCGAACCAGTTGGTATTTCTCATTTCTGCATCGCGCAGGTAATTGGCACGGGACAGCGGTGTGTTTAATAAACCGAATTGTTGGGTAACAGGGTCGTATGTATGTAGTAACTCGTACATCTTTCCATAGACTCCGCTTTCACTGGCATTAGATAATTCGGAGAAGTTCAACCACCCTTTCTTCTGCATCTCCTGATAGACAGACATCTGATCTTGTGAATTCATTATGTTGAATTGTGAGTAATCCGGTTTTAATCTCATCGTGTATTCACCTGTATAACTAACCCGACTACTGCCTGCCTTTCCTTTCTTGGTAGTGATCACAATTACTCCCGACATGGCTCGTGCCCCATAAATAGAGGTGGCAGAACCGTCCTTTAATATCTGAAAGCTTTCGATGTCATCAGCATTCAGGCCTGATATAGCCGAACTGATCAACGTGGTGGCATCTCCTGAGGATAGCTGGTCGGCATCTACTTCTACTACATCCTCCATGATGACCCCGTCTACTACCCATAAAGGCTTGGAACTACCATAAATAGAAGTAGCACCACGAACACGAATTTTAGGTGCCGTACCAAAGGTACCCGATACATTTTGCACAGATACACCTGCGGAACGTCCTTCCAATGAACGACTTATATCTGGTACACCATCCAGTTTAACATTCGAAGCACTGAGCTGATCGGTAGCTCCTGTGAATAGCCGTTTGTCCATTTTCTGTACACCCGTTACGACTACTTCATTCAGTGTCTGTACATCTGAAGCTAATGTCACTTTTAATGGAATACCTCTTTTGACGACTACTTCTTTATCTTTCATTCCGACATAAGAAACGATCAGTGTTTGTGCGTTTTGAGGGATATCTTTCAACGTAAAACGTCCGTCTATGTCGGCAATTGTCCCCATTGTGGTACCTTTTACTTTGATAGATGCCCCTACAACAGGTTCGTTGTCTTCTTCGAATAGAACGATACCGGTTATAATATTACTTTCCTGTGCAGGAGCCTGTACCGGGGCCATCTTGTAGATCTGTATTACTTTATTTTTAACTTCATACTGTAGTTGCTGGCCGGTAAGAATAATGTCCAGCATCTCATTGATCGTTTTATCCTGCGCCTCCACGCTGATTTTCTTTTCTAACTCCATTTCAGAAGAGCTGCACCACAGGGAGTAGGATGTAAGCGTCTTCAGCTTTTTAAGGGCTTCTTTTACTGTAACATTGTGCATACTCATTGAGACCCTTTGTTCCTGTGCAAAGGCTCCGATGCTACAACATAAAAGCATGATTAATAATAGTTTTCTCATATCATCCGTTTAAAATGTTTATGGACTAATTTACACGATTTCTTATTTCATTTTTTTTCATTATCTGAATAGTATCCCCTTTTATGGTGTAATAGAGGCTGTTTTTCTCCGCTATGATTTTCAATATGTCAGTGATTGTTTCTTCATTGCAGAAGTCACCGTAGAAGTGTTTTTCCCTTAGAGTTTTGTCTTCTATCACAATATGTACATTGAAAGCTCTTTCCAGGTCTTTTACAATCTGACTGAGTGGTTCTTCATCAAAAAACAGTATATTTCGGGCTGCTGCTTTGGGGAGGCAGGTTGCTGCAGGAGCCTTTGCATTGTCGGTGGGAGATAATTCTGCACTTTTGGAGTGGGAGGTGGTCCACATTACATAGTTAGATGCAATAACATTGCGTACTTGCATCCGTTCGCTTTTTTGATTGATGACTGCCTGTTGGTTAGGTTTCAATAAAATATTGGCTTTTGAATTTTTATTGTTTTCAACAGCCAGACTTCCTTCTACCAGCGTAATTTTGGCTTTCTCATCTTCCGGATAGGCCTTCATGTTAAATTTGGTTCCTAATACATGAATGGCTATTTTTCCGGAACTTACTCTGAAAGGGAGTTCCTTGTTTTTGCTGACCTCAAAGTAGGCTTCTCCTTTTAAAGTCACATCTCTGTTACTTCGCCCAAAACTTCCGGGATATTCGAGTTTACTTCCCGAATTGAGCCATACCTGTGTACCATCCGGCAGGGTGACCAATGATTTTGAGCCATAGGCTATTTCTATACTTTGCATAGAGTTATCCCATGAATTTTCGCCGGTTGATTTTAATAAATATCCCACTCCGAATGCCAGCAATACAATTGCTACATAGCCTATCCAGGCGATATAGCGTTTTCGGCTTATGGTATATTCTTTTTGTCTGGTGATTTTATATATGCGGTTGTAAGCTGGGATTACCCGGGCTGTGAAATGCTTTTCTTTTTGCTTGATCCGGAAAAGTTTTAGTGTAGCATAATAACAGGTATAAATACGCTGGTTGTTTGCATTGCTATTATACCACGCTTGTAGTTCCTGCTCTTCATTAGGAGTGATGTCTCCATTAAATTGCTTTTTAATTAATTTGAAAATATTATCCATAAATTCTCTATTAATTGTTTATTGATTGTATAAAGACGTAATAGAGAATAAAAGGGGTAGTGAGAAAATGAAATATTTTTCTACTAAAATGATTTATTTTAATAGAAAAATGAAGTTAGAGCTTTTAATTTTGCACTAAAAGTTAAGTGAAAAGAAAGAGTTGCAATGCCAGGATGCATAAAATATAATCGGTGAGATCTTCACGAAGAGCATTTAACGCGTTTTTTATGTGATATTTGACCGTATTTACAGAAATACCTAATTCTGCGGCAATTTCCTGATGGCTTTTGCCTTCATAGCGACTGAGAATGAATACTTTCCGGCATTCTTCGGATAATCCGTTGATAATTTGCTGTATTTGTTCTTCTAATTCCTGAGATACCAATTGCTCAAAAACATCCTCGTCCGGTGCAAAGCAGTTTTGATATTTTTTGTCTGTGATGTCTACTGAATGAAAGGAATGGTCGGCCCGTATAAAGTCGATAGCTTGATTCCGAACAGCTCTCATTAAATATCCCCTGATGGACTTTGTTACAGCTATTTGCTTTCGTTTTTCCCATAATGCGAGCATCACATCTTCTACGATGCTTTGGCATATGTATTCATCATGGACATATTCATAAGCAACGGCACACAAGAATGCATAATGTTGTTTGAAAATAATCTCGTATGCTTTATGATTACTATTCTGAAGTTTTGATATGAGCTCACGTTCATCCATGTCGTTAAGTAGCTATTTTCTTGCAAAAGTAGTTATTTTGTCGATATATCCTATAAAATCTGATAATAGCGATTGTTTTTTAGAATATTCTGTTGGTAGTTGTTCTGTTTCTCTTTTGCTGACATCGTTTTTATTTGTGATTGCTTGTAAGTTGTTGATTATCAGTTGATATAAGAATGTACATTCTTGTAGTGTGAAAGTGTACATTCTTATATGACAAGATTGTACACTTTTGTGGTACTAAAGTGTACAACCTTGTTCTGTTAAAGTAATAAGAAGATAATTTTATTATTTGTGTTGGTCTCTTTTTGTTACAAACAGTGAGGGGGTTCTCTCTTGAAATTTATCTTCATTGTAATCTTTTATGAATGACCTGTTGGTTTCTCTATGAGAAACGTCTCGTTTGTCGTAGAGAAACGGTCCGATCTTCGTAGAGTTTCGAGGCGTTTCTCGTAGAGAAAAAATATGTATATTTAATGTGTTGATGTTCAATGTTTTAATAATATTTGTGTATGTCTTGTATTTTCTTAATAATACTATCTTTCTTTTTCTTCTTTTCTTTGTATTTTTGCTTTATAAATAATTACAAAATTAAGTTCGGTGGTGGCTGTTGTTTTTGTGTTTAAAAATGGTAATACTTAGGGCGTTTTTTCATCAATTTTTGTGGAAAAATTTATGGGAAGTATGACAAACGATGCTTGGTTGAAATGCATATTAACTCAGGCTTTCGAGAATAAAATGATGTGTAAGATAAAGAAAAACAGTTTTTTAATCTGTGTTTTATTGAACAATAATACTCAGTAGAACTTTGTGTGGTTCTGTGGTGAGTTTAACTCATTTATTGATTCATATTAAAAAATCTTCAATGCGTTAGTTATATAAATAATTCTTCCGCGTTTTTTTGATAATTGAAAGATTAGCACTAATTTTGCACCCTCATTTGAATATAGAATAAAGTATAAATCAAATAATAATTGTCAGAATGAACGTTTCATTTCAAAACATTGACAAAGTAAGCGCATTGCTTACAGTAAAGCTGGAAAAGGCTGATTATCAGGAAAAAGTAGATAAATCTTTGAAGACATTCCGTCAAAAAGCTCAGATTCCGGGATTCCGTAAAGGGATGGTGCCGATGAGCCTGGTGAAGAAAATGTATGGTAAATCAGTGGTTGCTGAGGAAGTAAATAAACTTCTTTCAGAAAAAGTATATGATTATATTAAGAGTAATAATATAAATATGCTGGGCGAACCAATGCCTAACGAAGAAAAGCAGCAGGTGATTGATTTCGATACAATGGACGATTTTGAATTTGTATTTGATATTGCTTTGGCACCTGAATTTAAGGCGGAAGTAAGTAGCAGTGATAAGGTAGACTACTATACAATCGAAGTAACTGATGCAATGGTAGACAACCAGGTGAAAGCTTATACACAGCGTAATGGCAAATACGAACAGGTTGCTGCTTACGAAGATAACGATATGCTGAAAGGTCTGATTGCCGAACTGGATGAAAACGGTAATACTAAAGAAGGTGGTATTCAGGTAGAAGGTGCCGTATTGATGCCTTCTTATATGAAGAATGATGAGCAGAAAGCTATTTTTGCCAATGCAAAAGTAAATGATGTATTGGTGTTCAATCCGAATACTGCATACGACGGACATGCTGCTGAAATCGCATCATTACTGAAGATTGAAAAAGAGGCTGCTGCTGAAGTGAAATCTGATTTCAGTTTCCAGGTGGAAGAAATTACTCGTTTTGTGTCAGGTGAATTGAATCAGGAGATCTTTGATCAGGTATTTGGCGAAGGCGTTGTGAAGACTGAAGACGAATTCCGCGCTAAAATTAAGGAAAGCATTGCTGAACAGCTTGTAGCCGACAGTGACTATAAATTCCTGATTGACGCTCGTAAGATGTTGATGGAAAAGGTTGGTAAACTTGAATTCCCGGATGCATTACTGAAACGTGTAATGTTGCTGAACAACAAAGAGAAAGGCGAAGAATTCGTAGCTGAAAACTATGATAAGAGCATTGAAGAACTGACTTGGCACCTGATTAAAGAACAGTTGGTGAAAGACAACGAAATCAAAGTTGAGCAGGAAGATGTAATCAAGATGGCTAAAGATGCTACCAAAGGACAGTTTGCTCAGTATGGTATGATGACAGTACCCGAGGATATTCTTGAAAATTATGCTCAGGAGATGCTTAAGAAAAAAGAGAATGTTGATGGACTTGTAGGTCGCGTGGTTGAGGCTAAATTGGCTACAGCACTGAAAGCTAAGGTGACGCTGAACAACAAGACTGTTCCGATGGAAGAATTTAACAAGATGTTCGAATAATATCCTTTTACAGGAAGGAACATAAAGTCACAGAAACAC
>DXWV01000032.1:26087-135669 GCA_019416685.1 Bacteroides sp.
AACTCTGTGTTTTTTTGTGTCTCTGTGTTCTTTTTTGTTTCTTTGCAGTTACATATTAAAAATAAGAAAGGAACATAAAAATGGATGATTTTAGAAAATACGCAACCAAGCATTTAGGAATGAACAGCTTGGCACTGGATGATGTGATCAAATCACAGGCTGGGTATTTGAATCCCTATATTCTTGAAGAAAGACAACTCAATGTAACACAGCTTGATGTGTTCTCGCGTCTGATGATGGACCGCATTATCTTTCTTGGTACCCAGATAGATGATTATACAGCCAATACTTTACAGGCTCAGTTGTTATATCTGGATTCAGTAGATCCGGGTAAAGATATCTCTATCTATATTAACTCTCCGGGAGGATCAGTGTATGCCGGATTGGGTATCTATGATACAATGCAATTCATTTCCAGTGATGTGGCTACTATCTGTACAGGTATGGCTGCTTCTATGGCTGCTGTTCTGCTGGTAGCGGGCACAGAGGGTAAACGCTCCGCTTTAAAGCATTCCCGCGTAATGATTCACCAGCCGATGGGTGGTGCACAAGGACAGGCTTCGGACATCGAAATCACTGCCCGCGAAATAATGAAGTTAAAGAAAGAACTCTATACTATTATTGCAGACCATTCTCATACAGACTTTGAAAAGGTATGGGCGGATTCTGACCGTGATTACTGGATGACAGCAGAAGAGGCCAAGGAATATGGTATGGTAGATGAAGTGTTGATTAAAAAATAAAAATGGCTGAATCGAAAAATAATAAAAAGAGATGTAGTTTTTGCGGCCGTACGGAGAATGAAGTTGGTTTCCTGATAACAGGAATGAACGGCTATATCTGTGATAGTTGTGCTACCCAGGCTTATGAGATAACTCAGGAAGCGCTGGGGGCTGACAAGAAGGATGCAGGAACTACAAAACTGAATCTGAAAGAACTGCCGAAACCGGTAGAAATCAAAAAGTTTTTGGATCAGTATATTATCGGACAGGATGATGCGAAACGATTTCTGGCTGTATCAGTGTACAATCACTACAAGCGTCTTTTACAGAAAGACACGGGAGATGATGTAGAGATTGAAAAGTCGAACATCATTATGGTGGGAAGTACCGGAACAGGAAAAACTTTATTAGCACGTACAATTGCAAAGCTGTTACATGTGCCGTTTACAATTGTAGATGCTACGGTGCTTACTGAAGCCGGTTATGTAGGAGAAGACATAGAAAGCATTCTCACCCGCCTGCTCCAGGTGGCCGATTATAATGTACCCGAAGCAGAACAGGGAATTGTATTTATAGACGAAATAGATAAGATTGCCCGCAAAGGTGATAACCCTTCTATTACCCGTGATGTCAGTGGTGAAGGTGTACAACAGGGGCTACTCAAACTATTGGAAGGATCTGTTGTAAATGTGCCGCCTCAGGGTGGTCGTAAACATCCGGATCAGAAAATGATTCCCGTGAACACCAAAAATATTCTGTTTATTTGTGGGGGTGCTTTCGATGGTATCGAAAAGAAGATAGCACAGCGCCTGAATACACATGTGGTGGGTTATAGCGCTTCACGTAAGACAGCTACGATTGACAAAAGTAATATGATGCAGTATATTGCGCCGCAAGACCTGAAATCATTCGGGTTAATACCCGAAATCATTGGTCGTTTGCCGGTACTTACTTATCTGAATCCGTTGGATCGTGATGCACTTCGTGCTATACTGACGGAACCGAAAAACTCTATTATCCGTCAATATGTGAAGTTGTTTGAAATGGATGGAGTCAAACTGACGTTCCAGGATGAGGTGTTTGAGTACATCGTAGATAAAGCAGTTGAATATAAGCTTGGAGCACGTGGATTGCGTTCCATTGTAGAGACAATCATGATGGATGTCATGTTTGAAATTCCTTCGGAAAATGAAAAAGAGTACGAAGTAACATTGGATTATGCGAAACTGCAGCTGGAAAAAGCAAATATAGCAAGATTGCAAACTGCTTAAAATCAAAAGGTAAGGAGTATCGGATGGTTCGTTTCTGTTTTTTATTGAAAAATATTAGTCGAATTATGCTTGATATTTAAGAAGTTGTTTATAACTTTGTTAGAGCTCTTTTACAGAAAGAGTTTTAAAGTTAAACCATGAACTGAATAAAACAACCTATTTAAGATGGCAGGGAAGATTAATTTGACAGACCAACTGAAACAGTATTTCGGATTTGATAAATTCAAAGGAAATCAGGAAGCGATCATTCAGAACTTGCTTAATGGTGGCGATACTTTTGTGTTGATGCCTACCGGTGGCGGCAAATCTTTATGCTATCAGTTGCCTTCTCTTTTGATGGAGGGTACGGGAATTGTTATTTCTCCATTGATTGCATTGATGAAGAATCAGGTGGATGCGATGCGTAACTTCAGTGAGGAAGATGGCATAGCCCATTTTATTAATTCTTCATTAAATAAAGGTGCGATAGATCAGGTAAAGTCTGATATCCTTGCCGGAAAGACAAAGTTGCTGTACGTGGCTCCTGAATCATTGACAAAGGAAGAGAATGTGGAGTTCTTGCGGTCGGTGAAAATCTCGTTTTACGCAGTAGATGAGGCCCACTGTATTTCGGAATGGGGACATGATTTCCGTCCGGAATATCGAAGAATACGTCCTATTATTAATGAGATAGGTAAAGCGCCGCTTATTGCGCTTACGGCAACTGCAACACCCAAAGTGCAACACGACATCCAGAAGAATCTGGGAATGGTAGATGCGCAAGTCTTTAAATCGTCGTTTAATCGGCCGAACTTATATTATGAAGTACGTCCAAAAACTACAAATATAGATAGAGATATCATTAAGTTTATCCGAAATAATCCGGAAAAGTCAGGTATTATTTACTGTCTGAGCCGGAAAAAAGTGGAAGAACTTGCTGAAATTCTTCAGGCGAATGGTATTAATGCACGGGCCTATCATGCAGGTATGGATTCGGCTACAAGGACTCAAAACCAGGATGACTTCCTGATGGAAAAAATTGATGTGATTGTGGCAACCATTGCCTTTGGTATGGGGATCGATAAACCGGATGTCAGGTATGTGATGCATTATGATATACCAAAGAGTCTGGAAGGATACTACCAGGAGACTGGGCGTGCCGGTAGAGATGGCGGTGAGGGCAAGTGTATTACTTTTTATACTAATAAAGACCTGCAAAAACTAGAGAAGTTTATGCAAGGTAAACCTGTAGCAGAACAGGAAATAGGCAAGCAGCTTCTGCTGGAAACTGCTGCATATGCTGAATCTTCCGTTTGTCGCCGTAAGACTTTGTTACATTACTTCGGCGAAGAGTATACGGAAGATAATTGTGGAAATTGTGACAACTGTTTAAACCCTAAAAAACAAGTGGAGGCTCAAGAATTATTGTGTGCTGTGATTGAAGCGGTCATAGCGGTAAAAGAAAACTTTAAGGCGGACTATATAATAGATATTTTACAAGGAAGAGAAACTTCTGAAATACAAGCACATTTACATGAAGATCTGGAAGTATTCGGATCGGGTATGGGCGAAGAAGATAAAACCTGGAATGCTGTTATTCGTCAGGCATTGATTGCCGGTTACCTAAGTAAAGACGTTGAAAATTATGGTCTGTTGAAAGTGACAGAGGAAGGGCATAAGTTTCTGAAAAAACCTAAATCGTTTAAAATTACAGAAGATAATGATTTTGAAGAGGTAGAAGAAGAAACTCCGGCCAGAGGTGGTGGCTCTTGTGCTGTGGATCCGGCACTTTACTCTATGCTTAAAGACTTGCGGAAGAAACTTTCTAAAAAACTGGAAGTTCCCCCTTATGTTATTTTCCAGGATCCTTCTTTGGAAGCGATGGCAACCATTTATCCGGTGACGCTTGATGAACTTCAGAATATTCCGGGAGTTGGAGCCGGAAAGGCGAAACGTTATGGTGAGGAGTTCTGCAAGTTGATTAAACGTCATTGTGAAGAGAATGAGATAGAACGCCCTGAGGATTTACGTGTGCGTACTGTCGCCAATAAATCGAAGTTAAAGGTTGCTATCATTCAGGCCATTGACCGTAAGGTTGCATTGGATGATATTGCTTTATCTAAAGGGATTGAATTCGGTGAACTGTTGGATGAAGTAGAAGCGATCGTTTATTCGGGTACAAAGCTGAATATTGATTATTTTCTTGATGAAATAATGGATGAAGATCATATGCTTGATATCTATGATTATTTTAAAGAGTCAACAACAGACAAAATAGATGATGCCCTGGATGAATTGGGAGATGAGTTTACAGAAGAGGAAGTGCGTCTGGTACGTATTAAGTTTATCTCGGAAATGGCTAATTAAAAAATAGCAAAACATATTTTGCGGAGAATAGTAAAAGTCCGGTTACCTGTTGAGGTAGCCGGACTTTTTTTATGGAGGAAAATAAAGGTTTCTTTTTGAAATGTAGTAATACTGAATTGTTATAAAAATACGGTATTTCTCTTTCATTTGGGCGGAAATTGGAAATATTAACAATAAAGTTGGCGTTTTAACGAATTTATAATTAACTTTGTGGCATTAAACGAAAAAACATGTAGTATGAGTTTCATATTCCGACAAAACAAATTTATCATGAATGAAGACTACTTAATAAATCTATTAACTGCACACGCTCTGAATATTTGGGTCAAGATAAAAAAATGCCCTGTCTGAATATCTTCTCTTGAGCTATTATCTATAATGTATTTAAAAGTGATTTTTTCTCTTTTGCTTTTTTCTGTATACATTGAAACTGCTCACACTATAAATATCCTAACGAAAAGAATTGCTTTATTATAATCGATGTTATCACACCTGACAAAACAAGTTTATCATGGATGAAGATTACTTAATTACCGTTTTTACCGTACGTGCTTTAAAAAATGTCTGGGTCAAGATAAAAAAGCGGCCTGTTTGAATACTCTCTTTTAATCGTATTAAAGTTTATGCGAAAATAGTTACCCTCTTTTGAAGAGGGCTGGATTTGTTTTATCATATCTGATTGCATCCCCTGTCTTTGTACGCACATGAATAGTCTAAATAGTATATAGAATAAAGTTTAATTAAAAAGAACGCAGAAGATGAGAAAAAGTATCCTTTTGTTTGTACTTTTTTCAGTTTTGCATATCTCAATGCTCTATGCACAGGGGTATGTCGTGAATGGACATATCATTTCGGCTGAAGATAATCAGCCTTTGATAGGTGTTTCTGTTCTGGAAAAAGGTACAACGAATGGTGTAATTACCGATATGGATGGTAATTACAGACTGAATGTAACAAAGTCTCCGGCAACCTTGCAATTCTCTTATATAGGAATGACAATGGTAGAAAAGCAGGTGACAGGTACTTCAACAATTAATGTTACAATGGAAAATGCCACTCAGATGGTGGACGAAGTTGTGGTGGTAGCTTACGGGGTAAAGAAAAAAGGGACCATAGCCGGTTCGGTTTCCGTAGTTAAAGGCGATAAGATTGAGAACACCCCCACTGCCAGCTTCGATCAGGCACTACAAGGTAAGTCTGCCGGATTAACCGTTTTACAGAATACAGGGGAACCAAGTGCTGCTGCCAGTTTTCAGATTCGTGGAACAAACTCAATCAATGCAGGTACTGCACCTCTCTTTATTATGGATGGAGTTGCTATCTCTGCCGATGATTTTTCGTCTATCAATCCCAATGACATAGAAAGTTTTACAGTACTGAAGGATGCATCGTCTACTTCAATTTACGGAGCTCGTGCTGCCAATGGTGTGATTGTGATTACAACAAAGAGGGGACGTACGGCTGAAAAAGGAAAAATCATTCTTCGTGCTCAATATGGTTTTTCTGATCTGGCGTATGGTAAGTGGGATCAGATGAACACAACGGAACGCCTCAATTATGAGGAACAGATCGGACTGCGTGTGCCAGGCACGTATGACCGTGAAGCATTAGAGCGCATTGATATAAACTGGCGTGATGTAATATACAATAATAATGCTCCCATGTATTCTTATGAATTGAGTACATCGGGTGGAAGTAACAAATTCAACTATTTTGTTTCGGCAGCTTATTTCGGTCAGGAAGGTATTGCAGTAGGATCTGATTTTGAACGCTATTCGGTTCGTGCCAATCTGGAGGTCCGTCCGGTGGAATGGTTGAAAATCGGCACGAATACTTCTTTATCATATGAAAAAATAAAGGAAGCAGACGAAGGTGATTATAATGTAGTGACTCCGGTTTCGGCTTCTAAGTTTATGTTACCTTATTGGAATCCTTATAGGGAAGACGGTTCTTACACATCTGTAGGAGACGGTTCCTGGAATGGTACGAATCAGAACCCTTTGGAGTGGCTGGATAATAATCCGGTAAAACGGAATCGTATGAAGGTATTGACCAGTCTGTTTGCTGAGTTGAGACCCATTGAAGGATTGGTACTACGTACTGTCGGAGGCCTCGATGCATCGGACAACCGTCTGACCGCTACCTCTAATCCTTCGTACGTCCCTAATTATGGTTCCGGTACGGTAGCCAAATCATTTGAGCGCTATAGTAACCTGACATGGACAAATACTGCCAATTATACATTTACGATAAAGGACGACCACAATATTAGCCTGCTGCTTGGACAAGAGGCGGTTATCAATCAGTCTGAGGGATTCAATGTAACCACAAGAGGACAATCCAATGATAAACTGTTGACCATGGCTACTGCCACCTCTGCCACTTCATGGGATGACATTGTATCAGAGGCCACTTATTTGTCTTTCTTCGGTCGTGCGGAATATAACTATAGCAATAAGTATTATGCCGATTTTTCAGTTCGTAGAGACGGTTCTTCCAAGTTCGGTAAGGATGCACGCTGGGCCAACTTCTGGTCGGTAGGTGCGATGTGGAACCTGAAATCAGAAGACTTCTTAAAGGATATAGATTGGCTGACCAATCTTCAGCTGATTGCGAGCATCGGAACATCGGGAAACTCTTCCATTCCTAATTATGATCATACGGCCTTGTTTGCAGCCGGACCGCAGTATTCCGGTAAAACCGGTATCGCACCCTATTCACGTGGAAATGAAAACTTGACCTGGGAAAAATTAATGACTACCAATATCGGTGTGAAGATCGGGCTTTTTGATCGTCTGAATCTGAATGTTGAATTCTATAATAAAAAGACAACCGATATGTTGATGGAGGTTCCTGTCACCTTTGGTAATGGCTTCAATACTAAATGGGACAATATCGGATCCATGATTAACAGGGGAGTGGAGTTTGATGTGGATGCAGACATTATTCGCACGAAAGACTTCACATGGAATGTTTCAGCGAATGCTTCTTATAATCACAATGAAATAACAGAATTGTATAATGGTCTGGATGAATATGAAATAAGTACGACTGGGCTACTTTTGAAAGTTGGACATTCTTATGGTGAATTTCATGCAGTACGTTATGCGGGAGTTAATCCGGCCAATGGTGATGCTTTATGGTACACTAAAGACGGAGAACTGACAAATCGTTTTAGCAATGAAGACCGTGTGTTATTGGGCAAATCTTATGTAGCCCCCTGGCAAGGTGGTTTTGGTACAACCTTTTCTTATAAGGGTATTCAGTTGTCTGCCTTGTTTAGCTGGGTAGCAGACCGTTGGATGATGAACAATGACCGCTTCTTTGATGAAAGTAACGGTACATATGCTGTTTATAACCAGTCTGCTAAATTATTGAATCGCTGGCAGAAGCCTGGTGATATAACAGAAATTCCCCGTGATGGAGTCCAGACGCAGCTTGATAGCCATTTGGTAGAAGATGCTTCGTTTATGCGTTTGAAAAATTTGGCGCTTAGTTATACTTTCCCGCAATCGTTATTGAAAAAGACTAAAGTGATAGAACGTGCTAAAGTATTTGGGCAAGCACAGAATTTATTGACTTTCACTAAGTTCACAGGTCTGGATCCGGAATCTAATTTGAATATGTATCGGGCTTCATATCCGTTGTCCCGTCAGTTCTCATTCGGCATTGAAGTTACATTCTAATAAGTAGAAGAAAGAGTATGAAAAAGATAAGAATATATTTATTAGTGGCACTATTGTGTGGAATGTCCTCCTGCAGTGATTTTCTGGACAGATACCCGGATACAGCTGTGCCCGAAGAAGAGTCGATGACCGATCTGGTATCCAGTGAGCAGATTGTAATTGGTATTTATAGTAGTTTTAAGAATTCCGCCTTGTATAGTGGAACTTTGACCTTGGCACCCGATGTGCAGACTGATTTGGTATATGCTGTAAAAGGGTATACGAATGTATATGGTCCGTTGTATCGTTGGGATTTCCGGGACAGTGATACAAGTATTGAATCGGTATATTCGGGGTTGTATCAAGTGATCGCCCGCTGCAATTTCTTTATGGATCATAAAGATGAAGTATATGGCAAACTAACAACAGAGGTCGATAAAACTACTTTCAAGAAATATGAAGGGGATGTTTATTTTTTCCGTGCGTTAGCTTATTCTGATTTGATACGTATGTATTGTGAGGCTTATGATCCGGATAACGCGGAAAATCAGCTGGGAGTTTCTTTGTATTTGCGCTATCGTAAAGAGGGTGAGGATAGCTCTATTGAGCCTCGTGCTTCATTAGCTGATTCTTATAAACAGGTATTAAGTGACCTGGAACAGGCGGAGAAATATGCAACCCGTAAGGGAGCAGACACACAGTGGATTACAATAGGAGCCGTGCAGACCTTGAAATCAAGAGTTTATCTTCATATGAAGAATTGGAAAAAGGTGATAGAATATGCTACAAAGGTAGTTGACTCCAAAGTTTATACCCTGGCCGATGCAATGAAAGTAAAATGGGTAGATGAAGAAACTGGTAATACGATGACCGATTATCAACGCATGTGGAAATATGATGAAGGTGATGAAGTGATCTGGCGTGTGCAAATGAGTACGACGGATAGAGGGGGCGCACTGGGAACGGTCTTCCTGAACTATAATAATGTGGCTTATCTGCCCGATTATGTACCGGCTAAGTGGCTGCTTGATTCGTATAGTACAAATGATATGCGCTATTCTGCTTTCTTTTATTCCATTAAGACCGGATATTCCCATGGATTAACCTGGCCTATTGTGATCAAATATTTGGGTAATGCGGATATTGATGCCGGTGTTGGTAAATATTACACAAATATGCCCAAAGTATTACGTTACGCTGAGATATTTTTGAATCGTGCTGAGGCTTATGCACAATTAGGGAAGACTACAGAGGCCAATAATGATCTGACTAAGTTAAGAAGAGCGCGCATAGCAGATTATGGTAGTGCATCCTATACTCAGGATAAGCTGATGAAAGCAATTCAGGACGAACGTGCAAAAGAGTTATTTATGGAAGGTTTCCGTTTGTCTGATTTGAAGCGTTGGAATCTGGGTTTTGAACGAACTCCTCAAACCGGAACGATAGATGGATCTTTAAATAACTCACTGAAAATAGAAAAAGGTAATCCAGCCTTTATATGGCCTATCCCGAAACATGAACTTGATGCTTCGATGGGATTGGTTAAACCAAATGAAAGTAATAAATAAGGGAGATGATTATGAAGAAAAGCATATATAGTTTATGTGTACTGTTTGCAATTCTGTTTGTGAGTTGCGATGGCAAGGAAATACTGTATTCCGGCGATTCGTATGTCATGTTTGCCGACTCTGCCATGGTAATGCCTGTAACGGTGAATTCGGAAAGAACTTTTGATATTGTAGTTGCTGCTACCCAGGCAATGGATTATGACCGGAATTACGTGGTAAGTGTAGATGTAGATCATACGAATGCCATTGAAGGATATCATTTTGAGCTTTTGAATAAGAATGTTTTGATAAAGTCAGGTGAGAGGACAGGAGTGGTGACGATGAAAGGGTATTTTGATAATATGAATCGTACAGATAGTCTGGCGGTCACTTTGAAACTGATCAACGATAAGAATGAAACGATGAGTCTGTATGGGAATACGACAAATATCTTTTTATTTAAATGCTATCCGTTTAATATCAATGATTACATAGGTGACATGCGTATGACATGTACATTTCCGTTCAGTGAGGATTCCAAGAGCTTTTTAGTGAAGAGCGAGAAGATAGACGATCATACAATGCTTATCAAGGCACCGTTTGATGACAGTTATGACTTAAAGGTCAAATTCAATGCATCGGATGATGAACCGATGAATGAGGAAGTAACTGTTGTGGAACAGGAAGCGTTTCTCGACGCAGGATACGGGCTGGTTTTTGCACAATCGGTGGCAAGTAACCCGAGCTTTTTCATCGCAGCAGACAGAGGAGTAGTTCTTTATTTGAACATATTCCTTCCTAAAGTGGGCTCATTTGGAACATACCTGTATATATTTGAGTGGATCAGCCCTTATGAGGCCGAAGCAGAAAAGAACGGTATTACTCCTCCTTATGACATTAAGGTACAGCCTGCAGGATATTCATTGAAAAAATAATCGATTAAAAGAAAGAAAATATGAATACAATCACCCATTTGAAAAATCGGTTGGGCTATTGGGCGTTACTCGTAATGACCTTTGCCATTGCAGCTTGTTCGGATGATAAGGAAGAATCACCGGAGGTGCAGGGAAAAACAACGTTTGATGTTGAAGATATAGTTTTTGTAAGTGAAAAAGGAGAACAGGAAACGACCTTCTCTTTTGAAGCAGGAAATGAATGGACGGCTTCTTTTTCGGAAGGTGGTAGTGTGTTTTTCTCGGCTTCACAAACTAAAGGAAGTAAAGGTAAAGCGGAAATTACCATACAACCTTTGAGAACAAACCTGGAAGCACAGGTACGTACAGCGGAACTCCGTATATCAGTTGTTGGAGATGAAACGGTATATGTGGTGAAGATATCTCAATTAGGCAAAGGAGCTAACCTCGTGGTCGACACAGAAAGCTTGGTTTTAGAGGCGGATAATGTTGGTGAGTATTTTGTAGATACACTGACTGTCAGTTCTGATCAAACTTGGGAGTTGACCGATGCAACCAGCGGAATACTTTTCTCTTTTATAGACGAGCATCAGTCCGGCCAGATCACTACTAAAAAACTGGAAGTGAAAGCGTTGTTTACGGACTTTGAATCAATGGTCATGGAGGGCGGGTTTGATATTAAGGCCGGTACTACTCTAAAACATATTTCGGTGAAGGCTACAGCCGAATGTAAAGCTTATCTGACGGAAGAAATGGATGCTGAGGTTGAAAAGTTGGAGCTGTTGATCGATCCTGCTACTCCCGGAGTTTATATGGCTCCTCTATATATTTCTTCAAATATCCAGTGGAAATTGGAGTTGCCGGAATGGTTATCTACTCCTCAACCCACTAATATTACTGTATCAGGTAAGTTGGCTACGAACCCTTTATATGTAGAAGTACGCATAGCTGACGGTATGATTCCTGCATTGGAAAAAGAAGATGTGATTACATTGTCGGATGTTCGCTCCAAGCGTCTGGTTACTATTCCTATCCACTTTGCCGGAATTAGTGATGATTATATTAATCATAATTTTGAGTTCCCGGCATTTGACCCATATGGAAATGACTTTGCATTTGATCCGATACCAGGTACGGCACGGATACTCGAATTACCATTTATGATTGAAACAGGTAAGAATTATACAGATGTAACCGATGCACCATTCAAGTTGCTTTTGTGTAAATGTGTGAATGGTGCACTTGAGCGTACAGCTGTTCATTGGGCAACATTGCGTATGGGTGATTCGTCCAAAGATAAGACATCCAATGGGGTATATACCAAAGAACTTTATCTGGTAGCCGGTCAACGTGGTGACGAAGATGATGTGAATAAGATTACTTTGATGGGAGAAGACAGGGAAGCTTATATGTTTATTGTTCCCAATTCCGTAAGTTTCGATGATTTGTTTGAAGATCCGCTCTCTACTATTTTGAAGAGCCAGTACATAGGATCGTATATACGGCAAAAAAATGCTTTTCTGGAATATAAGATGAGCGTAACCGGCATTGAAAATGGAGCAACAATAACCATTCCGGCAGCAGGTAAAACCCAATCTTTTGATATGCTTTCTGATGCAGTGAAGATTTTTACATCCCGGTTGGATGTGACGGAAGTCATAGCAGGAGTTGAGAATCCACGTACTTTTGTTCCTAATGATGTAAATGTTGAATTTAAAATGAAAGACGGCGTGGTTGATTTAACTAAGTTCGTACTTATCGTTGGGAAAAATAAGGATAAACGGGATCGTGTAATCAAAATTGAATTTAAGGCATTTAGAGGTATTAATCCGGAAGATGGTAGTGACAATACCTTTACGATGTTTACTTTTTATATTAAACAACCATTTCAATAATTAAATATACTGTTAATAATGAAGTTATTATATCAAATATTAGGGGTGTTTGTTGCTTTTCTGGGGCTTGTTTTGGTCGGAAGTTGTTCTGATGATGAAATAGCCGCCTCACAGGAAGGTTACGGATATATGCAACTTCAGTTGCATAAGAAGGGTGCAGACTCCCGCGCATTGGATAGCGGGAAGGAACTTAGCTATCTGAAGGATGTACGTAAGATTCAGATTACCTTGGCATCTGTCGGTAATCAATCTTTCAGTATGGCATTGATGCCGAAGTCTGTCAGTGAAGAGGGTGCTGAATTTGGATTATCTACTGTACCGGTGCAATTGATATCCGGTACTTATAAGATTACTTACTTTGTTGTTTATGGAGATGAGGTAGTGGATGGACAGGCTGAAATCTTACAGTCGGGAACACCTGATGAGGAGGTTAACTTCCGGATAGAGAATAACCGTCTGACAGAGGTTGATCTTGCGTTAGAAGCTGTATTGTATGGTAAATATGCGGCAGTATTTGGCAAAGACTTGTCTGCCATTGAGTCTCCTCTTTCTCGTGCAACTGTTGATAACAGCGGGATAAAATACGATGATATTGCTTCTGCTGTGTTCACGTTTAAGTATTCAAGTAATGGCATTAGCTATGTTGAGAGTTATCCGGTAAAGGCAAAAAAGGAAAAGAAAGCTCAACTGTTTTCTACCGATACGATTCAAATGAAACAGGGAGATTATGTTCTGTCTCATTATAAATTGTATAATAAGAATCAGGAACTGATCTATGCTATGGACGAAGAGCAGAATGTGAAGATTGAGCATTTTAAGCTTTTGCGCGATACGGTAGATGTGAAACTGTATGAAACGGCGGCGATTCGCGATTACATTGCTTTATATAACATTTGGAAGGCAATGGGAGGTGAAGAGTGGTCATGGAACGGTGAAGGATATAATATCGGTTCAAACTGGGTGTTTAAGTTTGCTGATGGTACTCCGCGTCCTATCGATATGTGGGGAGATCAACCGGGAGTAGGGCTTGGTGGTAATGGCAGGGTTACTTCTTTGAATCTGGGAAGTTTCAATCCTAAAGGTTTTGTTCCCGATGCTATCGGCGATTTGACTCAGCTTGAAACCTTGTATCTTGGAAATCATGATGAAACAGTTTCGATTGTTGGAGACGAGGGTATGGAGGGTATACTTAGCCATTATCTGCTTGCACGTGAAGGAGTGGATGTACGTGCCCATCGTATGGACATTGCACGTGAAAGGTTTGCTTTGAGAAGAGCACAGCTTCAGGTAGCTTCTAAATTGAACTATGAGAGTAGAAATGCACGTCCCACCGTATATACAAAATATGCAGGTAGGAATAAGGGCTCTATGTCGAATCGTATCACAGGTATCTCTGAGCGTATTGGTGAATTAGCGGGCACATTGACTATGGTATACATAGCAAATGGATTTATAGAAGAGTTGCCGGAATCATTTGGTAAATTGGAGAATCTTACGGATTTGGAAATTTATAACTGCCGGGTGACTACTTTTCCGGAACAGTTGAAAGAACTGCCTAACCTGGTTTCCTTAAACTTCTCTATGAATGGGAATCTTGATTTAGAATCAACTTATAAGAATTTGGATGACTTCTTTACGAATGGAAAGTCACAAGGGACAGTACAGCTTTTGTATTTGAATGATGATAAGTTAACAAAGTTACCACCCAGCATTAGTAATATGAAAAAACTGGGAATGCTCGATCTGGCTTATAACAAGCTGGTTGAACTTCCTGCCCTTGGCAATGTATCTCCTGTTCAATTCATGGTTGATTGCAATGAGTTGGGAAATGATAAAAACGTATCTACTCCTATTCCTAATAACTTCTGTATTACAGATGATTTAGAGTTGTTCTCAGCTTCCTGTAATAAGTTGAAGAAGTTTCCGGTATTATTGTCTAACATGAAAAATGACGGTAAATATTCCATTGAGGAGATAGATCTGTCTGTTAATCAGATTGATGGTTTTGAACCGGGCTTTAAAGGAGTACGTGCAGAGAAACTTAATCTATGTTCTAACAAGTTTGCCAAGCTACCTGTCGAATTCTCTCAACATTCTTCTGTGATCAACTTCCTTCGTCTGTCTTACAATGAAATAACAGAGGTTCCATTTGAATCGTTTAAGAACCTGAAAGCACTGGAGGCACTGGAATTAGCTGGCAATAAGATAAAATCTATGCCCAATGAATTTAATTCGGAATATCTGCCTCACTTCTCCGGAATAGATTTGAGCCAGAATCGTTTTGATAAGTTTCCTGTCAATATCTTGTATGTGAATAGCCTCAATCAGCTGATTCTTAATTCCCAGGGATATTATACCGATGCTGCTCAGAAGAAATACAAACGTACATTGGTTGAGTGGCCTACCGGTTTAGATCAGCACATGGCTCTGAAGATATTGGAGGTATCCGGTAATGACCTGCGTATGATACAAACTTTCCCGGACAATCTTAATAAGTTTGATGTTTCGGATAACCCGAATATCAAGATGACTGTTCCCTCAGCGATTATTGCTCGTATGAATGATGGTTCATTTCTATTGGTTTATGACGAAACTCAGGATATTACAAATGTAAACAACTAATAACAAAGAAGATGAAATCAATCAGATATAAAAATAGAAATATCCAGGTTTTCCTGTTAATCTGCCTGGGGATAGTTGCTCTCTTCTCTTGTAAGGATGATGACGATGTTCAGCCTTCTTTCTTCGGAGTGAGTGAGGAAGAATCGGAGTTTGTTGTTCCGGATTGTGGTGATACATATGCTGTCAATCTGTCTGCAGATCAGGATTGGTACGTAGAATCGAATGCAGAGTGGTGTATGGTTTCACCTGCCAATGGGAATGCTTCCACTGTTTGCGAATTGCGTGTGGATACCAGCTATTTGTATAAGGAACGGGAAGCGGTTATTACGTTCCGTTCCGGCTCAAAAGCCTCTCAGGTAAAGGTCTTTCAGTATGGTTATGAGAAAATTATAAAACTGGATAAAGAAGCGGTTGAAGTAGAGGATTTTGTAGACTACGAAAAGATGTTCACTGAGTTGAATGTAACCTCGAATGTTAAGTACGAAGTGATACCGGTTGATGCTACTCAGAAATGGGTACGTGTGAGTGTACCGGAGAAAAAGGTCGGTTCGGTACCCCGTCCGGATAAAATACGTTTCGATTTCGACATTTATACACAGTCAGATGCAGATCGGGTAGCTAAATTTACGTTCCGCCAGACTGATGCAAAAGAAGGTGAAACACCAATAGAAAAAACGTTCATCTTCCGTCAAAAGAAGTCAGAAAGAATAGTACCGTCACGCCGGGGAGATTCGCTTGCCTTATTGGCTATCAGTCGTATGATGAAGTGTTATACCCAATGGGATGGAAGTCAGCCGATGATTTATTGGAATAATGTAAAGACGGAAGAGGTTGACTACAAATATGTGGATGGTGATTTTGTACGGGATACAACTGAACTGCGTGTCGTTGGCGTAAACTTCTATATATTCAATACAGATAACAGTATTCCTTTTCAGATACGTTATTTGAATCAGTTGAAAACCTTGGTCTTTACGGGTAATGAAAATAGTTATCGTAAGTCGATTAAGCTGGAAGATGATGTAACCTATTTGGATAGCTTGGAGAGCCTTGCCTTTATTGGTTATGGAATTAATTCACTTCCTGCCCGGATGACTAATCTGAAGAAATTAAAGGAACTGGAGATGACCGGCAATCCTTTGCAGGAATTTCCGATGGATATTATTGAAGCTTTAGACAAGGATAGTTTGCTCTATGTGAGTCTGGGTAATTGCCGTCGTTATGAAGTGGGTAGTAATCTTTTTACCAATAAGAAAGACAGTATTGGCCTGAGAGGTGAACTTCCGGAGCGTTTGTTTCAGTTGAAACGGGTGGCTTATCTTCGTCTGTCATACAACTATTTTGAAGGCTCTATTCCGGCTATGGAAGGCGTGGCTGATGTGATGCCGCAATTAAGGGCCTTGACATTGAACTTGAATTACTTGTCGGGCATGATTCCTGAGTGGATATTGAAGCATAAGCGATTGAAATGTTGGGACCCATACACAATGGTGTTTAATCAGACTTATAATGGTAGAGATAGTAAGAACCGGCGTGTTGGTTTTGATAATGAGCCGGATTTCATAGAAACTCCATGTCCTGATTGGGAAGAGAATACGAATAACACGGCTCTGACTCCGTCTTCATTTGATAGCACCTTCAGATGGTTTCACTATTATGATGCAAGTAAGAAACAATATCCCAAACTTTCATTGGATGGAAACTGGGGTGAAATAGATGATTAAAATAAAAATGATTATGAGGAAGATTAAGAATATACTGGCGATTGTTTGGGCAGCTTGTTTTTTACTGGTCTTAATTTCGGCTTGTAAAGAGGATGATAAGGATGCTTTGTTACCTAATCAGGGGGAAATCTGTTTCCAGTTTACTAAGATAACAACCTATACATTGGCTGATCTGGATGATATTGCTACCGTAAAGATTGTGTTAGAGAAAGACGGGGCAAAAATAGAGCTACCCAGTTGCCCGCTTACGGGAAACACTGAATTATTGTCTACTGAAAAAGTAAGATTAGAAGAAGGACATTATAAGCTTTTAAGTTATCGGGCTTTTGGTAAGGATGCTAACTTAATTGAAAATCTGGATATTATTTTAACAGAAGATAATGAGTTTGATGTGAAAGTAGGAGAACTGCAGGAATATATTTTACCGGTAAAGATAAAAACAGTTGTTGATCCTACTAACAACTATACCAATGTGCTTTTTGCTATTTGTAAAGAGGTACTGGGAGATGATAGAAGTAAGTGGCCGCCTTCTTGGGATGTGGAAGAAACGCTGGATACCTGGGCCGGACTCTCGTTTGAAACGGATGACTATGGAAATCTGCTTTATATAACCGAATTGAATATTGACGGCGACGGGAATCTGCCTGAATTCAAACATATGAAGAAGCTGTCCCGGGCGATCATTAACTTCCCAAGTATGGCGGGACTGCATATTAGCAATTGCGACCTGGAAGAACTTCCCGATAATATGGGTGAATCGAGGATTGCTTCTATTATCATTGAGAATACTAATTTCAGCACCTTTCCAAAGTCTTTTCGGGATATGAAAAAGCTGAATGACCTGACACTGATAAACAATAAAGTGACGGAACTTCCTGAATCGATAGGTGAGATAAAGACGCTGAGAACCATTGATGTGATTAATGAGAAGGTTAGCAAAATACCGGCAAGCATTGTCAATCTGACGGAATTGGTCAGCCTGCGTTTTATGAATACTGAAATAAGTGAACTTCCCGATGTATTTGATCAGTTGTACAAAATATCAACCTTGGATATGCGCAACAATAAGAACCTGAAATCGCTGCCTCCTTCTATAGCCAATACAGTAATTGGTGAAGAAGGCAACCGAACCCGTAAATATCTGCGTGGCATGTTATTGGATGGATGTTCTTTTACCTCTATACCTAAAGAGGTACAGCATGAAAATATGCAGCTATTGTCCATGGCTGATAATCAGATCCAATCAGTGACGAAAGAAGAATTAGAGAAGATGCCCAATTTACATTCGTTGATATTAGATGGTAATAAATTGCCTTCGTTTCCTGCTGTGAAAAGTGACAAGCTGTTGATGTTGAGCTTGATTAATTGTGGATTGAAGGCTGCTGATATAGATCGGAGCAATCTGCCTAATCTGAGGTTTCTGTTTATGACACAGGAAGAATATGATGCGGTAATGAAAGGTTACGAAGTGAATGCGGCTTATCTGCTTAAATAATAAATTACTCTCTCTTAAAGAAAGTTGTCAGGAAGGCTGTCGTTGTGAAACCATAGGCCTTCCGAAGCAACTTTATAAAGGGTTTAATATATAAACAAGGATGAAGACTTTAAACTGTACTATTATACTATTAGGCTGTATATGTGTCGCCTTGACTGCTTGTAAGAACGACGACCCTATTGTGCAACCGGTTACTCCATATGAAAAGCAATATGGTGAAGCAACTGTTGTGTGGGAGGCTACTCATCAGAGTTTGTTCAATTTTAAGGGAAATCCACTCTATGTACAGGTGTCAGAAGAGAGCACGGACGAAGACCTGGCGGTATTCAATACAACCAGGAAATATCTGTTCGACAAATGCGGACACTTACTAATCTATAATCCAATTAATGAACTTGCTGACGCATCCTCCGGCTTAACGAGAGGATGGGGTACTGCCGGTGACGCAACGAGGTATTCTTATGGATATGATTCTGCCGGGAGGTTGGCGGTAGTTACCGAAACAGAGTTGGGAGGCGCTTCCGTCGTTTATGAATTGAAGTACGGCACTCATACTGCATACGTACCTTTTCCTTTATCATTTGCTGGTTTACCTCTCTTCTTGCTGAAAGGATTGGTCTCGGTAGAAGGTGACAATGGCTTCAAATACGAATTTGATGGAGAGAAAGCAGTTTGTGAGACAGATAGCTGGATGGGGATTACTCGAACAGAGTACTTGTTTCGGAACTCTTACCCGTCAATGTGTACCAAACAGCTGATTAGAGGAGACGAGGTACTTCAGCATGAAGAAACGGTCTATGCTTTCGGAGAGAAAGGATTATTGCTTGGAATGACAACTTCCGTCCGTACCAATGATGATCCCGACATGGTTCAGAAGCGATCAGTGGTTTATGCTTCTCCCTGGTTACAGGTAAAGGAAGTTGCTTATGAAGTCGGATTGGCGCAGGAAAGAACTGTGTATACATATACAGAAGAGGGTTTTCTACTCTCCGCTACGAAGAGTGATAACGAGGGAAATACGGCATCTGTTCAATTGAATGCTTATGAGCAGGATGCGCAAGGAAACCGGACTTCTGCCGAACGTGCCGTCGAAGGCTACTTTAATGATTACTGGCCGGAAGGCACGATGACTTTGAAACAAGAATTTTCTTATAAATAAACTTAGTATTAATTAAAATTTAGTGTAACATGAGAAAAAAGAACTACTACTTTTTGCTAATGTTTGTCATGATGAACATTATGGCAGTGGCTACATCTACCGTGAAGGCGGAGGCGTGGGATGGAACCAAGAGGAATGTAACAATCACTTCTGCGGATGATAAACTTATTTTAGAATTTACTCCTACAGAAACAAAGTCGTATACTTTTAAATGTGATACGGAAAATTATGAAATGAAAATAAATGCTTCTTGGGAAGGACTGAGTTCTCCAGAGTTATCTGATCCAATTTATAGTGGTTGGGCGGGTTCTACGTTGACTGTAGAAGCTGTTGCAGATCGAGTTATTACATTGACAGTATATGCTCCGTATGAAGCAGATGCAAATGGCTATCCTGTTACTTTCCCACTTGAATTGGTTGCCGATGGTGGCGATGGAGATGATGAGCCTGTCGCTGAACCATGGGATGGTGCTACTAAGTCTGTTACGATAGCTAGTGTAGATGATTCTAAGACATTTATCTATACAGCTACTCAGAATGAGATGTTCTATCTCTTCTCTAAAGTAAGCTCTTATGATGTTAAATTTGCAGGTAAAGTAGTTGATATCCCCGATTCTGAATTCGAAGGAGAAGCTTATGATAACTTGGTTGGTGGTTATGCTGCCATAAAATTATGGGAAGGTGATAAACTACAATTTACAGTGACCTCTACAGAGTTTACGGATGAAGAAAATGTCGGTGGAAAATTCCCTCGTAAATTCAACATTAATAGCTTGGCTGTACCGCTTGGAATGGGTGGCTCTTTACCCGGATCAGAATATGAGTTTTCTTCAATCAAACTACAGCTGGATGCAGAAACGATTATTCCTGTGAACGAAGCCAATCATGAGTTAAATCCATTCTTTGTTGATTATTCAGAACTGACTTGGTTGTCGTTTACAGCGACGGAGACAGGACTTGCTAATATTGATATTGAAGAATATGTGATCTTTGTGTATGATGATCCAGATAAGATCTGGATGACTGATAAGGATGGCAATATTACTTATGAGCCAATGCGGGTTGTACAAGATGCGGAGGATAATAGCCATGAATTTGCGGTAAAAGCTGGTACTACTTATTATGTAGCAATTACTAATAATCGTCCGGCAAAGGCAACTTTGAAATTTAGAAAAGTGGATGAAGGCGGTGAGTGTGTTCTACCTATCGATATTACTTCTGAAACTTCAACTCTTTCTGTAAAAGCAGGTCAGACTTGGTATAATTATACGATGACCAAGAAAGAAGACAGCGCTTTTAACATCTTAAAATTCTCCTCTAACAACAACTGGACGGGAACAGTACAGTATTTTGTAGATTGTTCGGATGCCGAACCGGTGGTTCATGAAATTGCCGCAGGTGCTAAGTCCTATTTTGAGATGGATACAACGAGAGTAAATTATCTTATCTGTGTGAATAGTGCAAGTGCTGTAACGGATGCTATCAAATTAGTTCAACGCGATCCTAAGGCTGGTGAATCCATCCTTAATCCTCAGGTTGCTCAATTAGGAGATAATACCTATGGTGGTGAGAAACGTAATTACTGGTATACATATACCACTACGAAGGATTGTATGTTGAAGATCACTTATCCGACTAATGCATTAACCTTGATAACTTTAGGCTTTGGTACAACGAATGTTGCTAATCCGGGGGAGACCACTTGTGTAGTAAGAGTAAACGCAGGCGAAGAGTATAGAATGAGATTTAATGCATCGGATAAGAACCAGGCTTCATTCAAAATTGAAGAAACTGAGATTCCGGTAGGAGACTATTGTGATGTTCCCAGATTGTTTAATCTGAATGAGGATATCGTAATGAAGAATCGTAATGCTGTGGAAGAATGGTATGCATTCACAGCACCGGAAGATGGTGTTGTAGAGTTCCAAGTAGAAGATCCTATTTGGGTTAGAGATTATTGGTCATGTGGTATTGTGAAGGAGTGCGGTGGTAACCAAGATAAGTTGAAAGCTGAAGAGGCTATAGGAAGACTTACCTACCATTATTCTGTACTCAAAGGTGAAGTATACCGATTCACTGTTTATCAGTTTACAAATGGAGGAACAGACATTATAATTAAGACTAAATTTACGCCGGCAGGTGAGGGTGAGTCTTGTGACAAAGCTATCAGTATCGATTTTGATAAAGCTGTAATATGCAAAGATGTTGCCAGTGAGACATGGTATGAATTTGTTGCTCCTGAGGCTGGCGAGTACTATCTGGTAAGCTCATTGGGGCAAGGTGCTACCTTATCTTATAAGGTGGGTGATTGCAGTACAAAAGCTACAATCGCAGCAGTGAAAGACTTTATGTATGGAAGAGCGTATGCAACGCTAAATCTGGAAAAAGATCAGGTTGTGAAAATCTGTGCAGCTATATCTAAGGATAAGCCGGAAGATCAGGACTATGATTATTCACTGATTGTGAGAAAGAAAGCTCAGGGCGATGATCTGGAAACTCCGTTTGCTGCTAAGGCAGGGGAATATTATACATTAGGTGCCGGAAACGTAATGACTGCGGCTACTTTGGAAGGATATGTTTATTCTATCATTGCCACAGATGCTAAACTTGAATTTACAGTTCTTACAAAGGAGGCATATTTCAGTGGAAACTTCTTTGTTTATTATGAAGGAGAGAGAATTGGATTTACTCCGGTCAAGACAAGAATAGATAATGAGGATGGTACATATACTTATACCTATACGCTGACTAATGCAGCTATTGAAACAGGTAAAACTTATACAGTTCTTTTCCCGTTTACAGTAGATGGCTTTAATCTTGGTACTTCGTTGATTACAGGAATTGAATCAACTGAATCTGTTAATAAAGTAATTGTTTGTCCGAATCCGAGTGATGGAAACTTCCAGGTTAATTTGGGTGAACTGTCAGCCGAAGGTGCTTTGATTGAAGTGATTGATATGGCAGGTGTCGTTATTTATAAAGAATATGCAACGTCGACTATCATTTCTGTAAATCTGAAAGGTATTACAGCAGGTGTTTACTTTGTCAGAGTATGTGCCGATGGCAAAAATGCAGTTGCTAAGTTGATTGTTCGTTAACCATTTGTCAGGTTGTATATTATAAGGAATCCTCTTACCTTCCGGTAGGGGGATTTTTTTATTTCTATTTTTGTCCGTATTGAATAAAAACCGTATATTTGCACGCAATAAATTTTAAACGCATAGCCCTATGTCATTTATTGCTGATAAGATTGTTATGGATGGATTAACGTATGATGATGTTTTGTTAATCCCTGCCTATTCAGAAGTTTTACCGCGCACTGTCGAGCTCTCGACAAAGTTTTCAAGAAATATTGAGTTAAAAATTCCTTTTGTTACCGCCGCTATGGATACGGTTACCGAGGCTAAAATGGCTATTGCTATAGCTCGTGAAGGAGGAATTGGTGTAATTCATAAAAATATGCCGATAAAAGATCAGGCTAAACAGGTTGCCACTGTGAAGCGTGCTGAAAATGGTATGATTTATGATCCGGTGACTATCAAAAAGGGTTCCACTGTACGTGATGCGCTTGCTTTGATGGCTGAATATAAGATTGGTGGTATTCCTGTAGTAGATGATAACAGATATCTGGTTGGTATTGTAACCAATCGTGACCTTCGTTTTGAACGTGATATGGATAAACATATCGATGAAGTAATGACAAAAGACAGGCTGATAACTACTAATCAGTCTACTGACTTGGAAGCTGCTGCACAAATCCTGCAAAAATATAAGATAGAAAAGCTACCGGTAGTTGATAAGGATAACAAACTTATTGGATTGGTAACCTACAAAGATATCACCAAGGCAAAAGATAAACCGATGGCTTGTAAAGATTCTAAGGGGCGTTTGCGGGTAGCTGCCGGTGTTGGAGTGACTGCCGATACGATGGAACGTATGCAGGCTTTGGTCGATGCCGGAGTGGATGCTATTGTGATTGATACAGCTCATGGCCATTCTAAATTTGTAATTGAAAAATTGAAGGAAGCAAAGAACCGTTTTCCGAACATTGATATTGTTGTAGGTAATATTGCTACCGGAGAAGCTGCTAAAGCTTTGGTTGAAGCTGGGGCTGATGGTGTAAAGGTTGGTATTGGACCAGGCTCTATTTGCACTACACGCGTAGTGGCCGGTGTGGGTGTACCTCAATTATCTGCTGTCTATGATGTAGCAAAAGCTTTGAAAGGTACAGGTGTTCCTTTGATTGCAGATGGCGGACTTCGTTACTCAGGTGATGTTGTAAAAGCACTTGCAGCTGGAGGGTATTCTGTCATGATCGGTTCTCTGGTTGCCGGTACAGAAGAAAGTCCGGGTGAAACTATTATTTTTAATGGACGTAAATTTAAGTCATATCGTGGCATGGGCTCTTTAGAAGCGATGGAAAACGGATCGAAAGACCGCTATTTTCAGAGTGGAGAAGCAGATGTGAAGAAACTTGTTCCGGAAGGTATTGCTGCACGTGTTCCTTATAAAGGGACACTGTTTGAAGTGATTTATCAGTTGACCGGTGGCTTGCGTGCAGGTATGGGGTATTGTGGTGCGCAGAATATTGAAAAGTTACATGATGCTAAATTTACACGTATTACGAATGCAGGTGTGATGGAGAGCCATCCTCATGATGTAACAATTACAAGCGAGTCGCCTAACTATAGTCGTCCGGAATAATATAATTCTCGATAACGTGGGAGCTGCTAAGTTTACCACGAGTTGATGCGGAGTCTCACAGAGTTATTTTTCTTCTATCGCATAGTAGGAAAAAGAATAATACTCTGTGGGACTCTGTTTTACTCGGTAGGAAGTCCGGCTTTTTATTATCGTTAAATACAATTTTTCCAATCTTTCAGCGTTTAATAAAACGTATGTATATAAACGAAGCTTTGTATGAAAAGAAACTTGGTTTTATTAGTAACCTGTCTATTGGGACTTTCTGCTGTAGCACAGCAAGATCCTGTATTGATGCGGATAAACGGAAAAGATGTAACTCGTTCTGAGTTTGAGTATATCTATAATAAGAATAACTCTCTTAATGAACAAGAGTCAAAAACGCTTGATGAGTATGTTGATCTTTTTGTCAACTTTAAGTTGAAAGTTGCGGCTGCCGAAGCTGCTGGCATTGATACCACCCGGACTTTCCGGGAAGAACTGGAAGGATATCGCAGGCAATTAGCGAAATCTTATTTGACGGATGAAGAAGCCGAAGAAGCTTATGTGCGTCAATTTTATGATGAAATGAAAGCTAAATCCCGGGCTGGCTATGTACAGGTGATGCATATCTTTAAATACCTTCCTCAAACTGTATCAAAATCGTATCTGAATGAAACGGAAGTTCGGATGGATTCAATTTATAAAGTGCTATCTGCTGCGCCGAATACGGATGACTTTGCAACTTATGTAGAAAAGTTCTCAGATGATAAGAAACCGTTTTGGGTGGGGTTTCTTCAGACACCGGAAGAGTTTGAAGATGTTGTTTTCTCTTTGAATAAAGGAGAAATATCCAAGCCTTTTTTCACTCCTCAAGGCATGCATATAACAAAAGTTCTTGATACTAAAGAGTTGCCTTCGTTTGAAGAAATAAAGGGAGAAATAGCCCGTCGGCTTGCTCGTAAATTCGGAGTTGACAAAGGCACGGAGTCAATGGTAGAAAAATTAAAGAAAGAATATAACTACCAGGTGGATGATGAAGGAATGAAAGAATTGTTGTCTAAGGGTGAAACAGACAAAACGCTCTTTACATTGGATAATCATTCGTATACCGGTTTGGATTTTAAAAGTTTTGCAACGTCGTTTCCCAGAGGGCTTAAAACACAAGTGGATGCTTTTGTTTTAAAAACTGTATTGGATTATGAGAATGGACGTTTGGAACAGAAATATCCGGCTTTCCGGTTGTTGATGCAGGAATATAAAGAGGGGATGTTGCTGTTTGAGATTAGTAATCGTGAGGTTTGGGAGCGCGCAGTGGCCGATGAACCCGGACAAATAGCTTATTTTACTTCTCATAAGTCAAATTATAAATGGAAAGAGCCGCGTTATAAAGGCGTTGTAGTGCATTGTGCCGATAAAAAAATGGCCAAGCAGATTAAGAAATTAATTCGGAAACTTCCTGAAGAAGTATGGACAGATACGATAGCAAAAACTTTTAATGATTCTGTAGAAGTTGTTAAAGTGGAGGGAGGCGTGTTTGCTAAAGGTGATAATAAATATGTAGATAAACTGGTATTTAAAACCGGAAGCTTTGATTCTCTGGAGTCTTATCCTTTTACTACTGTTTTTGGTGAAAAACGGAAAGGTCCTGATAGCTATACAGAAGTGCGAGGGCCGCTTGCAGCCGACTATCAGAACTTCCTTGATTCGCTTTGGATAAAGCGTTTACGCGAAGAAAGTAAGGTTGAAATTAACCAAGAGGTTTTAAAAACAGTTAATAACCACTGATATAACCGATTATTGCATTATCTTCGTACCTTGAATATAAGTATAATTTCAGTTGACAATGCGAATAACGGGCCTCTTGCTGGTTTCTCTCTTTTTCTGTATATCATGTACTGAGAAGCATGATCATAAGGGAAAAACACCTCTGGTAGAGGTTAATGGAACTTTTTTATACAAAGAGGACCTTCAATCTGTGCTTCCTGCCGGGTTGACTAAAGACGATAGTTTGCTTTTCGCTGAACATTATATACGCACTTGGGTTGAAGATCTTTTGTTGTATGAAAAGGCTCAGAATAACATTCCCGACAATGAGGAGATAGACCGTCTGGTGGAGAATTATCGTAAAGCATTGATTATGCATACTTATCAGGAGGAGTTAATCGGCCAGAGACTTACCAAAGATATCCCTGAACAGGAAATCGCTGAATATTACGAGAAAAACAAAGAACTTTTTAAACTGGATCGTCCTTTGGTGAAAGGATTGTTTATAAAAGTTCCGTTGACAGCACCACAGCTTACCAATGTGCGTAAGTGGTATAAATCCGAAGCACAAGAAGCCGTAGAACATTTAGAGAAGTACAGCTTTCAGAATGCGGTGAAGTATGAATACTTTTATGATAAATGGGTTTCATTGGCAGATATCCTCGATTTGATTCCTTTAAAGACAGATTCACCGGAAGAATATATCAACAAGAATCGGCATGTGGAGTTGAAAGATACCGCTTTTTATTATTTTCTTAACGTCAGTGATTATCGGGCGGTAGGAGAGCAGGAACCCTATGAGTTTGCAATGCCTGAAGCAAAAGATATGCTTGTTAATATAAAACGCGTAGACTTTATGCGCCAGGTAAAAGATGACTTGTATAAGCGGGCCATAGATCGGAAAAAGATTATATATAATTATTAAATACAAAGAATGAAGAAGTTTGTAAACTTTAGATTTGTTGTTTTATTTGCCTTAGTAATGCTTGCTAATGTGGTAGCATACGGACAGGACAACGTGATTGATGAAGTGGTCTGGGTCGTAGGTGATGAGGCTATTTTGAAATCGGAAGTAGAAGAGGCACGTTTGAGCGCCCTGTATGAAGGACGTAAAATAGATGGCGATCCTTATTGCGTAATTCCGGAGGAGTTAGCTGTGCAAAAGTTGTTTTTGCATCAGGCGCGTCTTGATAGTATTGATGTTCCCGAAAGTGAGGTTATCCAACGTGTAGATGCTATGACAAATCACTGGATACAGATGTTGGGCTCAAGGGAGAAAATGGAGGAATATTTCTTCGAACAGCAGAATAAAACTCCGTCACAGATACGTGAAACTTTGCGTGAGAATGCGCGTGAAGGACTTACTGTGCAAAAGATGCAACAAAAACTCGTAGGTGATATCAAAGTGACTCCTTCTGAAGTGCGCCGTTACTTTAAAGATCTGCCACAAGATAGTATTCCTTATGTACCAACTCAGGTGGAGGTGCAGATAGTTACTTTGCAGCCCAAAATTCCTATTACTGAAATAGAAGATGTAAAAAGTAGGTTGCGTGAGTATACGGATCGTGTGAATAAGGGAGAAACTGAATTTTCTACTTTGGCTCGTATGTACTCGGAAGACCGTGGCTCTGCTATGCGGGGCGGTGAAACCGATTTTATGGGTAAAGGTATGATGGACCCGGCTTATGCAGCGGTTGCTTTCGGTTTGCAGGATCCTAAGAAAGTTTCCAAGATTGTAGAGTCTGAATATGGTTATCACATTATTCAGTTGATTGAAAAACGTGGTGACCGTGTGAATACTCGTCATATATTGTTGCGTCCCAAAGTTTCCGAGAAGGAGTTAATAGAGGCTTGTGCACGTTTGGACTCCATTGCTGATGATATTCGTGTCGGGAAGTTCTCTTTTGATGATGCAGCCGCCGCACTTTCTCATGATAAGGATACAAGAAACAATCATGGATTAATGGTGAATACTAATTCCAATGATGCCATGGCTACTTCTAAGTTTGAAATGCAGGAATTGCCACAGGACGTGGCTAAGGTGGTAGATAAATTGAACGTGGGTGAGATTTCGAAGGCATTTACAATGGTTAACGAGAAAGATGGAAAAGAAATTTGTGCTATTGTAAAGTTGAAAACTCGTATCAATGGTCATAAAGCAACGATTACAGAAGATTATCAGAACCTGAAAGAGATTGTTATTGCTAAACGCCGGGAGGAGATGTTACATAAGTGGATTCTGGAAAAACAGAAACATACGTATGTTCGTATCGATGAAAACTGGAAGAATTGCGATTTCAAATATCCAGGTTGGATTAAAGATTAATGAGAACTAACAACTTCTTTTTTAAATGCATCCTCACGGGGATGCTATGCTTGTTTGGTGTATACCTTCTTTGGGCACAGGGGCAGAAACCACAACAGAAGCCTCAGAAGAAAAAAACGAAAGTGGATCTTCTGCATGCTGATGAGGGGAGGGCAGACAAATTGGCCCGTCCGGATGTGCAGGTGCTTATCGGTTCAGTAAAGCTGCGTCATGATAGTATGTATATGTATTGTGACAGTGCATTGATCTATGAAAATACGAACTCATTTGAAGCATTCAACAATGTACGTATGGAGCAGGGGGATACCTTGTTTATTTATGGTGATTATCTGTATTATGATGGAATATCCCAGTTAGCCCAGCTTCGTGAAAACGTAAAGATGATTAATCGGAATACAACTTTGTTGACTGATAGTCTGAATTATGATCGTATTTATGATCTTGGATATTATTTCGAAGGTGGTACATTGATGGATGAAGAAAATGTACTTACTTCTGACTGGGGTGAGTACAGTCCTGCTACGAAGCAGTCTGTTTTCAATCATGATGTCAAGTTAGTAAATCCCCAGTTTATTCTTACCTCAGATACTTTAAAGTATAATACTTTGTCTAAAGTGGCCACTATTCTCGGTCCGTCTGAGATAGTAAATGAAAAGAATCATATTTATTCGGAACGGGGTATTTATAATACATTGACGGAACAGGCTGAGTTACTTGATCGCTCTGTGTTGACCAATGAGGGGAAACGAATGACCGGAGACAGTCTGTTTTATGACCGTAAGTTAGGTTATGGAGAAGCCTTTGACAACGTGATAATGAATGACAGCATTAATAGAAATATGCTGACTGGTGATTATTGTTTCTATAATGAACTGACTGACAGTGCTTTTGCTGCAAAACGTGCAGTCGCTATTGACTATTCACAAGGAGATAGTCTTTTCATGCATGCTGATACTTTGATGATGGTTACATCTTATCTGAATACTGATTCTATGTTTCGTGAGATGCGGGCTTATCATAAAGTTCGTATGTATAGAACTGATGTTCAGGGCGTTTGTGATTCATTGGTTTATAATTCAAAAGACTCTTGTGTGACAATGTACCGTGACCCTATTCTTTGGAATGAAGGACAGCAGTTACTGGGAGAAGAAATTAAAATCTACCTGAATGACAGTACGATTGACTGGGCACATATTATCAACCAGGCATTGACGGTAGAGATGAAAGATTCGTTGCACTATAACCAGGTGTCCGGAAAAGAAATTAAAGCGTATTTTGATGAAGGGGAAATGCGGAAAGTCGATGTTATAGCCAATGTGCTTGTGATTTTCTATCCGCAAGAGGAGGATAGTACTATGATTGGTATGAATACTTCGCAAACCAGTTTGTTAACAATGCATTTGAAAGACCGCAAAATGAAAAGGATGGTCATGAGTCCGAAATCGGATGGAGTGCTTTATCCGATGGATCAGATTCCTTCGGACAAAATGAGGTTGCCTACATTTGTGTGGTTCGATTATATACGTCCTCAAAATAAAGAGGATATATTTGAATGGAGAGGTAAAAAAGAGGGTGAAACATTGCGTAAATCTACCCGAAAACCATTAAATTCGCCCAAGCGTGAATTAATTAATATGAAATAGCTCTATGGGAATGTTTAATAGTGGTATGAGAAAGCCGCGTCGCTTTAATCATCAGTACATTTACGTGAACGAGCGGAAAGAGAAGCTTGATAAAATGGAAGAGCAGGCCAAGCGCGAATTGGGTATGCTATCTGAAAAAGAGTTCTCTCCGGAAGATATTCGTGGGAAGTTCGTAGAGGGAACTACTCATCTGAAACGCCGTAAGGAAAGTGGACGAAAACCTGTACATCTGGGAGTGATCCTTTTGATTATTGCCCTGTTGCTTTTCCTTTGGCATTATTTGCAAACCGGTAGTTGGGCGCTATGATTTATGAGGGAGGTATGTCCTAACTCCTGCTTACTCCTAACTACTAAATTCTAACTACTAAATATTATGAGTGATATCATTCATTTGTTGCCAGATTCAGTTGCTAACCAGATTGCAGCTGGTGAGGTGATACAACGTCCGGCATCTGTCATTAAAGAGTTGGTAGAAAATGCGATTGATGCTGAAGCTTGCAATATACATGTATTAGTGACTGATGCGGGTAAGACCTGTATACAGGTTATTGATGATGGAAAGGGAATGTCTGAAACAGATGCCCGCTTGTCTTTCGAGCGTCATGCAACTTCTAAAATCCGTGAAGCATCCGATCTTTTTGCTTTGCGTACAATGGGATTTCGTGGTGAAGCGCTGGCATCTATCGCGGCTGTAGCACAAGTAGAACTTAAAACCCGCCTTGAGGCTGAAGAACTCGGAACGAAATTGGTTATTGCAGGTTCTAAAGTCGAAAGTCAGGAAGCAGTATCCTGTCCCAAAGGGAGTAATTTTTCTATTAAGAATCTTTTCTTCAATATCCCGGCACGTCGAAAATTTCTGAAAGCCAATTCTACAGAGCTTAGTAATATACTTACTGAATTTGAACGCATTGCTCTTGTACATCCCGAAGTGGCTTTTTCGCTTTATAGTAATGATTCGGAATTATTCAATCTTCCGGTGAGTTCTTTGCGGCAACGTATTCTCGCTGTTTTTGGTAAAAAGCTTAATCAGCAATTACTGAGTGTGGATGTGAATACAACGATGATAAAAATTTCGGGTTATGTAGCCAAACCTGAAACCGCTCGTAAGAAAGGCGCCCATCAGTATTTCTTTGTAAACGGGCGTTACATGCGGCATCCCTATTTCCATAAGGCTGTGATGGATGCCTATGAACAGTTGATCCCGGTAGGTGAACAGATTTCTTATTTTCTTTATTTTGAGGTAGACCCTGCTAATATTGATGTGAATATTCACCCTACAAAGACCGAAATCAAGTTTGAGAATGAACAGGCTATCTGGCAGATTATCTCAGCAGCTGTTAAGGAGTCATTAGGCAAGTTTAATGCTGTTCCTTCGATTGATTTTGATACGGAAGATATGCCTGATATTCCGGCTTTTGAACAAAATCTTCCACCGGAGCCGCCACGTGTACAATATAATTCGGACTTTAATCCTTTCAAAACTTCTTCTTTCGGATCTGGAGGAAGCGCTGTGGGGTATTCCCGTCAAAAAGTGGATTGGGAAGATCTTTATGGCGGATTGGAAAAGGCCAGTAAAATGAATCGGCCTGTTATCGATGAACCAGAGGCAGAACCGGATTATTTCTTTCCTACTGATGCAGAGGTTCAGTCGGTGACTCCTCCGACTTTATATGCTAATGAACCTATTATGGAAAAGGGAAATTTGCATTTACAGTTTAAGGGGCGTTTTATTCTTACTTCTGTAAAATCCGGTCTAATGCTTATTGACCAGCATCGTGCTCACATCCGGGTATTATTTGATCGTTATATGATGCAGATTAAGCAAAAGCAAGGAATGTCCCAGGGAGTTCTTTTTCCGGAAATATTGCAATTACCCGTTTCTGAGGCAGCTGTGTTGCAAAGTATTATGGACGATCTTGCTGCTGTGGGTTTTGAACTTAGTGATCTGGGTGGAGGAAGTTATGCTATTAATGGAATTCCTGCTGGTATCGAAGGGTTGAATCCGGTAGAACTGGTGCGTAGTATGTTACACACAGCAATGGAAAAAGGTAGCGATGTGAAAGAAGAAGTACAAAGTATTCTGGCACTGACTTTGTCTCGGGCTGCTGCTATTGTTTACGGTCAGGTTTTGTCAAACGAAGAGATGGTGAATCTTGTAGATAATCTGTTTGCCTGTGTGGCCCCTAACTATACTCCCGATGGCAAAGTGGTACTTTCCACAATAAAGGAAGAAGAGATAGAGAAACTCTTCAGATAGTGCTTCCCGCACAGGGAGGTACGCCAAGCGATGGTTAATTGATAAAAAAATGAGCTTAATAGATTTGTTTTCTATATGGCACACGGATGAGCCAGATCAGGCAGATGATAACAGGTCTTTCATTTATTGGTAATCAGGGAAAAGAAAATTTAATCCGTCGTCATCTGCCTGATCTGGCTTATCCGTGTGCCATAGAAATAGAATGCTGTTTCACTTAAAAAGCTGATTAATAATCTGTCAATATGCCAATTCATCAATTAGATTAAAGCTAATCATAAAGTAGTATGCCGACTGCTCCATCAGGCTCTTCACTCTCCTTTTCTCACAAGAAAAAACATAAAATCATCTATTTTCAGAACCTTTTATTTCCCTTGGTGTTATTTAAACAGTTTCAATAGGAAAAATAATAACCACTTTAACTATTTAGGTATATGAAAAAGATTCTAATGTTGCTGGCGTTTGCCGGCGTTACTGCTGTAGCTTCTGCTCAGCAGGTTACTGTAACCGAGTTTGAAGAAATTCAGGTTCAAGACAAATATCAAGTGTTAACCAACCCGTTCTGGAGTAACTGGTTCTTTTCTGTTGGCGGAGGTGCTCAGGTGCTTTATGGAAATGGTGATAAAGCCGGAGCGTTCAAAGACCGTATCAGTCCTGTATTAAATGTTGCAATTGGTAAATGGTTCACTCCCGGATTGGGATTGCGTTTGCAATATAGCGGACTTGAAGCTAAAGGTTTTACATACGATAAAACTGCCCCTTATGTAACCGGTAATGAACTGGGTGATGGATATTACAAACAGAAATTTGACTACATGAATCTGCATGGTGATATTATGTTCAATCTGAATGCCCTTTTTGGTGGTTACAATTCACATCGTGTATATGAGTTGATTCCTTATTTGGGAGCTGGTTTCACTCATGCTTACACAAGACCTCACGTAAATGCATTAACAATAAATGCAGGTTTGATAAACCGTTTCCGTATTTCGAGTGCAGTTGATATCAATCTTGAGTTAAGTGCTACGGGAGTAGAAGGCAAATTTGATGGTGAACATGGTGGCAAGCACGACTACGATGGTATTTTCGGAGCTTCTATAGGTTTGACTTATCGTTTCCCGAACCGTGGATTCCAACGTCCGTTCCCGCAGATTATCTCTGAATTGGAATTGAGAAATATGCGCGAACAGATGAATGCAATGGCTGCTGCCAATCTTACATTGCAACAGCAACTACAGGAAGCAGAAAGTCAGCCAACAACAGAAGTTGTGGAACAAGAGGTTATCGTAGATGCTAATATCGCTCCTCGTACCGTATTCTTTAATATTGGTTCTGCCGAGATATCTCCTCGTGAAGCAATGAACTTGTCTTATCTGGCTGAACAGATGAAGAAATTCCCGGATACTAAATATGTTGTAAACGGATATGCAGACTCTGCAACAGGTACTCCAAGCTTCAATAAAGAATTGAGTATGAAACGTGCACAAGCTGTTGTGAATGTATTGGTTAAACAATATGGTATTTCAGCAAACCGTCTGAGCGTTGATGGTAATGGTGGCGTAGATAAATTCGGACAACCTATCCTGAACCGTGTTGTATTGGTGAAATCTAACAATTAAGAGATAGGATTATATAAAAAAGAAAGCCCCGCTATCGGTTTACCGGTAGCGGGGTATTTTCATAAACGATTCTCAACGTTGCTTACTTTTCAGGAGTGCTGAACTTCTTTACTTGTTCTGCTATCAGATCTGCGTCGTCAAAGTAATTGATCTTCATAGATCTGCGAACGTCTGCCAGTGTATCGGCAGCGGCGGCTCTTGCCACTTCGCATCCTTGTTTCAGCATCTCATAGATGGCAGGGATATCTTTCTCAAACTCTTTCCGGCGGTTACGGATCGGCTCCAGTGTCTCCTGCATAATGGCATTTAAGAAGCGTTTTACTTTCACATCTCCCAGTCCACCACGTTGATAGTGGGCTTTCAGCTCATTCAGGTTCGGATAATCCGGCAGATAACGCTCGAAATGTTCCGGACGACAGAATGCATCAAGATATGTGAATACAGTGTTACCTTCTATCTTACCCGGGTCCTGTACACGCAGATGGTCGGGATCGGTGAACATGCTCATTACCTTTTTCTGTATTTCGTCGGCACTTTCGGAGAGGTAGATACAATTACCCAATGATTTACTCATTTTAGCCTTACCATCGGTGCCCGGTAGGCGCAGACAAGCAGCATTATCGGGTAACAGGATTTCCGGTTCTACCAAAGTTTCACCATAGATATAATTGAAGCGGCGTACAATTTCTCTTGCCTGCTCAATCATCGGTTCCTGATCTTCACCTACCGGAACCGTTGTTGCACGGAATGCAGTGATATCAGCAGCCTGACTGATGGGATAAGTAAAGAAACCTACCGGGATACTCGTCTCAAAGTTACGCATTTGGATTTCTGTCTTTACCGTCGGATTGCGTTGCAAACGTGATACAGTCACCAGATCCATGAAATAGAAAGACAATTCACAAAGTTCCGGAATCTGTGACTGAATGAAAATAGTAGCTTTGGCCGGATCGAGTCCGCAAGCCAGATAGTCGAGAGCTACTTCAATAACATTCTGACGTACTTTCTCGGGATTATCAATATTGTCCGTCAAAGCTTGCGCATCAGCAATGAAAACAAACATCTTACTGAAGTCGCCGGAGTTTTGGAGGTCTACCCTTCTTTTCAAAGAGCCCACGTAGTGTCCGATGTGAAGTCTACCTGTCGGGCGGTCGCCCGTTAATATGATCTTTTCTTTTCCCATTTTCTTTATACTTTTATATATTAGGTGCAGCTTATTTTCGCTTTGGCAAAGATACGAATAAAAAAGGATAAAATAAAAAGGTGGCTATTGCATCGTTTAGAAAGTCCAACCCAATCGGAGAACCGGTTCTATATAAGTCTTAACCTTTGTTGTAATAGCTTTATCGGTCGTTTCTTCGAGATAATTGGTCTTATCTGCCACTGCTCTGTAAGTCATTTTGCTTGATTTACGGTTTTCCAGTTTCAGCCCAAGCTCTGTACCTACATAGAGTCCTTTGTATACGTAAAAATCCAGACCGGTGAAAATTGCTGCATTGATTCTCCAGTAAGCTCTGTCATTCACGGCTGGCAACATATTTTCAATATCCAGTTCGTCTGCTTTTGAGTCAGGGGTAATGGCCCCATTGGTGATTTCACCTTTGAATGTAGTTGAGAGTTCATTAGAAACAGTTTCTAACTTAGTGGAGGCGAAATGACGGGTGAACCCAAAAGAACCTCCAACATAGACATTTACTCTTTTGCTGATATCGAAATGGCGTTCGTAACCTGCATCCAGACGGAAGTCTCCCACATTATATTTAAATTTGGTCGAAGTGTAATCCGCCTGTGTTTCGCCTTCTTCTTTATTTGTAAAGTTAGAATGGTCCAGATTGAATCCCAGTTTCAGGCGAATAGCGTCTTTGTCTGTTACGAAGTAGCGGAACTTTAGTCCGTCCAATTTGAACGTTTCTCCGTTTTGATCAAATGGGTTAAACTGAACTTCAGTACCAAATGAACCTTTACCTGGTTTGTTTTGAGCAGATAGGTTTGCTGCAATACATAATGCGGCAAACAGAATAAGTGTAAGTCTTTTCATGTTTTGAAATTATTGATGTTTACGAGGTGCAAATATAGGAAACAAAATGATGTCGAATACTACTTTGTAGGAAATATTCTTTCCCGAATCTTTTGTATTTATAGAAATAAGTCGTTACTTTGCACAAATTTTAAAAATAGCAATGAATCAACAGGAAATAAGAAGTAAGCAATATCTTCGTTCGGATGTTTTCCATCCGGAATCTGTATACTTCTTCTATTTTCTCCAAAAACGATATTTTAGTTCTTTGGTAATGCGTTAGTCCTTTTGTTAGGGTAACGCATTTTTTTTATGTGGTAACTTTAAGAAACAACAACATTATAACAACAAGAGAAATGGAAAAGGAAATGAAGAAAGTCCTGGTTCTGGGTTCAGGAGCACTCAAAATCGGACAAGCCGGGGAGTTTGACTACTCTGGTTCGCAGGCACTGAAGGCCTTGAAAGAAGAAGGTATCAGTTCGGTATTGGTTAATCCGAACATTGCAACCATTCAGACTTCTGAAGGAATTGCTGATAAAGTGTATTTCCTTCCCGTGACAACCTACTTTGTAGAAGAGATTATAAAGAAGGAACGTCCTGATGGAATTCTCCTTGCATTTGGTGGTCAAACGGCGCTGAATTGTGGTGCTGAACTTTACACAAATGGTATTCTCGACAAATATGGCGTGAAAGTATTAGGTACTTCTGTTGAAGCTATCATGTATACAGAAGACCGCGACTTGTTCGTGAAGAAGCTCAATGAAATTGAAATGAAGACTCCTATCAGCCAGGCGGTGGAGAATATGGAAGATGCCATTGCTGCTGCACGTCGCATCGGATATCCGGTAATGGTTCGTTCGGCTTATGCATTGGGAGGTCTTGGAAGCGGTATTTGTGCCGACGAAGAAGAATTCCTGAAACTGGCTGAAAGCTCATTTGCATTCTCCAAACAAATTCTTGTAGAAGAGTCTCTGAAGGGATGGAAAGAAATTGAGTTTGAGGTAATTCGTGATGCCAACGATCACTGTTTCACAGTGGCAAGCATGGAAAACTTCGACCCGTTGGGCATCCATACAGGTGAGTCTATCGTGGTAGCTCCTACCTGCTCGCTGGATGATAAGGAACTTACATTATTGAAAGAACTTTCTACAAAATGTATTCGTCATTTGGGCATTGTAGGCGAATGTAACATTCAATATGCTTTCAATTCCGAAACGGATGACTATCGCGTTATCGAAGTTAATGCCCGTCTGAGTCGTTCTTCTGCCTTGGCTTCCAAAGCTACCGGTTATCCGTTGGCATTTGTTGCTGCCAAAGTTGCTTTAGGCTATACACTCGATCAGATTGGTGAAATGGGAACTCCGAATTCTGCTTATCTGGCTCCGCAACTTGACTACTATATCTGTAAGATTCCCCGTTGGGACCTTACTAAGTTTGCCGGTGTATCCCGTGAAATCGGTTCGAGTATGAAGTCGGTGGGTGAAATCATGTCTATCGGTCGTTCTTTTGAAGAGATCATCCAGAAAGGACTTCGTATGATCGGGCAAGGTATGCACGGATTTGTAGGTAATGATGACGTGACTTTTGATGACCTCGACAAAGAACTGGCTAATCCTACTGACCTGCGCGTATTTGCTATTGCACAGGCTTTGGAGCAAGGATATACGATTGACCGTATCCACGATCTGACTAAGATTGATCCGTGGTTCCTTGGTAAATTGAAAAATATTGTTGACTATAAAGTGAAACTTTCTACTTATAGTAAAGTAGAGGATATTCCTGCTGATGTGATGCGCGAAGCGAAGATTCTCGGTTTCTCTGACTTCCAGATAGCTCGTTTCGTATTGAATCCGACCGGCAATATGGAGAAAGAAAACCTGGCTGTTCGTGCACATCGTAAATCGTTGGGTGTTCTTCCGGCTGTAAAACGTATCAACACAATTGCTTCTGAACATCCGGAACTGACCAATTATCTCTACATGACGTATGCTGTAGAAGGGTATGATGTAAACTATTATAAGAATGAGAAATCAGTAGTCGTTCTCGGTTCGGGTGCATATCGTATCGGTAGCTCGGTAGAGTTTGACTGGTGTTCGGTAAATGCTGTACAGACAGCTCGTAAGTTAGGTTACAAATCTATCATGATCAACTATAACCCCGAAACGGTATCAACTGACTATGATATGTGCGACCGTCTGTACTTCGACGAGCTTTCCTTTGAGCGTGTACTCGATGTGATCGACCTCGAACAGCCTCGTGGTGTTATTGTTTCCGTGGGCGGACAGATTCCGAACAACTTAGCAATGAAACTTTATCGTCAGTCGGTTCCCGTACTGGGTACTTCTCCGGTTTCTATCGATCGTGCCGAGAACCGTAATAAATTCTCTGCTATGCTCGATCAGCTGGGCATTGACCAACCGGCATGGATGGAGCTCACCAGTCTTGAAGAAGTGAAAGGCTTCGTTGAAAAGGTAGGTTATCCGGTGTTGGTTCGTCCGTCTTACGTACTTTCGGGTGCGGCAATGAATGTTTGCTATGACGATGAAGAGTTGGAGAACTTCCTGAAGATGGCTGCTGAGGTTTCAAAAGAATATCCGGTAGTTGTTTCTCAGTTCCTCGAAAACACGAAAGAGATAGAATTTGATGCAGTAGCTCAGAATGGTGAAGTGGTGGAATATGCCATCTCTGAACATGTTGAGTTTGCAGGTGTTCATTCCGGTGATGCTACATTGGTATTCCCTGCACAAAAGATCTACTTTGCAACAGCTCGCCGCATTAAGAAAATCAGTCGCCAGATTGCAAAAGAACTTAATATTTCCGGTCCGTTCAACATACAGTTCCTGGCTCGCAACAATGAGGTGAAAGTGATTGAATGTAACCTGCGTGCTTCGCGTAGTTTCCCATTCGTGTCTAAAGTACTGAAACGTAACTTTATCGAAACAGCTACCCGTATCATGCTTGACGCTCCATACAGCCGTCCGGACAAGTCTGCCTTTGATATCGACTGGATTGGTGTAAAGGCTTCTCAGTTCTCATTCTCCCGTTTGCATAAGGCTGACCCTGTTTTGGGTGTAGATATGTCTTCAACCGGTGAGGTGGGTTGTATCGGTGATGACTTCTCAGAGGCCCTGCTGAATGCAATGATTTCTACCGGATTCAAGATACCTTCAAAAGAGAAAGGTATTATGTTCTCTTCCGGTGCCATGAAATCAAAAGTTGATTTGCTGGATGCCAGCCGTGCTCTGTTTGCGCAGGGATATAAGATTTATGCTACTGCCGGAACGGCTGCTTTCCTCAATGCACACGGTGTAGATACCACTCCGGTGTACTGGCCCGATGAAAAGCCGGGAGCAGAAAACAACGTGATGAAGATGATTGCCGATCATAAGTTTGACTTGATTGTCAATATCCCGAAGAATCATAGCAAACGTGAGTTGACGAACGGTTATCGTATTCGTCGCGGTGCTATTGATCACAACATTCCGTTGATCACCAATGCCCGTCTGGCAAGTGCATTTATCGAAGCATTCTGTGAGTTGAAACTCGAAGATATCCAGATAAAGAGCTGGCAGGAATATAAATAAGCTTTTCTTGCTATAAAGAGTTCAGGGTGGTAATGCGTGGCATTATCACCCTGTTTTTTTTCTTATGTGGAGGTACGTTGGGCAATCAAAGGGAAGGTAATTTATTTAAGTCGTAGTCGAACTCACAGAGAGTCGTAATGAAGCGTTGTTAAACATGTAGATGTTTAACAACGTCCCTCATCGGGAAAGATAGACTTCCTTTGCTTGGTAGAGATCGTTCATCGGTGAAGGATAAATAACAGCATTAGACTGGTACACCTTCCTTATCTTTTAGATGTACCTTCTTGAAAGAGGATTTGTTTGTAAAATAGTATGTTAATACTATATACACTATCATTGCGGGGCTTCATCTTCCTCCGAAAGGGTGAGGGTAAAGGGTAGAGGAGATATACTGACACAACATATTCATTTTTGAATTCATAGTAGATCGAAATTCGTATGAATTCTGAAGAAGAAACAAGGGTTTTTGAGGTGGATAAAGTACGTGAAATTTATGGGCCAAATGTAATTGTAGAAATGATTTTCTTTTCCCCTGTAGAATGACTGCCTATTGATATTCTTTTGCAGTGGTTACTTTCTACAAAAAACGTAAGCGGTTTATTTATATAATTTAGCCGTAATAGTATTTTGCCTTCTTTGTCTGCTGAAGCACTTTGATCCGGAAATATAGTTTTTCCCTCTTTTGTTAATTTCCCATCTTGGAAGGAATAACCTGTAAAACCTGTAAAATGCTGATCGTAATATATATACAGTTTAGAATAAGAATCGGGCATTAAAATATTAGGATTTTCTTTTGTTGTATAGAAAACACTAACTTCAACGAGTCCGCTCTCATCTTCAGTCTCTATATCTATGCTTTCCTTATTGCAGGATATGCATAATAAAAATAGGGTGGTCAATAGTAATAACAGCTGTTTCATAATTTCATCAAATAAAGCAAATTATTAATCTTGTTCTGTTATTTTGATTAAGGTGTAGAATTCTTCCTAACCTCGTTTGTTTACAAAGTTATAAAAAAAAATGAGTTTAGCTTTAGTTTGATAAAAATATTATTGTTTTAAATGAATATTCTCAGTTGTTTCTTAAATAAATCTGATGTCTAAAGTTTGCATTCTTCTTCATCCTCCGAAAGAACAACCGGGTTGGTTACTTTCTTAGATACCTCCTTAAATTCTTCTTTCTGTTGTTCTCTATATTGCCGTGGAGGCATATTATACTTCTGTGAGAATATCTTATAGAAAGTCCCGCGATTTATAAATCCCGATTTGTCCATAATCTCTTCTATTGACAAATTAGTAGTAAGCAATAGATTTTTTGCTATGGCCAATCGATATTCTTTGATGATATCAGCAGGAGTCTTTTCTGTAATCTCCTTCAGCTTTCGGTAAAAATGCCGGGTACTATACCCTAAGGAACTGCTTAAAAATTCAACAGACAACTCATCGTTGGTAATATTCTTATCAATTAATTGCATCATTTTCTCAAAAAATACTTTATTCTCTTTGTGTAAGAATTGCCCGTCGTCCAGCTTGAAAGTACTGAGTATTGAATTATAATACTCCTTTAATTCTTTTTCCCTCTGGATAAGCCGTTCTGCCAGTTTTATCAGATACTCTGCATTGAAAGGTTTGGTAACGTAAGCTTCTGCTCCGGACTCAATGCCCTTCATCTGATCGTTCACACTATTGAGTGCCGATAATAAGATTAATGGGATATGTGTAAGCAGCTTGTTCGATTTCACTCTTTTTGCAAATGATATTCCGTCTATATCCGGCATCATTACATCTGAGATAATCAGATCGGCAGATTTGAGTTCCAGTTGTTCTATTGCTTTTGCTGCATTATCAAATGAGAATACATTGTATTTGCCTATAAACAAATCAGAAACAAACCATAACATAGAAGGATCGTCATCAATGATGATGATTGTTTGTTTGGAAGGATCATAAGTTGCCGGTATATTTTCTAATTCAACCGGTTTGTTATCTGTCTGTACAGGCGGTTCCGCCAATATATTTTCTTTCGGAACAGAAGCTGTCGTAACAGCCAATGCCGGCAGAGTAACCTCAAAAGTGGTGATCTGACCGGGTATACTTGTTACCTGAATCTGACCGTCCAGAAGGTTTACCATGCTATGGCAAATGGCGAGTCCCAATCCGTTTCGGGGGGAAATACCATTTTTGTTTTGCACTTCAAAATTGTCCAGTATCTTATAGCGGTCGAATATCTTGGTTAGATTCTCCTTGGCAATTCCCTTCCCCGTATTTGAGATACGAATGCAAAGCTGTCCTTCTTCGATACGTTGTTCTACGATTATAGTTCCATTCTCCGGCGTATATTTGAAGGCATTGGACAATAGATTGTTTACTATCTTGTTGAAGCAACTGGCATCCGAATTCCAGTAAACATCTTCTTCTATTTTCAATTGATAGTTTATCTTCTGACTTTCGGCCAGTTCGCAGAAAGATTCGGCTATGTCCTTCGTCTGTTCGGATATAGGGAGCTGCTTTATTTCAAGTACTTTATTTCCGGTTTCCAAACGACGGAATTCTATTAACTCCAGAATCAATGCATTCAGCTTCTGAGCGTTCTGCAAAATCATCGTGGCATATTTGTGAACATAATTATCCGCTTCCGTATGTGATAAGATCTTCTGGCAAGGACCATAGATCAAGGTCAAGGGAGTGCAGAACTCATGAGTGACGTTGGTGAAAAAGCGAAGTTTAGACTCATACAATTCATTCCGTTGCTGGCGGTTCATTTGCTCGATCATGCGATCCCTTTTGTGCCGATACCGCTTAATAAACATGTAAATACACCCGGATACGAATCCGATAAATAGTATAAAGTAAATAGAGTAAGCAATAGTTGTTCTGTACCAGGGAGGGATGATACGGATAATGAGGGATTGGGGAGTGCTTTCCTCTCCCGTGATATTGCTCCGGTATTTTACTAATAGGGTATACTGCCCGGGGGAGAGATTAGAAAATACAGCTGTGGTAGAAAGCCCATTCTCTATCCAGTTTTCACTCAAACCGTCAATCTTGTAAGAGTAAGTGTAATTATTTCCATTGACATAGTCGATAGCTATGAATGACAGGCTGAAGAAGTTCTGGCTATAATCTAACTCCAGTACCTTCTGTTTTTTGTCTTCCCTGAAGAAATCATATATATCATATTCCTTGCCAAAGATAGACAAACGATTGAATTGCAGGGCAGGCATATATTCTATGGCAGTGGAGTTGTTCTCATTAATCGTTATAAAACCGTTCGTACCACCAAAGAAAAGAGTATTCGTACGTTTGTCTTTAAAATAAGCTCCGTCACTGAACTCCGTTACTTTCAGATCATTTCGCTGATGATAAGTCTGCACAGCATTGGTTTGGATATTAAATCTCACCAGACCTTGGTTGGTACTGATCCAAAGATTCTGTTCCCTGTCTTCAAGAATACCATGAATGGTGTTATTGAGAAAACCGTTGTTCTCATTATATATATAATAATCACCTTTATAAATGCGTGTCAGTCCGAAGCTTGTACCGAACCAATATCCCGCATCATTTTTCAGAATAGCAAAGATATCATTTACAGTCTGGCTTTTTATCGCCTGATCAAACAGATAGGTTTTCATTTGCCCCGTATGTGTATTGATCCGATAGGCTCCGTATCCGCGGTTGCCAAACCACATGACGGAATCACTTTCCTGGAAAGAGACAAAAAAGTAGTTGGATGCGCGTTTTCCTTTATCCAGGACAATTCTCTCCGCACGCTTCACAGCGAGGGAACTACCGGAACCGTTTAAGGACACTTTCACAATACCTTCTCCTACTGTGGCTATCCAGAGGGTACTATCGTTTTGTTCGCAGATAGAATGGACATACTTTACTGTTTTTCCTTCTGCCAGAACGGGGAACTGTTTTATTTTCCGGTCCGGATACGAATAGTAGTTTATACCGTTCTCGGTTCCTATCCAAAGCCTTTTCCAATGACTCGGAGCAAAACAATAGACGGAGTTGTCTGTAAGTGTACTGTTATTGGTCAGCAGTTGTTCTGTTTTGAGGTTTATATCCGTCTCTGTCTCCGGATGATAGTTGAACATACGCAGTATCCCATTTCCTTTCGTTCCGATCCATAGCGTTTGTTCGTCGTCAAGATAGAGTGCGCGAACCGGATTGTTTATCTGATAGGCCGGTGTATTTAGCAGTGTATTCTTTATCGAAAATGTATCGGCAAAATACATGTACAATCCTTGTCCGTCTGTACCTATCCAGATGATGTCCTGGAATTTATCTTTCAGCAGGCAAAATATTCCGGTCCGGATATCGGTAGGTTGTATGATATACTTTATTTTCTGATCGGGCTGATACTTCAGTTGGATCAGGCCGCTGCTCTTAAATCCGATATAGTAATCATTCTGTTTCTTTATGATAGAGGATACTTCTCCACGTTGATGTATCTCGGACTCAAGGTCGACAATATAATATTTCTTTTGGCTGTTCAAGTCATATTCATAGAAAGCGTAAGTACTATCAATAAAATAAAGCAGATCATTTTCGGCTGAAGCCCAGAGTAACTTCTCCGGGTGATTGAAATGATTGCGCGGTGAGAGTTTTATTTCGTCCTTCTCTTTTTCTATCGCATAACTTTGGTTGCTACCGTCTGACGAGAAAATCCAAAGAATGTCTGAACTGTCTGCAACTATTTGCAGGACATTCTCAAAAACAACCGTTCCTACATCTAACTTCCGGAACTCTTTGTCGCACCGGTTGAAATAATAGATGTTGCCGTCATCTCTGATGATATATACATCTCCCGCGGCACTTTTTGTCATTTTATTGATGTCTTTGAACTCCTTGAAGCTCTGAATCGTCTGCTGGTGAGAGTCGAAACGGTCAAGACCATAATTGGTCTGTATCCATAATACATCTTCTTCGGTCTCCATTATGTTGCCTATAATGTTGCCGGAGAAACCAATGTGGGAATTTGTAGGTTTGTACAGTCGTGGGGTAGTACCATCGAAAATGTTTAATCCGTCACAAGTTCCTATCCACATTAAGCCATTGTTATCCTGGCAAAGGGATAGAATTGCACTGTTTGACAACCCGTTCTGACTGGAATATTGCCGCAGGTTGTATGCGTTGATTTCACTCGTTATACTAAGTAGGAATAGTAGAAGTGAAAAGGTATAGTATAGATAGGAGGTTCTCATAAAATGTAGTTGTGTGTCACGATTAATATAAAGAGTTCCTGTACTTGCTGCAAAATTAAATAAAAAAGAGTGATAATGGCAGAAAGGGAATTTAAAAAGTATACGATTTTATGATATATATGTTTATTTCTCTGTCTTTCGGCTCTTTAAGTACACTAATGTCATAAAATTGTATACTGATAATCTAGTCTGAGCCATAGTTTTGTGACATCTGATTAGAATAACAATAGGGTATAGTATAAAGGGGTAAAAAAGATTGTTGCCGGGATAACAATTCTGTAATAAGGTGGGTATGATGATACCCCGTTTTTTTTAGATTTAATATACTGGTTTAATAACATGAAGAACATTCTTTTCTTTATCGGTCTTATTTCGCTGATAACTTGCCGACTTTCGGTACAAGAGTTAAAATCATCGGATTGCAATTGGTAGCGGATTTGCCATCAGCTTATTCGAAATAACGGATAGTAAACAGAAGAAATGAATTATTTAATGAATATCAATACTATTAATTAATAAAGTAAATATGAAGGCAGGATATTTTTTAGTAGGCTTGTTATGTGCTGCTTCTTTGGTAGGTTGTGTCCACAAAGAGCAGGTAAATATGAATCCTAATTTAGCCAGAGCGCAGGAAGCATTAGATTCTATCTATCAGTGTTATTCACGGCCGGGTGTTAATCTGTTGCGGGAGAATTACCCTTTTGATGAGCAAAGCAATGTTACTTATTTAGCATCCGAAGAGCAGGCAAATCTACCCAACCAGTATTCTTATCTTTGGCCTTACTCCGGCATGTTCTCTGCGGTAAATGCGATGTATGAGGCAAGTGGTAAAAAAGAATATAAGGAATTGTTGGATGAAAGGATTTTGCCCGGATTGGAAGAGTATTTTGATATAAAAAGAGAGCCTCACGCTTATTCATCTTATATTCGCACCTCTTCTCCTTCAGATCGGTTTTATGATGACAATGTATGGTTGGGTATTGACTTCACGGATATTTATCAAATGACCCAGGAGGCTGCATATCTTGAGAAAGCTCAGTTGATATGGAGATTTATCCAGAGTGGAATGGATGATCAGCTGGGTGGAGGTATCTACTGGTGTGAGCAGAAAAAAGAGGCTAAACATACGTGCTCCAATGCACCGGGATCTGTTTTGGCATTGAAACTTTTTAAAGCAACGAAAGATAGTATCTACTATACGCAGGGAAAAGAATTGTATAAATGGACGAAAGCCCATTTGCAGGACTCTACAGATTATCTCTATTTTGATAACATTCGTCTTGATGGTAAGATAGGAAGAGCGAAGTATGCATACAACAGCGGACAAATGATGCAGTCTGCCGCTTTACTTTATCAGTTGACCGGACAACCGGAGTATCTGGCTGATGCGCAGAATATTGCAAAAGAATGCTATAACTATTTCTTTATGGACTTTACACCTGCTACCGGTGAATCTTTCAAGCTACTGAAAAAAGGAGATATCTGGTTCAGTGCTGTCATGCTGAGAGGTTTCATCGAACTCTACCAACAGGATCAAAATAAAACGTATCTGGATGCATTTAATAAGAGCCTGGAATATGCCTGGAACAATGCCCGTGATGATAAGGGGTTGTTTAGCGTAGATTTGAGTGGAAACGACAAAGATGATAAAAAGTGGTTGCTGACACAGGCCGCTATGGTAGAAATGTATGGTCGGCTTGCTGGTATTAAAGAATTGATTAACTAAAATATAAAGACGAATGAAAAAGAAAAACATCAGTTTGTGTGCTATCACAGCCGCTCTATTTTTCGGAAACCATGCAAATGCAGCCGACTTTGTTGTGGCAAAAGACAATACAGTTGTAATCAACCAGGCTTGTCTGGCGGCCGCTTATAAGAGTAACCGCCCGGAGATGAAGAAGCGATTGTTTACCTCTAAAGCAGTAGAGGCGGAAATTGTGCGGGTTAAGAAGTTGTTGACTAACCAGAAATTGTCCTGGATGTTTGAAAACTGTTTCCCAAATACGCTCGAAACGACTGTACATTACCGTACAACGGATGGTAAACCCGATACTTTTGTATATACGGGAGATATTCATGCCATGTGGTTGCGTGATTCCGGGGCACAGGTTTGGCCTTATATACAGTTGGTAAACAAAGATCCGGAACTGAAAAAAATGCTTGAAGGAGTCATTCGCCGTCAGTTTAAGTGTATCATTATTGATCCGTATGCAAATGCTTTCAATGATGGAGCGAAAGGTGGCGAATGGATGAGCGACCTGACGGACATGAAACCGGAACTCCATGAACGTAAATGGGAGATTGATTCTCTTTGTTATCCGCTTCGATTGGCCTATCAATATTGGAAAGAGACAGGAGATGCCAGCGTCTTTGATAACGAATGGATACAGGCCATCACCAATATTCTGAGAACATTTAAAGAACAGCAGCGTAAAGATAAGGTGGATTATTACAAATTCCAGCGTAAAACGGAGCGTGCGCTCGATACGCTGAATAATAATGGTCTGGGAGCTCCTGTAAATCCGGTAGGATTGATAGTCTCTTCTTTCCGTCCGTCGGATGATGCTACAACATTGCAATTTCTTGTTCCGTCAAACTTCTTTGCCGTATCTTCACTTAGAAAAGCTGCAGAGATATTGACTGCGGTAAATCAGAGAACTGATCTGGCTCAGCAATGTACGGATCTTGCGCAGGAAGTGGAAGGGGCACTGAAGAAATATGCAACCTATAATCATCCTAAATACGGAACAATTTATGCTTTTGAAGTAGATGGTTTCGGAAATCAGCTGTTGATGGATGATGCGAATGTACCCAGTCTGATAGCTATGCCTTATCTGGGCGATATGGATGTGAATGACCCGATCTATCAGAATACGCGTCGTTTTGTATGGAGCAAAGACAATCCGTATTTCTTCAAAGGAAAAGCCGGAGAAGGTATTGGAGGTCCACATATCGGTTATGATATGATCTGGCCGATGAGTATTATGATGAAAGCTTTCACAAGCCAGAATGACGAAGAGATAAAGACTTGTGTGAAGATGCTTATGGATACGGATGCAGGTACAGGGTTTATGCATGAATCCTTCCATAAAGATGATCCTGCCAATTTTACCCGTGCCTGGTTTGCATGGCAAAATACACTGTTTGGTGAATTGATATTGAAATTGGTTAATGAGGGGAAAGTTGATTTATTGAACAGCATACAATAAGTGATATTGAAGAAAAGCGGACAGCTGAAAGTCGATGTCTTTTGGCTGTTCGCTTTTTGTGTCTATTGAAAGGCATAAACTAATAATAGTAGGAAAGAACATGAAATCTCAGAAAATTATAGCATTGTTTTTAATCATCCTGGCTCCTTTGGGAGTGTCGGCACAGAAGTGGTATACTTCTGATATTGATGGCAAAGTGGATGATATTCTAAAGAAAATGACAGTGGAAGAAAAGCTGTCTTATATAGGAGGAGTTGATTGGATGTATACAAGGAATATCGATCGTTTGGGTATACATCGTATGAAAATGTCTGACGGACCACAGGGGTTGGGTACTCATGGGCAATCTACTGCTTATCCGGCCACGGTATTGCTCGCTGCTGCCTGGAATGAAGAACTTGCTTATGAATATGGAAAGTCTTTGGGACGCGACTGCAATGCCAGAGGCATAAATGTTGTGTTGGGGCCGGCGGTAAATATATACCGTGCTCCTATGTGCGGACGTAACTTTGAGTATATGGGTGAGGATCCTTATCTGGCAGCACGTACCTCTGCCGGATATGTGAAAGGAGTACAGGATCAGGGTATCATGGCTGTTATCAAACATTTCTCGGCTAATAATTCCGATTATGACAGACACGAAATAAGTAATGATATTGATGAGCGGGCATTGAATGAAATTTACTTCCCGGCTTTCAAACATGCCGTTCAGGAGGCGGGTGTTGCCGCTGTAATGACCAGTTACAATCTGATACATGGTGTCTATACAACAGAATCACCCTGGTTGTTGAAAGGTGTTTTGAGAGATCAGTGGGGATTTAACGGATTACTCATGTCCGACTGGGGCTCTACCCATCATTCTATCCCGGCTATGAAGGCGGGGCTTGATCTTGAAATGCCTGGCGGAACAAGAAAACCGGAAGAACTGGCTTACTATTTGAAAACAGGTGATATTACCATTGAAATGGTGGATGAGATGGTACGTCATATCTTACGTGTCATGATTGCATTCGATTTCAAAGATGGAATGAAAGAAAATAAGAATATTCCGTTGGATGATCCGAAAGCTGTTGAAACAGCATTGAATGTTGCCAGAGAAGGGATTGTTTTGCTGAAGAATGTGAAAAATACACTTCCCGTCAATACGAAGAGTGTGAAAAATATTGTAGTAGTTGGCAAGAATGCTCATGGGTATGTTCATGGAGGAGGGAGTGGCTCTGTCGTTCCTTTCCACCATGTAAGTATGTACGAGGGTATTCAAAAAGAAGCGGCCCGCCATAATATAAATGTAACTTATGTAGATGAGCTTGATTTCTTACCCGAGATAATATATACCGGTAACTCTGATGAGAAAGGATTGCATGCCGCTTATTTTAATAATAAGGACTTGTCTGGTACACCGGTTTTGGAACGTACGGAAAATAAAATTAATAACTCTTGGACAAATGGTACAGGCATAAAAGGACTTGGTAAGGAAAACTATTCCGTGAGATGGACCGGTGTGGTACGCCCGGAGGTAACAGGAGAGTATGAATTTTCTGTAGGCGGCGATGATGGCTATCGCTTGTATTTTGATAATGAACTGGTTGCTGACCAATGGGGGGTAGGTAGTTTCCGCAACTCTTCTGTAACGAAAACGTTGGAAGCAGGTAAGAAGTATGACATTCGTTTTGAATACTTCCAGGAAGGTGGAGGTGCCGCAGTTGCTTTAATCTGGGGGCATAAAGGTGAAAAGAAGGATGCTTTTGTAGATCAGCTGAATCGTGCAGATATGGTGATTGCTTGTTTCGGGCATAGTTCGGACACAGAAGGCGAAGGTGCTGACCGTACTTTTGCATTGCCTGATGCCGATGCTAAAATGATTGCAAGGACACTGAAATGTAAGAAACCGGTAGTCGGAGTAGTCAATGCAGGTGGTAATGTAGAGATGCAGGCATGGGAACCCGGATTGAAAGGTTTGCTATGGGGATGGTACGCCGGACAGGAAGGCGGTACGGCGGTAGCTGATGTGCTGTTTGGCAATGTAAATCCTTCCGGCAAATTACCAATGACTTTTGAGAAACGCTGGGAAGACAATCCGGTATATAATAGCTATTATGACCCGGATGGTGATAAACATGTTGCATATACGGAAGGAATTTTTGTAGGGTATCGTGGTTATGATAAGTTGCAGCGTGAAGTACAGTATCCTTTTGGCTACGGTTTGTCTTATACGGATTTCCGTCTTTCCAACTTGTCTGTTTCTGAACCTTTGGCAGATGGATCGGTGGAAGTAACCTGCAAACTATCCAATACGGGGAAACGTGATGGAGCACAGGTGGTACAGCTATATCTTGGAAAAGAAGGAGGCATTGTAGAACGTCCGGAGAAGGAATTGAAGCAATTTAAGAAGGTGTTTCTGAAAGCGGGCGAATCGGCAACGGTGAAGATGATGGTTACTAAAGATGCTTTCACTTATTATGATGTTGCTGCCAAAAGGTTCTTACAGGATAAAGGGAACTATAATGTGATGGTTGGTTTCTCTTCACGTGATATCGTTTCGCGGGGAAGTGTCCGTATTCTTTGATGCATATACGTATCGAGATCACCAATTATCCTCTCATCGCACCTCTTATTCATTAAACTGAGTTTTAGAAAGAGGTACGATGAGAGGTATTTTCTTAATTTGAGCAGTGTTTATTTGTTATTTAGAGTGACTCCCGGCCAGTCGTCAGTGCGGAACGGAGAAGCTGGCAGTCCTGTTTTATTATACAGGTTACATTCCGGATTATTAGCCCAGGCATAGCGTACAGCTACAGGATAGGGTACTTTTTCCGAGGAAACAATCACTTTGTTATCTACAATTCGGGCGGTAGCCGGATAGAATTTGTGATCAACACCTGCAATGGTGAATCCTTTTAATTCTTCTCCTTTAGCGATTAATTGTCCATCAGTATGTTTGAAAGCGAGTTCGATTTCATTGTTTTTTAAGCACATGTGACTGTATTGTGGTCCGGAGTAGCTGTTTTTCTTGTCATATGCCTGATTTAATGCAATTAACGAAAGCCGGCGTCCTACTTCTTGCTTATTCTTAGGATGAATGTCATTTGCATCCCCTATATCGATGGTAACAGCCATTCCCGTATTTTCTAATTCAAGAGTCTGAGACTGAGCTTCACGGAGTTCAGCCCATGCTGATTCTTCCGGCTTATCTGCACGTTGCATGAAGTTTGCTAACTGTACAAAGTAGAAAGGGAAGTCTTTGTTCCATTGACTGCGCCAATCCCGAATCATTAAAGGAAACAAATCACGGTATTGATAAGCACGGCTTGCATTAGCTTCTCCCTGGTACCAGATAACTCCCTTCATTTCAAATGGAATTAACGGACGTAGCATTCCGTTAAACAGTACAGCAGGGTAGTATTGGCAGGTTTGGAATGACAAAGGTTGCCGTGGCACTTCGTTTTTATTGAGAATGCTGATACGTTGTTTCCACTCTCCTGCCAAAGATATTTTTTTCTTGCCATTGGTAATATAAAGCATGGAAGGATCTCCGGGGATTCCACTGTTTCCACCCGTATCACCTAAGTAGATTGTTAGTACATTCTTTCCTTTTCTCAATAAATCACGTGGTATTGTGTAATGACGTACAGTACCTATGCCGTAGGTACGTCCTATTTCTTGTCCATTGAAAAAGGTAATATCATCATCGTCAATCTGGTTCAATTCTATTTTTAAATCACGTTTCAGCCATTCGTCCGATAGCTCTATTTCGCGACGTAACCACATGAAACCTTCGAATTTCGGATTTACCTGTTCTTCAATAAATCCCGGTAATTGTATTTTTCCCCATGAATCGTCGTTGTAATCAATTGCTGCCCATTTAGCTTGTTTACCCTCATATCCCGGATCTTTCTTCCTGACTTCTGTTTCCCATTCATCCATCATCTGTTTGTATGTTGCCATCGCTTCAGGCATATTTTCTTCTGCTTTTCGGAGAAGCGTTACTTCGTTATGAAAATCGGACATTAAATTTAGGGTACCTGTACTGGTCCAGCTTTCAGCGGGTGTTCCTCCCCAGGTAACGTCAATGACTCCTACCGGAACGTTTAATTTTTGATTTAGTTCTCGGGCAAAGAAATAAGCGATTGCAGAAAAATCTTCTACTGTTTGCGGAGAGCAGTTCTGCCATCCCCCCATAGTACTTTCTCCTGTTGTGAGCGGGATAGGACTTACGGTCTTTTTCACTTGATATAAGCGAATGTCAGGATGGTTGGCATTATCAATTTCCTGTTGGAAGTTTTGTACTCTACCCCAGCCTTTGACGGGCATTTCCATATTAGATTGTCCGGAGCAGATCCATACCTCTCCAATCATCACATTGGATAATTTAATTTCTTTTCCATCCGAGATACTGATATTATATGGACCTCCGGCTTTGGGGGTTGGAACTTCAACTTTCCAGTTTCCATCTGTATCGGTGGAAACTGTATATGTTTTTCCATCCCATGAAGGAATCACTTTTATTTTCTTTCCTTTGTCGGCCTGGCCCCATATCGGGACTTGTGTTTGTTGTTGTAATACCATGTTGTCGGAGAATACTGCCGGTAAGACAGGCTTTGCATTAATACTCCAACAGAAGGACATTGCTACAAGAGATAATACTGCTATTTTCTTCATGTTACATACTATTAAATAAATTCGTCTTTCTATTACTTTTGATACAAAGATAGGAAATATAAGTTATTTATTTTACTTAATTTCCTATCTCTTTATCTAGCTTTTAGGACATTTTTACTCTTTAACGAGTTTCAAAGAGCAACAAGTGCTTTTTGTACTGACTTGTACTAAATAAATCCCTTTTTCCATATTGCTTATATCGAATTTATTGCTAAAAAATTCTCTCTCTATCTTTCCCGACAAATTGAATATCTTTACGTCTCTTATCTTCTCAGAACCAGTCCCTTCTATACAGCAGTATCCTTTTGTCGGATTGGGAGATAGATACAGGGATTGTTCGGAGGTAGTGAGGGAATTTATACCGGTACCACCTGTTTCAACAGAATATTCCAGCGTAAGTCCTGCATCAATATATTGTCCTCCTGTATGTTGGACACATTTTATAGCGATTGTATTTTCTCCGGCCTTGAGAGAGGCTTTGGCCTCTTCATTTACGTCAACTGTGGTGTAATTACTTACATAACCAGTGGTGCTGAATGCTAATATACCATTGATGTATACTTCACAATCATCGTCATGGTAGAGAGTCATACGAAGGTTATTGCGTAACTTTTCGTCTTCTTGTTCCACATTGAATTTTCTTCTTAAATAGATATAGTTACTTCTCCATTCTGTATTTACAGTTGATTTGTTGTCATAAGTGGTGTTTGGGGCACCTCCGTCACCAAAACCACTCACACCTGTAGGCCAGGAAGCGTCATTGAAATCACTTGTGTACCAATTATTTTCCGGTGTACTGGTCGTATATTTCCACTGGGTCTTTTTAGCTCTCAATGCAGTAGGTACCAACTCTTTTGCAGAGTAAGTGATGGCATGTGAGATAGCTTCTCTTATTTTTTCTTTCTGCTGCTCATTTACTTTTACGACTTTACGATCGTAGGTGATCAAACCGTTCACTTCTCCTTCCAGATCGGTCAATTGTGTATATACGGCAGCACTTAAGCCATCTGCCTGCAATGGCTTCAACAGGTCAGTATAGCTATTGAATAAATCCTTGAGCTCTTCACCATCATTTACGGAAACATATACCATATCGCTGTTTTTCCATACATGGTCTTTTATAACATAGGTGATTCCTCCGTATTCTCCACATACAGATATTCGGTTGGAGGTGGGATTGGGAAGCATACCCGGACGGGGATAACTGTGCATATCAGCCACTTGACCGATATTGTCGAAAATGACCCATCCGCTGGCAGAACTTATGATACGGGTACCGTCCAATGATTTGATTCGATTGTAAGTGTTACGCGTATGAGTATTATTGTCGGCATACTGTCCGAATCCTTCATTGAATGCTATCCATGTGACAATGGACGGATGATTTTTTAAGCTATTAATTACATTACTGCATTCATTCAGGAAATTCTTTTTAACCCATTCGTCATCACCCAATAAATTCTGATCAGAACCTGCATTTACCATATCTTGCCATACCATCAAACCCAAACGGTCACAGTGATAATACCAACGGTCCGGTTCTGTTTTGATATGTTTGCGTGACATGTTGAACCCTAATGCCTTAGTTTGTTCGATATCGAAAATAAGGGCATCGTCACTTGGTGCTGTGTATAATCCTTCCGGCCAATATCCCTGATCTAAAGGTCCGAATTGGAATATCGGTTCATTATTCAACATGAAACAGGCTTTTCCGTCTATATTTCCCATTGAAATTTTGCGCATGCCGAAATAGCTTTTTACTTTATCTGCAACTTTATCATTGGTGCGTAATTCAATTTCCACATCATACAGGAAAGGAGAGTCAGGACTCCAAAGTTTCGGCTGGTCAATTTTTAGTTCGATAGTCTGAAATACTTTTCCGGTTTGTTCGGCAACCAATGTACCTTTATCGTAAATGCGTATAACTGCCTGACATGAAAGAGCGTCTGTTCCGCTTATTTTGATTTTGACGGAACTGTTGTCTACATCCGGAACGATATCAAGTCCGTTGATGTAACTGGTGCTGACACCTTCTACCCATACTGTTTGCCATATTCCGGACGAAGGGGTATAGAATATTCCACCATTTTGAATTCTTTGTTTTCCAACAGGTTGTCCACCAGCATCAGTCGGATCCATAAACTGAACTTGTAGTTCCTGCTCTCCTTCTTCTTTTAAAGCAGAGGTAATATCAAAGCTGAACGGATCATACCCTCCGGTATGTGTACCTACTTGTATTCCGTTTACGTAAACTTCACATTTCCAGTCTACTGCGCCAAAATGAAGAAGGAGCTTTTTACCTTTCATCTCATTAGGGACAGTAAAGGTACGATTGTATAAGTAAGCTTTATTAGGGCGTTCCGCATGATCTGTCAACATTAGGCCGGATAAGGCAGATTCAATAGGGAACGGAACGAGGATTTCTTTATCGAAAAGTTGATTGGGACGATACTTACCCATACCTATGCTTTCTTTGAAATCCCAGATACCATTTAAGTTTATCCAGTTGTCGCGTACCATTTGTGGACGGGGATATTCTCCTAAAACATTTTCCGGATCAATAGTGTCATACCAGGGAGTGGTGATTGCAGACTTCTTTTTTCTCCATTTAGTCTGTGTCTTACTGCTTATGGAGGCATCTTCTCCAAATAGCTGCCATTGTAGTAACTGGAAATTACTACTGCCATTACTTTCCTGCATCTTTAAGCGAAACGCCTGATAACCTTTGGCGGAATTTACTTCAAACTTCATAGTTGCCAGTCGGCAGGGGAACAGAAAGTTACTTATTTTATTAATAGTTTCCCATGTGTAACCGTTATATCCTTCTATTTCCCAGGATTTCAGGTCTCTGTCTATTGCATCTGCACATGAAGTAAGTGTATAATATTTTAGTTTTTGTACTTGTGCCGGTTCTGTAATGACGAAGAAGGTGTTAGCTGATTCTCCATAATACTTTGTAGAGATATCTCTGTCAAACAAATGGAGATAACTATATCCTTCTTTACCTTCTGGTGTGGCACTGGTACAATCCTTAGCCGATACTCCGGACATCATATCATCCATAAATGCATTTCCGGACTCAGTGAATGGAATTCCAAATAGCTGTAACTCTGCTATTTGTATGCCGTTTTGTCCGGTTGCAGTCAGGCGATAATAACGTGCTGTATTTGCTGCTGCATTTTCGGAACTTCTGTTTATATGAAAGGTAGAAGAGTATTCATGTGCTATGGCAGAAGTCGGAACTACCATCTGCCAGTTTTGATTATCCGTAGATGCTTCCAATTGCCATTTACTCACATCTTCTGTGTTATTTTTCCCTGCTGATAACAGATATCCGGTCAATAGCAGTGGATGTTTACAGTCTATAGTAATAGTCGTTGATGATTTTCCTGTAATAGTATATAGTGTATTATAATCATTATCTGTCAGGTTTTTGAGTGTCTCATTTTCATCAGATGCTATAATCAAAGCATCGTCCGTAAAGTCATACTGATATACATTCTCGTCAATGTATTTATCGGATTTATTAATAATGAACTTCACCAGATTAGGCCCATAACTCTTGATTGGAGTCATTTTTATTTTGTTTTTCCCTGCATCGAAATGTAAATAAGCCGTTGAAGTATTGGCATCTGCCGGATTGCCCCATGTTGCTGTTGTTTGCGGGAAATGAACGGTTACAGGATCGTAATTATTGACAGTTATTGACATCGGACGATTCGTGTCTCCTGTCAGATACTTCAGATCAAATTTATATACTCCGGTTTTTTCGATCTCAATGTCTGTATACTCGAGCGATGACCCAAATGTAATGTTTTCGACAATTTTTCCATTCTCATGTGTCGTTACTGTCGGACCACTTCCGTTTAGTGTTGCATCCGCTGCTTCCAGCGTTATTGGAAGCTTTGAGTTTTGCATGTCGGAATGGGGAATGAGTAACAATAATAGTGCTAAAATAAAAGAACCTACTTGTATTTTCATATGAATATAGATATAATTAATAATATTACAAAAATACGCAATTAAACTGGGTGTGGAAATGCTTGTGTGGATTAAAAGGGGACATGAAATGCCAAAAAAGAGTCTGATTCACTCATTTTGTTGTATACTATTTTAATTGGTGCTATTTTTACAATGAAATGCTATGGTAGACAAAATAACAAGATATTATGATTAAACAGAAACTTTCAGCAGCCTTGTTGGCTTTGTGTCTAAGTACTACTGTATTTGGACAATCTGAGGATAAAAAATGTATTTTTATTTCAACGTCTCATTTGGATACCCAATGGAACTGGACTGCCCAGACAACCATCGAAGAGTATATTCTGAATACAATGAATCAGAATTATCCTCTATTTGAAAAATATCCGGACTTTCAGTTTAATTTTGAAGGAGGAATTCATTACATGTGGATGAAAGAGTATTATCCGCAGGAATACGAGAAACTGAAAAAATACATAGCAGAAGGGCGTTGGCATATAAGTGGAGGAAGCATTAATGCAAGTGATGTAATGGTACCTTCTGCTGAGTCTATCATCCGGAATTTTCTTTATGGACAATCCTATTATAAAAAAGAATTTGGTAGAAAAGGCGGTTCTGATATAATGTTACCCGATTGTTTTGGATTTCCTTACTCTCTACCTACTTTAGGAAAACATTGCGGGATAACCGGATTTCATACACAAAAGCTTTCCTGGGGTTCTGCTTATGATTATGATGCATTGCCGCCTTTTGGTATTTGGAAAGGAGTAGATGGGTCTGAAATCTATGCTATTTTTAAAGGAGAGGCTTATGATGCGCACGAACAATACAATAAAGATATGTCTAAGGATGAAGAAATGCGGCGGGTCACAGAAGAAAACTATCAGAAATATGGTTTAGCAGCTGCTTTCAGATATGTGGGACCTCGTGGAGACAGAGGGGGTGGCTTGAAAGACATCACAACGGAAAAAGATGAACGGACTCCTTATTGGTTACAGCAAAGCATGAATTCTGATGGTCCGGTCAAGGTCGGAATGTGGACACCTGATGCAATCTTTCAATATCTGGATGAGAACCGGAATGACAAGTATGCGGTCTGGGATAATGAATTACCTATGCAGAAGCATGGGACCGGGTGTTATACTTCACAAACCATCATGAAGTATTGGAATCGTAAGAACGAACTACTGGCTGATGCTACCGAGAAAGCATCGGTTGCAGCAGCTTGGATGGGAGGAGCCGAATATCCCTCAGCTGCCCTGACTGAGTCCTGGATACGTCTGTTGTGGCATCATTTTCATGATGATTTAACAGGCACTTCTATTCCGGGTGCTTATAAAATATCTTATAATGATGAAGTGTTGGTCAATCAGAACCTGGCTGGTATATTGACAGGAGCTGTCGGAGCTTTGGTTCGCCGGATGGATACTCAGGTACAAGGTATTCCTTTGGTTGTGTATAATCCGCTTTCTCTGGAACGTACAGATATTGTTGAGGCTTCAATAGAAACAACTTCAGATCCTACCGGTATCCGTGTATTGGATAATACAGGAGAAGAAGTGTTATCCCAAATCACAGGTTATGATGCTAATACCGGAAAACTTTCTTTCATCTTTAAAGCAACGGTTGCTTCATTGGGATATGCAACTTATGAAGTACGTTTGAATGAAACTTCTGAATTGACTTCTACATTGAATGTTACGAATAATACACTTGAAAATGACCGTTTTGTGGTTACTCTTAATCCTCAAACGGGTGATGTAAGGCAGATTAGAGATAAAAAATCCGGTGAGAATTTATTGAGTAGCGCTATCCGGATGTTGATGTTTGCTGATCATTCGGGTAGTTTTCCCGCTTGGGAGATCGATTATGATGCGTTGAAGAACGTCGCTTCTCCTGTAAATGAGAATGTAAAAGTAACAATTGTAGAACAGGGTCCGTTGCGGGTAAGCTTAAAGGTGTTCCGTACTAAAAACGGTTCGGAGTTTGTACAGTATATCCGGTTGGCTGATAGCGGAGTGAATGATCGTATTGATTTCGTCAATGAGGTAAATTGGCAGAGTAGAGGTCAGCTGCTGAAAGTAGCTTTCCCTTTGAGGAAGGGGAATCCGAAGGCAACTTATGATTTGTCTATTGGTGCTATAGAAAGAGGTAATAATCAAGAAAATCTTTATGAGGTAGCCGGTCATCAATGGGCTGATTTATCTGATGAAGCGTCCGGAGTATCCATTTTGAATGATTGTAAATACGGATGGGATAAACCGAATAATAATACATTGCGTCTGACGTTGATTCATACTCCTTCTGTAGATACAAATTATACTTATCAGAAAGATCAGGATTTGGGTTTGAACAAGTTTACTTATTCTGTTTATGGTCACGAAGGGAAGTGGAGTGAAGATACTCAGTGGGCGGCAGCTTCCTTAAATCAACCGATGTTGGCATTTCAGGCACCAAAACATGCAGGCGCTTTAGGAAAGAGTTTTGGCTTTGTATCTCTTAATACAGCTAAAGTAGCTGTAAAAGCACTGAAGAAAGCGGAAGATTCTGATGAAATGATTGTTCGTGTGTATGAACTTACGGGCGATACACAAAATGATGTGGAACTTTCGTTCCCTACTGCGATTGTTTCCGCACGTGAGGTGAATGGTATTGAGGAAGAAGTTGGCGGAGCTACCTATGCGGATAATAAGTTATCTTTTAATATAGGTAGATTCCAGCCGAAAACATTTGCTGTAAAACTCGCTTCTCCGGAAAGTGATAAAGAAGCAGCTGCTCCTGTATCTTATCCCGTGACTTTGAGATACAACCGGGATATCATGAGTTATGATGATAAGAAAAATAATATGTCATCAGACGCTGATATTAAGTATGCTTATCCAGCAGAGCAGCTTTCTGATAAGCTAATGTCGGATGGTATTGTATTTCAATTAGGAAGCCGTGAGTTGAATCAACGTAATGTACTTTTGTGCAGAGATAATGAGATAAATATTGCATTGCCAACTGTTCCGAATGGAAAGAAAATTTATATTCTGGCTGCCAGTAGCAAAGAAGCAGGCACTACTGCCGAATTCACATTAGGTAGTAAATCTTATTCTTTCCATGTACCTTATTGGGCTGAAACAATTGGTACTTGGGAAACTGAGTTTAACATGCAAACTAAATATTGCAAAGAAAATGTTGCATTTACAGCTACTCATAGACATACAAAAAACGGAAAGAATGATATCTATGGATTCATGCATATGTATAAGTATGCTATTCCCGTTACCGAAGCAGTATCCAATCTGTCAGTAGCTACCAATGACGACTTGTATATTTTTGCAGTATCGCTCTCTGATAATGAAAACGATGATGTAACTCCTGCATCCGAAGTTACTTCTCTGCCGATGCCGGAACCCTTAAATGCCGACGAATGTAGTGTAAAGTTGATCCCTTCTGGTGTGAATACTTCGCATGACAATGGTGCCAATGAAGACGGGTATAAAGCAATTGATGATGATTTGAATACCAAATGGTGTGTAACAAGTAATCCGACTCCCTGGCTGGAACTTGTTTTTGCAGAACCTGTGGATATTTGCCATTGGTTTGTGATGAATGCCGGTGTAGAGAGTTCTCAATACATAACTTCTGCATTCCGCTTACAAGGATACGAAAATGGAGTTTGGATCGACTTGGATCAGGTGACCGATAATACGCTTAATAAAGTACACCGTTATATCCCTTCTTTTACTACCGATCGCGTACGTTTGCAGATTGATAAAGGAGAACAGGGAGATGGAACTACAACCCGTATCCTCGAATTTGCAGTGTATGGCAGTAAGGGTGATGATGTAGGTATCGAACCCTCCGAATCTTCTGACAACAATTTCCATATTGAAGGCAATTATCCCAACCCCTTCTCTTACCAGACAACGATTCGCTGTCAGGTTCCGGAAGGAGCATCGGAATTTACATTGCATGTATATGATTGCGTTGGAAAGGTTGTTGACAAATGTGTCTATCCTGTCACAAGGGGAGGTTCGCAGGAATTTGTCTGGAATAGCCGTACTGTTAGTGATGGACTTTATTTGTATACAATTTCAGTGACAAGTGGCGGAAAAACAATATTTTCAGACACAAAGAAAATGATTATTAGTAAATTTGCTGCTGAATAAAACAGATAATACAGTAGTTATATAAGAATAGATTAGCTATAGAGTGGATGCTATGAAAATATTAAAAATATTGATTATTAGTGTGTTATTGAATCTGTTGGGTTGGCAACAAGCATTTGCTTCTTTCTCGTTGCTTGATTTGGCAAGTCTCAATAATCAACTCTCCAATAATGCCATATTATGTATTCATCAGGATTTGTATGGTTTTATGTGGTTTGGAACCTATGACGGGTTAAATTTATATGATGGTAAAAAGGTTACCACTTTCCGTTATGAGGTTAATAATCCGAGTTCTCTTTCCGGCAATACTATTCATAATATTCTAAGTGCTGACAGCGGCTATCTGTGGATATCAACTCAGAGAGGGCTTAATAAGTTCTCTCTGAAAGAGCGTAAAGTAGCTGAGTCGTATCCCCAATACAGGAGAGTCGATTTGATTACCGTTGATAAAAATGGAAATAGCTGGATGATCAATAAAGATGATTATCTTTTATTTTATGATTCATCCATAAAGAAAATGTGGGAGATCCCCGCAAAAGGTATCCATCTGAGCGATATAAGATCTATATTTACGGATAAATCAGGGCGAATTTGTCTTATTTTGAAAGATGCCCGTCTTCAGTATCTTACGTTACAATCGAAGGCTTCAACAAAGAATGTGCCGTATACTTTATCTATCTCCGAAATCATTTTTCATAATGAGGAAATCACTCAGGTCTTTTATGAAGACGAACAAGTTTACTTTTTAGATAAATATCATAATCTTTTTGTTTATGATAATTTCAAGCAGATGAAAAGACTGTTGCGTAATATTTCTGATATCGTTGCACAGTATGGGCTTGTTTCTTCTTTACGTCTTTTCCAGAACGAAGTTTATCTTGCTTTTATGCATAGTGGGTTATTGAAGTTTGATGCTTCTACTCATGATAAAAAGCCGGAACTCATTAATATGTCCGTTGGTATTTTTGGATTGATGAAAGATCGATTTCAGGAAGCAATGTGGGTTGGTACAGACGGACTGGGAGTAGAAATGTATTGTAATGAGAAGAATAATTTTGGCAATATCCTCTTAAGTAATCTTCCATTTGTGTCCAAAAGACCTGTTCGTGCATTCTATACGGATGAAGAAAATACGCTTTGGGTTGGAACTAAAGGAGATGGAATTATCCGGATTAAAGATTATGAACGATTTAAGAATACAAAAGTACCCTTGGAGAATATACAGCATTTTGTGGGTATGCACGAGAATCCTGTATATTCTTTTGTAAGAAGCCGGTTCAATAAGAATGATTTATGGATTGGCACGGATGGAAATTTATCTTATTATTCTTATAAGGATAATAAAGTGTATCCGGTGAAAGATTGTTCTAATTTAATTCCTGCAATAGCCAATGTTCATAGCTTTTGTGAGGTAAATGATTCTACTTTGTGGCTATCTTCCAGAGGGTTGTATAAAGTTACTATTGATAAAACGAAGCACCCGTACGAAATAAAACGGAAAGAAAGCTATCCTTTTCTGCAAGATAATATTTGGGTGAATGACGAATTTTATTCTATGATTTATGATGGAGGAGCTACTCTCTTTTTAGGAAGCAGAGGAGGCTATGGGGTGAATAGATTTAATATCAATGATTCCACCCGATCCTCTATTTTAATGAATAAAGCCATTGGTGATGTTATTAGTTTGTATATAGATGCAGACTCCGTTTTGTACGTTGGTACCAGTTCCGGATTAATACAGATTACGGATAACGGCTCGAAAGAGGATGCTATAAAGCAATTTACGCGTGAAGATGGTATCTTGAATGATATGATTCATGGCATTTTAGAAGATAATTTTGGTATTATTTGGCTCAGTACCAGTAAAGGATTGGTGAAATATAATCCGCAAAATGGTGCTTTTTTTAATGTAAGATCATCGCATATTGGGGTATCTGAATTTTCTGATGATGCATATTGGAAATGTCCATTAACGGGTAGACTCTTTTTTGGAGGTGTAAACGGATTGGTATGGATTGAACCGGAAAATGAGCAAACACTTACTGCTTACGAACCCGACCTGTTGTTTACGGAGTTGGAATGCTCCGGCTCTAAACAAACATTGTATGAATACAATGAAAAACCGGATCAGATTCTGAAATTAAAGTATGATCAAAATACATTTCAGTTGTCTTTCGCTGTTCTGGATTATATCAATGGCGATAATTATGACTACTTTTACTTACTTGAAAAATACAATACCCAGTGGACTTCATTGAAAAAAGAAAATAAAATTCGTTTCACGAATATTCCTCCGGGAGAGTATACGCTAAAAGTAAAATATCGTAATGATGTTGTATCGGCTGACGATAAAGTATATTCTCTTCAAATTACTGTATTACCTCCGTGGTATCTTTCGGTTGTTGCTTATTTGGTCTATGGTGTCTTATTATTGGCCTGTATTGCATTGACTATTCTTTATGTGAAAAGGAAAATAGCCAGGAAACAACAAGAATTGGCGTCTAGAATTAAGGAGGAGCAAAAAGAGAAAATGTATGAATCTAAATTAAACTTCTTTGCCAATGTTACTCATGAATTATATACACCTTTGACACTGATAAATGGGGCTGTGGAACAAATCCGTAAAGGAGATATGAATCAGAATACGAAAAAATATATTGATATTCTGAATAATAATGTGTCAAGTTTGAATGAGTTAATACAGGAGATATTGGAAGTACGGAAAATAGAAGAGACTGATATCCAACTTCGTGTATCGAGAAATGTTTTTATATCCGGGATTTTAGATAAGTTATTGGCTTCTTTTTCTATATTGGCACGACAGAATAATGTAGAATTGATAACTTCCGTTCCGGATAATCTCTATTGGAATACTGATGATAAAAGTTTCAGAAAAGTTATATCAAATTTGATATCAAATTCGTTGAAATATACACCTGTAGGTGGTTTTGTTAAGTTAACTGTCACTGTTGAAGATGACATATTGCGGATTGTTGTTCGTAATTCGGGAAAAGGAATCGAAAAAGACAAACTGAATTCCATTTTTAATCGTCATTTTATTTTAGAAAGTACCGATGTGAATGCTAATAACCAGATGACAGCCCGGAATGGATTGGGGTTGTATATCTGTTATAGCATTGTGAAAATGTTGCAGGGAGAAATAACTGTTGATAGTGTGGTGGATGAGTATACTGAATTTACTATTACATTGCCTAATCAAGCTCAGGCTGAAAATGAAATTCCGGATGAACTATCCAAAACAGAACCTGTTATTACAACTGTTGTAGAAGATGAAGTTGAAGAAGAACCCAAAATAGATATTAATAGTGTGGATGAAGCGTCAATTGCCCATGTATTGATTGTGGATGATAACAAGGATATTGTAGAGTTGGTAGGTGATCTTCTTTCTCCTTATTGCCATGTATTGAAAGCATTTAATGCGAAAGAGGCTTTAAAATTAGTAAAAAAACAGACTCCTTCGCTTGTTATTACCGATATAATGATGCCCGAAATAGATGGTTTTTCTTTCATTCAAATGCTTCGGGAGGATAAATATTGTAAACGAACTCCAATTATAGCACTTTCTGCAAAGACAGATAGCCTCGATTTAGTAAAGGGATATGAGACGGGAGCAGATGCTTATATTACTAAACCCTTCTCGTCTGAGGTATTGATTTCTGTTGTATGCCGTTTTTTATCTAATAAAGTGGAGATGAAAACCTATTATGACTCTGTGGATAGTTCTTTTGAATATGTGAATGGTAAACTTTTACATCAAAAAGATAAGAAATTCATTGAAGAGGTTTTGAATATTATAAAAGAAAATATTTCAAGTTCAGAACTTGGTCCGGAATTGGTGGCGGAACAAATGAAGACGACCACTCGTAACCTGTATCGGCAAGTGAAGAAGATTATGGATGCTTCTCCAACTGAATTAATTAAAGATTATAAACTTTCTTACGCTGCTAAATTACTTATGACAACAAATTTATCCGTTAAAGAGATTATTTATAAAGTAGGTCTTACAAATAAATCTTATTTCTACAACGAATTCTTTAAAAAGTATCAGTTGTCTCCTAAACAGTATAAGATAACGAAAGCGACAGAAGAGAAGTAAAAGGGAGATTTTCCTTGTATTAATCGATATTTTTTTATGAAATTAGTTATCAAAATCATAGTTACAGTCATTTATTGATAGAATAGGTAGAATCTTTTTGAACTGTATTGTCTAATGATACTATTAAGTTATCGTATTATAAAACAGTTTATTACAGCTTTTTTATAATATCCATTATTTAAATAGGAAGAATACGTATTTAATACACTGTTAAATCCTATTGTTTACCTATAGAAAGTACGTACTTTATATACCTAAAAGTACGTACTTTTTTTGTATAAAAGGTCATAGTCTATATAATAGATTAACAATGTTAATTTGAAGCCCTTTTCTCTATGCTCATATAGTTCTACTTATTGAATGTGCATTCTTTAATTAAGGCTCTTTTTTCTTTATATTTTTTATGTCCCCATCCGTTTTTACTGATTCTTATTCTGTTTAGTAATTTTGAGTATCTAATGTTGGGTGTTTTTGCCCCCATGTTTTTGGGTTTATGGAATTTGTTGTCATATTAATTGCCCTAATCATTGAATGATTGGTAGATAGCTATTTGTGGGCTGGGGACATGAATGGACTAAAAAGGGACATGAATGTACACCTGTGCATTAATAGTTTTTTAATATATTGTTTATTTGTTTGCACTTCCATATCTTTGTCATAAAGTATTAATCGTTATTTTAAATTTTAATAGTTATGAAAACAAAGTTACTTTATGCAAAGACAGCGATGTTTGCTTTAGCTTGTTTTTCTTCTGTTGGTGTTTGGGGGCAAACTAAGATTACAGATGAGAATGGCTTGAAAGCTATTGCAGAGAATCTGGCTGGTGATTATGTTCTGGAGAACAATATTACTTTATCAGGCGAGTGGGAACCTATTGGTACAAATGATGCTCCGTTTACCGGTACTATTGATGGTAAAGGACATACTATTTATGGGTTAAAGATCAATCTTCCCGAACAAAATTCTGTAGGTTTTATTGGTGCTGCTAAAATAGAAGAGGTGTCTTCTACGAAAACTACCGTGAAAAATCTACGTTTAGTTGGGGTTGAAATTACAGGTCGCCAGGATGTAGGTGCCGTTATTGGTAATTCATATGGTGCCAGAGTCAGTGAATGTTATACTTCTGGGCTTGTTTATGGATGGGACCACACCGGTGGTATCATTGGAGGTACAAAGAAAGTATCTGATGATATTATGACCGAAGTGTCTAATTGCTATTCCAATGCGGCTGTTGTCAGTTCCAGTTATCAAGCTGGTGGTATTATTGGTGCAAGTAATAACGCTGTAGTAGATCATTGTTATTTTGCAGGAGTTGCAACTTGTTCTCAAGGTCGTTCAGGAGGAATAGTAGCGTTGAATGATGGTAATAGCTTAACTATTGCTAATTGTGTGGTATTATCTTCTTATATTAAAGCAGGCAGTGGTGATGCAGGTGGTGCGAATGCTATTTTAGGAGCAGATAATCCTGCTGAAGATAGTAATGCTGTCAGCACTATTAGCCAGAGTTATTCTTGGAGTGGTTTGAAATTGTATGAGAATAATGTAGAGAAAGCACGTACAAATAATGCAAATGATTCTTACGATGGAGGTTATATTGAATTAAATGAATTAAAGACTGCTCAATTTTGGTTGACTGAAGCGGCATTTGATGCAGGGATATGGATTGTAAATGAAAATGCATATCCATCATTGCCAAATATTCAAACTCCGTTAGAAAACGGTTTATATATTCCTTCCTTCCCGGAAAGATGTTTACCCGGAAAAACTTTCAATGCTACAGTTGTATCTGCTTCCGGTAAAACTATTACTTATACAAGTTCTAATCCTGAGATTGCTACTATCGATGCCACCGGACTGGTTACTTTTATAAAAGATGGTAAAACTACTCTTACTTTCTCGGATCAGGGTGATGACTATGTAAAAGGAGTAGAAAGGACCTATGAACTGGAAGTAAAAGGCGTTGCTTATACCATCATGAATGAAGAAGACCTGAGATGTATGAAATATGACTTGGCAGGTGACTTCAAATTGGGTGCTGACATTCATCTGACTAAAGATTGGGAATTGATGGACGTCTTTACCGGCACATTGGATGGTCAGGGATATGCAATTCATGGTTTACGTTTTGTAAATGAAGATCAAGGACGTGTAGGTTTGTTTGGTGAAGCAACAGGAGCTACTATAAAAAGAGTTGGTATTGTAGGTGCTTATCTAAATGGTAATGAAGATGTAGGTACAATTGTGGGATATGCAAGTGGATGTAATATTTCCGAATGTTATGTAGATCATTCTTCCTATATTGCTGGTCGGGATCATATTGGATCTATCGTTGGTAAAGTAGAAAAGAGAGAGATAGAGCAGGAGGGGTCTACTGAAAAGATATCAATTGGAACTGTTGTAAGTGACTGTTACTCTATGGCTAAAATTTATTCAAGAGAATATCAGGCTGGTGGTATTATTGGAGTGATTAATCACGGTACAGTAGAAAGATGTTATTTTTCCGGAAATGTAAGAGCAATGAAAGGACGTGCCGGAGGTATTTTCTCGATGGTTGATGCAGATGGCGCAGTATTTGTGAAAAACAATGTTTGTTTAGCAAGTGGTATTTTCTGTAGTGAAGCTACCTATTGTATCGGTGAGAATGGGCGTATTTCAACTGCTACTCTTAGTGATAACTATGTTGATTATTATGCTTCTTATAGAGGAGCTGATTTGGGCTCTTCGGCTCCTGCTGATAGTTATGATAGCGCTGGTAATGATGGTGAGACTCTTTCAGCCGATGAAGTACTTTCTTCAGAATTTTATATGTCAGATGCAATGAAGTGGGATTTTGAAAATGTATGGACTTTTATCGAAGGTGGTGATGGTAATATGTATCCGATTTTGAAATGTCAACAGTCAAAAGAAATGACCCCGGTTATTTATGGTATACCTGAGCCTGCATTCTTGATTCAGAAATCTGATCTTACTTCTCTCGAAAATATAAATATAGAGAGAATAAAATCGACTTGTGGACAAAAACTGAATTTTGAAGTCACAGAAGGTAAGAAATATGTTTATATTGATGGTCCTTATTTAGATTTGACCGGTGAAATAATTGAAGGTGAATCATTTGCTACAGTTTCAATAACTCCTGAAGTTGAAATAGCTGGGGTAAAAACATCTGAGACTAACTCTTTTGACATTAAGTTAATGGGACAATCGTATGTTTTCGAGATTAATACTGTACAGGATTTATTGGATGTTAATGATAAGTTGTTTGCTAACTTCCGTTTAATGTCAGATATCGATATGACGGGAGTTGAATTTAGAGGAATTGGTTCTCTGGAAGCTCCATTTGTTGGGACTTTTGATGGTAATGGATTTAGTATTTTGAATCCGGTGGTTATTACAAATGATGATAATACGAAGGGATTCTTTAATGCGACTAAGGGAGCTAAAATCATGAAACTGGGTATTGTGGATTTCTCTTTTAGTGGTTCTCAAACCAGTGGTAATAAGAGTACGGATTTGGGTGGATTTGCAGGCTCTGCAAAAGAAACTACATTTGACCAATGTTATTTAACAGGAAAAGTCGTAGGACGTGATCATGTCGGTGGATTCATTGGCGGTAATTGTGCTAACGTTACCATAACCGACTCATATGTAGATGTAGAGGTCTTAGCTTATAGTCAGGCTGGAGGTTTCTTCGGAGTAGCTTCTGGCAATGTAACAATGAAGAACTGTTATTTTGCAGGTAGTGTGAAGTTGGATCCTGCTCGAAATTATGGTTGGGTCGGTGGATTTGTAGGTCTGGTTGACGCTGATAATATTACAGTTACTATTGAAAACTGTGTTTCTATTGGAGATCTTCGCGGAAATGCGGCTGCAGGTTCATTTATCGGTGCTAATGGAGGTGATCAAGAGAACAATCCACGTGCTATTATTAATTTTACAGGAAATATTTACCACTCAGAAGCTGAAAAGATGTTGATGGATGAAGGTAAGTATTCTGAAAATGACTGGGAGACTAAGAAATTTCCAACGAAAGAGGGAGGAATTGTAGTTAAACCTACAGAACGTTACTCTAACGATTTAGGAAAGAATCAATTTTATACACAAGCACTTTATGAAGCAGCTTCATTTGATTTTGATAATATTTGGTTTATCGAAGAGGGTGTCGGTTATCCTACATTGAAAAATGTACCGAAGAAAGGTCCTGGAGTTGGTATTGTTCAAGTTATCGATAAAGAGAAATCATATATCGTATCTGTTTTTGATAATGCAATTACTATTTCAGGCATAGAGGATGCTGCAAAAGTAACTCTTTACAATATGAATGGGCAAGTTATATCTCAGGGGGCTACTACGGGAGAAAATATACAACTTTATACTACCGGAAAAGGCTTTTATATTGTTCGTATTATCGAAAATAGCTCTGTGACTTCTATAAAATTAGTCGTTGAATAATGATTGTTTATTGGTTGAAATTTTGTATGAATTAAGAGATCGTGGCAGTAGAGTTTACTACTGTCACAATCTCTCCTTATAATAAAAGAAACTTAGTTAACCCAGATTGAAAGACGCGACACTTTTCTTTTAGATGTTTATTCTTCTCAGTTTTTGATAATTAGACAGATTGTTCTCATTCATTTAAGGATAAAATTAACTTTAAATAGATTTAGTAAAAAACTTATGAATTCAAATGGATTTATTACATTAGGAAGAGGTATTGTATGTCTTTTCTTATTAACTATCTCTCTGATGATACAGGCGGTAAATCCTGTAAAAGTAACCGGACGTGTGACGGATACGACAGGGGAATTAATGATTGGTGTAACTATTCAGGAAAAGGGTACTTCCAACGGAACTATCACAGACATGAATGGTTCGTATAGCCTGACGCTTACATCCAAAGACCCGGTGTTAGTAGTTAGTTATATAGGCTATCAGACATTGGAAAAAAAGGTAAATGGGAATGTGCTTGACATCACATTGCAAGATGATGTGACCACATTGGACGAGGTACAAGTAGTAGGTTATGGTACGATGCGTAAGGTCTCAGTGGTAGGTGCTCAATCTACTTTAAAAATGGAACATATTAAAGCTCCAGTTGCTAATATGGGATCTATTTTAGCTGGTCGTATTTCTGGTTTGGTTGCTGTGCAGCGTACAGGTGTACCAGGACAAGATGACTCTGACATTTGGATTCGTGGTATTTCTTCTATGACCAATACCAATAAAGGTCCGTTGATTTTGGTAGATGGTATTGAACGCGATTTCAAACAACTAGATCCGGAAGATATTGAGTCTGTTACGGTTTTGAAAGATGCGGCTTCTACAGCTGTTTATGGCGTACGTGGTGGTAATGGGGTAATTCTTATAACGACGAAGCCTGGAGTCGTAAGTGAACCCAAATTCTCTGTTGATTATTATGAAGGTTTTACTCGTTTGACTCGAGTACCGGATCTGGTAGATGGTTTTGAATATATGGATGCTGTGAATGAAGCATATAAGAACACATTTGGTGCACCTTATTATTCCGAACAATATATTACAAATACTAAGATGGCAAATGGTGTTATTCCTAATACCAGCAATGACCGTACGGTTAATAAATATCTCTACCCGAATGTGGACTGGATGAAAGAGTTGTATAAAGATTATGGACGTAATCGTCGTGCTAATCTGAATGTTCGTGGTGGTGCTCCTAATGCTTCTTATTATATTTCACTTTCTTACTATGATGAATCTGGTTTGACCAAAACAGATCCTAAGCAACCTTACAATACAGAGATATCTTATAATCGTTATAATTTCTTGACAAATATTAGTTTGAAAGCAACCAAGAAAACTACACTTGATGTGGGAGTAAATGGCTGGTTTTCAAGTGGAAATTATCCGGCAGTTAAATTAGACGATATTTTTAAAAGAGCTATGATGATTAATCCGGTAATCTATCCGGTGGAATATCCTGATGGAAGTAACCCGGGATTTAGTGCATATCAGCGTGAGTTTGATAGTCCATATGTAACACTGACACGTAGAGGTTATCAGACTGAATATAAAACACAAATTAATTCTAATTTAAAAATATCACAAGATCTTGACTTTTGGAATTGGAGTAAAGGTCTTAAAGTACATGCTTTGATGGCGTTTGATGTTCGTGCTGAACAATGGTTGAATTACAACGTAGATGACAGTACCTGGAAACCGGCGGGAAGAAAGAATGGAGATGTGTGGGTTGATGATGATAATCTTTATGATGAAGCTGGTAACCTGATTTTACAAGAAGAATATAAAGGTAATTCAACTGTTAATTTTGGAAGAGAAAAGAAAGTATATCGTACATTTTATGCAGAAGCAGCTTTGAATTATAACCGTGTATTTGCTGGTTTACATAGTGTAACGGGACTTGTCTTATTCAATATGCGTGATTATCGCGATGCTAATGAAGATACTTTAATCAAATCATTACCTTATAAGCAGATGAGTATTTCCTCTCGTATTGCTTATTCTTATAATGATCGTTATTTTATAGAAGGTAATATTGGTTACACAGGGTCCGAGAATTTCTCACCGGGCAATCGTTTTGGATTCTTTCCTGCCGGTGCTATAGGTTGGGTACCTTCTAATGAGGCTTTTTGGGAACCAATTGCAAGGTACATTCCTTTTTTAAAGTTCCGTTATTCACATGGTTTAGTAGGTAGTGATAGTTTGGGCGATACTCGTTTTGGTTTTGAGACAGAGATATCCGGTAAAGGCGGCTATAGTAACTCTTGGGGGCAAGGTGGTATTGGTATTACTAAATATGGCTATCAAGCTCGTTGGTGTACAATTCTTAAACAAGATTTGGGTATTGAAGTTAATTTCCTGAATAATGATTTAGCTTTTGTATTTGATTTATTTAAAGAACGTCGTGATAAAATCTTTGTATCGCGCAATAATTTACCGTTATATGCCGGCTTTGCCGTAGGAGCTTCAGGTAATGTAGGTATAGTAGAAAATAAAGGTTTTGAAGCATCATTTGAATATAATCATCAATTTGGTAAAGATTGGATCGTTTCTTTACGTGGTAATTTTACCATGAATCAGGATGAGATCATTGAAAATGCAGAACCAGCACCTGCTTATCCATGGTTAGAGAAGAGAGGTACAAATGTCCTTGCACGTTTTGGATATATTGCCGAAGGGTTGTATGAAAGTGAAGCAGAGATAAAAGAGAGAAATATAACTCAGTTTGGAGAAACCTATCCCGGACAATTGGTTAAACCAGGTGATATTAAGTATAAGGATTTAAATGGTGATGGCCATATCGATGAATATGATATGTGTAAGATTGGTCGCGGTGATGTACCTAAATATTATTATGGATTTGGTGGTGATTTCCGTTATAAGAATGTAGGTATAGGTATTTTATTCCAAGGAACAGCAGGTGCTGATCGTGTAATGGATGGTTCTGGTATTCGTCCATTTACAAGTTCTACCGGAGGTGGTACTCTGTATTCCAATATAACGGATCGTTGGAGTGCGGATAATCCTTCCAATGATGATGTATTCTATCCACGTTTAGCATGGTCTTCTGCTGACCCTTCTAATATCAATAATTTCCAGACCAGTACATGGTGGCAGAAAGATATGAGTTTTTTACGTCTGAAACAATTTACCGTATCTTATTATTTCCCTAAGTCATGGTCAAAAAAGAGTTTTTTGAATGGTGGGCGGTTTTATGTTATGGGGTCTAATGTCTTTACGTTTAGTAAGTTCAAATTATGGGATCCGGAGTTGAATACGAATAATGGTATTTCTTATCCGAATGTATCTTCATATACTATTGGAGTTGCTATTAATCTTTAATAAAACTACAGAACTCAATTAATTTTTTATTATGAAGAAAATTGTAAAAAGTATATTTGCAGCCGCGCTGTCCATGATGGTCTGCACGTCTTGTGAGAGTTATTTTGACAGTGTGCCCTCCAATGTTATTTCTTTGGACGCTGTTTTCTCAAATAGGGGATTAGCATTGCAGTGGCTATCCAATACTTATTCTTATTTGCCGGATGAAACCAGCCAGAATTATACGGGTGGAGATGACGAGACAAAAGGTATTTGGACACCTGCCTGTTTGGAAGCCAAACTACCTTGGGATCAGTGTAATTCTAATCATGTTATTTTGGGCACATTATATCCTTCTACAGGTTATGTAGAAAACATGTGGAAATCTTATTATAAAGGTATTCAAAAAGCAAATATCTATATGGCTAATATTGACCGTTGTACAGCAATGGAGGAGTATGAACGGGTATGGTCGAAAGCTGAAGCACGTGCTTTACGTAGTATCTATTATTATAATCTATTTAAATTGTATGGTCCTTTTGTAATCATTGGAGATGAAGTCTTTGATGTTGAAGGAGATGTAGATGCTATGATGCGTGAACGTAGTTCTGTAGATGAGTGTGTGGATTACATGGTAGGTGAATTTGATGCTATTTTAGCAGAGGGTAAACTAAAGTCTCATTTTGGTGACGATGGAGGTATGAATCCACAATTTGCCGGTAATGTTACGAAAGAAGCGGTTGAAGCGATTCGTTCGGAACTTTTGTTTTATGCCGCCAGTCCTCTATTTAACGGTGATCCTTATTACAAGAATCTTACAAATGTAGACGGAAAACACCTTTTCCCTCAGACTTATAGTGAAGAAAAATGGCGAAAAGCAAAGGAAGCCGCCGAGTGTTTTATAAAAAATAATTCTGGTTTTCAGTTGCTTTATTTAGATAAAAAAGGTGCTATAGCATCGGATGTAGCTTCTTCATGTCCCTATACTTCAGTAACACAGGCGCCACTTGGAAGGACTGAAAACACAGAAATGATTTTCTTTAGAACAGGTGGTGATTGGAATATTTATTATACAATGACCCCTAAACATAGTGGTATTACAAATGCTAATTCAGGTGGTGGCGCTTTAGCAGCTCCTTTACAGATGGTAGATTTATATTTTACGGAAAATGGACTCGACATTGATAAAGATCCAGACTATTTTACGTATAAAGATGAGGATTTGACTGCAACTGGTGCTGCCGCTAAAATGACCAGCCAGAATGTTGCTCAAAACCCATTTTCTAAAGTGGTTTATTTCAGACCGGATTCAAAGCATAGAATTATGAAACAGTTTTATAACCGTGAACCTCGTTTTTATGCCGCTTTTACTTTTCAAAATCGTAGATGGGATTTAGATGATAAGTTAGTCTATTATACAGACTTTTCGTTGAATGGAAATTCTGGTCAAGCGAAGAATGGACATGACTATCCAAGATCTGGAGTGTTGGTTCGTAAAAAAAGAACAAATGTTTCAGGTGTAAATTATTACGTTTATATCCGTTTGTCAGAAATTTATTTGAATTATGCAGAGGCATGCTGTGAACTAGGAGATGTTGGTACAGCCATTAATTATGTGAATAAAATTCGTTTGAGAGCCGGTATTCCTGAATATAAGGGGACATTAGCAGAAGATATGACTCCAAAAGATAAACGTGGTTTTGACAGGATTATTTTAGATTCATATGATAAAGAGTTTGTAAAAAAAGTAGTTTACCGCGAACGTCTGCTCGAGTTAGCTTATGAAAACCATCATTACTTCGATGTGCGTCGTTGGGGTGTAGGCGGTATGGAACAAGGTGACGGTTGGGTTTATCCATCTTGGCATAGAGGTGGCGAAGGTGGCGATATGGTTGGCTTTGATGTGACTATTGATATGGCTTCAGATGATGCAGAAAACCCATTACTTTTTTACAAACGTAAGGTTTGGGAAACTCGTATCTACTCGAAACGTATGAGTTTATTCCCTATTCCTCAAACTGAGATAAATAGAAATAACAAGATTGTACAGAATACAGGCTGGGAAAGTGAAATGTAATTAGCTCCTTTTTTATAAAACTCATATTGAAGTTTCTTGTAAATGCATTTACGCGTTTACTTTTCAAAGGAATCGGAGAGCATGTCGTAAAACTCGATTGGTCTTTATAGCTTAATGGCATAATTTGGATTTATGGCATGCTCTCTTTTTGTATCAAAAATTATAGTTAAAGTTAGAAAATGAAGAAGAGGTATATTGTTATTGCATTGTTTTTAGGTATTGTTTTTTCTGCATCAGCGGCTTTAAAAAAGCAGCCGGTGGATTATGTTAATCCATTGGTTGGTACGGATTCTAAGTTTGAGTTATCAAACGGGAATACGTATCCGGCTGTTGCAATGCCTTGGGGTATGAATTTCTGGACTCCTCAAACAGGTAAGATGGGAGAAGGGTGGACGTATTCGTATTCGTCTGATAAAATTCGCGGGTTCAAGCAAACGCATCAGCCCAGTCCCTGGATTAATGACTATGGACAGTTTTCATTGATGCCGATTACGGGAAAACCTGTTTTTGATCAGGATGCCAGAGCCAGTTGGTTTAATCACAAATCAGAGATAGCCAAACCTTATTATTATCGTGCCTATTTATCTGATTACGATGTTGTGACGGAGATTGTTCCAACAGAACGGGCTGCGATGTTTCGGTTTACTTTTCCTGAGAGTGAAAATTCATATGTGGTTGTTGATGCATTTGATAATGGATCGTATGTAAAGGTAATACCGGAAGAAAATAAGATTATCGGATATACTACAAGAAACAGTGGTGGAGTCCCGGCTAATTTTAAAAATTATTTTGTTATTGTATTTGACAAACCGTTCTCTTATAAAGCTGTAGTCGGGAGTAATGAAATTCGTAAAAACGAATTGGAGGCCAAGGAAAATCATGCCGGAGCTATTATCGGATTTACAACGAAAAACGGAGAAATGGTAAAGGCACGCGTGGCTTCATCGTTTATCAGTTTTGATCAGGCCGAATTAAATCTGAAAGAACTGGGAACTCTTTCATTGGAACAGTTGCAGGAAAAAGGAAAAGAACGTTGGAATGAAGTATTGGGGAAGGTAGAAGTAGAGTCTGATGATGAAAATCGTTTGCGTACGTTTTATTCATGTTTATATCGCTCTGTTTTATTTCCTCGTATGTTCCATGAGATTGATGCAAAAGGAAATGTTGTGCATTATAGTCCGCATAATGGGAAAGTACTTCCAGGCTATATGTTCACTGATACTGGTTTCTGGGATACATTCCGCTGTTTGCTTCCATTCATTAATCTGGTTTACCCTTCTATGGGCGCACAGATGCAGGAAGGTTTTTTGAATGCTTACTTGGAAAGTGGTTTCTTTCCCGAGTGGGCGAGTCCGGGACATAGAGATTGTATGGTTGGCAATAACTCTGCATCGGTTGTGGCAGATGCTTATCTGAAGAATATTATTAAAAAAGATGCAGAAAAAATGTATGAAGGCTTGCTACATGGAGCTAACAATACACATCCTTCTGTAAATTCGTCCGGACGTTTGGGGTGTAAGGAGTATAACGAACTGGGATATGTTCCTTATAATATCAATCAAAGTGCTGCCCGTACACTCGAATATGCTTATAATGACTGGTGTATCTATCAGATGGGTAAGAAACTGAACCGTCCGTCAGAAGAACTGGAACTGTACAAGAAGCGTAGTTTGAATTATAAGAATCTCTTCAATAAACCTTTCAACTTAATGAGTGGCCGTGAGGCGAATGGTAATTTCCAACCCGATTTTGAACCGGTGAAATGGTGGGATGCTTTTACTGAAGGTAATAGCTGGCATTACTCCTGGTCTGTTTTTCATGATATCCAAGGACTAATAGGTTTGATGGGTGGAGAAAAAGCATTTGTCAATATGCTTGATTCTGTATTTATCATGCCTCCTACATTCGGAGCTAACTCGGATACACGTGGAAGTCTGGTACATGAGATGCGTGAAATGCAAGTGATTGATATGGGGCAATATGCGCATGGTAACCAGCCTATTCAACATATGATTTATCTATATGATTATGCGGGCGAACCATGGAAAACACAATATTGGATCAGGGAGGTGCTGACTCGTTTGTACACACCGGCTCCCGATGGATATTGTGGAGATGAAGATAATGGTCAGACATCGGCCTGGTATGTATTCTCTGCATTGGGATTCTATCCCGTTTGTCCGGCAACAGATCAGTATGTAGTGGGTGCCCCGCTCTTTAAGAAAGCAGTCATTCATCTGGAGAATGGAAAGAAGATTCGTATTTCGGCTCCTGAAAACAATGATGAAAACCGCTATATACAGGAGATGAAATACAATGGTAAAAACTATACTAAGAACTTTTTGAACCACTCTTTACTGCTTAACGGTGCAGATATTCAATATCGTATGAGTGATAAACCTAATACGAAACGTGGTGTCAATAGAGCTGATTATCCTTATTCATTGTCTAATGAGAAATAATTAATATTATGAAGAAGATACTATTATCGGCTTCTTTTCTTTTGGTTACAGGATATATGTTTGCCTCAGGTTTAATTTCGGGGCAGACATATAGACTCTCTTTAGGAGAAAAAGTCTTGACTGTGGAAAATGCTTCACTAAATGATAAAGCCAATGTGGTAACTTGGTTGGAAACTAATGTTAATGCTCAGCGGTGGGTACTCATTTCTAATACAGATAATGGAGTGCAATGGACAAATGCATATAGTGGTAAATATCTTTCTTGCAATGGATCTGTGGTATCAGGTGCAAAAATCTGCCAAGCTATATCCACTGAATTTGCTACTTGGGAGGTGATTCCAGTTGAAGGACAGGATGGCTTGTATTATATAACTCAGTCCGGGCTTTTTATGGAAGCTGCTGATTTTAATTCTGATGGTGGGAGCATCAGATTGAGTACTAAAAAAACAGGAGTGGCAGCAGAGCGACAGATGTGGAAACTTGAAGCGGTAGAAGCGCAGCCTAATTATCTGACGGAAACAATTCGTGATGAGATGATGAAAGGATGGAAAAATAGTTATTATAACGATTCGCAAGGAAGAATAGGTGAAGGTGGTTTCTGGGGAGATGCGGAGATGTTTGAAATAGTGCTGGATGCTTATGAAACGACAGGAGATGTACAGTACAAAACGATGTTTGATAAATTACATGCAGACTTTATAAAGCGGCAAGGGAGCAATTGGGAATCTAACGATTTTAATGATGATATTGCCTGGATTGTAATAGCAAGTGTACGTGGTTATTTAATGACAGGGACCAAGAGTTATTTGGATGTAGCGAAATCCAATTTTGATATGATGTATGAAAGAGCAGCTGTTCTTCCTCACGACATGCTTATTTGGAATGCAGTAGAGAATGCTTATGGGACCAATTCTTGTATAAATGGTCCGGCTGAAGTAGCTGCATGTTATTTAGCAATTGCCACCGGAGATGAAAGTTATTATGAAAAGGCTCGGAAAACGTATGTAGCACAACGCGAATATTTATATAAGCCCTCTACCGGTCAGGTATATGATAGTTTTACATGGCACAAAAATGTACCAGCAAATTATAATACATGGGCATCAACTTATAATCAGGGAACTTTCCTGGGAGCAGCTATAATGTTATATAATCATTATGGCGATGAACAATATAAAGAGGATGCTAAGATGATAATGAAGTACACTCGTGAACGGATGTGTAATGAATTTGGAATCATCAATGTTTGTCAGGGAGTAGTAAATGGAGATGGAAGTCTTGTTGGTGATTTACCTGGATTTAAAGGAATCTTGATGCGTTATGTACGTCGTTTTATGGTTGATCTTTATCAGCCTGATTGTACTGAATGGATAGCTGCAAATGCTTTTCAGGCTTATAATAATAGAAATTCAGACGGGGTTTCTTGTACAGCCTGGCTAACGAAGACGGTGGAGGAATATACTACAGGTATTCCTTTTACAAACTATAATAAGGATCCGTTTGGCCCTTCTACAGCGGTATCTGCTGCATTCAATTCGTATATAGGTAATAAAACGGTACGTAAGGATGCTTTTACTGGTGTTGAAGCGGAGAATTTCGATTATTTGAAGGGTATTTATCTTCAACCTGCTGATGGTACAATTGTTACTCCTGCTATGGGAGGAAATTTGTCGGAGAAAGCCTATACCGGATATCATAATGTTGATTTTGGATCTTATTATGCAAAAAGTATTGAGTTTAAAGTATTGCCACAAAGACCGTCTTGTAAAATAGAGGTTCGTTTAGATAATCCTGATGGCGAATTATTAGGTACAGTAACTTTACCCGATAAGCAAGAATGGCAGACTGTATCGATGGAATTGTCTAAACCTCTGGATGGAATGCATAATATCTATTTGAAATATACAAGAGGTACAGGTACAGCTAAACTGTTACTTGATAATTTTCGTTTTAAACAAGAAGGATATACATCACAAGACATTACCGATAATGGTGGCATTATCACCACTTCTATACAATCAGAAACAAAGTTGACAGCTGCTGATGCTGTGATTGATAATAAAATTACGACCGGACTTATCGGAACAATATCCGGTGATGCATGGATTCAATATCAATCACCTTATCCGGTGTTTTTAAAAGGCTATCTATTGGTAGCAGCGGAGGGAATACAAGAAGGAGATCCAAAATCATGGAAACTGCAAGCTTCCGAGGATGGAAAGAAGTGGACTGACATAGATGTGCAGAATAATCAACTTTTCGAAGCACGTTATCAGAAGAAGCAATATGATACTCAGGTAGCGAAAACCTATACCTATTTTCGTTTATTTGTTTCAGAAAGACAAGGTAGCAGCGACCGATTTCAGTTGGCAGAATGGCAATTGTTCGGAACAGCTTTGGCCGGTAATTGTATTACTACGGATGGTGGTATACTTTCTGCACAGCATATAGAGGGTATAGAAAAGTTGATTGACAAAGATGATACTTCTATATATCAGGTAAATAGTTCTGATTTGTGGTTAGAGTATAAAGCTGAATCTACATATATTCCGTCATTTTATAGTATTACTACGGCAGATGCTCCGAATAGCGATCCTAAAGCATGGATATTGTATGCTTCTAAGGATGGTGAAGCATGGGTCGAGATAGATCAAAGGAATGACCAACAGTTTCCTTATAGAGAATCTACTTATACATATTCTCTGACCACCCTTCCTTCAGCAGTGGAATCTGGATATACTTATTTTAAATTACATATTACAGATAATAATGGTGCAACGGATACTCGTCTGGCCGAATGGCAGGTGATAGGGGAATATGTGCCAATTACTTTCTATAATGATGTTACTGCGAATGGTGGTGAATGGACTTCTTCATTCAATGAAAGTATGAATTCCAATGAGTTGAAAAAGCTGGCGGATAATGATGGAAATACATTTTATACGTTTGGAGGGAATGCTTTTCCGTGGGTGCAATATAAATCATCTACAGAGGTTAAGCTGACAGGTTTTGCGTTAGTGTCTGCAGATGATCGAGGTAAAGACCCTGTTGTAGTTAGGATTGAATATAAGGATGAAGGAGACACTGAGTTTAGAAGAGCATTTAGGGGAGAAGTGACATTCACAAAACGGAATGAACGTATTTATACCGTAATTCGTCCTGTTTCCGGACAATATTTTCGTTTAATGATTGAGGCTGTTGCAGATGGAGGAAGTGAAGCCAAATTGGCAGAATTTGAGTTGTATGGTAATGGTATTCTTACTAATGATCTGACTATCGGAGGAATAATGACTGCCCAATATGAAAGCGCGAACAGTGTAGAAGCTTCTGATAAGTTGATTGACAAAACAGAGAGTACCAAATATTGTGCGGATTTTCCTTTATCTTCATGGATTTGCTGTGAAGTACCGGAACCGGTTAAAGTAAATATGTACAGTCTTACTTCAGGAAATGATGCAGAAGGACGTGATCCAAGTGCATGGACGTTGGAGGCTTCAAACAATGGAGAAGATTGGACGGTTATTGATACTCGTACAAACCAGTCATTTAGTGATCGTAAAATTACCCAATATTATACTTGTAATCCGGAAGAGCAACCGTATTCTTACTTTCGTTTAAACGTAACAGAAAATCAGGGTGATAGCCAACTTCAGTTGTCTGAGTGGCAATTACTATTTGTTGACAAAAAAGATGTGGGCATAGAACCCGGATTATCAATTGATGCTTTTGCAAAGATCCGCTTGACTGATAATAAGTTGTATGTAGATACCCCCGAAGCAGCACAAGTACAAGTCTATGATCTTTCCGGAATATTAATGCTGAATGAAGAGGTACAGTCTGGTGCTTCTGCTGTATCAGTAAGTCATCTGGATAAAGGTATGTATATTGTACGTATGCAACTTTCAAATCGTACTATTTCTCAGAAAATTATAAAATAATTGTAATCTGTAAATAAATATCCTAATTGTGACAAAATACTAAGTATTATGAGAAAACATTTTATGGGTATGATAGTAGGAGGGGTGCTTCTGCCCTCTCTTACAATCATGGCTCAAACCGGAAAAGAATGGGATGATGTGACAATCACCCAGATAAATAAAGAAACTGCACATACACTTTCGATCCCCTATGGTAGTGAGGAAGATGTACAAAATTATGTAATGGAAGAATCTCCCTTCTTTCTATCCTTAAACGGAACCTGGAAATTCAAATGGGTACCGGATCCCTCTCAGAAACCGGCTGATTTTTATAATCCTTCTTATGATGTAAGCGGCTGGGACGATATAGAAGTACCTTCTGTGTGGCAGGTGTATGGGGTGCGACATAATAAGAATTGGGACAAACCTTTGTATGTCAATACTGGCTACCCTTTCACTTACAACGCAACCACCTACAGTGTAATGGCAGATCGTCCTTCGGATTGGACCTATAACAATAATATGAAGAATCCGGTAGGTAGTTATCGCAAAGAGTTTATCTTACCCGCCGGTTGGAATGAGCGGAATGTCTATGTTCGTTTCAATGGTGCCGGACATGGATACTACTTATGGATCAATGGTAAGTATGTAGGTTATTCTGAAGATTCCTATTTACCTTCGGAATTTGATATTACTCCTTATCTTCAGGAAGGAAAAAATGTAATTGCCGCACAACTATACCGCTTCACCAGTGGTTCTTTCCTTGAATGTCAGGACTATTGGCGGCTTACCGGTATTCATCGGGATGCATTCTTGTGGTCGGCCCCTAAAACTCAGATACGGGATTATTTCTTTTCAACAGATTTAGATGATAGTTATACGGATGCGAAAGCTCGTATCGAAGTAGATTTGAAAGGTACAAAGTTATCCCAGGGGAGTCTGGAAATTAAGATTATGGATAAAGGGCAAGTTGTAACACAGGTAACTCAGAATGTCCCTTCAATCCGTAAATATGTGTTGTATACAGATGTTGTTAACCCGAAAAAATGGAGTGCAGAATCACCTTATTTATATGACTTGGTTTTGACTCTGAAAGATGGAGATAAAACGGTTGACATTCGTGGTGGTAAAGTTGGTTTCCGGGAAGTCGGTATTCGCAAGGATGGTGCATTACTGATTAATGGACAGCGTATGGTGTTTCATGGAGTAAATCGTCATGATCACAGCGAAATTAACGGACGTACTGTTTCTAAAGAAGAGATGGAAAATGATATAAAGATGATGAAGCGGTTGAATATCAATGCTGTTCGTACCTCTCATTATCCCAATAATCCGTATTTCTATGATCTATGTGATAAATATGGGCTTTATGTATTGGCCGAAGCCAATGTAGAATGTCATGGAAATATGGGACTTTCCGGTGTTGAGCTGTTTAAGAAACCAATGGTTGAACGTTCGGAAAATCATGTGAAATGGTTAAGAAATCATGTTTCTATTTTTACCTGGTCTTACGGCAACGAATCTGGAAATGGAAATAATTTTGAGTCTGTAGAGAAAGCAATTAAAAACTTAGACAAAACCCGTCTGACACATTATGAGGGCAATAGCCAGTGGAGTGATGTGACCAGTACAATGTATGCCAACTATGATCATATTAAGAATATAGGTGTAGAACGTGAAAATCAATATAAGAATGGACAGACTCCCAAACCGCATATTCAGTGTGAAAGTAGTCATGCTATGGGAAATTCGATGGGGAATGTTCGTGACCTGTTTGATTTGTATGAACACTATCCTGCATTAACCGGTGAATTTATCTGGGATTGGAAAGATCAGGGACTGAAAATGGACATTCCGGGTAAGGTAGGAGAAACTTATTGGGCATACGGTGGTGATTTTGGTGACAAGCCGAATGATGGTAACTTTTGTACAAACGGAGTGGTTTTCTCCGACTACTCAATTTCTGCCAAATCATATAATACAAAGAAAATTTATCAGCCGATTGATTTCTTGTTGAAAGAAGACAATAAGACATTTGTTTTGAAAAGTAAACTCGCCTTCGAGACTATCGATTATCTGAATGTTACTTATTCGGTGTTGGAAGATGGTAAAGTGATTAAGACCGGAACAATTGGAGATGCCGTTATTCCTGCCGGAGAGACAATGGAAGTAGCGATTGATGCATTGCCAAAAGATATAAAAGAAGATGCGGAGTACTTTATTCGTTTTAGTGCAACTCAAAAAGAGGCTACTTGGTGGGCAGAAGCCGGTTATGAAGTTGCTTCCGAACAAATTCAGCTGAAAGATGCTTGGAAATCTCCCTATCAGGTTCCTGAAAAAGGAAATTTGAAAGTAGAGCAGAATGCGAAGTCTATTACGGTGACAGGAGCTAATTTTAAAGCTACTTTTTCTGTGACTGAGGGAACTCTGGAAAGTTATGTCTTGAATGGGAAATCTATTATCTGCGAACCTCTGAAATTGAATGTGTTCCGTGCACCCACTGACAATGATAAGACACACACTGCCGATTGGGATAAAATGGGATTGAGGAACCTTAGAGTGAAAGCCGGTACATGGACAGTTAAAGAATCCGATACCAAAAATGCTGTTGATTTGAGTGTTACGAACGTATATACGGCTACACAGCCTTACACATTTACTACACAAACGGCATTTAAAATAATGGACGATGGCACTATTTTCGTTAGCTCGGTTATTGATCCTGCTGTAAAGAATGTGGTTCTTCCTAAAGTTGGTTATGTCTTGGAGATGCCCGAAGGCTTTGAAAACTTTACATGGTTTGGACGTGGTCCGTGGGATAGCTACCTCGATCGTAAAGAGTCTTGTTTTGAAGGCGTCTATAACAGTACAGTCAATGAACAGTGGACCGGATTTGTTTTGCCACAGGAGATGGGTAATAAAGAGGAAGTTCGTTGGATGAGTATGACTGATGCGGAAGGTACAGGTGTTCTATTTATTGCTCCTGATAAGATGGCTGCTTCAGTAGCCCATTGGCGTGCCGGTGATATGTATGTGAATCGTGATAACCGGGTGAAACATCCTTATCAGATGAATTTCAGAAAGAATACTGTGGTATGTCTGGATGCCCGGAATCGTGCTTTGGGAAATGCAAGTTGTGGGCCGGATGTAAGAGAGGTATACGAATTGAAAGCCGATAATACTATTTTTAATTTCATTATTTCACCAATAGCAGAAGAAAAGACAAACGATCAGCTTTCAGAGAAAGCCAGAATATCAAGTCCGGTTTGTTCGCCGGTGAAGATAGAGAAAGATGCTAAAGGTAGTATTATTTTATCGACTACCACTACGGGAGCTACCATCTATTACAGTGTGAATGAGGGTGAGTTCCAACTTTACAAGCAACCGGTTGCTATGCTCCAAGGAGGAACAATTAAGGCGTATTGTACTCAGACAGGATATTTTGATAGTATGACCACTTCAGCCGATATTAATCTTTTTGTTGACAAGTCTTTATGGAAAGTTGTAAGTTGTTCCAGTCAGCAAGGTGGGGGCGAGAAGGTTGAGAATGCAATTGATGGAGATGAATCAACCATTTGGCATACTCAATATGGAAGCAACGAGCCCGAACCTCCTCATGAGATTGTGGTAGATATGGCCCAAACATATCGCGTGGAAGAATTCATCTATCAAGGAAGGAAAGACGGCTCAAACGGACGTATTAAGGAGTATGAAATCTATTTTAGTAATAACCCAGATGTATGGGGTGCTCCGGCTGCATCAGGAGCGTTCTCTGATACTCCGGATCCTCAGCATGTGAAGATTACCACCAAACCCTCAGCACGTTATTTCAAACTAATAGCTAAGTCGGAAGTCAATAACAAAGCATGGGCGGCAGTTGCAGAATTAGGAATTGAGGCATCTGCTGTTGTTGATGATTCGGAAGAGAATTGTGAGGTGTTACTTCCGGGGCAGTACTATATAAAAGATGTCGTTTCCGGATTGTATTTACAGCTCAAACATGATACCGGTAGTAATTACGAAGGAGAATTTTGTATCAATCCCTTAGATAAAAATAATGAGGCTTTTATTTTCAATATAGCCAAAGTAAATGGTTTTACTTCTTTTTATAATCTGAAGGTGGATGGCAAATATATGAATAAGGGCGAAGGTAGCTGGCGATGTGGCATAGGCACAGAGACTGCTAATAAAGATGGTTGGGTACAGATGGAAACGCAGGATGATTGTACATTTAAAATGCGTGGCATGTGGCAGACGTCTAAGTATTTTAACCTGGATAAACATGTAAAAGGTTCATATATCTATGCTGATAAGGCGGAAGGCGCCATTTGGGAATTAGAGAAACTGGGTGGAGTGAGTATTATTCCGGTAGCGTCAGCTACCGGAATATCTGTGTCTCCGTCTGTTTCTACCGGTGAGGTGGTGATACGTACTCCGGGAAAAGCGGCCATTAAGGTGATGGATATGGGAGGTTGTATACTGGCCAATTATCAATCGGAAGGTGAATTAACTGTTGCAATGAATTATTCCAATGGAATGTATCTGGTGGGGGTTACTGCCGATCAGATGCCCAGTGTCGCTACTTATAAAGTTATGCTATGTAAATAAATAAGTGACTGTTAACCATATTATTAATTAATCTATTATTGAGAAATGAAAAAATTACTATTTGCTTTATTTCTGATAGTCCTGTCTTTATCGGTCAACGGAAAAGACATACGAATTCTGGCTATCGGGAATAGTTTCTCTGAAGATGCAGTAGAGCAATATTTGTATGAGCTCGCTCTCGAAGGAGGTGATAATCTGATTATTGGAAATGCGTATCGCGGGGGACAAGGATTGGAGTCCCACTGGAATGTAGTTGTTGCTGATAAGGCAGATTTTGAATACAGAAAAGTGGTTGGTGGAGAGAAAACCAATAATCGTAAAACACTGAAAGAATGTGTGACGGATGAACCGTGGGATTACATTACTTTTCAGCAGGTAAGCCAGGACTCCGGAAGACCGGATACCTATGAGCCTTATTTGGGTGATTTATTGGATTATGTAAAAGAACATGCCACCAACGCGAATGTAAAGTTTGGATTACACCAAACCTGGGCATATGCAAAAAACTCTACACATGGTGGTTTTGCCAATTATGGGAAAGACCAGATGACTATGTACAAAGCGATTGTGGATGCGGTTAATAAAGCTAAGGAGGCTCATGCCGATTTTAGTTTTATAGTACCTTCCGGTACTGCTATTCAGAACGGACGTACAAGTTTTATCGGTGATAATTTTAATCGTGACGGTTATCATCTGGACTATGGAATAGGGCGTTATACTGCAGCCTGTACGTGGCTCGAGAAGATAACAGGGCAGACTCCTATTGGCAAGAAATATATTCCGTCGGGTGTAAATGAAGTAGTAGCTATGGTTGCACAACATGCAGCACATGCGGCAGTAGAAACACCTGATGCAGTGACAAGTTTGGAAAATATTGGTTATGACGGTGACAATACATCTGTACCGGCCAAGCCGATAAATGTAAACTTTGGTTCTGTTTATGGAGCTGGAGGCTGGAATAATATTACTCCTTCTAATAAGTCCGTTTTCGGCTTGAAGGATATGGATGGTAGTGATACACAAATAGTAACTATTTTAGATGATGAATTCAACGGAACAAATGGAGAAGGAGTCCAACAAACTACTACCTCCTTGAATATGCCTGTTGATGTTGCTAAAAGTTGTGTATGGGCATATGCTCAAGGTAATTTTGAGAATAAACCTCAACAACCTACGGGCGGCTTCTTATTCTTCCATCTAAATAAGAATCTTGTTTATGATTTCTGCATCTTCGGTTCACGTAAAGGATCTACTGATAACCGGGAGACTGCATACACATTGACTGGTGAAAATACCCGGAGAGGTTATTTGAATACGGCAAGTAATGGTACTAATACCGTGACGATAAAAGGAGTGCGTCCTAATGCAAACGGTGAGATCAGACTTACAGTCGCTCCGGGCGAAAATAATAATAATCCGAATAAGTTCTATTATATCAATGCCTTACAGATGGTTGCGAGAAATGCAGCTGAAGGCGATCTGATCGATGAAATTTCTGATGCCCGTGATTTGCTCAAAATGGATCCGAATACAAATTATGTATTGACAGCGGATATTGATCTTACAGGGGTTACATTGGGAGAGTGTGTTCTGGATAGTTATTATGGAACTCTGGATGGACAAGGACACATTCTCTCTGGATTGACAATTGATAAAATCAACTCCGGTGAAGTTGGGTTGTTCAGACATTTAAGAGGTGGGACAATCAAAAATTTAGGTATTGAGAAGGCCTCTGTATTGGGTAATGCTAATGTTGGTATTTTAGCCGGACAGAGCCACGGTGGAATAATTGAAAACTGCTATGTAGCTAACAGTACGATTGCCGGTCGTGATCATGTTGGTTCGCTCATTGGACAGATGGAAGGGAACAATGGAACTGGTAGCCAAATTAAGAATTGTTATTCTACTGCCAATGTTTATTCTCGTGAAAATCAGGGAGGTGGTCTTGTAGGTACATCAACAGCTGGAGCCGGTAGTATTTTGAATTGTTATTTTGCCGGTCGTGTAGAAGTTTCAAGTCAGAGAATCGGAGGTATTTTAGCTCTTCAGGATAACGACGATCTGCTTACCATTACGAACTGTACCAATCTGGCTGCTCAGTTAGTATGTGGCCAGATTTACCGTATCGCCAGTGTTAAAGCAGATAAGTCTGCACTGACAAATAACTATGCATTGAGCATCTTACCTGCTCCGAATGGAACCGATTTGGAAAAGGGCATAGATGTAACAGCAGAACGCGCCAAAGAGAAAGCTTTCTATTCTGATGATTTGAAATGGGTGTTTGATGATGCTACCTGGAAATGGGTAGATGGTATTTATCCGGTTCTTGCCTGGCAGAAAGAGGCTGAAACCACAACTCCTTTGGTTTTCTTAAGCCAGTCTGCACCTGTGTTAGCATTGAAAAAGGGGGATAACATCGATTTGAGTAAATATTATACTTCCGGTAATGGGGGGACACTTGTTTATTCCTGTACAAATAATAAAATAAAATTAGAAGGAAGTATTGTTTCAGTTGCCGAAAGTGTGGAAATTACAGATTTGGAGACCGTTGCCATATCTGCTTCCGTGGCAGGCTTCAAAGCTGTTGAACTGTCTCTTTCTCTGGCTCCTGAAATAATTCCGATTGCTACTGCCGAAGATTTTATTTCAAGAATAAATGCTGCTACAAATGCTAGCTTTAAACTGACTGCTGACCTGGATTTCGCTAACGTTTCGTTCAATGGAATTGAGAACTTCTCAGGACAACTGGACGGTAATGGACATATTATAAAGAATCTGAACATTCAGCGTACCGGTGACGGAAAATTAGGTCTGTTCTTATCAACCAATGGTGCCGTGATTAAGAATTTAGGTATTGAAAATTCAACTATCGGTACAAAGGATAATAAACATATCGGTGGTTTCATTGGAGAAATGAACGGAGGAAATATTACCGGATGTTATGTTGGCAACAGCCGTATTGTTGGACAAGATCATGTGGGTGCTTTGGTGGGTCAGTTGAAGTCCGGAGCTTTGATGAGTGATTGCTATTCAACAGCATATGTACAAACAACTGGTTGGCAGGCAGGTGGACTGGTTGGCTCTATTGATAATGCTACTATCGACAAAAGTTATTTCTCAGGTGTACTTGCCGGTAACTGGAATAGAACCGGTGGTATTGCAGGTCTGAAAAATGGTGGAGATGAAACCCATAACTTTGTGAAGAACTGTGCCAATCTTGCTTCGTATATAATTGGTGCTGATGCTCCTAAACGTATCATGGGCGATGGTGGAGTGAAGGTAGAGAATAGCTATTCTTTGGCTTCTACCCGCATTGGTAAAAATGTGGCTGAAGCTGCCTCTGTTATTTGTGCAGATGCTACGGATCAGAATGGGGCTGATATGACTTTGCAACAGGCCAGAATGGCTTCTTTCTATACAGAAACACTGAAGTGGGATATGGAGAATACATGGAGTGTTCCGGTAGATGGTGAATCTTATCCGGTGTTGAAATGGCAATTAGAAAGAGGTGATAAGATTCCGACCGGACTTTATGCCGGAACAGATATCCAACCGGTCCGGATTGCCGAAAGATTGTATTTTGCAACAGACACTTACAGTCTGCCTCAATTTGTATCCACTAATGGTCTGACACTTACTTTCCAATCTGATAATACGGATGTCATTACAATTGAAGACTTGACTTTGACCCCTGTAGCCTTCGGTTCAGCTGCTGTGACAATGGAAATGGCTACAGGTACGAATGATAAGTTTACTGTCAATACTGTTGTCTATAATTGTAAAGTGGTTCCAGCAGAAGGTGCGGTTGAGATAGCAACTGCAGATGATTTGCTGATGCTTAATACCATTTCTGATCGTGATTATGTGTTGGTGAATGATATTGATATGACAGGCATTACTTTCAATGGTTTATGTTCGGAGACAACCCCGTTCACCGGTACATTTGATGGTCAGGATCATGTTGTCAAAGGGTTGAAAATCAATAACTCCGGTACGAGTGTTATGGGACTTTTCAGAAAAGTAAAGAATGCTACAATTAAAAATCTGGGTATTATTGATGCAGCTATTGTTGGTGGTGATGATACTGGTATTCTGGCAGGTATAGCCGAAGGCGGTAAAATAGAACATTGTTATGTGAACAATAGTACAGTTGAAGGTGGTGACCGTGTTTCTGCCATTGCTGCCCGTATATTGTCCGGTGCTGTTATTGAAAATTGTTATGTGGCAAACGGCAGTGTCAAAGCGAGAACTCACCAGGCTGGTGGTATTTCTGCGGCTTCTTTTGACGGTGGAGCTACAATTCGCAATTGCTATTTTGAAGGAACAATCACAAGTCAGTATGGACATGTTGGTGCTATGCTCGGATTGATGGACCGTGATGGAGATGTGACGATTGAAAACTGTTTGAATCTGGCAAGTTCTATTGCCGGCGGACATCGCTATCGTATCTGTAATTGGGGTGGTAGAGAGGCAATGGCTCATTTCACTAACAACTATTCTATTAGTACAACTGTATCTGTAGGTGGCAACTGGGAGAATATGGATGATAGAATCGGAACAAATCTTCCGGATGATGCCGATGCCAAATCATTGAAATTCTATGCGGAAACATTGAAGTGGGATTTTGACAATGTCTGGACTGTTGAGGATGGAGTTAGTTATCCTGTATTCAAGAAAAATGCCATAAAGATTGCTACTGCTGATGAATTTATTGAGAAGATAAATGCAGATGCAACTGGTAATTTTGTATTAACAGCCGATTTGGACTTTGCAGATGTGGTATTTAACGGCATCGAAAATTTCGCCGGTGTATTGAACGGTGATGGGCATATCATTAAAAATCTGAATATTCAGCGTGAAGGCGAAGGCAAGTTAGGTCTATTCCTATCAACCCAAGATGCTGAGATCAGGAATGTAGGTATTGAAAACTCTGTTATCGGTACTGCCAAGAATAAACACATTGGTGCTTTTGTTGGCGAAATGAATGGTGGAAGTATGGTAGAATGCTATGTTGGTAACACTCGTATTGTGGGACAGGATCATGTTGGTGCATTGGTAGGCCAGTTGAGTGCAGGAGCTCTGATGAGTAATTGCTATTCAACAGCTTATGTACAGACAACCGGATGGCAGGCAGGTGGTCTTGTTGGTTCTATTAATAAAGCTACGGTTGATAAGAGCTACTTCTCCGGAGTAGTTGTTGGACGCTATAACAGAACCGGCGGGGTTGTTGGTTTGAAAAACGGTGGAGATGATACTGATACTTTTGTGAAGAATAGTGTTAATATGGCTTCTTATATTGTTGGTAATGATTCTCCGAAGCGTATTATGGGGGATGCTGGCATTAAATTAGAAAACAACTATTCTTTGGTTTCTGCTAAGGTAGGTAAAGCGGTTGAAAGCGCTGTAGTGGTTACTTGTGACAATGCTACAGATCAAAATGGAGCTGATATGACCTTAGAACAAGCCAAGACTGCTTCATTCTATACTGAAACATTGCAATGGGATATGACAGACACTTGGACAATACCTGCTGTCGGCGCTTATCCTATATTGAAATGGCAACTAAACAGAGAAGACAAGTTGAAGTGGAATGTTTATGAGGGTATTGATGTGCTGTCTGAGCAAACTACAAAAACGATATTCCTGTCAAAAGAAGCTTATGATTTAAGCCGTTTTGTAGCCAGCAATGGTTTGGCGTTAAGTTATCATACGAAAGCTACGAACATAACAATTGAAGGAAGTCTTCTGACACCGAAAGCAACTTCAGGATCGGCTGTTGTAACTGTAAGTGCAGGTGATGCAGCCAAGGCTGATTTTGCCGAAGTATCTGTTACGTTGAATTGTAAGATGATTGCTGAAACAGGAGTTATCGAAATCACTACGCCCGATGACTTATTGATAGTAAATGCTTTTGCCGGTCGTGATTTCATTCTGATGAATGATATTGATATGACAGGAGTTGCTTTCACTGGTTTGTGTTCTGAAGCCAATCCGTTTACAGGAACGTTTGATGGTGCTAAACACAGTATCAAAGGATTGAACTTCAATGAAGCAAATACTTCTGCTATGGGTTTGTTCAGAAAAATAAAAGGAGCTACCATAAAGAATGTATATCTTGAAGAGGTGAACTTTACAGGTAATGAGAATGTAGGTGGTATTACCGGTATGGCCGAAGGCGGAAAGATCGAGCTTTGTTGTGTGAAAAACAGCTATATTGAAGGTCGTGACCGCGTAGCAGCTATTGCCGCCTGGATTGGTGGAGGTGTAGTCATTGAAAATTGTTATGCAGCAAATAGTGAGGTTAAGGCAAGAGAACATCAGGCTGGTGGCATTGCAGGTGCTTCTTTAGAAGGTGGTGCTACTATCCGTAATTGTTATTTTGAGGGAACTCTTGAAAATAAATACGGACATATGGGTGCTATGCTTGGATTGATAGACCGGGATGCTGATGTTACTATAGCAAACTGTCTGAACCTGGCAAGTTCTATTACGTCAGAGAGCGGAAATCCTTATCGTATCTGTAGTTGGGGCGGTCATGCTTCAAATGCCCGTTTTACGAACAATTACTCCATTAGTGCTACTACCGGTTGCAAAGAAGATGCAGATGACAGAAATGGTACAACTTTGACGAATGATACGGATGCAAAATCTGCACAGTTCTATACCACAACGCTTGGTTGGGATTTCAACGCCGTATGGCAAATAACCGAAGGTGAAAGTTATCCTGTATTTAGAGCTAAACCAGTTGGTGTAACTACTGAAGTATCATCAGATGTTATAACTATTTACTCAATAGAAGGTGGCATTGAAGTCATTGCACCACGAGCTCAACGGGTAAATATCTACTCTGCGGACGGAAGTCTGGTACGTTCTGTTATGTTGAATGAAGGACATAATGCAATAACCGGAATCGCAACTGGCTTATATATTGTAAACAATGTGAAAGTTGTTGTGAAATAATCAAAGTAAATAACTAACCTTTTTTAAAGAGAATCCGGATGTGATGAAATTCACTCATCCGTCCGGATTCTTATGTTTAATGCAATGAATACATTATTACGAAATTTTTCTTTTTTGTTGTCACTGCTCTGTGTTTCCAGGTCACAGGCAGCGCAACTTCCTATTATTTTGGAGGCCGAAAATGCCCGCTTGTTTGGTGATTTAAAGGTCGAAGGAGTTTCCGGATTTTCAGGGAATAAATATGTGCATGATTTTCATATAAATTCTGATTCTTACTTTTTGTATGAAAATGTAGAAGTAGATCAGGCCGGAACATATGAGTTTAAAGTGTTTTCTACCGGTACAGCTCGTCCCTTCTATATCAAAGTAAATGATTATAACCGGATTGTTTTACGTACAAAGGATTCGCCGGACTGGAACGCACCTCCTACTGCTGTAGCTTCTACCTATATTTATTTGGATGCAGGTGTTAATATAATAAAGATAGGAACGGAATTTGAAAACGGACCTAATGTGGATAAGTTTGAAATTCATTCCACTTCCAATAAAATAGAGAAACCGGAAAAGGTGACTGTTGCTTTTCCTTATGACTTTACGGATGAGGCTGAGATTACAGCAGAACATACGAATAAGACTTTGGTTTATTTGACAGATAAACCCGTTGGCGGAATTAAATAAGCGCATATTTAAGTCTGCCAATAGGTTTGTTGTTAATGTGGTTTATATATTGAAGGATTGTAAATGCACTTATTTTCCCTAGTATTCTGGTAAACAATCCTACTGTATCTTTAGCATAATTTCTCACTATCATGAACTGATCGCATAGTTGTGAGAAATCCGTTTCGATTCTTTTCCTGGCTTTAGCAAATGGGATGAATGTAGGACTCCAGTCCTTTTGGTTCAGTCTATATGGAACTTCAAGTCTTATATTTGCAGTCTCAAACAAATCCAGTTGCACATTCTTACTAATATATCCTCTATCTCCGAGAATGCTGCAGTCATGATATTCATATTTGATATTTTTAAGATAATTGATATCGTGAACACTTGCTTTTGTCAGGTCAAAGGAATGGATAACTCCACTTAAACCGCAAATAGCGTGTAATTTATATCCATAGTAATAATTCTTCTGAGATGCACAATATCCGAATGATGGAGCTTTACTATAATCGTTTCTGCCCATTTTACAACGTTTCCCTCTAGCTACCCGGCATACCTCTATAGGTTTTGAATCAATACAGAAATATTCTTCACCACCATCTATCTTCTCAGCTATTCTTTTACGGATAGTGTCGCATAAGGTTGATGTAGTTTTACGCCTGTCATTATACTGGCGTCTTGAAATCAGATTGGGCATTTTATCCTTATACTCAGAAAGTCTAATGAAAAGATTACTTTCGCTACCTATACCCATGGCTTCGGATGTAAGGTTCAAAGCTATAACTTCTATATCTGAAAACTTGGGAACAACACCTGGACGAGGAATATTTCCCTTCTCATTTATGAGGTTATCGCCAAATTGCTTGCAAATCTTAAGAATTTTACTGAATATTGTATATAAGTTGTGCATATATTGATGATATATTAAAGGTTTGACCATCTCTAATATACTATAAATCAATAATATGCACAACTTTTTAAACATCAATATATTATCTTTTTAATTCCGCCAACGGGTAGATAATAATGAAAATACTTTTTATGAAGTAACAGGCGTAGATAAAGCGACTGTTACGGTAGATTGTAAAGAAGATAAGGTTTTGACGGGGATGCTGCTCTATGCTGGCAGGGGAGTTGATGTAACCAAATGGAAAGTTGAATATTCAAAAGACGGTCAGACCTGGAGAGAGTTCAGACCTTCATCTACCCGGATGATAGGAATGGGAGATATAGCTTTGTTTTCATACAACCGTTCTGTCACGAGCAATACATATAGTGCACGGTATTACCGCTTGACGGCTACCGGAACTAATAAAATACGGATAGCTGAATGGCAATTGTTTGGTTATGCATTTGATACGGAAGGTGGAAAACCATATTTTCCGGCAGATGTGACAGAAGGTTTAAATCCGGAGAAACAAGTTACCGGTTATCCGGAAGGAGAGGGGAACGAAGGAATCAGAAAATTGTTTGATAAGCAATTAACAACTAAATACTGTGTCTTAGGTACAAGCTTTTATGTACAGTGTGTACTGGACAGAGCCTATAAGTTTAATTCATATACTGTAATTGCTGCAAATGATGCACCCGAGCGTGACCCTAAGTTATGGAGTCTTAGTGGTTATAACCCTGAAGAAGGATGGATTGAATTAGATGAACAGAGAGATTTTAATTTTCCCGGGCGTTATACAACAATGAAATTTCAGATAGATTCTGATAAAGAATTTACTGCTTTTATGCTGGAAGTTTCAAGTATACATTCCGGTGATAGGGTACAATTGGCCAGCTTAAAGGTTTACGGAGAGCCTACGGGAGGCCCTGCGGTAGCTCCGGAAGTACCCTCTAATCCTTCTTCCGATCCGAAAGAACGTGCTTCAGAGTTAGTTCGCCTGATGACAAAAAGTGAAAAGCTGTCATACGTCGGAGGAGTAGACTGGATGTATACAAAAGCTGTTCCCCGTTTGGGTATTCCGCAGATGAAAATGTCTGATGGACCTCAGGGAGTAGGTACCTGGGGAAATTCCACAGCTTATCCTTGTGGTATTTGCCTGGCAGCTACCTGGAATGAAGATCTGGCTCATGCATATGGAGAGGCTTTGGCTTCTGATTGTCGTTCTCGTGGCGTAAATGTATTATTAGGACCGGCAGTTAACATTCATCGTGCCCCTATGTGCGGTCGTAATTTTGAGTATATGGGCGAAGATCCCTATCTGACCTCCCGTACAGCAGTAGGGTATATCAAAGGCTTGCAAGAAAATAGAGTCATGGCTGTTATTAAACATTTTACCGCTAATTTTCAGGAATATGACAGAAACTATATAAGCTCGGATATTGATGAAAGAACGCTGAATGAAATTTATTTTCCGGCTTTTAAAGCTGCAGTGCAGGAGGCCAAAGTAGGGAGTGTGATGAGTAGTTATAACCTTTTGAATGGTACATGGACTACACACCATCCCTGGTTGCTTCGCACCGTTTTGCGCGACCAATGGGGATTTGATGGTATTTTGATGTCCGACTGGGGCTCTACCCATTATTGTTTGCCTGCTGCACAAGGTGGGCTGGATTTGGAAATGGCCGGTGGAGAGAGAATGAACCCTGATAGTTTACGCTATTTTATCAACCGGAAAGATTTAGATATGAGTGTGGTTGATGAAAAAGTGCAGCATATACTCCAAACGATGATAAAGTTCGGATTTATGGATAACGAACCGTCGGGCTCTGATGTTGCAGAAGACAATCCGGCTTCTGTAGAAACTGCTTTGAAAGTGGCTCGTGAAGGTATTGTACTTTTAAAGAATGAAGAAAATATTTTACCATTAAAAGCAGATAAGATAAAGAAAGTTGCTGTGGTAGGTCAGAATGCGCTGCGTTATCTCACAGGAGGTGGTAGCGGACGGGTAACTCCCATTCGTTATGTCAGTTTCTATGAAGGTATCAAAGCCGTAGCTGCACAAAAGGGTATTGAAGTGAAATATGTAGATGAATATGATCATCTGGATGATAATGTGTATGTATCGTCCGGTTCTGACGATCATGGTTTCAAAGGAGAGTATTTCAATAATAATAATCTGACAGGAACTCCGGTTGCTACAAAAACAGATGCAAATATAAATTTCAATTTCCAAAACGGCACAGGAGTTGAAGGTGTCGGAACTTCTAATTATAGTATACGTTGGACAGCGGAATTACGTCCGGCTGAGGATGGAGAATATATCTTCCATCTTGGTGGTGATGATGGTTTCCGTCTGTACATTGATAATAAGAAAGTGATCGATGATTGGAACCCCGGGCAAGAAAGATATAGTACTTACCAAATGAAGTTGTCTGCCGGAAAAACATACAATGTTAAAGTTGAATATTATCAGGGTACGGGGGCAGCTGTTATTGATTTTTATTGGACTAAAGTAGGTGGCGAAGATTATTTCCAGGCAAGCCTGAATAATGCAGATGTAGTGATTGCTTGTTTCGGACATGACTCCGGAAGTGAAGCAGAAGCAGGAGATCGTACTTTTGCGTTACCTTCCAAACAAAAAGAATTGATAACAAAAGTTTTATCAAAAACAACCACTCCTGTTATTGGTGTAGTTACGGCTGGTGGCAATGTAGAGATGCAGTCCTGGGTACGTCGTTTGAATGGATTATTGTGGGCATGGTATGCCGGTCAGGAGGGAGGAACAGCCTTGGGAGAAATTCTGTTTGGTGACGTGAATCCGTCTGGAAAATTACCGGTAACATTTGAAAAACGCTGGGCCGATAATCCTACTTATAATAGCTATTATGATTCGGATAATGATAAACATGTTGAATTTACCGAAGGAGTATTTATGGGGTATCGTGGCTATGATAAGTCCGGCAAAGCTGTACAATATCCATTTGGGTATGGGCTTTCCTACACGACATTCAATCTGTCTCAGATGACAGTGGAACCTGCTGCAGGGGCCGATGCTATTCTGAAGGTTGTGTGCGAGTTGAAAAATACGGGTAATGTTGCCGGCGCACAGGTTGTACAGTTGTATGTAGGAAAGAATGGAGAGAGTAAGGTAGAACGTCCTTTGAAAGAATTGAAAGCTTTCAAAAAGGTATATCTGAAGCCCGGTGAGTCACAGAAGGTTGTATTTAATTTATCCGACGATGCTTTTTCATATTATGATGTAGATAAAACCTCTTTCGTCCTGGATGAAGGCAATTATAATATCAGTATCGGTTTTTCTTCTGATGAATTACCTTTAAAAGAAGAAGTGACGGTAAAACATACAACAGGTATTGGGTCAATTGTTACTGCTGATAAAGTTTACCTGCTTCCCACAGTAGTGGAAGCAGGCAGCCCTGTAACAATCTGTTCCGGTATTGTTTCCAAAGTGGATGTTTACAACACTTCCGGGATATTAAAAGCCAGTTTTCATTACACAGACCATATTCCTACTATTGGGCTTTCCCAGGGGATGTACCTTGTTCAGATGTGCGAGGGTGAAAAGAGTGTAAATGGCAAATTCATTGTGAAATAATTGAATAGAAATGAGCTGAACTCACCACAGAGTAACACAGAGTTCCACAGAGTAGTATTTATCTAATGAAACGCGGATTAACTCAGATGAACACAGATTAAAAGGCTGTAGCTCTTTATCATACATTTGTTTCCCTTTGTGAAAATCTGCGTTTATTTGCGTTTCAATAAAGATTTAAACTCTGTGGAACTCTGTGTTACTCTGTGGTGAAAGCCATACAGAAATGAATCTAATGAACCAATTATAGTGTTATTAAACTTTGTAAATTTAAAAGTAAAATGTTATGAAAAAACTACTATTTTTATTGTTAAGTTTATTTTCTCTGACTGCTTTTGCGGAAGAGTTTTCCAAAGTCTATGTAGTCGGAGCAGCCTTTGATTGTGGTTGGACTGCTGAGAAGGCTTATCTGATGGATAATGAAGGGAACGGTATCTTTACGTGGACCGGTAAGATGAAGCGAAATGATTTTAAATTTTTATTGAAAACCAATCCGAACGATATTTGGATTGACTGTTTGAATGCTGAAGTTGCAAACGAAGCTGTTGTGATAGGTAAAGAGCATAAAATCAGACACGTTGAGAACTCTCGGGTTACGAATGATGACTATAAGTTCATAATGAACGATGAAGGCTCTTTTAAGATAACTGTGGATACTAAAAAGATGACGATGGTTATAGCTCCGGATGATTTGATTTCAGTTTCAGGTTTAGACGGAAAAGGCAAAAGAATCGTCAACATTTACGCATGTAGCGGGAAAACTGGTGATTCGGAAAGTGCTTATAAATTGTTGCTTAGTAAAGATGAAATCAAAAATAACAAGAGTAATAAGTGGTGTTACAAAGGAGATAATCCCTGGGTAATTTTCTCTTTACCGGCTATCTACTCCATTAATAAATTCGGCTTCCGGGATGGAAGAACATTGGAAACGGGGAATGAGGTTTGTAATATTCCCGAATATAAAGTGTATGTCAGCACTATCGGTACCAATGAGGGCGACTGGACAGAGGTTATTCATGAAACGAATGTAGGTGATCAGGATACTAAGGTAAAGCGTATCGCTCCTGTAGAAGCACGTTATATTAAGTTTGTACCGGTAAGAGATGCAAAAGATCAATATGTACGTATCTATGGGGTAGATATTTATGGCTCATATGTTCGTCCGTTGAATGAAGAAATTGTTAGTACCGGAAAATCGATAGTAGATTATCACAATAGCTGGAGTAATCGGGAAACACCGGCCAATATTCTGGATGGAAACTATGAAGCTACAGAAGGGCAAGATGCTAATAACCCGTGGGCTTTTGCGAAAAAAGCAGATGTGAACGGTTGGGTTGTAATTGATTTGGAAAAAGAGTATGAGATTAGCAACTTTGCTCTGATTGATAGTGAAGAGTGGCTGACCGGATATAAAGTATATGCTTGTAGTTTTGCCGGAACAGATGAAGATTGGGAACTGGTATTTGACGGTACTTTTGATACTTCGCTGGTACGCAAGGAAGGAGTACCCGAAAAGACGTTTACAAGTCGTTTCCTGAAGTTGGAAATTCCGGCGGAGTACCAAAAAGGGTTGGCTCGTATCCGCGAATTTGAAGTATATGGAAAACCTGCCACTCAGCCGGGTATTATGACCGGTAATGCTGATTTGAAAGCAGCTTATGAACTGGCTTTGTGGACTGTCAATATCAATACGACTCAGAATGGCATATTGAATGCGGGTGCCCGTTATGATGGTAACTGGACGCGTGACCTTGCTATAAATGTATGGAATGGATTCCCTTTACTACAACCTGCCATATCCAAGAATTCACTACTTCATCTGTTGGAAAAGAATGAGCAGGAAACTATTGGTGCGGAATATTGGGATAAAATTATTTGGGTAAAGGGTGCTTATATGTATTACCTGATGACTGGTGATAAAGCATTTTTGAGTCAGATATTGAAGAGCGGTGTGAATACGATTCATCAACTGGAAGATATGAAACGTGATAATAATCCGGTATTCGATTCACAATATGGTTTGTTTACCGGCCCTTCGGTATTTAATGACGGAATAGCCGGGTACGAAGAGCCTGTATGGGCCGGTGATGATAAGGGAGGAGCTGTTGTGAGCCATCCTGCACATAACAAAATTAAGTGTCTGAGTACCAATTGTATTTATTATGAAGCATATCGTCTGTTATCGCATATTGCAACTGTGTTGGGAGAAGAAGAGACTGCTTCAGAGATGAAGAAGAAAGCCGAAGATCTGAAGGCAAGTATCCGTACTAATCTGTTTGATGAAGAAACCGGTAAATTCAATTACCTGATAGATCAAAATGGAGATTTACATCCGTTCCAGGAAGGATTAGGTAATGCATTTGCAATCTTATTTGACATTGTATCGCCAGCGGAGGCTGAGAGAATAATATCTCAGATACAGGTTACCAAATTTGGATTGCCTTCTATATATCCACATTTCAAACGTTTCAATGATGCTAAACCGGGACGTCACAATATGATGATCTGGCCGTTTGTGAATGCTTTCTATGCTGATGCCTGTGCAAAAACCGGTAGTTACGAAAGATTCACATCCGAACTATTCAATCTGGCAGATCTTGGTTTGAACAAGGGTGGTAATGATTTCTGGGAAATTTATGATCCGAAGGACGGACATCCGGATGGGGGATGGCAGACCGGTGGTCATTGGGGCGGCCTTCAACATCAGACCTGGTCGGCAACAGGCTTCCTGCGTATGGTCTGGTATGGTATGGCAGGCATGCGTTTTGATGATGGAAAGTTAAGTTTTAAACCGTTCTTACCGAAAGAAGTTAAATCGTTGGAACTAACCCGTTTGAACTATGGAAATATGAAACTTTCCATCAAACTGGAAGGAGAAGGAAGCAAGATTAAGGAATTTAAGCTTAATGGTGTCGTAATGGATACTCCTGAGATTCCTCAGAATCTGGTAGGAGAACAAACCGTGAGTATCGTTCTGGAGAAGGGAGGTAATGTCGGGATTTCACAATTAAGCCGGGATAATGATTTTTTTACGTTAACTCCCAATGAAGGGAGGATTATGGTGCAATTAAAAAATGATTATCGGGTAGATATGATTACATTATTTGATCTTTCCGGGAAAATAGTAGCATCAAAAAAAAATAGCGGCGGACTTAATTATATTGGAAGTAATCTTAACAAAGGAGTTTATACCGTAACGTTGAAGTGTGATAAAGAAGTTTATTCACAGAAAGTGATGGTTCCTTGAAGCAGTTATTGATGGATTTTTTAAAAACATATAAGTCTGTTGAACTTGTAAAACTTTTATTCTTTGAATATATAATTATATAAAACATGAAAAAAATAACACTGGTATTATTATTGTGCTGTGTTGGCTGGCTATTTGCATCAAAGGCAGCTGATCCGGTAACAAGCACGAAGGGTGTATTAAAACAAGCAGTTTACATTGATTTTGGTAAGAGTAATGAACTGGATGGAAATATAACGGAAGGACCGGATAAAAACGGGCATTATTGGAATAATGCCATTGAAACAGAATACGGAAAAAAACTGGATCTGGTGAATGGTACAAATGAAAGTACCGGATTCATTATGGAAATCACAAAAAAGTTTTCAGCCAATGGCATTCGTAACGGAGGTTTACTTGAACCGGATCAGATATTATTGGGAGATTTGGCTGTTTCTACTGCTACACAAGATTATTTTTACATCGAGGGAGCAGGTGGTAATGGCAGTTTCCGTATTAAAAATCTGAATAAGAACCGGGCTTATAAATTTCATGTATTTGGCAGTCGTACTCAAACCGGGAGTGAAGAACGTGTAGGATACCTTTCTTTCACAGGTTCAACAGGTAGCCATGGTGTTTATCGTATGACGGGTAAGAGTATCGGGGCAAATGGAGAAAATCAGAATACAAATGATATTTATGTTACGGATTATATATTCCCCGATTTTAAAGGAGAAATAGATTTCCAATTAGCAATACAATCAGGAGGATTTGCGCATATCAATGCGATGAAAATAGAAGAGTATAGTGGTATTGATCCGTTGACTATAAAGCAAAACTTCTATATTGACTTTGGACGTAGTGACGGAACGAATGGGCACCATACAATTGGGGCAGATGTGAATAACCATTATTGGAATAATGCTTTTGAAAAAGATAATTTTGCAGTTAGTAAAGGTTCAATGCTGAAATTGATAAATTCTGCAAATGTACAAACAGAAGTAGAGATGAAATTGGGATCGGGCTTCCGTTCCAATGGACGACTGAATGGTGGATTGATCAATCCGGAGGCTACTCTTCTGGGTGATCTGGCCATTGAAACTGCTACAGAGGATTATATTTTTATTGAAAACGGCGGTACGGATGTTCCGGGTATTATTGATTTCAGTAATCTAAATCCGAAATCAGGTTACCGTTTTCATGTTTTCGGATGTAGAGATACGGAAACAGATCGTATGGGACTGTTTACATTCTCCGGCGAGAATAGCAATACCGGTACTTATAAAATGGGAGGTAAAAATGCAGGTGGTAATGGTGTGAATCATACTACTGACCACGTTTATGTGTCGGATGTAATTTATCCGGATGCCAACGGCAATATTCGTTTCAATATCGCTCTCTATGCAGATAAGTTTGCACATATCAATGCGATGAAAATAGAGGAGTGCACCAATGAACCTGTGATTAAAGCTACTTCTATCACTCTCAGTGGAGCAGATATTACAGAATCCGGACAGACTTCTCAAATGACAGCTCAGATTCTACCGGTAGGAGCTACTTATCCGGCTATTCAGTGGAGTGTGGACAATGAAACTGTTGCACGTATTGATAATCAGGGTATTGTATATCCTAAAACAAACGGAAAAATAAAGGTTACTGCTTCTATTGTATATGATGATAAAACTCTTTCCGATGAGTTCGAAATCAACATTAGCGGTCAGTTAGGTAGTGCATATTTTACAGGTACAGCTGTAGAAGAGGATGCCGAGATGCGCATGGTTACCGATCTACAGGGAACAATAACCAATCTTTTTGAGATATATACTTCTCTGAAAGGTGCGGGTTCATTCAGTTTCTATCGTGATTTGGGTAACGGTAAAAAGATAGCGTACGGAGTTGGTGAGACAGAGGGCTCATTAATAGAAAATGGTAAACCCATTAAAACAGATCTTGCCGGACCGGTACGTATCAGCATTGATCTGAACGGCCATACGTATGAGATATTACCCATCATTTCTTTAAATATAGTAGGTTCTTCTACTCCTACCGGCAATGATGTGCAAAAAGGATTGTCATTGGAATATAAAGGTGAAAGTATTTGGGGGGCACGTTTAACGTTGAATGGTGGAGACCCCCGGTTTAACTTTATTATAAATAAGGATGTGGCCAGGTGTCTGAAACGTATTAAAGGTACAAACCGGGTTGTGGAGCAGTCACAAGGTGAGCAATATGGAATACCACTCGAGGACATCCGTACGAATATGAATGGTGGTGAATTTTATGTAGAAGTCAATTTGAAAGATTACACATATACGGTAAGTTGCGGTGAAACCGAATCGTTGAAGATTTCTTATATGGGTTCTTCCGTTGCCAACGGATCGGGTACATCGGATATGCATGGGTATGCCTTTATGTATACTCAGTTACTAAAAAAACGTTATGAAGAAGGGCGTGGATTAGATTGGAAAACTTCTAATATTTCTATCGGAGGTAATACAACTGCCAACTTGCTGGATCGATGGGAGCGTGACTTGCTGAGCAATTGTAGCAGTTACGTGATTTATGGCCTTTCGTTGGGAAATGAAGGTGTGCATGAGCGTGGAGAAGCTGCTTATAATAGTTACCGTGATGGTATGCTACAAGCTATCAGACAGGCAGAAGATGCGGGTATTGTTCCGGTTATAGCTAATAATTACACACGTGCCGATTACAATGAAAGTGACTATAATTATGTAAAGAAGCTGAATTTGCTGATTCATGAATGGGATCTACCAAGTATAAATACACTCGGAGCCATTGATGATGGTCAGGGACGTTGGGCAAACGGATATGAAAATGATGCTTTCCATCCTAATGCTGCAGGACATCAGGAATTTTGTTATGCTATGGTTCCTTCTCTGTTTGACGCATTGGAAGCTGGTAAGCCATTACCGAAACGTGTACAGGGAACGTCTTATGAATTGGGAAGAACAGTTACTTCCAGCCAGATTGAATGGACGCCCGAAGAAACGGTTCATCCGTTTACTGTTTCGTTTGATATCAACACCACAGGAACCGGCACAATTGCCTGGTTTGAAAATGAAAGTGGTAACGGATTTTTCAGAATAGCTTCAGACGGTAAATTGATTTACGAATCTCCGTTATGGGGAACCATTCGTTCTGCCACTGTAATTAATGGGGGTGACTGGATACGCGTGACGCTCACTCATTATTATGCATGGGGGAATACAGTACTCTACATAAATGATGAAAAAGTAGGCGAATTGCCGGAAAAACTGGTACCGAAGAAATTTGTATTGGGCAGTAACCAGGTACCTGACCGGATTTCGTTCCGTGAATTGTTCTTCTGGCGTTCCGGAATGAATGCAGAAGAAATAGCCTGTGTAAATCAGGGTAAGATGATGAAATCAAGTCTTGAAATTTACGCACCTTTGGGTGGAGTCGAGCCTTTGGTAAATCTGGCACAGTCTACCAACAAGCTGAAACTTGTAAATGCAGGCTTTATGGTGGACCAGAAACTATACATCGATTTTGGAAAAAATGATGGTACCAATGGGGATATTACAGGAAAGGATGTGAATGGAAACTATTGGAATAATGCGGTGAAAACAAATGCCGGAACAGAATATACACTTGTGAATTCTTATAATCAGGCTGTCGGTTGTCAGATGGTATTAACTACAAATTTCTTGTCCAACGGCATTCAAAACGGAGGGCTTTTGGCGCCGGCAACTGAGTTGTTAGGTGATTTGGCTGTCAACACTGCCACTCAGGATTATTTCTTTATAGAGAAAAATAACGGAGCCGAAAAAGGAGGTATTGATTTCAGGAACTTAAAGACTGGTAAAGCTTACAAATTCTATGTCTTTGGGAGTCGTTATGACACCAATGAACGAACAGGATTGTTAACGTTCACCGGAACCAATTCTTATCAGGGAACACATCAGATGGGGGGGAGTAATATTGCTGTCGGCGATGTAACCGGAAACGTGAAGAATCAGAACAATAGTACTATATTCGAGTCGGAAGCCATCTATCCGGATGCCAACGGAACTATTCATTTTGAATTGGCGCGTCATGCCGGAAGCTTTGCACACATCAATGCTATGAAAATAGAAGAGTATAGTGTGGCTTATGCAGAAGGAACTTCACCACTCATCAGCACTACTCCGGCTGATGGTACAGGAGTACGTGTAGCCAGAATTCATTCGGCCAGTGGAGGTTTCAACAATGAGGGTCCCGAAAATTTGTTGCTGGATAAGAATGTCGCGGGCAATGGCAATAAGAAATGGTGCTATAATAATGCAAATAACTTTGTTATAATTGAGTTATCCGATTATTATGATGTGGATAAATTTGTGATAGAAGATTGTAAAACCCGTGAACCGGGCAATCCCAATCTCTCTGAATATTATATTTATGTAAGTACCACCGGAACTGCGGATACTGATTGGAAAGAGGCCGTACATGAAATCAATCAGAGTGATATAATGTATAAAGTCAAGGAGATTACTCCGACTAAAGCACGTTATATAAAATTAGTGCCAAAGATCAGTGGCAACACAGTTCGAATTTACGGATTTAAAATTTATGGACGCAAATCATTTGATTCTGTTTACAGCAATGGGTTAATTAGCGTGGGCAAGCCTGTTATCATGCAACAAGATGCCTCCAATGTTCAAAATGCTCCTGTTGCCCTGTTTGATGGTGAGTTGAAAGCTACTAATAGTAAATGGGCGGCTACTGATGGAGATAAATATGTTGTGGTCGATTTGGAAGATAACTACGCGATCTCTGGTTTTAAATTGTATGACGCAAAATCTGTTGACAGTAAAAGTGAAAATATCAATGGATATAAAGTTTCGGTAAGTCAGAATCTGGGAGATTGGAAGGTGATCACCGATGTAAATGATAAAAGAGATGAAAATATAAAAGAAGAAGCTGTTTTACCGGCTGAAGTGGCACGCTATGTGAAGCTGGAAATTCCGGCAGATCGTATGGGAGTATCTAAAACTTTGAATTTGTATGAATTCAGCATTTATGGAACATTGAATGTACAATCAGACGATGCTTCACTGAAAGTTCTTCAGGTAGAGGGAAAGATTCTGAATCCGGTTTTTGAGGCAGAGCGCACTGTCTATCAGGTGAATGTTGCCAAAGAGGTGGAGACGGTGACTATTAAAGCCGAAGCGAGAAATCCGGAATGTAAACTGAGTGGAGATCTGGGAGAAAAAACGTTGGTATTGGGTGAGAATAACTTTTTTATAACCGTAAAAACAGCTGATGATGCAGCCGAGAAAATTTATACGGTGAAAGTGTTTCGTGCTGAGAAGTCAACTATTGCCGGAATAGAGTCATTGAGCCTTGAAGGGATTGATCTGGAACCGGCTTTCAGTCCCTCTACTCATTTGTATCGGATGGAAACAAAAAATGTAAAAGCCTTTATTTCTGCCAAATCTTCCAGCGAGTATGCAAAAATCAATGGTATCGGAGAGATTGCTTTATCCGATGGTCTGAACGAACTGAATATAGAGGTTGTTTCGGAAGACGGAAAAAACAAGCAGACCTATACCGTTATGCTCTACAATACGGCGAACTTGCTGAGCGTGGCTTCTCCTGACGGTAAAGGTAAACGTATTGTCAATATTGACAGTTACAGCGGAATGACGGGAGTTCATGAAAATCCTTTCAGAATGCTGAGAGGCTGGAAAGCAAATCTAAGCGGGGATAATACAATGAAGTGGTGTGACACTTCGGCTTCTCCTTATGCTATTTTCTCTCTGGCTGATATCTATACGATCAATCACATTGAATTCCGTGATTGTAAAATGATTGAATCTGGTTGGGCGAATGTGCCTGCATATTCTGTTTATGTGAGTACTACTGACACGCTGGATGGGAGTTGGACTGAGATTATTAATGAAAGCGGTGTTGCATCTGTCAATGAGAAAGTGAAATCATTTGATCCGATAGATGCCCGTTTTGTAAAGTTCGTTCCTGTCAAGGGAGACAATGCCATTCGCATTTATGGGTTTGACATTTATGGTAAGTTTAAGGAAGCTATTGACCGGAATGGCGTTATTAGCACTGGTAAGACCATCAAAAACTGTTCTGCCGGTACGAATGACATGTTGACTGCTGCCAATGCATTAGACGGACGTGAAGGCACTGTATGGGAGTTTTCTAAGAGAACAGCTACATTAGAGATTGATTTGGAGAAAGTATATTCGATAGAAGGGTTTGTTTTGGCAGATTCGTTAGACCGTATCAGTGGATATAAAGTTGCAATCAGCGAAGATGGTACTTCCTGGAATGCTATTGCCGAAAAAACATTTGACGATGTGAACGAAAAACGGAAGATGATTCTTTTGGAAAAACCGGTGGATGCTCGTTATGTACGATTGACAATTCCGGGTACCGCACAGACAGGAACTACTTGCATAAAAGAATTCGAGGTTTATAAATCGGGTTCACTGGTTGGAATTGAAGGAGTAGGCACAACAGACTCTGATACTCTGCTTATTAGTCCGAATCCTGTTTCAAGAGGTACAGATATACGTTTGAACGATAAAGGTATGGTCCGTTTTTATTCATTACAAGGAGTCTGTATTGCCGAATGCAATGTTGGTGATGATCTTCTGGCTCCGACTGATGATCTGGAGGTTGGTATGTATCTGGTCCGTTTGAATGATGGGAAGAATATAAAGACAGGGAAGTTAATTGTGAAATAGAACAATCAGGATACTATGCAGTTCTATCGTATCGGATTCGTAGTGGATCAGGATAAGAAGAGATATGGCTGTATGGTATCTTATTTTTGATAAATCATTATGAAGAAATTGAATTTTGTTTTTTGTAGTATGTTACTCCTTTTTTCAGGAGTTTTATCCTCATCAGCTTTTGCTCAAAAAATGAAGGTAGCCTGTATTGGCAATAGCATCACTGAAGGAGTAGGGGCCTCATCGGGTTCCACCAATTATCCTTCTATACTGCAACACGACTTAGGTACGGTAAATTATGAAGTGAAAAACTTTGGAGCCAGCGGACGTACTTTAATGAAGAATGGAAAAGAGTTCGATAATACAGCTTCTTCTTATTGGGATCACGAACGTTATCAGAATGCTTTAAAGTACAATCCGGATATCGTTGTTATCAAATTGGGAACAAATGATGCGAAACATATTAATTGGGATAATATTAAAAATGAATATGTGGGCGATTATATAGTACTTGTAAATTCATTTAAAGCTCTTTCCAGCCAACCGAAGATCTATATCTGTTATCCTCTTCCTTTGTTTGGACCGAATAACTGGATTAATGATGATAAGGTAATGACTGAAGATATGATGCCTATGATTGATCAGGTTGCCAAAGAAACCGGTGTAACGATTATAGATTGTCATTCTCCGTTTGAAGGGAAGGCTTATCTGACAGGTGATAAAATCCATCCGAATGATAAAGGCTATGTTCTTTTAGCTAATATTATTGCACGCAGTATCGCTCCGGAGGCAGATATACCGGCTCTTCCGGAAGATCTGTTTTTGCAGATTGCCGAATATGATAAAAGTGATTCCGGGGTAGTAACGGAAACCTCTGTTAACGGAATAGACACAACCCCTTTGTGGGACAATAATGCAAAAACAGTTCTTGAGACTCCGTTCCCGGATCAGCAGGAATGCTGGTTCTCAGTAGAAATGCCTCGTCCGGTTGGCTTGAAAGCATATGTCATTACATCGGGTAAAAATGCTTCAAAAGCTCCCATGTCCTGGAAGCTGGAAGGCCGCACGAAGGCATCAACCATATGGAGAGCTGTTGACAAGCAGGTCGGGATCACATTTGGTGCTAATGAAACAAAAATTTTTGACGAAAAGGTTAGTTTCTCTGCATATGATTCTTTTCGTTTATCGGTGACGGCAGTGAATGGCAGTAATCGTTTGGCCATTGCAGAACTCCAGTTGTTTGGTTGTGACAAACCGTTATGCAGTTCTTTGATGGATAAGGTAAACGGAGGTACGCTGAGTGCTCAGTTTAATACACTTCCTCACGAGGGATATGGTAATCTGGGTGATGGCAATATAAATACTAAGTTCTGTACGGATGTGCCTACGGGCAATAGTATCTGGATACAATATGACTTACCCGAAGCAGTAAAGATAGAAGGTTACTCTTTGATTTCGGCTAATGATTCTCCCGATCGTGATCCTTCCGAATGGACCCTGTATGGTTCTGTTGATGGTAAAAAATGGGACAAATTGGATGCGAGGAAGAACCAATTGTTTCTGGGACGTTATACAATGCTGGAATATCCGGTACTATCCGGACAGGCATACAAAAGCTTTAAACTCAATGTGACAGGGAAAACCGGATTGTTTCAGCTTGCTGAGTGGCAATTGTTTAAAGCTTCGGATGGAGTAGGTATTGAAAATACTGTTACGTCGGACCTTACGATTCGGACAAGTAACAGCCACTTGTTAATAGAATCTCATGCCACGGTTACAGGATATTATGAGTTGTATTCCATCTCCGGGCAGTGTATAACCAAGGGAAAGGTAGAAAACGGAGCAACAGCAAGCATCGATTTATTGCCGGGAACTTATCTGGTAACGTTGACTACCGGAGGACAAAAAGAAATCCGGAAAGTAATTGTCGGATATTAAAATATATTTCACCACAGAGGACACAGGGTAATTATCTTAATTTTAAAACAATTAAAACTCTGTGTCCTCCTTTAGATTTGCATTACAAATATTAGTGGTAAAATATTACCTTTGTA
>DXWV01000033.1 GCA_019416685.1 Bacteroides sp.
AGGAGGTATCTTTGACATCGACGGGAAGAAAATTCAGGTCGAAGAAGAACAATTAAGAACACAAGCTCCGGGTTTCTGGGATGATCAGAAACGTGCCGAAGCACAAATGAAGAAGGTGAAGGACTTGCAGAAGTGGATTGCAGACTATAATACAGTCAAGACACTGAGCGATGAGCTGGAACTGGCTTTCGATTTTTATAAAGACGAACTTGTCACCGAAGCAGAAGTGGATGAGGGGTATGCCAAAGCACTGGAAGCTGTAGAGAACCTGGAATTGAGAAATATGCTCCGTGGCGAAGCCGATCAGATGAGCTGTGTTTTGAAAATAAATTCCGGAGCGGGTGGTACAGAGAGTCAGGACTGGGCATCTATGCTGATGCGTATGTATCTGCGCTATGCCGAAACGAATGGTTATAAAGCAACCATTTCTACCTTGCAGGAAGGCGATGAGGCAGGTATTAAAACTTGTACAATTCAGATAGAAGGTGATTATTCTTACGGTTATCTGAAAGGTGAAAATGGAGTACATCGCCTGGTGCGTGTTTCGCCATACAATGCCCAGGGGAAGCGTATGACTTCGTTTGCTTCCGTTTTTGTTACTCCGCTTGTGGATGATAGCATTGAGGTTAACATCGAGCAGGCACGTATTTCATGGGATACTTTCCGTTCGGGTGGAGCCGGTGGTCAGAATGTGAACAAGGTAGAATCGGGAGTTCGTTTACGTTACCAGTTTAAAGATCCTTATACCGGTGAGGAAGAAGAAATTCTTATCGAAAACACCGAAACACGTGACCAGCCTAAAAATAAAGAGAATGCGATGCGTCAGTTACGTTCTATCTTGTATGATAAAGAGTTGCAACACCGCATGGCTGAGCAAGCGAAGGTGGAAGCCGGAAAGAAGAAGATTGAATGGGGATCACAGATACGGAGTTATGTGTTTGATGATCGGCGTGTGAAGGATCATCGTACTAATTATCAGACTTCTGACGTAAATGGTGTGATGGATGGGAAGATTGAGGATTTCATCAAAGCCTATTTGATGGAGTTTTCATCAGAAGAACAAAATTAATCTCCTTATCCTTCGTTGGATTGAATAATTATTCTTAGCTTTGTTAGCGTTGAACTTTAAAGCTAAAAACATATGGGTAAGAATAAGAAAAAAGTAACACACACAAAAAAGGAAGAAGAACAAGCCAAGCGGGTTATTAAGATAATTTCGGTAGGACTCGTTATTCTGGCATTGGCCATGTTAATTGGTTTTTCTTTCTTAGGATGATTTTATTCATCACAGATTATGTAGATGGTTTTCTGCGTAATTTGTGATGAATTCTTTTTTGTAACAGCTTTGTAGCTCATTTGTCATAACGATGTACCTCTATGCAGGTACCTTTGCGGCAAAATAAAGATTTTGACCGGAATGAGGAAACTGACTACAGCCATAGCTGGTTTATTGCTTGCTACGATGGCTTTTGGACAAGTGAATGAAGAAGTTGTGGATGGCAAGAAGCTGAATAAAGAAAAAATGGAACTGCATGACTATTTGCCAGCCATCCATGGTACCGTTCGTGCTAAGTATGAGTATCAGACAGCTACAGATGAAAGCCGTTTCCAGGTGCGTAATGCACGTTTCAGTCTTACGGGCAATGTACTTCCTATTGTTGCTTACAAAGCAGAAATTGACTTATCAGATCAGGGCACTATCCGCATGTTAGACGCCTATACCCGTATTTTCCCGGTGAAACACCTTGATTTTACAATCGGGCAGATGCGTGTTCCTTTTACAATTGATGCCCATCGCTCTCCTCATCAACAGTATTTTGCAAATCGTTCTTTTATTGCCAAGCAGGTGGGAGATGTGCGTGATGTAGGCGCTACGTTGGCCTATACCCGAAAAAATGCTGCACTGCCTTTTATCCTTGAAGGAGGTTTATTCAATGGTTCGGGACTTACTAATCAAAAAGAGTGGCAGAAGACGTTGAACTACTCCCTAAAAGGACAATTATGGTTTGCTAAAGGCTGGAATCTCACTTTAAGTACACAAATGATTAAACCGGAGGCTATACGTATCAACATGTATGATATCGGTATCTATTATGAAACAGACAATTTCCACATTGAAGCCGAATATCTATATAAAAAGTATGGTCACAGCTCTTTTGATGATGTACATGCTGTTAATAGTTTTGTAAATTATGATCTGCCATTGCACAAATTCTTTCATAAAATGTCGTTTCTCGTACGCTATGATATGATGAATGATCATAGTAACGGACTTGGAATGGACGAAACAACCCGTCGTCTTCCCATTACGGATTATGCCCGTAAGCGTCTTACCGGCGGGCTTACTTTTAGCTTTTCCAAGGCTTTCGTTGCCGATATCCGGTTGAATTATGAAAAGTATTTTTATAAAAAGGGTGGCATTCCTAAAGATTCGGAGCAAGATAAATTAGTTATCGAATTTATGACGCGGTTTTAGAGAAGTACGTACTCTTATCTGTTTAAAGTACGTACTTTTGTGTGTAATAAGTACGTATTTAACTCACCCTTAAAATACTATTTTCTGACAGTATAAAGTGCATGTTTTATCGACAAGGTATAGATAGGCTAATGACTGAAAATTAGTGTTTTAGATGGAAGAAAAAGAATCTCTCTGATTTTTATTACTATTTTAAATTAGAGAATATCGAAAAGATAGTTGCGATTTTGACAAATAACTTTTAGATATAATTATAAACCTTATCACCTTACCACTCTATCACTTTATCACCCTATAACTCTATAACCTTATAACTTTTATTTCTATCTTTGCAACATGGCACAGGAGATAGAACGTAAGTTTCTCGTTATCGGAGATTTTAAATCACAGGCTTTTGAGCAAAGTCGTATTGTACAGGGGTATATAAGCAGTGCCCGTGGACGGACGGTACGTGTACGAATTCGTAACGGTAGAGGGTATCTCACTATCAAGGGAGCCTCTAATGAATCCGGGACCAGCCGCTATGAATGGGAGAAAGAGCTGCCTTTGCATGAGGCAGAAGAACTAATGAAACTTTGTGAACCGGGGGTAATTGATAAAACCCGCTATTTGGTTCGTAGTGGTAAACATATTTTTGAAGTCGATGAGTTTTATGGTGAAAACGAAGGACTTATTGTTGCAGAGGTGGAACTCAATGCTGAAGATGAGGCTTTTGTGAAACCTTCTTTTATCGGACAGGAAGTAACAGGAGATGTTCGTTACTATAATTCACAGTTGATGAAGAAACCATACACAACCTGGTAACGCTAACAAAATAATCTGTATATTTGTTCTTATTATTAAAAGGACACTGTATGGAGCAATTATACAACTATCTTCCGCGTGAACTGGTCACTTTTATTTTGGTGACTTTGTTTTCTCTTCTTATCGGCCTTTCCCAACGTAAAATCAGTTTAAAACGAGAAGGGGAGACGACTCTTTTTGGTACTGACCGCACCTTTACCTTTATTGGTATATTGGGATATTTACTCTACATTCTTGATAAGGCAGATATGCGTTTGTTTATGGGAGGAGGTTTGATACTGGGTATCTTGCTTGGTTTGAACTATTATGTTAAGCAATCTCAGTTCCACGTATTTGGTGTGACCACCATCATAATTGCTTTGATCACCTATTGCATTGCTCCGATAGTCGATACGCAGCCTTCGTGGTTTTATGTAATGGTTGTTGTTACCGTATTATTGCTGACGGAATTGAAACATACTTTCACCGAATTCGCCCAGCGTATGAAGAACGATGAAATGATTACCCTTGCCAAGTTTCTGGCTATTAGTGGTATCATTTTGCCCATGTTGCCTAATGAGAATATTATCCCGGATATCAACCTGACTCCTTATTCCATATGGCTGGCTACTGTGGTTGTTTCCGGTATTTCATATCTGTCTTATTTGCTGAAACGTTATGTGTTTCGTGAGTCCGGTGTGTTGGTTTCCGGTATTGTAGGTGGTCTTTATAGCAGTACTGCCACTATCTCTGTTTTAGCGCGTAAAAGTCGTAATATACATCCCGGTCAGGCTACAGAATATGTTGCTGCTATGTTGCTGGCAGTTAGCATGATGTTTTTGCGGTTTATGATACTGATCTTTATTTTCAGTCGTGAGATATTTCTGGATATTTATCCTTACCTTCTTATCATGGCATTGACTGCGGCAGCTGTTGCATGGTTTATTCATTCGCGAAGGAAGAAAACAGATGTTACTGAAAATGTGGATGAGGATGAAGATGGTAGCAATCCGTTGGAGTTTAAAGTAGCATTGATTTTCGCTGTGCTGTTTGTTGTGTTTACTGTTCTTACGCACTATACATTGATTTATGCAGGTACGGGAGGGTTAAACCTTCTGTCGTTTGTTTCGGGCTTTAGTGATATTACTCCTTTTATTCTGAATTTATTGCAAAGTACAGGTACTGTTGCTGCGTTGGTGATCACAGCTTGTAGTATGCAGGCTATTGTGAGTAATATTATGGTTAATATGTGCTATGCATTGTTCTTTGCCGGGAAAGGGAGTAAGCTGCGTCCCTGGATATTGGGAGGATTCGGTTGTGTGATAGCGGTAAATGCGGTGGTATTATTAATATTCTATTTCTTGTAACCGATTGATCTTTTTATAATAAGAAAGTCCGGATGGAGTTTTTAACATCATCCGGACTTTTTTTATGATGGTTTTGAATCGATTTCACCATAGAGTCACACAGAGTTTTGTCGAGTTTTTTATCGTAAATCAGATAAATAGTACTCTGTGGAACTCGGTGTTACTCTGTGGTGAGTTTGATTCAAAATTTAATATCATTCATACTATTAACCAATAACTGATATTTAATGTAATTACCCTTTTTGGCCGAATATTTTGTATAGATTGCTGTGATATCTCCTTTTTTACCATTTTGGGGCAACGGTTGAAGTGCGAAATTGGCATAACCGCTTACGCGTACAATGTAGTTACCCGATGAGGTCGAAGTTCCTCCAAAAGAGAACCAGGATGAACCGTAATAACGTTGATTATTGTAACTATAAGCATAAGTGGGTGTCAAGCCTTCACTCTCATAGAATTTATTGGTATAAACAGCCTCTGTTTGTCCTCCCGGATAGGTAACCTCCAGAAACTGAGGATATGTATCACCATCAAAAGTGCCGGCTTTATACTCCAAACCTTCAAAACGTACTAAACGTCCTAAAGCAGCATCAGTAAGTTTAGTTTTGTAATTGGTTGCATTAACCACCAGCGTGTCTGCTGCAATTAATTCTCCCAAGGCTCCCGGGAAAATGTGTGCGTTGACCAGAAGCTGTGTTTCCAGATTACGGTTTGCATAACCTTTGGCGATATCAGTAGCGGTAGGCATTCCTCCTACACTCAACATATAGCGGTAGCTACCAATGGCCAATCCTTTGGTTTTTACGAAAATCTCTTGTCCCGGATGATAGAACACATAGTTACTGACCATCAGTTTGAGTTCGATGGCCGATTCGGATTCTTCATCGTAAATATATACTGATTTGTAAACGTTACCAGCTTGGTCGCTTGAGATTACTTTTCCATGTATTACATAATCTTCTGTTATTTCAAGCGTTTTGGCCAGACTTGTTTCACCACTGCCATATACATCATAGAACAGTTGTTTGAAATCCTTGATAGAAATAATCTTTTCATTAGAAAAATCCTCTTTCGTCCATACTTTTGCAGGAGCAGGATTATCAAAGTCATTGTAGCAGCCTGTAAAACTCAATACGACTGCTGCAATCATACATATTTTTACTATTTTGTTCATAGCTTTCATTTTTTATTCGTTACGTCATTTAGAAGCGGAAATAAATATTCATATAATAGGTCGTACCGAACATATAGAAATATTTCGAGTCGAACGGTTGATAAGTCTGATAGTTCTCATCTTTGTTCTTGAGCAAACGAATCTGTTCGTATCCACCGGTCTTAATATTTTGGTTGTTGAGCAGGTTCTTTACTTCCAGGCTGAATCCAAGTGTGTACGTACGGTTAATGTACCAGTTCTTACCTACACTTGCATTGAATACGCAAGCTGAATTGAATTTCTCCTGATGGCGCAACTCACGAATATCTTCTGCTGACATGTTACGTGATAATACAGCGTCTGTACGATAGAGTGGACTCATAGACAAATACATATTATTGTAGTAGTTCATATCAACGGAAGCATAAATGTTGTTACGGCTACGATAAGACAAGCCAATATTCATTGCTGTCTGAGGAGTACTTTCTACACGGAAATTCTTCCAGTAAACTTTACCTTCATTTTTAATTTCTCCACTGTTATCCTGAATCTGTACATAATCGGGGTTGGAGTCGTAAGTAAACTGTCCCCAGCTTATAGCACCGTTCAGAGCCAATCCGGCATACAGAGGTATAGAAGCCGCAACTTCCAAACCGAAATGCTGCTTATCGATACCGCTCATGGCAAAGTTGGAGAAAGTAGCTTCTACATCGTCATAGTAGGAAATAACTTTCGACTGATCCATGAATTTTGTATAATAGCCTGATACGCGTGCTTTAAAATCACCCCAACGGAAGTTGTAAGATGCATCTACACCAAATACTTTTTCTGCTGAGATGCCCGGAGTAACTGAATTACGTGTACGGGGAGACACGAATGCCGACTGGAATGCCGGAGCATCCTGCATATAAATAATGCTGGCGTCAATGGAATGAGCTGCCGAGAATTTATAATTGAAGTTAGCTTTCAGTTTATAGGTCAGATAGTTCAGCTTTTTAGAGTCACCCTGTGAATCATTTGGGAACAATCCTTTTTTCCATAAACCATGACGCCACAAAGTAGAATGCCCGATTTCACCACCAAGGTTTATACCAAGCCCTCTGAAGTTTGTTTCATACATCGCCCAGGCGCGTGCAGTGAGGTTGTTGCCGTAATAATCGTAGCTGTATTTATCACCTTCCTTTGCGGCACGTGCATGTCCGTGTTGCTCGTAGTAATCCATATCATTTTGATAAGGAATAGGATTCAGGCCACCCATGTCACGTTCTGCAAACTTATCTACATCCACCCAGTAATCACCACCTAACAAATCTTTTACTTCACTGTAATATTCGGTGCGGTTACGGCGTAAGTTCACTCCACCATTAATTTTAGAGTTATTACGGAGAATGTGAGAGAACTGTGTGTAGAAATTCCAGTCTAACTGATCGGTATGGCGTTCTTCAATCATGTTGATGGCACGACGTCCGGAACCATACAATGAATTTTCCGGCTGGTTGCGGTTAATGTCATACAATTGATCCCAATTGATGTGGCGAATATTGTCTGTATTGGTACGCCATGCTTCGTCGAGCCATGCACCTACTTCTGTACCATTATAAAAGCTTGGCAGATAGCGGTAGTAGTCGGGACGTGGGTCCGGACCGCCGTACCAGGTTAGTGCAGAATAACCATTCTGACCAAATCGCAGTGAACTGGCAACGTTTAATTGCGAACGATCATTAATATCAAATGTGTAATTAAGCATTGCAATAGGTTCGTGATAATTACGTACGCGTGCATTGCGGCGTTTTCCGTCCTGCCATCCCCAATTAGGATTATAGTAATTGTTTCCTACCAGGTCATAGGCTTCCTGGGTGGATGCTTGTTGTGCTCCACGTTCTGTAGGAGCACCCAGAATGGTTAATCCAAGACGGTGTTGAGGATTGAATTGTTTCTCAACAGAAGCAAAGTATCCGAAAGCGTTGTAATAAACGCCATTTACGTAAGAATTGCCTCCCTGACGGGTTGATACGGAGAATGCGTATGACCAGCCATTGTCCTGTTGGCCCGATGAATAGGTCACCATTCCGCGAAAACGGTACATGGAGTTACCGTTTACTACACTTGCACGCAAGCCTTTACGCATCTGTGAAGGGCGGGTATTAATATTAGTCGTACCGGCAATACCACCGATTCCCATGTCTCCCATATTCAGTCCGGAGGTTATCTCCTGGTTACGTGTTGCGTCATTCAGACCACTCCACAATGACCATGGAGTATATCCTGTCATTGCATCATTGAGCTGAATTCCATTCATGTAAACGTCCGAATATTGAGAGTCATAACCACGGACATTAAATCGCATTTCACTGAATTTGTAAGATGCAATGTTGTTGAAGACATCTTTTGATGCCGACAATGACGAAGGCAATGATTGTGCATCTTCAAGTGTCTCGGTATCGAACTCCGTAAAGATAGCATCATCCATCATCGGAGTAACGTTATCGGGAACCATCACTACATTATTGATGTCTCTTATCATCTTGTCTACACGCACAGCAATAGTGAGTGGTTCAAACTCTGCAGCTTCAAAGGTAAGAGAGTATTCACCTTTTGCTAAATTCTCAATCTCGAAATTACCTGTAGCATCGGTCTTTGTCGTCACGTCTCCCGGTGTCAAGGTGACCTTTACACCATCAATAGCCGCACGTGTAGTGCGGGAAACGACCTTACCTTTGATACCACCATACTGCGCAAAAGCGGTTAGTGATAGCAAAGATAATACCATAATTAGGAATGTTTTTATTCTCATAAATATTAAAGATTTTTATTTACCTATATAGATGTATACGGGGAAGTGATCACTATAACCACCCTGGAAATTATTGCCTACATATGTGCGCAATGGATATCCTTTAAACTGCCCCTCTTTTTGTACCATATAACTTTGTTTGAATATATTGCCATAGAATTTAGAACCGGGAGCTCTTTGAAGCTTTAGTTTACCGGTAGAACCTGTGGCAAGATTCTCTGTCACTACGATATTATCGAAAATATTCCATGCATCGCCATAAGCAAGTGTTCCAAATCCTGCTTTAAGCATATCGGCGTAGGGATCATAGAGGTCTCCCTCTTTGAGGTCCTTTAACTTGAATTTTGCTCCCAGTCCTTGTGCAATACTCTTGTCTGTAGGATCATCATTAAAGTCGCCCATTGCTATAACTTTAGTCGCCGGATTAGCTCTCAGTACAGAATCTGCAATGCTACGCATCTGTTCTCCTACTGCAATCCGTTTGAATTCGGAAGCTTCTTTTCCTCCCAAACGTGACGGCCAGTGTGCTACCATAAAGAAGAACGGTTCATCTTCAATGGTTCCCCACATGGTGAGAATATCACGTGTCTTAAAGTTGGGTAACGAAGGAATGACTGTTTTCACCGGGTACTGTCCTTCTATTTTAAATATGTCAGGACGATATAGGAATGCTACATCCACTCCACGCGCTTCGGGAGAATCGAAGTGTACGATTCGGTAGTTACCCGGAGCAAGCTTAGGAGTAGCTATAATATCCTCTAATACACCACGGGTTTCTACTTCTGAAACACCAATTACAACCGGATAATTCTTATCAATGGCAGCGATATCAAAAAGCACCCGTTCGATGTTACTGAGCTTCTTGTTATATTTGGCTGTATTCCATTTTTTAGGTCCTTCGGGAGTGAACTCATCATCCAGAACTTCAGGATCGTTGATTGTATCAAAGAAATTCTCGATGTTGTAGAAAACTACTTTATAGGGCTTCTGTGCGAAACTGAATGAGATCAGTAACACAAAGAAAATTGAAGGAATTAATAGTTTTTTCATACGTCAGAATATTAGTTGATTCCCCACTGTGTAGGGTTGTTTTGTTGTTTTACAGTTGCTGATACTTGTGGGAAAAACGTAAAACCTGTTTTTGCTTCAATATCTGCTACTGATGTACAAATAGACCGGGGAGGTTCAATATTACCATAAGATTTTTGTTCCACCCAGAATCCGATAGAGATAAGTTCACTGTCTGAACAATCTTTGATAGCTTTGCCTGTCGAACCACTTTTGGTGCGCAACAGAACTTTGTAGTAGTTCGTTGGGAGTGATACTACATTGCCGGCTCCGTCAAATGTGGTTGCGTTGGAATTAAAAATGGCACCGGTTACTACATATAAAGTATCGGAGCATTTGTTTCCACGGACCCTGGCTTCGAGCTTTGCCCACATGTCTTGATTGAGACGATTCAGCTGTGGAGTCATATTCGACATATAGAAAGTTTGAGCATTCAATTCATCGGTTGCCAGACGATCTGCCGATGGCAACTGGTGTCCACGGTCATAAGAGCCTCTGTATGATTTGTCTACACAGTTTGCTTGATAAGCTATAGGAACGATAGGATCAAAAGCCCATGCGTCCGTACGACTGCCGGATCCTGTCAGATAGGCATTGTGTATCGGATAGGCAACCCACAGCGCAGCCTTCTTTGTTTTATCAAAGCAGATGGAGTAATTACGAACCTTTTTATCGTTGCTTAGTGGGCCGTAATGTGTGACGTATTGATAATTCACATTCTCCTTAGGTGCCGGCAGTTCTGCCCAAGCTCCGAATGGCGGTAAGTTTTGTTGCGATTCGGCAAGTTGTACCAAGGTGAAAGTCTGTGCTTCTCCTCCCGCAAAGCGGAAAGAGATTTTGGCTTCACGTTGTTCTTTTCCGGTATTGGCTTTATAATATACATACAGTACATTAAGTCCTTCATTTACTGTACCACTTTTAGCTGAATTGGTATAGTCTCTACTACTGAAGGCACACCAGCCATTCCCTTCAACGATTTCGGCATCCCATTCGGTACCTGCTGTACCGGTTATGATGATTGCCGAAGAACTTTCGGCAGAGCTAACCGTTGAAGATACTTTCCAATAGGCTTCATTGAGCTTTTGTACTACTTCCGGATCATCGCTGCTACATCCTCCTATCCACAATGGTAAAATTGTGAATAAGAGGATATTAATTATAAAACTGTTTTTTTTTAACATGGATAAGTATACTATTGTCTTTTATAGGTAATAGTAATAGAACTAATATATACTGCACCACCACCAGGGAAAATGCTGAACTGTGATAGATTCAGTCCTTCAAGATTTTCCAGTGTAAAAGTACTACCTTTATCTGTTGAAACATTACTTTTAGCTTTGGCTGCTCCATCTAAGGTCGCCTGAGTGGCTCCGGCAGCATATGAATACCCGGTTTCACAGAGTAGGATATAGCGTGGAAAGAATGTCTTGGCAGATGTTTCGATAACAACCTTTTGTACAATACCGGCTTGCTGCGGAACCTGAATGTGTGAGTTGAAAGCTGTTTTGGTTTCGTCACCGTTAAAGTTAATCTGCAGGAACGGAGCATCTGTTCCGGAAGCGGTAATGGCGCATTTGCCACTCCAGGCTCCAAAACTGTTACTGTAACTAAAAGGTGCATAGGCGCTGTTAGACATGGTTGCTATTTCGTCAGCAGTCAATGTAACATCGAAAGTAGAGCCGTCTCCCGGAGCTAAAACAGTAACGGGAACTTCAACACTATTACCATTGGTGAGGGTAATTGTCAATTTTTGGTTGATTACACTTTGAGTCGTATTTTGATCTGCGTGTACTGTAACTTTGGTATTATCGACTGTAGCCGACAATATGCCACTTGGAACGTTGACGGAGAGAGTATTATTTCCTGCATTGCTGACATTTACCTGAATATCTTTGGAACCACCGGTTGAAGGGAATGTTAAAGATGTTGGAGATACCGAAACAATAGTCGGAGTGTTTGTACCTCCTCCTGTAAGATCAACAATTTGCCCGCCATTGCCAGTTGTTAAAGTCGGGTCGTCAATAGAGAACACAGAAGCTTCATCGGCCGTAAATTTGATATACAATGTAGATGTAGCATTCTTCAATGTAAAATCTGCTGTAGCAAACACCCAGTATTCGTCAGCTTGCTTGAATGTGTATGAAATGGCGTCACTCCAGGTAGTACCATCAGCGCTTAAATAGAAGTGGAATTTATCCTGTTTGAATTCATTGTCGTATACACCGCTGGTATTTTTAGAGTAGCTACCACCAAAAGTTAATTTAAGATTGGTTTGTCCGGAAGCTAAAGCTATTTTATTAATAGTAAAGCTGGCATTGCTTCCAAAAAATAATTTGTCAGCTCCGGATGCACCTTCGTAGCCGGCACTTAGTTTACCCGATTGGCGAACAGAAGCTCCCGGTCCGGCATAGTCAACATTTGCAGAACCATCACCGGATTTCACCCAATCATTGAAGCTATCAACGAATGGATATGGGCTTGATTTTGGAGCTGTTGTTCCAAAGGTTTCCGTATAGATAGCAGTGGTTGGTGTAGGAGGTGTACTACCTCCTTCAAGATCAACGATCTGGCCACCGTTACCCGTTGTTAAGGTAGGGTCATCAATAGCGAATACAGAAGCCTCGTCAACCATAAATTTGATATACAATGTAGATGTAGCATTCTTTAATGTAAAATCTGATGTAGCAAATACCCAATATTCATCAGCTTGCTTGAATGTGTATGAGATGGCATCACTCCAAGTAGTACCATCGGCACTTAAGTAGAAGTGGAATTTATCCTGTTTGAATTCATTGTCATATACACCATTTGTGTTTTTAGAGTAGCTACCACCGAAAGTTAATCGCAGGTTGGTTTGACCGGTTGCCAAAGCTATTTTGTTAATAGTAAAGCTGGCATTACTTCCAAAGAATAGTTTGTCTGCTCCGGATGCACCTTCGTAGCCGGCACTTAGTTTTCCTGACTGACGGATGGAAGCTCCCGGGCCCGTATAATCAACATTTGCAGAACCGTCACCAGATATTACCCAATCATTGAAACTATCAACATATGGATATGGGCTTGATTTTGGTGCTGTTGTTCCAAAGGTTTCTGTATAGATAAAAGTTGTTGGTGTAATTGCTCCACTTTTAATCTTCACCGTTTCTGTCATCAGTGGACCTACTTTATTTGAAATTTGAATTTCAATGCTTGCTTCGTCATTGATATTTTCCGGGATACTAACTTGAATCGTTGCAGAACCATCTCCTTCAGTTGCAGAAAGAGTTACCCAGGATTTGTCATCTTTCACTGTTGCGGTCCAATGGCGATTGGTCGAAATCTCAAAAGATGATTGGCTGCCTTCGGCAGGAGTACCGTCTGTAGTAAAAATCAGATTTGTTGGAGAGACTTCCAGATAAGGAGCCTCGGTGTCGTCATTATCGTCAACACAGCTCACAAAGGCCGTTGTAGCAATTAAGAGCATTGTTCCAAAAAACAACTTCAGAAAATTTAGATTCTTCATTGATGTTTAATAAATAAAAGTTAATATTGTAGGCGTTTTTAATTTAAACTTTCGCCGTAAAGCAAACAAAGATATATTATTGAGCTGAATAAACAAAGCTTAGCTATCTTATTTTATATTACATTTTGGTTAAACTTTTGCCTTTAATTGTGAAAAAGTTTACACGGATGTGTCAAATTGATAGCTGCTCACCTCTTTTAATTACTTTCATTTTTAAATTAAATAACAAATTACAGTTTTAATTGTTTGGAAAAAGTTTAAAAATACTTATTGCTTTAATTTTGCTTGATATATATTGATTTTATTTATTGTTTCCAAAACTTTGCATATATTTGATAAAAAACTTACAATGCTTGGTTGGATTATTCGCTTTGTATTGCTAATATATGAGTAGTGTAAATAAGGAACTATTTAATATTTGTTGTTATTTAAGAATTTTGAAAAGGATTAAAGTGTGGGAATGTGTTTTATTTGTTGATGAAAAAAACAACAAATATCGGTTATTGTAAATGGTTGTTGTTCAGGATGTTATGGCTGTGTGTTTTTTCTCTACGGTGAACGTATCGATTCTCTACGACGAACAACTCGAAACTCTACGAAGATCGGGGTGATTCTCTGCGGTAAACAGATTGAATGTTTGTAATGTTTTACATTGACCATGCTGGGGTGAGAAATTGTTTTCTTGGTGTGTAATTAAAAAGCACTATTGTGGCAGTGAGGATGTTTTGAAGTATAGTTTTATTATGTAAGACTGTACACTTTGGTATGACAAGAGTGTACAATCTTGATATGCAAAAGTGTACAATCTTACATGATGAAAGTGTACATTCTTATAGCTGTTGATAATCAGTGTGTTATAGTGATTGTTTTAATCGAATCTCCTGGTTTGCTTCATAAGTTCCGGTTTCTTGTGTATCAGTTATTTTCTGAATATGTATTCTTTGATATCTTTTCTGTTATCTTTTTGTTTTCTTAACTCCGAATGTTTCGTAAGAGGAAATAAACTGTCTATTTTTGTCGCAACACTATAACAAAGACTATGACATCTGTCTTAGTAAACTATAAATTAGAACCGACAAAAACATGAAAAGCAAGCTACTATTATTATTGATGTTTTTTATTGTATCAAGTGCAGTTTATGCGCAAAACACGACATCTTCTTCTTATACACTGAAAGGTGTACTTTTGGACTCCTTAACTTTGGAAGGTGAACCCTATGCCACTATTAAAATTGTGAAAAAAGCACAGCCGGATAAAGCTGTGAAGATGGCGGTTACCGATATGCAAGGAAAATTTCAGGAAAAGATTAATATTGTACCGGGTATTCATACGATTACCATTACCTCTATAGGAAAAAGTACCGTGGTGAAAGACTTCGAGGTGAAATTGAATGAGAAGATTATTGATTTGGGCACTTTATACACCTCGGAAGCTACTAATGAGTTGGGGAGTGTTGAAATAGTTGCGCAAAAGCCGTTAGTAAAAGCTGATATAGATAAAATAGAGTATAATGTACAGGATGATCCGGACTCTAAAACCAATACAGTGCTGGAGATGCTGCGTAAAGTACCTTTGGTGACGGTGGATGGTGAGGATAATATTAAAGTAAATGGTAGTAGCAGCTTTAAGATCCATGTGAACGGGAAACCGGATAACATGATGAGTGACAATCCGGTGGATGTTCTTAAAAGTATGCCGGCCAATACGATCAAGCATATTGAAGTGATAACAAATCCCGGTGCTAAATATGATGCCGAAGGAGTAGGTGGTATTCTTAATATTGTCACAATAGGCGGAAGTGGATTTAAGGGCTATACGGCTACTTTTAGTGCCAATGCAAGTAATACAGGGGGTGGTGGAAGCTTGTATACTACTATAAAAAAAGAGAAACTAACCCTTTCTGCACGTTATAATTATAGTGCCAATAATAATCCTCGCAGTTATTCAAGTTCTACCCAGCAACAGAAACAAGCGTCAACCGATAAGGAGACAATAATCTTGTCTGATGGTTCCAGTAAGGGAAAAGGCAACTTTCAGAGTGGTAACCTGGAGGCAAGTTATGAGATAGATACCCTGCGTCTGATAACAATGGGGTTTGGTATGTACGGAGGTAACAATGATAGCAAAGGAGATAACGAATCAATAATGAGAAATGCTGATCCGGCTTCTTCGGAAAGTATTTATTATTCATATAAAAGCGATAGTGAAAATGATGGTTCGTGGTATTCTATCCGTGGGAACGTAGATTATCAGCGTACATCAAAAAAGGTAAAGGAACGTATGTTTACCTTATCTTATAAAGTGAGTACGCGTCCTCGTACCTCTAATTCAAAATTAGGTTATACCATTAATCATGTTGAGCCCGATTGGGAAGATTATGTGAATACTGTTCTTGACGGACAGAGTTCTGATGAAAAGCAGAATAGTTCGGAACATACTTTTCAGGCAGATTATACGACTCCGATAGCCAGAATACATACGCTTGAGACAGGTGCGAAGTACATCATTCGCAATAATAAGAGTGATAATAACCGTTATGATAAGATAGGCGAATATGATGCGCACCGCAGCAGTCATTACAAGCACTTGAACGATATAGTGGCTGCATATGCCGGGTATGCTATTAAGGTGAAGAAGTTTTCGGGTAGGGCAGGTATACGTTATGAACGTACTATGCAGGATGTGAAATATACAGAGAAGCCGGAAGAGAATTTCAATGTGAATTTTGATGATTTTATACCTTCGGCAAGTTTTGGTTTTAAAATTACAGAAATGTCGAATATTCGTGCCGGGTATAATATGCGTATCTGGCGGCCAAGTATCTGGTATTTGAATCCGTATCTGAATGATGCTAATCCATCTTATATAAGTCAGGGAAATCCATCGTTGGAAAGTGAAAAGAGTCATTCCTTTAATATTAGTTATAGTAATTTTACGCAGAAGTTTAATATTAATATGGCACTAAACTATTCGTTCAACAATAATGGGATAGAGCGGATAACAACTCTGATGAACGATAATGATATCCCCGGATTGAAAGAACATACAGGTAAAGAAGTGCTTTATTCTACGTATGAGAATGTAGGCAAAAGTAGTAGTCTTGGATTAAGTGGTTATGTAAACTGGAATGCTTCACCCAAAACACGTGTTTATGTTAACCTGTGGGGAGATTATTCACGTATGGAGAGTCCCTCTCAGGGATTGAAGAATAGCGGGTGGAATTTATTTGCATACGGTGGAGTACAGCAGACATTACCGTTGGATATCCGGCTGAGTGTAAACGTAATGGGAAGCACCCCTTATGTCTCTTTACAGGGTAAGGGAAGTAGCTATTATGACTATAGTATTAGTGTAAACCGTTCCTTTCTTAAGGAGAAGCGTTTGACAGTGAGTGCTTTCGCCGGGAATTTTTTTAAGAAATACATGACAAATAAAAATACGGTAAATGGGGATAACTTCTGGCAGGAGAGTGCCTACCGTTATTCCCGCCAGCGTTTTGGTATGAGCATAAGCTACCGGATTGGTGAATTGAAAGCCAGTGTGAAAAAGGCTGCGCGTACTATTGAGAATGATGACGTAAAAGGTGGTGACGGCGGTGGCGGAGGCCAAGGTGGAGAATAACAGAAATGCCTGCATTTTTCGGAAAATGCAGGCGTTTTTGTTTACGCTACAGTCTTTTAGATGGAATCTGGTAATAATTACATGTCCTGACTCATCTTATTTTGTGGAATATACGGAACATGACCCTGTTCTTCTTTCTGCATATCTGTTTTTTTTGCCATTTCAAATTTTACTTTCAGTTCCGTCTTTTCTTCTATCAACCGTTCGATCTTTAAATCCTTTTCCCGTAGATATTGAATTAATTCCGTTAATGATGGACTGTTTTCTGTTTTCGTAGTTGTTTTTTGCTTGATCATCTCTCCTTTTCCGGTTATTAACCATTCTGCATCGACCCAAGTAAATGTTTGAAGTATTTTGGCCAAAATATCAAATCCTGGCTTATTTCTTCTTTGTACAACTATTCCTCTAATTGTTTGATCTACAACGCCTATCTTTTTTGCAAAAGAAGAGACATTCAGATCTGAGTAGTTTATTATTTCTTGTAATCTATCAATTATATCCATACTATATTAAAAAAATAATCAATTAATTGTTTTGTTATATCAAATAAATGTTTGATATTTGCGCCGTAATAGGGCTATGCTACGGCTAAATTACTAAAAAAACGGCATTGATAATACATGTCGTCCAACTTTTAAATGATTGATGAGTAGCAGTTTGGGAAGAATTTACACAATAGCGACATATACGAAACTTAGTGTTTAATAATATATTATTAATGTAATTTTTTAACTTATGAGAAAAAAGTTTGTAACTGTGGCGCTCTTAGGAACGCTGATTTTTACATCTACGAATTTCGTTGGATGCAAGGATTACGACGATGACATCAACAAGCTGCAAGAACAGGTTGATGCTCTGAAGTCTATTTCTATTTCAGATTTAGCATCTCAATTGCAGTCACTGAAGGATGCCAATGGCAATCTGAGTGTCGCAAATGCTAAGATGGAAGCTGCTATTGCTGAGATTAAGACCAACATTGAAGCATTGAAAGAAGCAGATAAGACTCTCACCAGCCTGGTGAACGGGAAGGTGGATCAGGCCACTTATCAGGCAGCCATTAAAGAGCTGAATGAGAAATGTACTGATTTGGCTAATAAAGTAGCTGCTTTGGCTTCTTTGGAAACTGCCGTTAATGATTTGAAGGCAAACAAGGTTGACAAGTCAGTGATCGACGAGTTGAAAAAGACGATAGAGAAATTGCAGAGCCAAGACTCGGATTTTGCTACCAGAATCGGCAAACTGGAAAATACGGTTGAGAGTCTGAATACTGTGTTGGCAGGTAAGGCTGACCAAACTACAGTTGCTGCATTGTCAACAGCCATCGACGAGTTAAAGAAAAGTGTCGCTGGGGTTGATACAAAAATAGCAGCTGCACTTGATCCGATTCAGAAAAGCATAACTAAATTGCAGGAAGACCTTGCAAAGAAAGCTGATGCAGCTACCGTAGCCGCTGATATCGAGAAGGTGAAGTCGGAAATGACAGCTGTTACCGATGCTCTTAAAACAGAAACTGCTGCTAATCTGGCTGCTGTGAAAGCTGAATTGGTTGGTAGAATTACTGCTTTGGAAACAGCTAAAGGACAGATGGATGTTCAGATCGGTAAACTGGAAACAGATATTACTGCATTGAAAGAGCGTATTACTAAACTGGAAAATCAACCGGCTACAGATCTTAATGCTGTAAAGGCTGATATTGCAGCTAATAAGACAGCAATTGACGGCGCTTTGAGTACCATTGGTAGTATTCAGGGAACCATTACCGGCATTGAGGATAGACTTGATGGGCTTGGAACAGAAGTAGGAGCTGTAAAGAAATACATTGATGAAGCCAATTCTACATTGAGCACTGCTATTATTTCACAAATTACCAGTGATATAGCAGCTGCCGTAAGTAGTTTGCAGAGTGAATATGCACAGGCAGATGCTGAGCTTGCTACACGTATTGAGACATTAGAAGGACTTGATACATTTGATAAAACAGATTACGATGCGTTAAAGTCCAGTCTCAATTTTTTGAAGGAGACTGTAGGTAATGAGAAATCTGGTTTGGTTAAGGATTTAAAAGATCTTGAGTTGAAAGTAAGTAATTTGATTACAGATGCACTTGCAGCGAAAGGTGAGGGAACTATTGATGCGGCTATTGCTAAGCAGATTCAGAATACGCTGGAGAACAGTGCTGTTATCAAAGCTGCTATTGAGGCTGCAATTTCTGATGTAACAGGTAAAGTTGATAAGATAGACCAGGAGTTGAATTCTGTATTGGAGCGTATCCAGAGTATTGTATTTGTTCCTCAGTATAAAGATAACAGTGGTAATGCTATCGTTCCTGTTTATAAAATAGACAATAAAAACGGTACAGTAGAGATGAAATTCCGTATTTCACCGATTGATAAAGTTGCAGAATTAGTAAAATTGGGAACTGCTAATCCTGGAATATTCTCATTCTACAAAGAAGATGCACTTCAATCAAGAGCTACAAGTGAGAATGCATTGGTTGCTACGGAGGTTAAAGCCGGAACAGATGCAGGTACAATTGTTATTAAGGCAGAGGTTAGTAATAATTTGGCTGCTACCAGTTCTACAAGTTATTATCCGGTTGCATTAAAACTTTCTACATCGAAAGAGTATGGCACAGCAGAAACTCCAGATACCAAACCGATAAATGACATTACTACTGAATATTTCAATGTATCTGTGAAAGATATTACATCACAGGTATATTCTCTTGCTGCAAATCAAACCATATTGTATACTGATGTTGCAGAAAAAGCAGTTAACTCATTAACTGTAAACGTAGACTATGGTGTTGGTAGTTTGACATTGGCTCAATGTGGATTTACACAAAATTTAGTAATATATGCAGTAAAATGTAGTGGTACTTGGGTTAAAGTCGGATCTTTGTCGCAAGCTAATAAAGATGAAATTAAAGGTAAGGGATTTGAAGTAGTAGGTAATACTGCTGTGAAATTGATTAGTCCAATTGATATCAACAGAGTGGATAATGAACTGGAAGTTCAATTGGCTGATAATGATATCTTTGGTACTACTGGATCATCGGCACCTGCAAAGACATTCGATGTAACTTATAAAATTGTTAAGAACGATGTTGGTGCTACTATCGATTATAGTGCTATTACTAAAGCCGCTCTTCAAAGTGGTTCTGATACTTATTTCGATGTAAATGCTCAAGGTGAGTTTGTTTGGAAGAATACTTCTTCGGATGGAGCTCAAACATTTATAATCAAAGCAGAGAAAGCTTCTAAGTTTACTAATAATCTTATTGATGGTGCTACTGCTGCAGAAATATTGGCTGCAATTGAGGGTACATTACCAGCAAATATTGAGCATAAGATAGGTGCTGATGACGCTGGAATTACTGAACCTACATTCACGTTCGATGTTGCTGGTGATAAGATCATAGTTGCTTTACCTGCAAATGCAGAGCGTAAGACTTATGCAATGAGTACAATCTATAACACTGGTCTCTACGGTAAGATTGTATTGAAAGCTACTTTGAAACTTGCTTATCCTACTGCTAAGCAATTGTGGAGCCATAATCAAGAGCGCTGGACAACTGATGGAGATTATTTTGTGAACTATACACCTGATGTAAGTGGTGCTCCTTATTATATTGAACATGATCTCAAGACCGGTTACGTTTATTCACCAGTTTACGCTTCTGGTGTTTCATATACTTATGAATTAGTTCCTAACGGTGTATCAGTACTTCCTGCTGGTATATCAATAGTTAGTGGTAGCAACGGTAATAGTGTTCTTAAATTTACAAGAAATGTGGATTTGAGTAAATTCAGAGTTAAGTTTACAGCTATAATTGGAACACATGTAGCTCAGACTGAAACATTTGATGTTACAATGACTTATCCGATTACAGATAAGATTGCTATTCCTACTACATCTTTGGAATATGGAAAAGCCGGTATTGAATCACATGCAGGACTGCCTATTTTCAAGGGCGTTAATTTGGTAGATAGATTTAATACCCCTGTCATAAAAGATGGCAAGATTGTTACTTCTCCTGCTTGGGGTACTGCTTATGGTTTGACTGGCGGAACTAATAGTGGAAATGAGTATGTTTTGACAGATGGTGTCCGTTACGTCATCAAGAAAGCTGTACTTGAAAATGGTGACGCTATGGCACTCTCAAGTTTCGAGATTGCTAACGACGGTAAATTCCATTTGAAAGAAAACAACTTGGCTAAAAAAGTAACGGTTACTGTTCAAATTAAAGTGACTTATACTTATGGTACTGTATTAAGTGATGAGTTTGCTATTACTTTGGAACCGACATTATAATATAGGCGTTCTCTGACAATTTAATATTGAGGTCTTATCAATAGAGAGACTTCCCCGTTGGAGTCTCTCTATTTGATCAACCAAAAATTTAATGATGATTATTCATCTGAAGATCGTCAGAAAACGATAGAATTATATGAGTTCAGTAATAATAAATATATGATATATTGTTTGTTTCTGAAATTACTTCTTGCGATAAGCCGTAATTTCAACAATCAGGCTGCTATATTTCATCTCTACCAGATGGTCTGATTGTATTTAGGCAAAAGGGTACTTCCTGTTCATCCCGGAAGTACCCTTTTATATTCATAGATGATAATGAAATAGTGTATTATAATAAAACATTTAATATTGATAAATATGATATCCAATGAAGCAAAAATTGACCCTACTGTCTTGATAGGTGAAAATACTTTTGTTGAAGAGTATACTATAATTTCTTCCGACGTGAAGATTGGTGAGGAATGTAAAATCCATCGTCATATTTTTATTGATAAGGGGGTAAAAATAGGAAATCGAGTTAAAATTCAAGATAATGTGATGATACCTTTTGGCGTGACCATTGATGATGGGGTTTTTATCGGTCCTTCTGTCTCTTTTACGAATGATAAATATCCCCGTTCGATAAACGAAGATGGAACTTTAAAGAAAAGTTCCGATTGGAGTGTGGGTGAAAGTTATATTGGCTATGGAGCATCCATTGGCGCGAATGCGACGATTGTATGTGGAGTTACCATCGGCAGATGGGCGATGATAGGTGCAGGAGCGGTAATTACGAGAGATGTTCCCGAATATGCTTTGGTTGTGGGAAACCCGGGGCGGATTGTCGGGAGAGTTGATAAAAACGGGTATCCCGTGAAAACAAAATAGAATAATAAAAAAATAGTATGGCAAAACAGAATGTGACATTATATAATATAATGATAGGAACGTGCAGTGACTTGGACGCTATCGGACTTGACACGCGGATAGTTAATGCCGTTATGCAATGGAACCAAGCAAATCAGAAAGAGTGTGTATGCTTAATGCCCCGACATTGGAAAATAAGTTCGGCCCCTTCGTCCGGAAAGAAGCCTCAAGAAATCATCAACGAACAGATTACCAATCAATGTGATGCTTTAGTTGTTTTTTTATGGACACGGGTTGGCAAAGGAGTTGAAGAGGAAATCCAAAGATATATGGATGCGGATAAGCCCGTTTTACTCTATTTTTATGAGGGCGAAGTTTCTTTTGAGCATATGAATAATACTAAAATGAGTGGAATTAAAAGGTTTAAGAAAAAATATGCCGATAAAATGTTGTTCTCTCCTAAAGCTATACATTCTCCAGAAGAAATTGAAGGTAAGTTGTTGATGGGACTGAATTTCTGCTTAGATAGGTTGAAAAACAATAATCTGCGCTCTATTGACGAAGGACTGAAACGAGAGTTTACAGTCAATGACAGCGAGGAGGTTTCTGTAGTGGATTTTACTTTTTCCCAATATGAAAGTCGTAACTTTACCGTTGCGAATAGTAACCGGACTTTTGTTTGGGAGGTTCCCGAAGCATACGTCCAGCCGTTGACTGACAAGCTATTCCTTCAGAATGATAATCCTGTGGCTGCTCAGAGGGCTTATTCGAGGGTTAAGACATCAGATCCGGAAATGACGGCGAAGTTGTATACTTTCCTTCATGAAAATTTCGGTAATCTGGATATCGATTCGCTTTTGAAAGATTGCGCCCGGAAAGCGGCTGAGTTCTTTCTGGCGAAAGATGGTACGAACAATTTTAATGGGTCGGTTCTTGGAGTGTATCATATGAGCCGGAACCGGACTGTTGTGGGGGAATTTCCAATAATCAGCCTTAAACTGTATACCTCCGATTACTTTACTTTCAGGTTTATGAGCATATTGTATCAGGAACTAAGGAGGTACAATTCCAGAGTGTTTGTTGTCAGGACGCCCGAAGATGTGAATCGGCTCGTTCCTTTTTTTAATTCGATAGGTATCGGAGGGTTTGTTTGTTTCAATAGGGGCGAGGGTATGGAATTTCTGTTTTCTTGTAGGGGAAAGGGTATTGCTTGCGAAGGACAATGGCATTTCACGTACGACGAAACTTTTTCTTTGATGGACCAGTCCAGGCTGGAGAAAGTATGGACGTTTGATTACAACAGGTGTCTGATGCGGGGATTGAGAGAGGAAATCGGAGTAGACACAGGTAGTTCTGCATTAATAAATAATTCAATTAATGGCTTCACTGATATTATGGTCATTGCAAACGGAGAACGGTTTGAATTTGAAATATGCGGATATGTTTATATAGGGTTTAGTGAAACTTATACCTATCAGGAGCTTATAGAGAAATATAAAATAGCTCCTGATGCGAATTGGGAATCAAGCGCAATGGTTCCTGTCAATATCAGTGACATAGAACGATTTATCGGAAGCAGGAACATGACTCCGGAAAGCAGGGTGTTGATAAAGCGTTTAAAATCAAGAATCAAGGTAGGAAGTTTGTCGTTTTAACGAGAACTTTACTTTATCCGAATTATTTTCTTTGTATAATATAAGTTTTACAGGTAGATGAATAATTGTAAAAGTATCCCGGTTCTCTTCTTTTTGAGAAGAGACCGGGATACCCTTGTTATTGATGCAAATCAGTAGTTGGATATTTAATTCAAATCTGATTAATAATGAATCAGTTTACCATAGAACACAGAATTTTGATTGTTTTAAAATCAAATAGATAATTATTCTGTGTTCTGTGGTGAAATACATTCAAAACTGATGAACGAAGTAACGGCTATACCTTTTCTTTTTAAGCCGGCTTGTTGAATCCTAACTTTTTCAATCCTGCCTGAACATCCGGATGACTCATGAAAAGTTTCCATAATAATCCGGTCCGGTAGTTTTCAATCATTACTGCTATTGGTCCTTGATCTATAGCGAGATAGCGCTGTGGATACCAGTTATCAGTTTCGCTGAAAGCATCATAAAAGCCGTAGGGACCAAATACTTTGTCTCCCATGTTATAAAGATGTTGCATCACCTGCAAAGAATACTCCGGTGTATATACAATGGATGACAAGGCAGCAGTAGGAGAGATGACTCCTAAATCTTCCCGTTCATTGGGGGAGTGGGCGGCATAACCATTTACCGAATAACTGGCGGTCAGCCCCCAACAGTCCGGACCAAATCCTTTGTAGTGCTTTGGATTGCGGATGCAGTAAGCGCGGTTGACAAGCGTGAGGTTACGCATTTCATTGAAATAACTTGGGCAGTACTCGTCTTTCAGTCCTACGGGATCAAGCCCCAGGAAGGAGTATTGCGCCCAGAAGAGCGGTCCGGCTTCGGTTCCCTGATAGCGCAGATGAAGGTCGATACCCTCTACTTTGTGTGGAGATACAATGGCTCCGTCCTGAGCCCAGCCTTCATGATATACAGCAGCAGGAACACCGTGGGTGGGTGATGCTGCGGCAAGTATATACATAATAAGACATTCGTTGTAGCCATGAACAGGGAAATCCATATCCCAGCCGTATTCCGGGCTCCAGTGCCAGTAGAGCACATTTTGTCCTCCCTTACGGTACCAATTCCAGTCTACCTCCCGCCAGAGTTTATCAATTCTTTGTGCCAGCGCTTTTTCCTGTGCAGTTCCGTCTATATAATACTGGTGTACTGCAAGTAGCCCTTGCATGAGGAATGCTGTTTCTACCAAGTCCCCGCCATTATCTTTTTGCCCGAAAGGTTTTACTTTTCCTGTTTCACCTTGCCACCAATGTGGATAAGCTCCTTTGAAACGGTCAGCACGTTCAAGGAAAGAAACAATCTTCTCCATACGTGCCAATCCGTCTGTTCGTGAAACGTAGCCACGGTCTATACCTGCCAGGATGGCCATAATACCAAAACCACTACCACCGGAAGTGACAACGTCCGGTCCACCGGCGGGATACTTACCATCCATGTGGATACGTTCGGGAGCAAGACCACTGTTGGGCTCGGCTCCCTCCCAGAAATAGAGAAAGGTACGTCGCTGAACTGTGTCCAGCAGTGCGTCTGTAGTCAGACTGTCGGTGAGAGAAGCGTCTTTCTTATCACCTGATTTTTTATTGTTCTGACACGCCCCTGTTGCCAGTAAGAGGCAACAGAAGAGTGCATAAAAAGAGATATGTTTCATAATGATATCTTAATTTATTTTAATGTGAACTGTGCTGTTTGCACATCTCTGCTATTGGGTCCTATCATTATGCTGAAGTCTCCGGGTTCTACCACATATTGCAGGTCGTAGTTATAGAACTTCAGCATTTCGGGTGCTATCTTGAAAGTAACTGTACGTGTCTGGCCGGGCTGGAGATAGATTCTTTCAAATCCTTTCAATTCCTTCACCGGACGGGTAGTGCTACCCACAAGGTCACGGATGTAGAGTTGTACTACTTCTCCGCCGGGGAATGCTCCGGTATTGGTAACATTTACAGAAGCAGTAAGAACTCCTTGCATATTCATACTGGTCTGACTCAGGCTGATATCACTGTATGCGAAGGTGGTATAAGAGAGTCCGAAACCAAATGGGTAAAGCGGTTCGTTCGTTACATCAAGATAGTTACTGCGGAATTTCTCGAACCATTTACCGTCTTGTAAAGGACGTCCTGTATTTTTATGAGCATAGTACAAAGGTATTTGTCCTACGTTCTGCGGGAAGCTCATGGTTAGTTTTCCACTGGGGTTAACGCGACCAAACAGCACATCACCAATTGCATAAGCAGCTTCGCTTCCGCCAAACCATACATTGAGGATGGCAGGTACATTGGCTTGTTCCCAGTTCAGAACCAGCGGGCGGCCTGTGAACAGTACTAATACGACCGGCTTACCGGTAGCGACCAATGCTTTCAATAACGTTTGTTGTACATCCGGCAGATCCAGATTGGTACGGCTACTGCTCTCGCCACTCATCTCAGAGGATTCTCCCAAAGCGGCTACGATAACGTCTGCTTTGTTGGCAGTTGCTATTGCTTCTTTTAGCAGTTCGGCATCCGTACGGTTGTCACGGTTTAAAGAGCGGCCAAACATGGTGGCGCGTTCTTCGTAAGCAGCATCACTGATCAGATTGCTACCCTTGGCATACAGCAGATTGATGTCAGCTCCGTTTTCCATCAGAGGGATATACCACGGTTCATTCGGCTGGTTGAGAGGCATTTCATCCATTCGGCCTACCATTTCACGGAGTCCTTCAATGAGTGATGGCGAACGGTCCAGTACGGCTGCTACACTCCATGTACCCGGCATATTAGTCCGGGTGTCTGCCAATGGGCCGATAACGGCAATCGTTCCGGTTGCTTTCAGTGGGAGAGTCTGATTGTCATTTTTCAAGAGTACAAAGCTTTCTGAAGCAATGCGGCGGGCGGCATCCCGGTGTGAACGGGTGAATATGTCGCGTGCCGGACGTTTCGGATCACAATATTTATACGGATCATCAAATAATCCCAGTTTATATTTGGCTTCCAGAATGCGACGACAGGCAGTATTTAGGGTCATCATAGAAACCTTTCCTTCCTGGATCGACTTTTTCAGTGTACTGACAAAACCGTCACTCACCATATCCATGTCTACTCCGGCATTGATGGCACGGGCTGAAACGGTTTGGAGATCACCGATACCATGATCGATCATTTCGGAAATTCCGGTATAGTCAGTTACTACAAATCCACCGAATCCCCACTGACCGCGAAGAACATCTGTCATTAACCACTTATTGGCTGTGGCGGGTACTCCGTCTACTTCATTGAACGAAGCCATCACACTGCCTACTCCTGCTTCAATGGCGGCTTCAAAGGGTGGAAAGTATTCATTGTACATTCGCTGGCGGCTCATGTCAACCGTGTTGTAATCCCGCCCACCTTCACCTGCTCCATAAAGTGCGAAGTGCTTGACGCAAGCCATAATTTCATCATTACGTTTCAGCTGGCTTGAGGACTCATTTCCCTGATATCCGTTCACCATAGCTTGTGCAATGAGTGATCCGAGAAACGGGTCTTCGCCGGAACCTTCGGATACTCGTCCCCAACGCGGGTCACGGCTGATGTCCACCATAGGGCTGAAAGTCCATGAGATACCGTCTGCACTTGCTTCGACAGCAGCGATACGGGCCGATTCTTCGATGGCTTTCATATCCCACGTACATGATAAGCCCAGTGGGATGGGGAAGATTGTTTCGTATCCATGAATGACATCCATGCCGAATAACAGAGGAATACCGAGTCGGGAACTCTCTACGGCAAGTTTCTGTACGTCGCGGATTTTTTCTACTCCTTTCAGGTTGAAGAGTCCGCCTACTTCACCTCGTTTTATTTTCCCGGCGATGTCGCTGCTCTTGGCCTGTCCGGTGGTGATGTCACCGGTCACGGGAAGGTTGAGCTGGCCAATCTTTTCGTCCACAGTCATCTTCTTCATCAATGCATCGATGAAACGATTCATGTCCTGTGGAGACTTTTGTGCCTGAACGCCGGAACTCCCTATTAAAAAGAGGGCGAACAGGAGGACGTAATTTCTTATTAATCTATTCATACGTTATACTTGTTTTTAGTGTAAATGGTTTCTTAATGTAGGACCGCTTTTGTCTGCGATGCGCATGCACCGTTGTCTGCGATGTACAGACAGCGTTGTCTGCGATGCACAGACAAAAACGGCGAATGATTGCCATCTGAATGAGTGCTCTTATCCTGACAGCATTTTCGCTCCTAAGGGATCAAAGAGTTAATAGTCCGGGTTTTGTACCAGCACTCCTTTCGATTTATCTATTTCCGTCTGTGGTAGTGGTAATAGTGCATTCTTCGGTTGATAATTCAGTTTGCCTGCTGCATGAAGCACTTCTGAGGCAATACCCCAGCGTACCAGATCATAGAAACGGTCAAATTCCATTCCAAGTTCAACCCGTCGTTCATGCCGGATAGCGTCACGGAGTACAGTCTGGTCCATTGATTCTATCTTAGGTAGAATATTCGGATTGTTACCACGTGCCCGTGCCCGTACCATTTCAAGATCGGCATTTGCTTCTCCTGTCTTTCCTAACTCATTGGCAGCTTCGGCCGCCATTAGCACTACATCTGCGTAACGGATGAGCCGGATATTTACCCAAAAACCTTTATTTGTATACTCACGCCGCAAGGCCGGATCTGTATACGCTTTCTTGTTGAAGGCACGTCCCATAGCCTGAGATACGGGTGATTCACTGTAGGGGGGATTTGTGTTTTCAGGAGTGATTGGATCTGTTTCGTTTTTACGGAAATAAAGGAGGGTTGCGTCTCTACGTGGGTCTCCCGGTTCATAAGCATTATACAATTCTTCTGTTGCCATATTGAATCCCCAGCCAAGATCCCATTGGCTTGCACCACGTACTCCTTGTACCTCACAGAACTGGCTGCCTATTACATCACTGGCGGGCATTGCTGCTGTAGCAGTACATTGTAGCTCGAAGATAGAACCACTGTTATTCTCGCCTTCGTCCGTAAAGATCTTCTCGTAGGGAGTATTCAGATTGTATAGTCCGCTTGACATGACATCGTTGGCGGCTACATAAAGACTGTCCCAATTATTGCGCATCATGAACGTACGCGCATGGAGTGAGCGGGCAGCTCCCCATGTAAGGCGTCCCAGATATTCTGTTGTCCACTGTTCGGGCAATCGTTTTTCGGCTTCGGCAAGATCTTTATCTATTTGTTTGTAAAGATTCTCTGCGGTAGTCTTGGGCACATTTGCCTCTGAAGAATCATTCACTTTAAAAGTAATCAGAGGAACTTCGCCAAAAGCACGTACCAGGTTAAAGTAACAGTAGGCGCGGAAGAACATAGCCTCTCCGCGATTACGGAGATCTTCTTCCGTCAGCTTGCCGTTGGCTTCACTCTCTTCAATAGAAGCAAGAATGTCATTACACTGGAAAATAATCGCGTAGTTCTGACTCCAGTATCCGCCCAATAAACCATTGGTGGGGGTGTAGATGAAATCATCATACATTTCTGCAATGTCCGAGCCATCACTGCTTATACTGCCTTTTTCAGCATCTTCGCTTCGGAAACTCTGGATAGCGAATGCCGGTGTTCCTGCAGTTATGTTAAAGTTACGCATCATGGTGTAAACGTTGTAAATCTTACCATTCACCAATGCGTTCGGATCGTCGTCTTCTGTAAATTGTCCTTGTGGACTGCGATCCAGAAAGTCGTTACAACTTGTCAGCGTCATCGCCCCCAGGGCCAATGACAAGGATAAGAGGATATAGATATATCGTTTCATTATTATATGAATTATAGTTTATGAATTATAGCTTATGTAATCGTTCTAAATTATATGATGTTGTTATTGAAACGCAGAAACTCGCAGATTCACGCAAAGCATATCATCGCTCAAGTATGGCGCAGCCATTTAATCTGCGAAAATCTGCGATCATTTGCGTTTCAATAAAACCCTGTCATAGTATGAACTAAATTTGAAATACTACTTATAAATTAATACCATCCGAATGGTACCTCCCCGTGCGGGAAGCACCCCCGTGCAGGAAGCACAACATTAGAATGTTAAGTTGATGCCGAAGGTGTAAACGGCGGGCACAGGATAACTACCGTTATCTACTCCGAAAGCAATGGCAGAACCGCCTAATTCCGGTGTGTATCCGGTATTATGCTTCCATGTTTTCAGGTTCTGAACATTGAAGTATACCTTCAGCGCTTGCATACGTGCTTTGGCAATTAATGATTTGTCAAAAGTATAAGCCAGTTGCAGGTTGCGGATACGGAAGAACCGCCCGCTTTCAACGTAGTATTCTGAATTTTCGCGGTTGATAGAATGCTTCGTATTCAGTAACGGCTGGCTGTTTGATGTGCCTTCTCCATGCCAGCGGTCGAGCCGTTGCGCCATATAGTTGAATTGAGCAAAGGTATAGTTATCCCAGGTGCGGTATATCTGATTTCCTCCTTGTCCCATCATTTCGATGCTGAGGTCCCAGTTTTTGTAAGATACTCCTAAAGATATACCGTAGGTGACGTCCGGCGTCGGATCGCCAATCATGGTACGGTCTTCCGGAGTGATTTTACCATCACCGTTCACATCTTTAAATTTCAGGTCGCCCGGGGTCACGGTGGCCAGAGTATTGGTAGGAGAGGAGGCTATATCTTCCGGTGACTGGTACACACCATCTACCTTGTAGCCGTAGAAATAACCTATCGGATAACCGGCCATTGTATAGCTTTGGCTCTTATCTCCGGCGATGATAGAATATCCTTCCTGTACCAGACTTTTTACTTTGTTGCTGATCGTAGTCAGGTTTGCACTTACTGAATATCCCCAGTCTCCAATCTGATCCCGCCAGGTTGCTGCCAATTCTACACCACTGTTTCTGATTTCTCCCAGATTACCGATACCCGGAATGGTACCGGAGATACCCGGAACTTCTGCAAGCAAATCTTTCGTATTCTTTTTATAGAATACTCCTTCCAGATGTAACCGGTTGCGGAGCATATTCGTTTCGAACCCCACTTCCCAGGCTTCCACCTTTTCCCAGCGGAGATTGGGGTTAGGCAAATATGCCAGTTGGTATCCCGGATAGATAATAGACGGTTTACCAAATATAGCTGAATATGCATTTTTCAGTAACGGTTCGGCCGGATAGGCAGTACTCAGATTCTGATTACCCAATGTACCCCATGAACCTTTCAGTTTCAACATATCCAACCAACTGATATCTTTCATAAACTCTTCCTCGCTCATCAGCCAGCCTGCACCTACCGAGTAGAAATTCTGCCATTGGTTGCCTGTATATGAAAAGGCAGAGGAACCATCCCGACGGAATGATCCGTTGAACAGGTATTTTCCCTTGTAATTGTAAATAACACGTGCCAGCATGGATACCGTTGTCCGCTCCCATTGTGTGCTACCATTGGTGGCAGTAGCTGCATCACCGATACTGACAAACCATTTATCCGGGTCATCGGGGATAACAAGGCCTACTCCTTGTTTGCGGGCACCATCCAGTCTGCTCAGTGAATTGTAATAGGTGGTAAAACCGGCAGTGGCTGTCAGGTTATGTGCACCGTCAGCGAAACTATTGGTATATGTCAGTACGTAATCGCTCTGTACTTTTGTTTCGTTCTGTTTGAACTGGCTCACCTCTGTTTTTCCCGTTCCCAAAGTTGAAACATTACCATTCACGGTAGGGTCATATACTTTGATTATTGGTGTGTAAGTTCGTCCGTTGTCCGAAGCATAATCCATAGAGAATGTGGCACGGGCTGTGAAATGTTTCAGGAAATCAATTTCACCATATATACTGCCCGAAGCACGGTAGTTTTCTGCTTTGGTGGTATTGGCTTTCAGATCCACATCCACCATGGGGTTGTTCATCTGTGCTTTCTGAAATTCCGGCAGGGCTGTGTAAAGACCATACTCTGTGTTATATACAGGCGCAACCGGCGTAGTGCGAATAGCACCCAATACCTGTTTGGCATCGGCCGGCAATATGCGTGCTCCGTTTAATTGGAAACCGACTTTGAAAAAGTCCGTTAATTTATACTCATTACTTGCATTGATGGTTACTTTACTGAATTTCTCATGTTTGATATTACCCTGTTCGTGGGAATAGCCTACCCCCAGATAGAAGCTATGTTTCTCGGAAGCACCTGTAATGCTGATATTGTTATTGGTAATGAATCCATTCTGGAAGATTTCGTCTTGCCAGTCTGTATTAGCATTCCAATTACTGAAGTCAAAAAGAGCGGTCTCTTCATTGGTCAACTGTTCATTGTATAATTCTTTAAATTGGGCAGCATTGGTCATGGCTATTTTGTCCACAACTGATTTCCAACCGAAGGAAGTATTAATATTCACTCTGGTTTGGCCCTCTTTTGCCTTTTTAGTAGTGATAATGATTACACCATTCGCACCACGTACACCGAATATGGCTAATGAAGAAGGGTCTTTCAAAACTTCCATTGATTCAATATCTTCCGGATTAAGGAAGTTAATATTATCGTTAAAGAGCCCATCTACAATATACAAAGGTTTGTAACCATTGATTGAATTCGTTCCGCGGATACGTATTTCGGGATCATCACCGGCACGTCCGTTATTGATAATCTGCACACCGGCAATCTTTCCTTGCAGAGAAGACAGTGGGTTGGTAGCGGGCTTGTTGGCAATTTCTTCGCCTTTTATATTGGTGATGGATCCGGTAAGGTCGCGCTTCTTGGCACTACCGTATCCTATAACTACGGTCTCACCCAGCATTTGTGAGTCGTCTTTCATCACCACGTTGATCACCGTTTGCAGTCCTACAGGGATCGTCTGTTTCTGCATGCCTACGTATGAAAATTCAAGTACATTATCCGGAGTGACGGAGATAGAATAATTTCCATCCAGGTTAGTGACTGTTCCGGTGGAAGTACCTTGTATCAGTACTGATACCCCGATCAGGGGTTCGTTCAGCGCGTCGGTTACTGTACCTGTCACTGTTCTTGTTTGGGAAAACAGAGATGACGAAGTCAGTAACAGACAGGCTATGGCAAGGATATTCCTTAGCCAGGAGGTTCTCTTCTCTTTTGGAAGATGTTGTAAAGGTCTAGGTCTCATTGCGTTAAATTTTACTATTTACATGAACTACTTTATTAGAATACTCTCTTGGGCCTTATTGTCACATTAAGTGGCGACGAAAATATTAAAGTGAACAAACAAGTAGTAAAAAAGATTAGGATAAGAGTGTTAATCGTGATTTTTAACAGTGGGAGAGAGGAAGATGATGGGGACAGTGAAATGACTCGAATCTGATCGGAAATGAGCAAAACTCACCACAGTAACACAGAGTTCCACAGAGTAGTATTTCTCTGATTGAAACGCGGATTAACACAAATGAACGCAGATTAAAAGACTGTGGTCCTTTATCATATATTTGTTTCCCTTTGTGAAAATCTGCGTTAATCCGCGTTTCATCAAAGATTTAAACTCTGTGTTCTGTGGTGAAATACACTCAAATCCGTTCAAATAGTAATCACCGCTTGGCGTACCTCCCCGTGCGGGAAGCACAAAGGAAGCACTTCTTTTGCATGCTTCATACATTGCAATATGTTTTCTTCATTTCCGCAGAATGGACCTGATTTTTCTATTTTCAGTGTAGACATTGCTGCAGCAAAGCGTCCGGCTTCTTCGATACTTGCTCCTGCTGCCCGCTGGTACAGGTAACCAATTGTATATGTATCGCCACATCCGGTGGCATCTGTCACTACATCCGGTTCGTATGCCGGAATCTGATAAAAGTTTTTTCCGTCAAAGATAACTGAGCCCATGCTGCCAAATGTGAGCAGGACTTCTTTTACACCCCATTCATAGAGCCTATGGGCCGCTTCTGTTACATTGTCATATCCGGTTAATACTTCCATTTCGTGTTCATTCACTTTCAGGAAATGTACATATTTCAGTGCTTCCCTTTTATCGGCCCAATCCACCGGATAGACGTGTGTATCGCGTACCTCACGCAGGTATCCTTGAGAGTCAATAGCAACCAGCCCTTTTCCGGCGAGATGTTTGATAACATCTACCGAAAAATCATCAGCCAGCAAAGAGCCCAGATGGAAAATATCCGCTTCGATGTTTTCGAGCTGTTGTACGGTAAACGGATCTGCTTTGGCGAGTACTCTTTGTGTACGCTCATCCTGGTTTTCGCCATATATGTTTTCAAAGTAAACGGAATATTTGCTGGGAAGAGTGGCTACATCAATACCGGAGGCACGCATTTTGTCTATCACACTCAATTCGCTATCTCCTACTGCAGTAACCAATTTATAATCAACATCGTTTAGATGACGGATAGCATATGAGCAATAATAAGCGGTTCCTCCTGGCATGAATACCGTGGATTGAGGCGTTACTACCTTATCTAAAGTGATGTGTCCGATGCAGCAAAGAGTATGTTTCTTCATTTTAAATCTTTTAGTTAAATGAAAAAGCCTCCAAGAGTTGTTCTTGAAGGCTTTTTGTGCGGCTGAAGGGACTCGAACCCCCACGTCGCGAGACACCAGATCCTAAGTCTGGCGCGGCTACCAATTACGCCACAGCCGCAAAATCCGTGACTAATTTTTTCTTTAGCGGTGCAAAGATAGATATATTTTTTGTTTTGCCAAACGAAAGACGAATAAAAGTGTTTATTTTAGTAATTTCCGTGCTTCTTCTATAATCGTATCAAGTCCATTGACTTCATCTTTGTAGTTTATATCTACTTTTACATCCGGATCAATTCCCCATTCAATGTGGTTCATGTTTTTGTCAAAGTGCGGGCTGGCAGAAAAACGGATCGTCCAGCCATTGGGGAGTTCTGATGAAAAAGGCATGCCTGATCCTCCTCCGGTTTTATCACCTACGATTGTTACATTAGGAAGACATCTCATATGATTGACGAAATCGTTGGTAGCGCTGTATGAATGCCGATTGGTGAGTACAGCTACTTTCTTTTGCCAGCGAATACCTTTGGCAGGTTCCAGATAGATAGCATATGGCTTTGAGAAATCATTGTGTCCTGGACCTGTTTTATGACAGATATACCCTGTTAGTATTTTCTTTTCTGTAAATCTCGAAGCTATTTTTGCTGAGTTTGTTGCATTCCCTCCGGAATTTTGGCGGACATCAATAATGAGTCCTTTACAGTTAGAAAGATAAGAGAAAACCCTGTCCAAATCATTATTATCAATACCTTCGGAAAATTTTTCATAATAGATATAACCAATTTTATCGTTCAGTATTTTATATTTGAAGCCGGCTGTCTGTTGATAGTTTTGCCCCAGGTAATAGTTGTTTTCTATAGTTGCTTCACTGAAATTGCGTGGTGAGTCAAGCCAGAAGTCAAAGTGTGTCTGATTGTCAGTAGAGGTTAAGTTGACATGTCCGTCCTGGAGTTCGTACAACATATCGCTGAGTATCTGAAAGAGATCCCGGTCATCCATATCCGGATCAATAAATTTACGTTTTCTTTCTCCGATCTTTTTCCAGTCGATGCCTTTATAATCCAGAAAGCAATACCGTTCGTCGATGATTTTCCAGAGTTGTTCAAAGTTTCCTACCGGATCATTGGTGTACTCTTCTTCCCCGATGCAGGCGGTTAACCCACTCAGGCAAGTAAGAAATAATAGCCAACTGATCATCCGGTTTCTCATCTTTCCATTTACTATTTACTATTTACAATTGTCCACGCTATCACCCTGCATAGTACTTCTCCACTCTCCCTTCTCCCTTTAATATGCTCTTATTGCCGCCGGCAATGGTGTTCCGCTTTTGTTACGGATCAGATACAGGTCTTTTACGAATCCTACCATGAATACGTGTGAATATGTATGTGTCCGGATATCGTTAACATCCGATTGCTGTAAATCTGCTACATAACTGAGGCGCATCTTTGCATAGCGAATTGGAAAGTCTATGGATAACATTTGTCTCATGGAGGGTTGGTTGTGCAGTGACGTAAATTGTACTACTCCGCTGGAATTGCCCAATGTGAATATCTCATAATAAGATTGACCGTAGTGAGGTGAAAACATAACTCCTATTACCGGCACATTGACCTGATAGCGGAATGTGAGTGGATAGTTTTTTATTTTTGCATGCCAGATTGCCATGCCGGAAGCGTCGAGATTGAGGAATGCCCGTGCCGATGCGGGGTTATTGGTGTTGCGCAGATTGTATACAAATCCTCCGTTAATATCTGCCAAAGCACCTGCCAGCAGTTTAAAGTTCTCTGTGATACGAAATTGGTAATGCAAGCCATAATTCCAATTCACTAATCCGGCAAAGGTGTTATTGTTATCTACCCGGTTATGTGTATATCCAATGTTTGCCTGAAAAAAGTTTTGTACGGATACTTTTCCATTAAGCAACTTAGTCATACGCATTGTCTCTCGTGAGATACGAAAGTCGATACCTTTATATTCCTGTGGTGAAAGATAGGTGTCGAATATATTGGTATAACCTATTCCGTACATAGTAGCACGGGTCACATAGCGGTTGGCTTGCAACGAATCTACCTGAGCATACAGTCCGTGGCAGAGAGCCAGCAGACAATATCCGGTTAGACCAATCTTTAACAGTATCTTCTTTTTCATTGACAAACCAATTAGTATTTAATTGAAAGTTGAAAACAAAGTCAACTGCATTACATTTTGTCATAAAGCAGATGCCAATTTTCAACTTTCAATTATTCAAAACAGCTTCATCTGTCCTGTCATTTCGTCCAGAATATCCCCTTCACTTTTACCGTGATCCGGATCGAGTATCTCTGTCTCCTCCTCTGTTTCCTCTTCTTCTTTGGGGGCGGGAGGTTCAGGGAAGCGTGTCGGTTCCAGTTCGTTGATTGTTTCTACCGTATAAGTAGTGATACGCTTGCCTTTTGCTTTAAAGCCTTTGACGGCAATAAATTCATCAGCATCTATCACCATCGGATCTCGGAAACTGTCATGACCGCCAAAGATGACCTCCAGGCGTGGGTAATATTCATCAGTCAACAGAATTAGTTGATTCGCTTTATTCTCTCCCAGATAATTCTGCTTGCGGGAGGTGTTTTCAAAGCAGAAACGTTTCAGATAGGGATAATTCTGCTGATCTGCGTCGTATAGTACGGCTGTCCATATCTTGTTGGAATCAAACTTTTCAACGATACTTACATTGTTTTCGTAATGGTTGCTCACATCGAAGTTTGTAGTATAGAACTCGCCTGTGTTGAGAACTACCAGGATTGAGTCGTCACTTTGGAATTCTCCCAGATATTCACCTCGTCCGTCATAATTGAGGCGCAGTACATCCCGGTCGAACCATACTTTACGTCCTCCAAGCGTAGAACCTCCGCGTTGCTTTAAGGCTATCTTGTGTACAGGCAGACGGGTCAGAATAACTCCCTGTGCCTGGCGGCTCTTGATACCAATCTCACTGAAGTCCCGTTCGAAAATGATACGGCGCACACGTGGATTCGGTTTCAACGTCACTTTTATGATTTCGGCTTCTCCGTTCGGGTTTGCGCTGAAATAAGTGATTCGTGATTCGGGAGTACCTTGTGTTACGTCATATTCGCGGTCACGCACAATTGAGGTTACGGCAAAACGTTTTATGTAAGTAGTTCCCTCTTTCCCGTCGCGATAAGTTACATTATAAATCGTTCGTTTATCATTCTTTTTGAATACATTGACATACAGTACGTTTTTACCTACGAACTTTTTGTCGGCTACAGGAGTGATCATGTATTTACCGTCTTTGTAGAAGATGATAACGTCGTCTATATCCGAACAGCAGGCTACGAATTCATCTTTCTTCAGTGCTGTACCGATAAAACCTTCTTCACGGTTGATGTATAGCTTTTCGTTGGCTTCCACCACTTTGGTTGCTTCGATGGTATCAAAGTTGCGTAGTTCTGTACGGCGAGGGAAATTCTTACCGTATTTTTCTTTCAACATCTGGTACCAACTAATTGTGTACTCCACGATATTGGCCAGATGATTGTCTATTTCGGCAATCTCCGATTTCATTTTGGCTATGTTTTCCTCTGCTTTGTCAGAGTTGAACTTTAGGATACGTCCCATTTTGATTTCCATCAGTTTCAGGATGTCTTCCTTGGTTACTTCCCGTATGAATTGCGGATAGAAAGGAGTTAACCGTTTATCAATATGTTCGCATGCAGCATCCATATCTTTGGATTGCTCGAACTCTTTATCTTTATAGATACGCTCTTCAATAAATATTTTCTCGAGTGAAGCAAAGTGCAGGTTTTCCTGTAGTTCACCTTTGTGTATTTCGAGTTCCTGGCGAAGAAGATCGAGTGTATTGTCCGCTGACTTTCTTAATACATCACTGATGGCCAGAAAGTGTGGCTTATTATCATCGATCACACAGCAGTTGGGCGATATGCTTACTTCACAATCGGTAAAAGCATATAGTGCATCAATGGTTTTGTCCGATGAAGTTCCTGCTGCCAGGTGTACTAATATCTCTACGTTGGCAGAGGTGTTATCATCTACTTTGCGTACTTTGATTTTCCCTTTGTCTACAGCTTTCAGGATGGAATCAATTACTGTTGTGGTGGTTCTTCCATAGGGAATTTCCGTGATCGCTAATGTCTTATTGTCAATCTTATTGATTTTGGCGCGTATCTTCACAGAACCACCCCGTTCACCGTCATTATACTTGGATACGTCTATAGAACCTCCCGTCTGAAAGTCCGGGTAGAGTTTAAAACCTTCTCCATGTAGATAACTGATAGAGGCGTCACACAATTCATTGAAGTTGTGTGGTAATATTTTTGAAGAGAGTCCTACTGCAATACCTTCTACTCCCTGTGCCAATAGTAGTGGGAATTTAACAGGTAAAGTAATGGGCTCTTTGTTTCGTCCGTCGTAAGACAACTTCCATTCTGTTGTTTTCGGATTGAATACTACGTCGAGTGCAAATTTAGAGAGACGGGCTTCGATATAACGTGGCGCAGCTGCACCGTCACCGGTGAGAATGTTACCCCAGTTACCCTGGCAATCTACCAGCAAATCTTTTTGCCCCAACTGTACCAGTGCATCTCCGATAGAAGCATCTCCGTGTGGGTGAAACTGCATGGTATGCCCCACGATGTTTGCCACTTTATTGTAACGCCCGTCATCCAACCTCCTCATGGAGTGCAATATACGGCGTTGCACAGGCTTTAGCCCATCGTTGATATGGGGTACGGCGCGTTCCAGAATGACATACGAAGCATAGTCCAGAAACCAGTTCTGGTACATACCTGTGAGTTGATGTTTTACGCTTTCGTTGTGGGAGTCCGCCGGCTTATAGTCTGAATGTTCTTCCGTTATCTCGTTGATTTCGTCACTCATATGGTTAATATTCCTCTTGTTTTAACAACAAATTATCTTTTTTACATCATTATAGAACGATGTGCACGCAAAAATACGAATTTTCTCCAAAAAAATCATTTACTTTGCGAATTATTTCCGAGTGTGATTTACAGGCAGATATCGGAATCGTAAATTGTAAATGATTAAATTGTAAATAAAACAATGGCACAAGAAGACGTTTTTAAGAAATTGGTATCACATTGCAAAGAGTATGGTTTTGTATTTCCTTCAAGTGATATTTACGACGGACTGGGAGCTGTATACGACTACGGCCAGATGGGAGTTGAACTCAAAAATAATATTAAGAAATATTGGTGGGACAGCATGGTATTGCTGCACGAGAATATTGTCGGCATTGACTCTGCTATCTTTATGCACCCCACTATCTGGAAGGCTTCCGGACACGTTGATGCGTTCAATGATCCGTTGATTGATAACAAAGATTCTAAAAAACGCTATCGTGCAGACGTACTTATTGAAGACCAATTGGCTAAGTACGACGATAAAATGAATAAAGAAGTAGCTAAGGCTGCCAAAAAGTTTGGCGATGCTTTTGATGAGGCACAGTTCCGTAGTACAAATGGCCGTGTTCTTGAACATCAGGCTAAGCGTGATGCGCTTCATACACGTTTTGCAAAAGCATTAAACGATGGTGATCTTGACGAGCTTCGTCAGATTATTATTGATGAAGAAATTGTTTGTCCTATTTCGGGTACTAAGAATTGGACAGAGGTTCGTCAGTTCAATCTGATGTTCTCTACTGATATGGGATCTACTTCAGAAGGTGCAATGAAAATTTACCTTCGTCCGGAAACAGCACAGGGGATTTTTGTGAATTATCTCAATGTACAGAAAACCGGTCGTATGAAAATACCTTTCGGTATTGCACAGATTGGTAAGGCCTTCCGTAACGAAATTGTAGCCCGTCAGTTTATCTTCCGTATGCGTGAATTTGAACAGATGGAGATGCAGTTCTTTGTAAAACCGGGTACTGAACTGGAGTGGTTCCCAAAATGGAAAGAAATGCGTTTGAAATGGCACAAAGCACTTGGTTTCGGTGATGATCATTACCGTTTCCACGATCACGATAAGCTGGCTCACTATGCCAATGCAGCTACAGACATCGAATTCCTTATGCCGTTTGGTTTCAAAGAGGTAGAAGGTATACATTCACGTACCAACTTCGACCTTAGCCAGCATGAGAAATTCTCCGGCAAGAGTATCAAATACTTCGATCCTGAACTGAATGAGTCATACACTCCGTACGTTATTGAAACTTCTATCGGTGTGGATCGTATGTTCCTCAGTATCATGAGTGCTGCTTATTGCGAAGAGCAACTCGAAAACGGTGAAAGCCGCGTGGTATTGAAACTTCCTGCAGCTCTTGCTCCGGTGAAGCTGGCCGTAATGCCTTTGATAAAGAAAGACGGACTGCCCGAAAAAGCTCGTGAGATTATTGATAGTCTTAAGTTCCACTTCCATTGTCAGTATGACGAGAAAGACAGTATCGGAAAACGGTATCGTCGTCAGGACGCCATTGGTACTCCATACTGCGTAACGGTTGACCATCAGACGCTGGAAGATAATTGTGTGACTCTGCGTAATCGCGACACCATGCAGCAGGAGCGTGTAGCTATCTCTGAACTGAACAATATTATTGCTGACAGAGTAAGCATCACTTCGCTTTTGAAAACTTTACAATAAATCCTTGACGAATGAATAAGAAAATCTATTTATTACCAATCCTATTGCTGGCACTTGCCTTTACTTCTTGTGAAGAAACGAAAGAGGTGAGCAGGTATGATAACTGGCAGGCACGAAATGAGGCGTTTATCGACTCTTTGTATAATGTATATACAACGGAGGCCGATCACGGTGGATTGGATAGCATTCATCTCATGTCTGCTCCGGGTGCCTGTATATTTTATAAGGAGCTGAAGCCGATAACGGATGATCCGAGTAAGAACCCGAATCCAACGAATCTGGATGAGGTTATTGAAGGATATGTTTCTCAAGATATACAACCCTTCTATACAGATAGTGTATATATGTATTATAAGGGTACTTTAATTATCGGAGACCGATTTGATGGATTCAAAGGTGCTAATCCTACTGCTTTCGATTCACCGAAGAAATTTAAAGTGAACGGTGTAATTACTGGTTGGACTGAGATGCTTCAGCGTATGAAAGTAGGAGAGCGAAGGTTAGTTTACATACCTTGGAACTATGGTTATGGTTCCAGTGGTAATGGGAGTATTTTAGGATATTCCACATTGATTTTTGATATGCAATTGTATAGTATCGAAAATCGTAGTTCGAACTCGCTGTCGACCCTGGCTGTAGAAGAATAGACTTTCTGTATTTAAGTAATATAGCCTGTTTTCCTTTTTATGGAAAACAGGTTGTTTTTTTATAAATTCTACTTCATGATTCATTTGTTTAGTATGAGTATTTGATGCATATGAAACTGTTGCACAGCTTAAGTCTAAGATTCAGGATAGAGAGGGAATCCCACCTAATCAACAAAGACTTATTTTTGCCGGGAAACAATTAGAAGATGGAAAAACGTTGCAAGATTACTCTATTACAAAGGAGTCTACTCTTCATTTATTAATAAATTTTCGTCCAAGTCGTTGAAGCGTTTTGTAACTTTATTCCATAAAACTTATAAAAATAGGATCAGCTAATTTGCGGAATAGTTAGCTGATTTTTTTTATCATAACTCTTTTGTAGTTCAATGAACGGAATATGAAATATTTACTTAGTATTCAAATATCTGCATATGATTTACTGCAAAGCAGAAGAGAGTTATCAAGAAACGTGGAAGCTTCCTATATTCAAAATACAAGAACGTCTACCATGGGAAGTTATTTCATGTGTCGTTTTATATACAGTTTTAATTTCTTTCCTTAAGTTTTACTCCTGATCGGGATGTTTAACGGCATGTTTCCTAACTTTTTTTAGAACTTGTATGTTATATTCAGTAGAATACACCTCTGATGTAATCTGCATTACATGTATTCACTGTAATTATTTCTATTTTTACATCGTACTTAAATATGAATGCCCATGAAAGAACTCATCAACCATCTGGAAGAACTAAACAGAAAAGCAGAAAACGGCGGAGGAGATGCCCGGATTGAGAAACAACACTCAGTAGGAAAGCTGACGGCTCGCGAACGTATTGATTTACTTTTGGAGAAAGGATCGTTTATCGAATTGGATAAACTTGTGACGCATCGTTGTACCGATTTTGGTATGGAAAAACAGAAAATACCGGGAGATGGGGTAGTCACCGGTTACGGTATGATAGGCAAACGGCTGGTTTATGTTTTTGCACAGGACTTTACTGTATTCGGAGGGGCACTTTCGGAGACATATGCAAAAAAAATCTGTAAGGTAATGGATATGGCTATGCAAATGGGTGCTCCGATTATCGGACTTAACGATTCCGGAGGTGCCCGTATTCAGGAAGGGGTTCGTTCGCTGGCCGGATATGCTGAAATCTTTCTTCGCAACTCCATGGCATCGGGAGTAATACCGCAAATCAGTGCCATCATGGGACCATGTGCCGGTGGTGCTGTGTACTCTCCGGCTCTGACCGATTTTATCCTGATGGTGAAGAATTCCAGTTATATGTTCATTACCGGACCGGATGTAGTAAGAAGTGTGACACAGGAAGAAGTGAGTAAAGAAGAACTGGGTGGAACGGCTGTACATACTTCTATATCCGGAGTGGCACATCTGGCTGCCGAAAATGATATTGAATGTATCAATTATATTCGTGAACTAATCTCTTTCCTGCCTGGAAATAATATGGAAGAGCCTCCATTTGTAGCTACTTCCGATTCGCCCACACGTCTTACGCCGGAACTCTCTATGCTGATACCTACCAATCCCAATCAGCCCTATGATATAAAGGAGATGATCGAGGCAGTAGCCGATGACAATAGCTTCTTTGAACTTCAGGCAGAGTATGCGGCAAATATTGTCATAGGTTATATTCGTCTGAATGGAAAAACCGTGGGGGTGGTAGCTAATCAGCCGCTTGTACTTGCCGGAACATTGGATATTGATGCCTCTGTCAAGGCTGCTCGTTTTGTCCGCTTCTGCGATGCTTTTAATATCCCGTTACTGACTTTGGTGGATGTGCCGGGCTTCCTGCCGGGAGTTGACCAGGAATATGGCGGTATTATTCGTAATGGCGCCAAGTTACTATATGCTTATTGTGAGGCTACTGTACCTAAAGTAACAGTTATCACACGTAAAGCCTACGGTGGTGCCTATGATGTGATGAGTTCCAAACATATCCGGGGAGATGTGAATTTTGCTTTTCCTACGGCCGAGATTGCCGTGATGGGGCCGGATGGTGCTGTAAATATTCTGTTCCGTAAAGAAATAGACAAAGCGGGAGATCCTGAAGAGAAACGAAAAGAGCTTCAGACGGAATATCGTGAGAAATTTGCAAATCCGTATCGGGCTGCTGAGCTTGGTTATGTGGACGAAGTCATTGATCCGGCTATTACCCGTATGCGGCTGATTCGTAGTTTTGAGATGCTGGCTAATAAGCGTCAGTCCAATCCACCCAGAAAGCATTCTAATTTACCGCTTTAATTATTGAAGGAGGAACATATTATGATAAAAAAAATATTAGTAGCCAACCGTGGTGAGATAGCTATGCGCATCTTCCGTACCTGCCGGGTGATGAATATTGCCACGGTAGCAATCTATACGCGGGTTGACCGTGGAGCGTTGCATGTCCGTTACGCTGAAGAGGCCTATTGTATTTCTGATTCACCGGAGGATACCTCTTATTTGAAACCGGAAAAGATTCTGGAAATAGCCAAAAAGACAGGGGCTGCTATCCATCCGGGATATGGTTTCTTATCGGAGAATGCCGATTTTGCGCGTCGTTGCGAGGAAGAAGGTGTGATTTTTATTGGTCCGAGTGCTGATATTATTGCCCGAATGGGTATCAAAACTGAGGCGCGAAAGATAATGAGAGAAGCGGGACTACCGATTGTGCCGGGAACAGAACAGCCGGTTCAGGGTATTGCCGAAGCTAAAAAAGTAGCGGCAGAAGTGGGCTATCCTATCATGCTGAAAGCATTGGCAGGAGGTGGCGGAAAGGGAATGCGACTGGTGCGGTCTGAAGAAGAGGTAGAGATGGCTCTTCGCTTGTCTCAATCCGAAGCTGGGACATCATTTGGAAATGATGCGGTCTATATTGAGAAATATATAGAAAATCCCCATCATATCGAAGTGCAGATATTGGGTGATAAATATGGGAATGTAATTCATCTGTACGAACGTGAATGCTCCATTCAGCGTCGGAATCAGAAGGTAATAGAAGAGTCTCCTTCTCCTTTTGTGAAGGAAGAGACGCGGAAACGGATGTTGAAGGTAGCTGTGGAGGCGTGTAAGAAAATAGGATATTACAGTGCAGGGACTTTGGAGTTTATGATGGATAAAGATCAGAACTTCTATTTTCTTGAAATGAATACCCGGCTTCAGGTAGAGCACCCGGTAACGGAGGAGTGTACCGGTGTTGATCTTGTACGTGATATGATTCTTGTTGCAGCCGGAAACCGTCTGCCTTATCGTCAGGAGGATGTTGAGTTTAGGGGAGCAGCCATTGAATGTCGTATTTATGCCGAAGATCCGGAGAATAACTTTATGCCGTCGCCCGGAGTCATTACCGTACGTGAGGCTCCCGAAGGACGTAATGTTCGTCTGGATAGTGCCGCCTATGCCGGGTTTGAGGTATCATTGCATTATGATCCGATGATTGCCAAACTCTGTTGCTGGGGAAGAAACCGTGCCTCTGCCATATCAAATATGGCCCGTGCTTTGCGGGAATATAAGATACTGGGCATCAAGACTACAATTCCGTTCCATCAGCGTGTGTTGAAGAATACCGCTTTTCTGAAAGGAGAGTATGATACCACATTTATTGATACCCGTTTTGATAAAGAAGATTTGAAGCGGCGTCAGAATACCGACCCCACGGTAGCTGTGATTGCGGCTGCATTGAAGCATTTTGAGAAAGAGAAGGAAGCGGCGTCGAGAGCAACTACTCTTCCGGTGGTAGGTGAATCCCTTTGGAAGTATTATGGTAAACTGCAGATGACTGCCAATAACTATTAAAAAATCAGAGATTATGAGTACAACGTTAGCAACCTATTATGCCCGGCTTCTGGATATGCCCGACAATGAATATAAGGTCGAGATTCTTGAAGATGGTCCTGTGAAGAAGATAGCTGTCAATGGGAAAGTGTATGAAGTGGATTATAATCTTGGAGGAGACTCTATTCATTCTATAATCATTGATCATCATTCTCACGGGGTGCAAATTTCTTCTTCCAATTCTACATATACTATCATGAATAAAGGAGAACTTTATCAGATAGAACTGAAAGGTGAGATGGAGAAAATACATAATTCCCGTAATGCCGCCGAATCTGTGGGGCGGCAAGTGGTTCAGGCTCCGATGCCCGGAGTGATATTGAAAACTTACGTAAAGAAGGGAGATATAGTGCAACGTGGAGATCCGCTTTGCGTACTCGTAGCCATGAAGATGGAAAACGAAATCCGCTCGCTGGCAGATGGTACAGTTAAAGAAATCTTTGTGGAAGATGCTGCGAAAGTAGGGCTGAATGACCGTATTATGGTGATTGAATAAACTCATTTGAAGTGTGCGGTTTTAAATGTTTCCCGCACAAGGAGGTGTGGCTGGCCGTGATATAATTAAAACGAAGACCAATCCCCAAAAGACCCCGGAATTTTGGTTTAAAACCAATCTTGCTTTCCTCACCGACCAACGGTGCTTTGGTTTAAAACCAAGACACCGTTGGTTTAAAACCAAAGAATTACGTAGAGCTGTGAAGCGTATAATTGGCACATTGCCTCATTATTTATCAATAATGGGTTAAATGCAAAATAATTTCTTCCATATGTAATGTAGATTACACATTTATTAGCTTTTATTTCGCTCCTTTGCACAAATAAAGAAGAATAGAGGCCCTGTTAACCGGCCGGTAGTATACTTAATATTTGGTGTCTTATGAAAATAAAAGAGATTATTCATTGGCTACTCCCTTCCAGACGCTGGAGGATGGTAGCCATTGTCTTGTCCGGTCTGATTATCGGAGGAGGATTGTTTTTCCTGTATATGCTCCGGGCGCATACTTATCTGGGCGATGACCCGGCAGCTTGCGTCAACTGCCATATCATGGGACCCTATTATGCCACTTGGATGCACAGCTCTCACGGACGGGATGCCACATGTAATGATTGTCACGTACCTCATGAGAATCCCGTGAAGAAGTGGGCGTTTAAGGGTATGGATGGTATGCGTCATGTAGCGGTGTTTCTTACTCGTGGCGAACATCAGGTTATAAAAGCAAATGACGAAAGTGCGGAAGTAATCATGAACAATTGCATCCGTTGTCATACACAACTCAATACGGAGTTTGTGTCTACCGGACGCATAGATTATATGATGTCTCAGGTAGGAGAAGGGAAAGCCTGCTGGGACTGTCATCGTGATGTGGCACATGGGCAAAACAGTCTTTCTACTACACCGGATGCGCTGGTTCCTTATCCGGAATCGCCTACACCGGAGTGGCTTCGTAAAATGATAGATAAATAGATTCATAAATAGATTTGTCAATGGACATATTGACACATTAGCACATTATTAATTATGGAAAAGAAATTAAAAGCATGGCAAGGATGGCTGTTGTTTGGTGGAACAATGGTTGTTGTATTCGTTTTGGGACTGGTGGTCTCTTCATTGATGGAACGCCGGGCGGAGGTAGTTAGCGTATTCAATAATAAACGGGTAGATATCAAGGGCATTGAAGCCCGTAATGAGGTGTTCGGAGAAAATTATCCCCGGCAGTATGACACCTGGAAACAAACAGCGCAGACTGATTTTGAAAGTGAATTTAATGGCAGTGAAGCAGTAGATGTATTGGAAAAGCGTCCCGAAATGGTAGTTCTCTGGGCCGGATACGCTTTTTCTAAAGACTATACAACTCCGCGTGGACATATGCATGCCATTGAAGATATCACCCGCAGTCTCCGCACCGGTGCTCCGATGGATCCGCATAGTGGTCCGCAACCTTCTACCTGCTGGACGTGTAAAAGTCCGGATGTACCCCGTATGATGGAAGCTCTCGGTGTGGACTCTTTCTATAATAATAAGTGGGCTGCTTTTGGCAATGAGATTGTAAATCCAATTGGTTGTGCCGATTGTCATGAACCGGAAAACATGAAGCTACATATCAGCCGTCCGGCATTGCGTGAGGCATTTGCCCGTCAGGGAAAGGACATTGATAAGGCTACTCCGCAAGAGATGCGTTCATTGGTGTGTGCACAATGCCATGTGGAATATTATTTCAAAGGTGACGGTAAATATCTTACTTTCCCCTGGGACAAAGGGTTTACTGTAGAAGATATGGAGGCATATTATGATGAGGCTGATTTTGCCGATTATACACACGCACTGAGTAAGGCACGTATCCTGAAGGCACAACATCCTGATTATGAGATTTCGCAGATGGGTATCCATGCACAACGTGGTGTATCATGTGCCGATTGTCATATGCCGTATAAGAGTGAAGGGGGAATGAAGTTCAGTGATCATCATATACAAAGCCCGCTGGCAATGATTGACCGTACTTGCCAGGTTTGCCATCGCGAAAGTGAAGAGACACTCCGTAATAATGTATACGACCGTCAGCGTAAAGCAAATGAAATTCGTAATCGCCTGGAACAGGAATTGGCAAAGGCTCATATCGAAGCTAAGTTTGCATGGGATAAGGGTGCTACAGACCCTCAGATGCAGGAGGCATTGAAACTGATCCGTCAGGCACAATGGAGATGGGACTTTGGAGTGGCTTCACACGGTGGCTCTTTCCATGCTCCGCAGGAGATTCAACGTATCTTGGGGCATGGTTTGGATAAAGCCTTGCAGGCACGCTTGGCTATTTCTAAAGTGTTGGCTACTAATGGATTTACGGGTGAAGTGCCAATGCCGGACATTTCTACAAAAGCCAAAGCACAGGAATACATCGGTCTCGATATGAAGAAAGAACATGAGAATAAAGATAAATTCCTGAAAGAAGTTGTTCCGCAATGGTTGAAAGAGGCAAAGGCTAACGGACGCTTGGCGAATATTTAGTTGAAAGTTGAGAGTTGAAAGTTGCTGTGCAGCGTAAGCAGCTAACTCTCTGCTGTATAATAACTAACTTTTAACTAAAAACTGTATTCATACTCATGCTGCATAGTAACTTTTAACTTTCAACTAAAAAAAGATGTGGCAAAAAACATGGGGATATAAAGAGGGGTTCGCTATTTGCGGCGGACTCTTTCTTGTTGGTACTCTCTGGCAGGTAACACTCGGTAAGTGTACGCTTTCTTTGCTCGCCTGGCCGGTAAATATTTGTGCGGGATCAGTCTATGTACTTCTGTTACTTGCATTCTATGTTTTCTTTCGTAAGTACTATTTTGTTCGTTGGATGGGCAGCTATCAGGCAGCTGTCAGCGCTATGATTGCTTTGGTGGTGATGACGGTTATTATGGGGCTTACCCGTCAGTTCCGCCCGGAAGTTGCCGTTATAGGAATTGAGGGTTGGCTGGGATTCTCACAGATGCTTTCTGCCTGTTCTTTCGTGCTGCTCTTTTTCTGGTTCGTTACATTGCTGGGTATGGTGATTATTCGGCGGGTACATCATTTCTCAGTGCGTAATATTCCATTTTTACTTAATCATCTCGGATTATTTTTAGCTCTCACCGGTGCTGTGTTGGGAAGTGCCGATATGCAACGGCTTGAAATGACTACTCAAACGGGTAAGGCAGAATGGCGGGCGTTTAATAAACAAAAAGAGATGCTGGAATTGCCATTGGCGATAGAGTTACATGATTTCATCATCGACGAATATCCGCCCAAACTGATGTTGATAGATAATGAATCCGGAAAAGCACTTCCGGCAGGGCATCCGGAGAATGTACTGATAGAAAATGATTTCAACAAAGGAGAATTGCTGGATTGGGAGATTGAAGTGACGGAAAAGTTACCTATGGCTGCAAGTGTAGCTACCGAAGATACCGTTCGGTTTGTAGATTTTCATTCAATGGGAGCGGCCTGTGCAGTCTATGTGAATGTTAAAAACACAACGAGCGGTGAGCAGCGTGAAGGTTGGGTGAGTTGTGGTAGCTTTATGTTTCCATACAAAGCGCTCCGTTTGAACCAGAAAGTAAGTCTTATCATGCCCGAACGCGAACCGAAACGTTTTGCATCTGAAGTTACCGTTTATACACAATCCGGCGAACAGGCAGAAGCTACGATTGAAGTAAATCGACCTTTTGAAATAGAGGGCTGGAAAATATATCAATTGAGTTATGATGAGTCGAAAGGACGTTGGAGTGATATCAGTGTGTTCGAGTTGGTTAGTGATCCTTGGTTGCCTGTGGTTTATATGGGCATATGGATGATGATAGCCGGTGCTATCTGTATGTTTGCATTGTCACACAAAAGAAAGGAGGAGAAAGTATGAGTTGGGATCTTTTGGGATGGTTTGCTGCAGTGTCTCTTTGTCTTTGGGGGGGTGGAGCTGTTGCTGCTTGGAAAGGGAAACCGATGGGCTGGGTACTGGGACCTACATTGGCTGGATTACTTATTTTCTTTGCTTTTATCGTAGGAATGTGGATATCGTTGGAACGTCCACCCATGCGTACTATGGGAGAAACTCGTTTGTGGTATTCTTTCTTCCTGCCGTTGGCAGGTATTATCACCTATGTTCGCTGGCGCTATAAGTGGATATTGAGTTTCAGCTTTATACTCTCGCTGGTATTTATTAGCGTTAATCTTTTTAAACCCGAAATTCATAATAAGACGCTGATGCCTGCTTTGCAAAGTCCCTGGTTTGCACCACATGTCATTGTATATATGTTTGCTTATGCCATGCTTGGCGCAGCTACGGTGATGGCGGTTTATCTGCTGTGGATAAAGAAGAAACCGGTAGCCGAACGGGAAATGGAGCTTTGTGATGATCTGGTGTATGTAGGACTTTCGTTTATGACACTGGGGATGCTTTTCGGTGCTTTGTGGGCAAAAGAGGCTTGGGGACATTATTGGAGTTGGGACCCGAAAGAGACATGGGCAGCTGCCACATGGATAGGTTACCTGTGTTATATCCACTTCCGGCTTCATCAACACAGGAGCCATCGCAAGGCACTCGCCGGACTATTGATTTGTTTTCTTTTACTTCAAATGTGTTGGTATGGCATCAACTATTTGCCTTCGGCACAGGGAACGAGCGTACACACTTATAATTTAAACTGATATAGTATGAAACTGACTGCTATTATTTTAACCGGATTAGTTTTGTGTTCTTCTGCTGTCTGTGCACAGGAAGAGAAGAACGAGTTTAGTATTGATGCACAACTGCGTGCCCGTGGTGAATATCGTAATGGCGTACTTAGTCCGCGTGCCGACGGACAGCTTCCTGCTTTTTTTATCAACAATCGTGCCCGTTTTTCACTTGGATACAAGCGTGATCGTCTGCAAATGAAGCTTTCTGCTCAGCATGTAGGTGTGTGGGGGCAGGACCCTCAGATTGATAAGAACGGACGTTTTATTCTCCATGAGGCATGGGCTAAACTGGATTTAGGAAAAGGAATTTTTGCACAGTTAGGGCGTCAGTCGTTAGTGTATGATGACGAACGTCTGCTGGGTAGTCTTGATTGGAATGTGGCAGGACGTTTTCATGATGCATTGAAGGTGGGATATGAGGCCGGAAAGCACAAAATGCATCTTGTCCTTGCTTTCAATCAGAATGATGAAAAAACGATAGGGGGTAACTTTTATGATCCTTCTAAAGCACAGCCTTATAAAACCATGCAGACCTTATGGTATAACGGTCAGTGGGCTAAGAATTTCAATGCCTCTTTGCTTTTTATGAACGTGGGATATGAAACCGGCACTTCTGAAAGAGGAAAAACTAACTATATGCCTACTACCGGAACTTATCTCACATATACTCCAGGTAACTGGACGTTAAACGGAAGTGCTTACTATCAGTTTGGTAAAAGAAAAGTAGGTGAAGAGGTGAAGAAGGTTTCAGCCTATATGTTCGGTGTGAAAGCAGGATATAAAATCAATCAGCAATGGTCTGTCAGCGTATTGACCGATTATCTGAGTGGTGATCCGGAAAGTAGTAAGGTCTCTACATTCGATCCGCTCTATGGTACGCATCACAAGTTCTATGGCGGTATGGATTATTTCTACGCTTCTGCTTATAATAAAGGCTTGTGGGATAAACAGCTAAGTGTTGATTTTAAACCAACTCCCCGGTGGGCACTGTCACTGAATTATCATCACTTTTCTACCACTTATGACGTAGTAGTAGAGGGAGATGAAGGACGTAGTCTCGGGTCAGAGTTCGACCTGCAGGTAGATTACACAGTGATGAAGGATGTGAAACTGACTGTTGGTTATTCAACCATGCTCGGGACGAAATACATAGATGTGGTGAAAGGCGGTAGCCATGATGCCTGGCAAGACTGGGGATGGGTCTCCCTCAATATCAACCCACGTATTTTCTTTGCTAAATGGTAGGACTGTAACAGAAAAAGAACTATTTTTGTCACAAACCAAAGAGAAGTATTGTGGTAAGAATCGATTTTGCAGATGAGTATAAACAGCTGCTGTGGCAGATACCTCTTTTCCGGGACCTAGATGTGAATGTAAAACATCGTCTAATGGACGAACTTGAATTTACATTGTACAAAGTATCCCGTAAAGAGGTGGTGCTGCAACAAGATACGCGTTGCAATCATTTGTATGTACTGCTGAAAGGCGAACTGGAGGTTAATATTATCGATGTAGCCGCTAATCTGGTAAAGGTAGAAGAGATTATCGCACCCCGCGCCTTTGCTACTCCGCATCTGTTTGGCGAAAACAATATTCTACCCGCTACTTTTACTGCAAGCAAAGATTCCATTCTTTTGATGGCTACCCGTACTTCGGTTTTCAAACTGATAAGTTCCGTGCCGCAACTACTCCATAGTTTCCTTTGTGTGACTGGCAATTGTAACAAATGTACTGTCACCCGTTTGCGTATTCTTTCCTATAAAAACCTTCGCAGCCGTTTTGTTTATTATCTCATGGAGCATCGCACCTCTGCTGGTATAGCTTTGTTGGAGCACAATCAGGTACAACTGGCAGATTATCTGGGAGTAACCCGTCCTGCCTTGTCCAAAGAGATCAATAAAATGATAAAAGAGGGACTGATTTCTGTAGATAAGAGAGAGGTTACCTTGTTGAATACGCAGGGGCTGAAGGAGTATATCTGATGTGATAAAGTATGAAATTGTTAGATTAAATGGACTTTTTCTTCATCTTTTTTTTTATTTTAGTGAACTTATATAAATTGAGCGCATCCGGATCACCGATGTATTCTTCCGTCTTCTGCCCAAACTGTAAAATGTAGAGTAGGGAAAGTAACTATCATAACAGTACATATTTCCACGAGTATGATCTAATATATGAGGAAAATGGAGATAGTTAGTTATCTTATCTCCAATAATAAATATTTCATATGATTCGTTTGGGATTAATCCTTTATGTTCCATAAGTTTTTATTGATGAATTATTTATTCCAATGAGTTTCACCTTTCTCTTTGTATTGAGTATCTTTTAGAATTCTTTCTATTGTCTTTTGAAGTTCTTTCTTTTCTTTCTTGCTTTTTGCTGTTTTAATTTTTTGCTGTAGTTCTTTAACTCTCTTTTTAGCCTTTTCCATAGCCCTTCCACCATCATCATGTGGCATTCCTTTAGTAGATTTTTTTCCGGATCTTATACCAAAAGTACTGGTAGGTGAACCACCTGGAAAAATAGTCTCTTTGACCATTTCTATACCTGCTTTCCTTATAAAACGTCCAGTTAATAAATCGTATAAAGTATTGGTTTGTTCTATCCTTCCGGAAGCGGGAAGACCATATTGGGTCCAGGCATTTCCTTGGTTTACATTTGTAGCTCTAACAGATATTCCTATAACATTAATTTCGCCATTAATGATTTTACTATAGCTAAAATAAAATATCTCATTCTCGTCATTAAAAGTCAGTCTGTCTGTGAACTCTGCATCTGTGAGATGATCCCAGGATGAGAAATTGAATGAATTAGAATAATATTGTGGCATGTTTACAAGAGGCGAAAATAAAGAATTCCAGAACCGTTCTATTTCTACCGGGTCGCTTGTACTCCAATAGTCCATTCCATAAGGGTCGATTCTGCTTATAGGATTTCCTCCACAATATACATATGGGCTAAGGTTATAATAATTCTCAGCATGTGGATCCACTGATGTGAAGCTCATAATCGCCGGATACATACCACGAGCCACATAATCGTATGTATCATATCCATGCATTTCAATGAACTCTTTACCGTTGTATTTACGGTTTTGAATATCTCTTCCTGTTCCTTCTGCCCAAGGCAGGCCGCTCGGGTAGTACTATCTCTATATGATTGTTGCTCCTAAACTAACCCTCATATGGCTTTTCAACTACTTGAAAATAATTATTTATGTAAAACATTTGGTGTGTTTGGCGAATCCCGAATTCCCAGTTTGTATCATAAGTTTCTCCATTCTCTGTTCCTGAATATGATAATAAACAGAAAATCTTCACATTGTAATTATCTTCAAAAAAAGGTTTAAATCGTATTGCTCTGATAACTCGTATGCTAATAACTTTTTACCTTCTATCTCCTTTACACTACGTGATAATAATCCTATTATATCTGTATCATCATCAGTATATGTTGCTTTAGTTTGATTATTTTGTTCTATTCTCCAAGCACTATAGATGAGAAAATAAGAATCATTCTCAAACTCAATTAACCAAATAGATCCGGCATCTCCACCAGAAATGCTACTAACTACTCTTTTGTCAAGTATTTGCTTTAATAAAATATTGTATGTTTTCATTGTCTTATTTGTTATTTATCTTTTTTCTTTTATCTCCTGAAATTAAAAAACTTATATCTAATATTACTCATTATAAGGCTTTTCGATCACTTGAAAATAATTATTTATATGAAATGTTTGATTTATTCGAGGGATTCCGAATGTCCAGTTTGTATCATAAGTGCCACCGTTTTCTGTTTCTGAATATGATACTGAACAGAAAATTTTTACATTGTAATTGTCTTCAAAGAATAGTTTTAAATCGTATTGTTCTGATAAGGCGTATGCTAATAATATCTTACCTTCTAACTCCTTTACACTGCGTGAAAGTAGTCCTGATACGGCCGTATTATCATCATAACAAGTTGCCTTAATTCGATTGTTTTGCTCTATTCTCCAATCGCAATAGATAAAAAAGTAAGAATCATCATCGAGTGTAATTAACCAGATAGAACCTGCACCACCACCAGAGGTACTTCGAATGACCTTTTTACCAATACTTTGTTTTAATAAATAATCGTATATTTCCATTCTTTATTTATTATATCCTTTTTTATTTATTATTGATACATTGAAATTTATTGATGATCTTGAGCTGTTAAGAAAATGTATCATTCTGTTGCTAACATAGAACGCAGGCATTAGATCCATTGTTGCTTCTGCTTGAATTTTTACTTCCGCTTTCAGTTGCTTGTTATTGCACCATATATTAATAATTGAAACTGACTTTTCCATTGTATTTAAAAATGATGATATTACGAGTCCTGAATCGAACGTTTCAACATATCCTTCTGTATAACCCCATGTAATATTATCTCCGTCTTTGGTGATATAGATGTTTTTTTGAACAATATTTTCAAATAATAAACTGAATTCTATAGGATCCCAGTTTTTTCCTACTATCACGAATTTAAGCTTTATTCTTGTCATAAGGATAATAGTTATAATTTTTTTTGGTTACAACATATAAATCGAAATCGATAGAAGTATTTAGTCTTGACAAAATAGAAAGCATTCTATTGTCAAACTCGAATGTTGGGATATCTTTTTTGTGCATATACGCTACCACATATAGTTTAGAGTCTAAGTGGTTGGTTCTTAGGTATTCTTCAAGAAGTCCAACGTGAGGCTCTATCTTATCTATAAAAGATTCGTTGAGATGCTGTAGATTATTAGCTTCAACATATCCTGTAGAGTATGTCCACGAACTCTCTTTAAGTGTTTGGATATATTTTCCTGGATTACCTTTGATACAAATATTAATTCTTTCTTTCTCTATATCAAGGAGTTTAATCATTCCATTGGGATCCCAATTGTCACTATAAATAGTGAATTCAAACATAATTTTTGCCATAACTTATTTTATAAAATATCCGGTCGGAATTGCCGTTCCACCCCCGCCCTTTCTCATTATTAATATCTCGCCTGTTCGGGTTTCTTTATACAAATCATATAGATCAATGTTTGCTTTACGTCCCAGAAACTCACGCTTAATTTCATGTGCATCATATCTATTCTTTTTTATGATTTTATCAGATAATTTTTTTGAATTTTTTCCGAGATTATCAATGCCTATATTACTATTTGCATTGAAAGTATTTGTCGTAGAATATGAATTTCCTCTTGAAAATAGGCTCTTTATGACTGTCCATCCAACCTTTGTACCACCCAAGATAATATTAAATAATATGTTATCTTGTTCTATCCTTCCGGAAGCGGGAAGTCCATATTGGGTCCAGGCATTTCCTTGGTTTACATTTGTAGCTCTAACAGATATTCCTATAACATTAATTTCGCCATTAATGATTTTACTATAGCTAAAATAAAATATCTCATTCTCGTCATTAAAAGTCAGTCTGTCTGTGAACTCTGCATCTGTGAGATGATCCCAGGATGAGAAATTGAATGAATTAGAATAATATTGTGGCATGTTTACAAGAGGCGAAAATAAAGAATTCCAGAACCGTTCTATTTCTACCGGGTCGCTTGTACTCCAATAGTCCATTCCATAAGGGTCGATTCTGCTTATAGGATTTCCTCCACAATATACATATGGGCTAAGGTTGTAATAATTCTCAGCATGTGGATCCACTGACGTGAAGCTCATAATCGCCGGATACATGCCACGAGCCACATAATCGTATGTATCATACCCATGCATTTCAATGAACTCTTTACCGTTATATTTACGGTTTTGAATGTCTCTTCCTGTTCCTTCTGCCCAAGGCAGGCCGCTCGGGTAGTACTGAATGCGTTGTACAGCGGCCGCCGGGACTATAGCCCCTTTATAGTCTTTGTATGCGGCACGCCATACTTCCCGGTTGTTGCCCAAATGGTCTTTACGATAATAATGATAGTCGGGCAGAAGAGAAGTTGAGTTAATCCTTGTAGCATATCCTTCAGGATTGAACACTTTTCCCAGCATATATACTCCCGGGTCACAGCCATTAAAGTCGTATTCTATATTATCAACGTAAAATGTGCCTGTTTCGTCTATTACATCCAGATCATATTCCCATTTACGGGTTTCTCCGATAGGCACAACTATGGGGGTAGTAAGTGTGAAGTTACGGGTACTTAGCCTTTGACCGGAAGCATCGTATGAATTGATTATTTGATTGCCATTCTTAAATTGGACGGTGTCAGGCAAGTTTAGTATGTTATAGCGAACGGTAACGATGTCACGATCGAGGTCTTTCACCATGTTTCCATTGGCATCGTAAGCGAATTCTTCCGTTTCGTTTGCCTTATCCTGATACTCTTTTTGATTGTACAGGTTGCTGGAACCCCATCCATCCGTGACTTTCTTTAGTTGATTACCATGATAAGACAATGTTAGCAGGTCGATAACATCTTCTCCATTGAATCGTGTCAAGCTCTTTATGTTTCCGTGATTGTCATATTGAAATGATTCAGACCATTGATAGCTATCCATAAAATGACCGTTGAGATAGCAGTAGGTGGATTTTAATCTATTCAGGTTATCATAATAATACGTATAACCATTCTTCTTTCCATTATACGTCCATGAACTGCAGGAGATATTTCCATTGTAATAACGTTTGGCTTCACTGTAGAAAGGTTGATTATAGTAAATATCTTCCTCAAATGAGCCGCTTTTAATTTGGGTTATCCAGTTCCGTATATTGTATTTGTAACAAACCGTGTCTGTCCGATTATGTCTGTATGTTGTTTGTAATCGTCCTAATTCGTCGTATTCATTTTCGGACAAAGTGATGGCAGGATTGTCATTTAGCTGGTAATTTGTAGCAAGACGTCGCTCTGCTTGGTCATATGTATATGAATAAAGTTCGGACACATTGCCGTATCTGTTGCCGGAAATGGAACTCTCTTTAAGCACATTTATAGGTTTCCCTCTGAAATCTACTCTGTGGTATGCCGTTGTATACCCGCCCAAATGATTGCTTTGGCGAGTCTGTATGATGTTGTCTTTTTCATCATAATAGAATACCTGAATGATATATTTTCCACTTCCATCCAATAGATAAGTACGTGTACCGGTAAGAAGACCTTTGGCGTTCAGGTTTGAACCGACAGAAGAACCGTTTGATGTGAATGCTGTTCCGTAACCTTCTTTCTGTTTGTAAGATAATGAATCTCTTTGTGCAGGCGGTAGCAGTTCCAGAAAACGATAGTCATCATAGTAATTCACGGTTAGCATCTTGTCGGATGGTAGGTTGAAAGGAGTATTTGAATATCCCATCGCATTAGTTGTGATAAATGAATCGGTAACCGGTGAGTTTCCAAATTCCATAACAGCTTCTTCCAAGCTCATTTCGGCTTCATATTGTCCCATATAGACCAGTCTGCCGAAAATGTCATAATTGCTTGCTGTCCACAAATGTTTTTTCCGTTGGTTACCATCCTGGCTGAAAACCAATTGCCCGGCTTTATCGTATACCGTGTATATCGGTTCGCATCCGGGCAGGCGTTTGTATATGCAATTCCCTAAGTCGTCATATTTATAAATGAATGCGTATTGTTTTAACAATACATGGTCATCACTGACTTCACCTGCATTCAGTACATCCGAAATCATAGGGGGAAGTATGTAGCACGGCTGTCTCAATGAATTATAAACGTGATAGGTATTCACATCCCCTCCGGATGTCTGCAGGATGATGCGTCCGTTTTTATCTTTGAATATTTGGGATTCTTTTCCATCTTCATCGGTTGTGAGAAAACATTCGAGTGTTTTGGGAGGATAGTATCCGGCATTTTCAAGACGGTTTTGTGCATTCACTATATATTTTCTGACTTGGTTCGCGGTGTTGGCTGTATGTTTCAGTTTGCTGTGGTACTTGTCCATATCGTCACCGGGTACCTGTATCCCTTCCAGATAATCATATCTGTAACGGGAGGAATAAAGGTTTTCCTTATAGGGCCGTCCATCCTGATAATAGGCTTTTGACAGTGTGGCAAAGTTTCCGGGTTTGATATATTCCCGGCTCTTTTCAACAGGAGTCGGTAGCCATTCTTTTGATATCCGTCTGCAATAATCATAGTCGATGTTAGTAACTAAATCTTTACCGGATGGCGTATGGTTTTTTTGAACTTGTTGCACAGGACGTCCCATGCCATCGAAATATTGAATGGACACCTGTTCTGTTGTGCCCTCTGCGTTCATTTTTGTATGTATGGAGATATAGTTTTGATTACCACCGGATTGTGCATGTATGATAAATAGTGGTAATAAAAAAACTCCTGATAATAAGATTCTTGTTTTCATAAATATTCGCCGATATAATGAACTTGAATGGTCTGAAGCAGCCGATTATTAAGATCCCGTATGTTCTTGAGATTTCCGAAAGAGTCATATTCGTAAGATGTTTTGATACCTCTGGCGTCTGTGATGGAGGTTACTCCTACCAATAATTTGAAGGTCATTGTGGTTACCTGGCTATTTATAAGTACATTTCTTAGATTATTTACCACATTCATATCAGGTGCATACGAATTGTATAATTGATTCACCATATAATCGCCACCTAAACTTTGCACTACGTTGGCAAATGTGGCATTTCTGATTTCTGCTACGGGATGTGTGCCGTTGTAGGACCAGAGGTAGACGGTGGATATACCTGAGGTCTCATCTGTAACCTGAACCAGCCTGTCACGATCATATTGGTAACTTTCCATAAGGACGTTGGTCAATTGGTATAATGCCGGATTCTGGTTTTCGGTTATAAATTGCGAATTACCTAACCTATAGGAAATGGCAAAAGGAAGATTATTCGGATTCAGTTTTGCTATGTATTTGGCTGTAAGTTGGCTTTTATCGTTATATTCGTTTCGGTATGCATCCGTAATCCTTCCTTGTTTTATAGAAATACAGGTATGTATTTTGTTTTTTCGGGTATATGTATAATATTGGGTAACTGTGTCTCCTTGTGAATCTATTGTAGAATATGATAAAGGAGTGTTTGCCATTATATTAGTACTGTATAATTTGTCTGCATAAGTATATTTTTGATAATTACTAGTAATATCTCCTGTTGTTTTTATTTCATCAATTCGTTTGTTATAGGGGATGACTCTGTATTTCACTATACCATAATCTTTATAGGCAAGAATTGCACCATATTCAGGACACTGACGCCAAATGAAGCGCATGTCTACATAATCGCCTACTACAAACATGGAACCAGTAGTAATGGGAGTATCATTCTTTTCAGGAATGCTATACTGATATTTTGTGACTTTCTTTTCATCTGTATGTTCGGTTTTCCTTTTTAACATTCCTCTTTTATATCGTTGGGAAGTTAATTTGAGCATATCAGCCCTAATATACATTTGGTAATTGGTTTCATCAATGTCTGCACAGTCCAAATCGGCTGAGGTGATATATTCATATACGATTTCATGTCTGTCAGCTCTTTGGGGGTCTAATGGATCCGGGTGTCCGTTTTTAATGATATTCTCCGTTACTTTAGCATATTCGATATGACTTCCTCCATTCAATGTAGTGGGAATGGGATGAGAGGTGAGGCTTATAATTGGAGTTTCAGCTTCCTCAAATAAAATGCATGAGCCTAAGCCATTGCCATCTAAGGGCTGTTTAGGCTGGTAGGCTTTAGCAATCATTGACCCGTATCTGGGAATATACGTCAGTACACCTGAACTGGGAGAGTCCCGCTCCCTGCCGTCTTCTGAATAGTTGTAGAGCCGGGCAATGGTATCGGTTCCGGTAATATGCTTTATCATTTTGATTCTACAACCGCCTGTCGCGTAGGTCTCTGAAGCGATAGGAGAACGGAGTGAGTAATAATGAATACTGATTTTTCCGCAATCGCTGCAATCCGGACCTTCAAATATATCATAAAAAAGTCCGCATAGCTCGGGTTGATAGCCGGACCACTCCATAGCCGGATTTTTTAATTTAAATGTATAAGTCCCCCTTTGTATGGCATAAATGGATACCGGCTTATCTATACTATATTTATTAATACGGACAATCCTTTTCGTGTTGTCAGGGAAAGTTATTTCTACATAAGGTAGGGGCTGTCCATAAAATATAGTATCGTTGCTTGTCCACCCGGTAATGCAGGTATTATAACTTGCCGGATCGTCATTCCCGATAATTCCTGCCGGATAGTATTGGGAGAAATCGAGACGGATGGATTGGGGAATCCATATGTTGCAGGATGTTTCAAGTAATTGCCCCATTCGTTTTCCTTTTAATGTTGTTTGATGAGCAAGAGTGTCTTGATAAACTTCTAAAGTCTCAAAAAAGGAATTATCAGAGACGGCAGTACGTTGAGCGGTCAATCCTAACTTGGAAAAAGTATTTGGCTCCCAAGTGAATTCCGACTTTCTTCCGGTAGGATAAGTGATGCTTTGAAGCATCCCTAAGGTGAAACCGTCGGGATAGGCGTGGCGGTTGCCGCTGTTGGCCGAAACGTATGGTCTTCTCTCGAAGTAGTTTGCAGCGGGATATAATGCGTTATTGGGTATCCAATATCCCCAATGATCTCTTTGTCTTAGCTTTTTTCCATATATTTCATTGGTCGTATATCCGAATTTGAATGTTCTGGTAGTGGTGTGATCTTCTCCTGTGATTATCAGACTGTCCAATCTGGTACGTTGTATGACATCGTCCGTATCAAAATCAGAACGACAGAAGTTGATTGTTTTATAAATGACATTTTCTGCGAGTTTATTGGGAATATATTTAATCGTTTTCAGTTGGCGGTGACAACTGTCTCCTTCATATTCAAAACGTGTTATGCTGTTTCGTCCAACAATTGACGTTAATTGTACTTTGTCTGTTATTCGGGTTTCATAGGGTGTAGTGGAAATTCCGTTAACCAGCTGTTCCCGTTCTACACATGGAAAATGGAGCGTGGATGCATAATACTTAAGTTTATATTCCCAGTCAATAATAGAATAATCAGTGATAGCGCATTCTGTGTTTTTTATCACTTTATAATTAAACTCTATATGCTCTCCGGTCGGACTGGTAATCGAGGTCAACCACCAAGCTGAAGGATATTCATATGTTTCATCGCGTTCAAGCCCCGGATCATCGGGAAAGACTTGATCTTTTATCTTATATTGAAATTTGGAAAGTTCTTTTTGCTCAAATTTATAAATGTATCCGTTTGGGTCTTTAGCGATGAATATTCTTGATAGTCTGTATTCAATTGAGATGCTGCTTTCGCTTTGAATGGTACAGTGTCCATTCTTATCCATGACGAAGACTCCGGACATCCCCATGAAGTTGAAACTATAAGTATCTTGTGCAGTATCAAAATGCCCCTGGTCATATTGTTCACCATAATAGCTGCTCATGTAACCTATTTTGCAATAGTTGTTGATCATACGGTATTGGTCGCCTGGGTTGTAATCGAAGGTTCTGTTTTTAATAAGTTCAACAAACTCCCTTCGGTCATTCATACTTGTATAAGAGAATAATTCCTCTAACCGGTTGTATCCAACCACATTCGAGGCTAAATCATGCATCTCATCCGGCATTCCGCAAACGGACCGGGATATCATTCCACCTAAGCAAAGTGTCCATCCCAATCCTATCGGTCCGTCCTCTTCCATTACTTTAATTCCACCACCAAAATAGTTTGTTTTTATAGGAATTTCGATGTCATGTTCTGTAATGTTGAGTAGTGGTATATCTATATTTATTCTTCCTGTATAAAGATCCGTTGGTATTTCTCCATATTTTTCTAAAGCCAGAGCCTCGGAAGAAGGTCTGGTAATGACGGGAGCCGGCTCGTCTTGTGCGAACAGGGGGGAAGACGGATAGGATAAGATAAGTCCTGAGAATATCAGGATTCTGATTCGAAATAGTATCTTTTTCATAGTATTATTATTTTATTATTTTCTCACTGAATACTTTTTCATTCACACAGATTTGCAGGATATACTCTCCTTTGGGATATTTATCCATATCGATGTAATGTTGATATACTCCTCCCGGACATTTCTTTACGATACTATGAGTAAGCTGTTGGCCTGCTATGTTGTACAATCTATAAGAAATGTCTGCATAGTCAGAGAGATAAAATTCAAAAGTAAACTCTGTTTGTACAGGGTTGGGATAGACATTGTATGAAAAGTCTAAAGACAATTTGTTTGAGTTGTCTTGAATTTTATGATCGTCTTTCTCATTCTTATGGACGGCATCTGCCAATATCTTTTTCTGTAATTCCAGATTGGCGGTATCACTTTTCAGATACATGTGTTTACCCGGTGGGTAGTAGAATGCTGTAGAAAAATATGCTGTTTTTAAGCTATCAGACAGATTACCGGTACGTATTGTTTCGAAAATGGGATAGCGATATCCGGAAGCATACCATTGATGGGTTTCTACAATAATGGTCCGTTCGTTTTGCCTTATGATATTGTCAATGGAATCTTCTGGCAGAATCCCATAAGCCGGGTTGTCCATGCTTTCGGAAAGATTCTTTAGGGGAGAAATCGTTTCACTGATTAATTTGGTCATTTTTATCCGTAGAACGTGTTTCAGAGTATCTTTTCCGGGTAAGATAATCATTCCGTATGCATCGGCTTCGGTTGTGTTTCGTCCCACCGTGGAAATGTGTAACCGTCCGCAATACTTCCCTTCTCCCTGATAATATCCTTGAACTTTATCTCCATAATGCATGGGAAGCCGCAAAAGGAGTTCAGGCTTTGAGTTTTCTATTTGAGTGGTTGAATTTTCAAATCCCCATGACAATACTGAATCTTTTTGCCAGCCATAATAATAACGAGTATGGTGCTCTCTCCCTACTATAATAGAATCGGCTCCTTTTTGGGCAGAATAAATGAGAGTATATTTCTTGTTTATCGGAGATAATTTCCCGAAATCCCAAAGTACATCTCTGCCGGACCGGCCGGGAGCTTTATATTCTATTTGCTGTTTGACAATGGTGTCATTAACTCTGAATTTATTAAGTTCAGAAGTGAGACTGCATTGAGAATATAAATCAATTATTCTCCAAAGGCATAAAAAGAACAGTAAGTAGTGTTTCATAGGATATTGTTATAAAGGTTATTTGTGTGTTGTTAAAACGAGAAAAAGGGGTTGGCAAGTCTTTTCTTAGAGGTATTTCTTCAACTTCCTACTCCATATCTCATATCCTTCCTCTGTCAGATGTAACCCATCTCTTGTCAACTCCTTTCGTAGGATATTTGTTCCCTTTTCTGTAAAAAGAGGGAATAGGTTGATAAATGGTATCTTCCGGGAGGTGGCGAGAATTTCCAGTTTCCGGTTAATTTCCGGTACGATGTCTGTTTTACCAATCATCGTTTTGTATTTACATACGGATTCATTGATAGGAAGCAAGCTTTGGAGATATAGTTTCGTGTCGGGTGACTCTTTCTGTATTCTGTCTATCAGGAGGGTGATAAGTGTCACGACGCTGTCTGCTGTGAGATTGTGTGATACATCATTGATACCTATCAGCAAGAAGAGTTTTGCCGGATGTCCGGGCAGAATCTGATGTAGACGGTCGTATATTCCCATTGCTTCATCTCCGATGATGCCCCGGTTGCGTACATGCTTCTTCTTTAACCGTGTACCCCAGTCTTTTCCGTTTTCGGTGAGACTATTGCCCAGCATGACAATATCTTTTGTACTGATGGCAGGCTCATCTTCAAATTGTAGAAAGCGTTTATAGTAGTGTTCGGTATAAGTTCGTTCGGTAGGATAGATAGACGCAGCTACAGCATTGGCTACCAGCGAACGAAGCCGGGTTGTTTTACCTTTGTCATCCGGATGTACGCTGTTGGTCAGCAGAATAACGGCAGTGTCATTGTCGGGATCAATGGTGATGGAAGTACCTGTATATCCTGTATGTCCGTAAGTGTTTGGCCCCAACAAATCACCGTTATTAGATGCATACGGAGAAAAGAGATCCCATCCTAATGCGCGTCCCAGACCGGGGATATGCCGCGGAATACTTCTCATTGTTTTTACTCCTGATGGACTGAGGATACGATGTCCGTTATATTCTCCGTTGTTGAGTAACATTACAGCGAGTATAGCCAGGTCATTGGCATCGGAGAAAACACCTGCATTACCTGAGATACCTGCGTTCATGATACGTGCCAACGGATCGTGAACAACTCCTTTGAGAATACTTCCATCCTTTTGCTTTTCGGTAGGAGCACACCGTTCCAATGTTTCTCCGACAGGACAATAATCGGTATGTTGCATACCCAACGGATCAAAAATATGCGTTTTTGCAAAATTACGCAGGCTTTGTCCACAGACTGTTTCAATGATATGTTGTAGGACAATATAGTTGAGGCAACTGTATTGGAAGTCTGTCCCTGGCTTAAAATTAGTTTTGCAACCGGAAATGTATTCTATGAGCCCTTTAGGATTCGGAGCACCATATTTAGCTATTAATTCCTTTACCGGAGCATAAGGTGGGAGTCCGGAAGTGTGTGTCATGAGATCGGTGATACGGATATCTTCGGGGAATCCCGGAATATAGAGACTGACACGGTCTGTGAGCCGGAGTTGACCACGTTCAATGAGAATCATAGCACTGATAGCGGTTGATATGGCTTTGCTAACGGAAGCCATGTCAAATACAGTATTGACATTCATCGGTTCTGTATCAGGGAACAGTTGCTTATTTCCATAGGCTTTCAGATAAGCTAACTTGCCATGGCGTACGATGGCGAGTACAGCACCGGGAATTTCTTTGTTGTTTATAGCTGTTTCAATAGCTTTATCAGCATATGTAAGCTGACGGGAGTTCATACCTGTTTGTTCGGGAGCTACGCGTTGTAACGGTTGTCCCAAGACTTGGAAAGAGAGGAAGAATAGACTTAATATTGTGAAGGATGTTTTCATATGAATGCGTAGTTTAGATAAAGTAGGATAAGGTTTGTATTATTGAAACGCGGATTTACCCGGATTTTCGCAAAAAGAAACAGATATAAAAGAAAGAATTACAGTCTTTAATTCTGCGTTAATTCGCATAAATCCGCGTTTTGTCAGATAAGTAATACTTTATGAAACCCTGTGGCCTTTATGGTGAACTGAATCTTGTTTATTGTCCCGCTTTATAAGCGTCTACTGCTTTCTTTACTGAACCATGCATCAGTAGCAATGCTCTTGCCTGGTCATAATCCAGTCCGAGTTCTTCAACAATCATGCGCGTACCACGGTCTACCAGTTTCTGATTGCTAAGCTGCATGTTAACCATCTTGTTACCCTTCACACGTCCCAGCTGAATCATTACAGAAGTAGTGATCATATTCAGGATCATTTTTTGTCCTGTCCCCGATTTCATACGTGAACTTCCTGTAACATATTCCGGTCCTACAATCATCTCAATAGGAATATCGGCTTCTGCTGCCATAGGTGAATCGGGATTGCTGGTGATACATCCGGTCAGGATACCATGTTCGCGAGCGGCGTGCATGGCTCCGATGACGTAAGGAGTAGTACCCGACGCAGCAATACCGATAACCGTATCTTTGTCATTGATGTTATGTTCCATCAATTCTTCCCAACCACGGGTCGTATTATCTTCGGCATTCTCTACTGGGTTACGAAGGGCTGTGTCCCCACCGGCAATCAGTCCGATGACCAATGTGGGAGGCATACCGAAGGTTGGAGGTATTTCCGAAGCGTCAAGTACTCCCAGGCGTCCGCTTGTTCCGGCACCCATATAGAATATACGTCCTCCCTGCTTCATGCGAGGTACGATCCGGCTTACCAGTTTCTCTATTTGCGGAATGGCCTTTTGCGTAGCAAGGGCTACTTTCTGGTCTTCCGTATTGATGTCTTCCAGTATTTCCCGGATAGACTTTTTCTCTAAATCGTTGTAGAGCGAAGGTTGCTCTGATATTTTGATAAACATTGGGTATATTATGATTTATGAATTGTGAAATGTCATTAGGCCTTGCATGGGGCTTTTGACGATAACTCCTATTTGTACTCCCAGCTCATGGGCGGCTTCGTGCAATACCTCCTGATAATGGTAGGCAACGGAACCGATGAAATGTGCCGGATAATTTTGATAGTCATACTGCATCACATTACGTTTCAGGAAGGCTTTGAAGCTGCCAAGAACCAGTGCATGCACAGATGGCTCATGAATATTCTCTGCCAGAAACGGAGAAAGGCTTGCCAGAAAACGATTTGGGAATGGCTGACGATATACACGGTCGATAATTTCGGGAGGTGTCAGGCCGGTTTTTTTCATAAACTTTTCTTTCAATTCCGGGGGCATCTGGTTTTTCAGAATGTCGCCTATCAGAAGTTTTCCTAATACAGCACCACTACCTTCGTCTCCTAAAATGAATCCTAACGGGGAAACATTGTTCACAATTTTTTCGCCGTCATAGAAACAGGAGTTCGAACCGGTTCCCAAAATACAGGCAATGCCCGGTTTGTGTCCACACAAACTACGGGTGACAGCCAGCATATCCGTATTGACTTCAATGCCGTTCTTGACGTTCAGATGGAGAGAAAGTGCATTGTGCATCATTGGCACCTTGTCCGGCACACATCCTGCTCCATAAAAGTAAACAGCGTCGAGCGCATTGGTTTCCAGATGGGGGAGTAGTGCAGTAGCTATCTCATTCCCTATTTCTTCCTCTGATTGAAAGAAAGGATTCATACCTTTCGTAACTATCTGTCGGACGAGTTGTCCTTGTCCTACAACGCACCAATCGGTTTTTGTAGAACCACTATCTGCTATTAATATCATATCTTTATATATATTTTTTTCTTATACAATAGGTAACCGATGCTCCAGTTGAGTATCACAAATAGAAGAGCGAATACTAATGAGCCGGGGTAATCACCCAATAAAGGCTGAAGAATACCACTATAGATGTAACCATGCAGGCTGATTGTTGCTCCGTCCAATGCGACTCGTATGTTACCCAATAAAATAGAAAGTACAGCTGCCAGTACATAGATAAAGAGTGGATTTACACCAAACGATTCAAAGAACCGGCTCCACGATTTATAACCTTTTACATCGATAATCCAGATAAGTAGCGCCAAGAAGCTGGAACCCAGTCCGCAAGTAACAATGGCGAAAGTAGGCGACCATATTTTCTTATTGATCGGACAACCGTAGCTGAGCAGGAATCCTAAGAAAGTAAGAATTGTTCCGATAAGGAACAGGCGTTCGAGTTTTTCGTTGATGTCCTTTACTTCCATTAGTAGTTTGCCAACGCAGAAACCTATCAGCACGTGTGCTATAGCCGGGATGGTACTTAACAGCCCTTCGGGATCGATACCATTGTCCTTGTACATATGCGCTTCACCAAGCACAGCACGGTCAACGATGGAAAGTATGTTCGTGTCGTTATATTCGAACCCATTACCGGTGATAAGCAGGATAAAATAACCTACCAATAAACTTACAATCAGATAAGGGATATATTTGTGCTTCATCGTTAAAGCGATGATAGCAGTTGCGCCATAGCATAGTGCTAAGCGTTGCATCACTCCTAAAATACGAATATGATCGAAGGTCCAGGCCGATTGGCCAAGCCGTGAAAGAAAAGAGATTTCTTCACCGGAAAGTGAATTCCAGGTGCGGCAAAACATAGAGAACCAGGCAATGCCCAGGCCAATGGCAAAAATGACAATGGTACGTTTAAGAATCTTTAGAGCGGCTGAGTGGCTGAACTCAAAGTTGTATTTCCTCAGGGAAATATAGGTGGATATCCCCATGATAAACATGAAAAAAGGAAATACGAGGTCGGTTGGTGTCAGACCATTCCACTTAGCGTGTCCTAACGGGGCGTAGACGTACGACCACGAACCGGGATTGTTCACCATAATCATTCCTGCTATGGTGATACCTCTTAATATGTCGAGGGCTAAGAGGCGTTTGCTGGTTGTTTTATTCATTTTTAATGGCTTTATGTGTTAAGTTTATATTTGGGGCTAACGGGCTTTAGTACATTCGTCTACCAGATAGGCGATAGATACATAGGCAATACCTGTGTTGGTAGTAAGGCCAATTTCGCAGGTACGACTATTGGAATATCCTGTTTGTATTCCTGCTTTTTCCAATTGCGGACGTAACTTGCGTAAAGCATAACTGTTGACTTCCGGGTGGGTGAAACCTTTGTCTCCGGCAAAACCGCAACACCCTACCTCTTCGGGTATGACAACCTGTGTAGAACAGAGCCGTGCCAGGGAAAGCAGGGTGTCTGCCAATCCCATTCTACGCATAGAGCAGGTGACGTGAATCGCTACCGGACGGTTTATAGGAGTGAATTCCAGTTTATCACGTAAGAACGTATATATGAACTCTGCGGGCTCATATAACTTCATTTTCTTAATGGTTTCACGCATACGATGGAGGCAAGGGCTCTGGTCGCACAATACCGGATATTTTCCATTTTCGGAAGCCTCCCATAGCGAAGCTTCCAGCTCTGCAGATTTGTGATCGGCAATATCCGGCATGCCTTTGCTCTCCCAAATCGTACCGCAACACAGTTTCTCCATATTTTTAGGAAAGATAACTTCGTAACCCGTTTTTTGCAGGAGAGACAACATCTTATCTACGAGAGGTTGGCTTTCACGTGATTTACCGGGAAGTCCCATCGTTTGATTGATACAACTGGGAAAATAAACAACCTTATTTAGTTGAGAATTGAGAGTTGAAAGTTGAGAGTTGGCTGCACTATCGCCCTGCATATTCTTTCCCTTCTCCCTTCTCTTATAGCTTTTGGGCATAGCCGGAGTCCATTGTGGGACCCCCAAGACATTGTGCATCCCTTTAGTGAGGGAAGTCATAGCTGAAGTTCCCAATACGGAATGGGCTACATTTGCGAGGGTCAACATCGGACGCAGGCAACTTTTTATACCGGCAAAATGATTGGCGGCAAAGTTCCCTATAGAATAGCCAAAGCTATTTTGCGGAAGTTCTTCCTGACGGATATCATGTGTCAGGTCACCTGTGTTGATTCCCATAGGACAGGACATGGAACAAAGACCGTCTCCGGCGCAAGTCTGGTTCCCGGGGTAGCGGTATTGTTTTTGTAGAGTAGCGAGTCGTTCGGGAGCATTACCGTTTTGTTTCAGCCTGGATATCTCACGGCGTAATACAATGCGTTGACGTGAAGAAAGGGTAAAACCACAAGTCAGGCAATTGACTTCACAAAAGCCACACTCGATACATTTGTCTACATGTGGATTCGTGAGTGGTAACGGCTTGAAGTTTTTGATATGGCACAGCGGGTCATCATTAAAGATAACACCGGGGTTTAACAGATTTTGTGGATCGAAAAGCGCTTTTACCGCTTTCATAATCTCATAAGCTTTTTCACCCCATTCGTATTTTACGAACGGTGCCATATTACGTCCCGTACCGTGTTCGGCCTTTAGTGAACCGTCGTATTTATCCACTACTAATGTTTTGACATCATTCATTAGTTCTTCGTAGCGTTTTACTTCGGCCTCGGTACTGAAAGACTGATTAATAATGAAATGATAGTTACCTTCAAGGGCATGTCCGTAAATACAGGCGTCATCATATCCATGGCGCGCAATGAGTTGCTGTAACTCGGCTGTTGCCTCGGGTAAGTCTTCTATGTGGAAGGCTACGTCCTCGATGAGGCAGGTTGTTCCCGGTTGACGGGTTCCTCCCACAGAGGGGAAGATACCTGAACGGATGGCCCAGTATTTGGAATATTCTTCCGGTTTATCTGTAAAATGAACCGGTATATAAGTATTGAAGCATGCTAAAACTCCGCCTATAGCAGCTATGTTTTGAGCAAGTTCTTCTTTACTGTGTGCTTTAGTTTCTGTAAGTACAGCTGTTAGTCCCTCACCAGTCGAATCGTTGACGGATGCCAGAGATTTCCAATCAAGCAGTTCGGCACCTTTCACAATCCATTCACCTTTTTCGTTAGTGAGTTTCTTCATTGCCACCACCGCCCGGCACGCTTCTTTGATGTCGCTGAAATAGAGCATTGCACTGGCTTTGTGAGGATAATCATACTCCGTTTTCATAGTTACCTCGGAGAGGAAAGCCAATGTACCTTCCGAACCTACCATTAAATGTGTGATAATATCAAACGGGTCATCGAAGGCGATGAAGGGTAGTAGATTTAGTCCGGTGACGTTTTTAATAGAGTATTTGTAACGAATGCGTGCGCTCAACTCTTCATCTGTACGAATCAGGTTGCGTAGTGTCTGAATTTGTGAAATGAATCCGGCATGTCTCAACAGGAACTCCTGTTTGCTGGTATCACTGCCGGTATCCAGTATCGTTCCGTCCACAAATACAATACGTGCCGACAATAACATTTTGTCACTATTGGCATGTGTACCACAATTCATACCCGAAGCGTTGTTCATTACGATACCGCCGACCATGGCACTTTTTACAGAGGCCGGGTCGGGAGCAAACTTACGTCCGAAGGGCTGTAACAGTTCATTAACACGTTGTCCGATAATACCGGGCTGGAGGGTTATTTGTTCGTAGTCGGAGGAAATACTGTATTTCTCCCAGTGTTTTCCTGCCACTATAAGGATAGAGTCGCTGATGGCTTGTCCTGATAAACTGGTTCCCGCTGCACGGAAAGTTACCGGCAACAGATGACGGGTTGCCGCACATAATAAATCCGAAACCTCCTGCTCATTGGCGGAGCGGATTACAATTTGGGGAATGAGGCGATAAAAACCTGCATCCGTTCCCCATGCCAACCGGCGAAGTTCGTCAGTATAAATTCTTTCTTGCGGGATGAATTGTGAAATTTCCTGCAAAAATGCCAAGTGCTTACTTCCTTTATTCATTTCTACTTGTATAAATAATATTTCTTTGACAACTGGCGGAAACTATCCACGTCTTTATACCAATAGTCGCGGATGTCTTCCCAGCGATTACGTTTACTGAACCGTTTGCGTATTTCGTTTGAACCACTTACTTTATCAAACATGTCAAAACGTCCTTTATCTGCATGGTCAAATATAGCATGTTCCGGATAGAGAGTGGCTACTTCCTGCATGACAAGGAATTGTATCTCACTCAACGCAGCTTTCCGATAGTCCATGATATGCACTTGTACACCTTGCAGATGTTCGCCTTTACCTACAGAATAGAACGGTTTAAGATGTATCGGGCGGAAGATGACTCCGGGCAACTGCAACTTATTCAGATTATCTGCCAGTTCTTCAGCTTTCACCCAGGGAGCAGCAAACATCTGAAACGGAATAGTATAGCCCACTCCGATAGACATATAACCGAGTTCTCCAAGTATTCCCGATACAGGATAAAAGAAGGCAGAGTGCGGATGCGGGATGTGCGGAGAGGAAGGAATCCATTGTAAACCTGTTTGAACATAATCCATTTTACGTTTCCAGCCTTTCATTTTCACCACGTGCAGGTTACACTGTTTGCCTAACATCTTTTCACCGTTCAGCATCAGGGCCAACTCACCACAAGTGAGTCCGTAAAGGTACGGAATCTTAAATTGACTAACAAAAGAAATGTATCCCTCTTCTGCCAGGTTACCTTCAATTTTTTCCCCTCCTACCGGATTGGGGCGGTCAAGTACGATAAATTCTTTTCCATTTTCGGCGGCAGCTTCCATAGCTACCCCCATCGTACTGATATAGGTGAAAGAGCGGCAGCCGATATCCTGTATGTCGTATACAAGTACGTCGATGTCTTTCAGCATTTCCGGAGTGGGTTTGCGTGTTTTCCCATAAAGAGAATAGACGGGCAATCCGGTAGAGGAATCGGCTGAATTATCGACTTTATCTCCGGCATGGACATCGCCCCGTACACCATGTTCGGGGCCATATAATGCTACCAGATTCACGTTGGGGGCTTCGTGAAGAATGTCAATCGTAGATTTCAGCTGGTTGTCTACACCGGTAGGATTGGTGATCAGTCCCACACGTTTACCTTCGAGGCATTTGAAGTTCTGTTCTTTCAGAACTTCAATGCCCGTCTTAATTTTGATTTTCTGTGCCTGCGTAGTGAGGGCCAGCAGGCAACATGTGCTAAGAATAATAAATCGAAATTTGTTCATAAGTTTTTCTGTTTCGAATCGTTATTGTTTTTCGGAGGTTTCTGCTTCTGCGACTTCTTCTTTTTTACCGTAATTAGGGTCAATCTTAATAAATGCACAAACTGCAATGGTTGCTGCACAACAAATCATTACCCAAATAAAGAATTTTTCGTAACCGATGTGTTCCTGTAACCAACCGGCCATCATGCCCGGTAACATCATACCCAGTGCCATGAAAGCAGTACAAATGGCATAATGTGCCGTTTTGTGTTCACCGTCCGAGTAATAAATCAGGTAAAGCATATAGGCTGTAAATCCAAATCCATAACCAAACTGCTCTATAAATACACAAATGTTAATGGTAAGTAGGTCTTGAGGTTGGAAGTATCCGAGATATACAAACGTAATACAAGTCAGGGAGATACTCCATGCCATAGGCCATAGCCATTTCTGTAATCCTCCTTTGGCTGCACAGATTCCTCCAATGATTCCTCCGAGAGTAAGTCCGATAATACCGATGGTACCATATACCCAACCCACTTCGGCCGTACTTAATCCTAAGCCTCCTTTTTCAATGGGGTCAAGAAGGAAAGGATTGATGAGTTTTACTAATTGGGCTTCGGGCAAACGGTAGAATAACATAAAAAGTATAGCGACACCTGCTTGCGGCTTTTTAAAGAATGAAGTAAAAGTAGCAAAGAACTCTTTGAATATATTACTTGCCGTGACATTGCCTACTGCTGGTTTATCAGCGGAAGGATGAGGAAGGATATAGCTGTGATACAAATAGAATGCAATAAATAATCCGGCAAGAATATAGAATGTAATACTCCACGCCATGGCTATAGTAGAAGTACGCTTCTCCAGTTCTCCTGCCAGTACAACCAGAAGTCCCTGTCCTGCTATAGTAGCAATACGATAGAAGGTGCTTCGTATTCCGACATACATGGCCTGGTCTCGTACACTTAGAGCCAACATATAAAATCCGTCGGCAGCTATGTCATGTGTTGCCGAGCTGAAAGCCACTAACCAGAATATAGCGAGGGTTATCTGAAAAAAATTAGGCATAGGAATAGTAAAGGCTATTCCGGCCAGTCCGGCTCCGACAAGAAGCTGCATAGTCACTACCCACCAACGTTTTGTCTTTAACAGGTCGATAAAGGGACTCCAGAAAGGTTTGATTACCCAGGGAAGATAGAGCCAGCTGGTATATAGGGCAATATCTGTATTAGAAATACCTAATTTTTTGTACATGATGACTGAGATGGTCATTACGGCTACATAAGGTAATCCTTGTGCAAAATAAAGTGTTGGTATCCACGCCCACGGCGATAGTTTTTTATCTTTCATGATGATCGTTTTTTAATATCGTTTTTCAATAGCAGCTCCAATATAATAATGTAGCAGAATTGTGTCATAAGTATATCCCTGCTCACCCATTACTGCGGCACCAATCTGACAAAGGCCTACACCATGTCCCCAGCCGGCACCGGTGAGGATGAATTTGCCCGGAATAGCATCTTTTATATCTGTTTTATCAATGACAAATGCCGAACTGTACAGATGAGAAGGTGACAATGTCCTTCTGATTTCAAGTTCCTTGCCAATGGTCATTGTTGTCTTTGTACCAATGATTTTAAGTTTTACGATTCGGGCAGACGTTCCGCGTTCTACAGGAATTAAGTCGACTATCTGTCCATAATCAATACCGGAACGTTTGAAGATAAGTGCTGCTAATTCTTCTTGCGTGTATTCTACCTTCCAGCGATAAAAATCAGTGGTTTCCTGATCGTAATTGTTTAGCACCTGGCTGAGTATTTTATTTTCTGTCGTATTACAGAAAGCTTTCGGAGAGTTTCGTATCCACTTTTCTGCTTCTGTTTCCATACGAAGATCGGGCAGGAGAGTCGTTGTTTTGCTATCCCGTTGTTTGATGAGATAAGGATGTTTCACATCTTCCCAGCAATATTGGAACTCTTCGAAAGCGCCTCCGCAACATTTAGAGAAGCGGGTATCGCAAATTTGTCCGTCATAGGTCAATACTTGTCCGCGGGTAGCATGAATGGCTTCCTTCACGATTTCGGTAGATGCACGGGTGATTCCCTGATAGCGCTGGCAATGATCATCGGCACACACATCAAAGTGAGTATGGTCTTCCTGATCGTACCACTTTATTAGTTGACAGTTGACAGTTGACAATTGACAGTTGGCTGCGCTATCATGCTGCATAGTAACTGTCAATTGTCCACTGTCAATTGTCAATTTATTAAGTAGCCAGCTGCGTGAAATCACGGCATGTGCTTTCAGCAGTTCCAGAGAGGCGTTGGCACTCATTTCAGAGGAGATGACACTGATTAAATAATCCTCTACGTTTACGCGGTTGATACCGGTGAGGGTATTGTTTTCTATGATGATTTTCAGGGCTCCCTGGAAACGTTGGTTCTCTTTTCGTTCCCAGTGAAAGTTGATACCGATGGTGACATCTTGCAATTCGAAAGAGTCTGTAGCCTCGTACAGAGGTTCAAACAGTAGTTCTTCATAATGATGGTTTCTCCAAAGGATTTTTCCGTCATCGAAAAGAGCGGTTTGTTTCCCACTTACTTCTTCACCGTTCATGTGATAGGTATTCAACAGGGTGAATTCTATCTTTTGTCCGGACAGGATACCTACATGTACTTTAGGCTCTTTCATAACTGTTCTTTTATGCGTTGTCTTAATTTGTGAAATTCGTCTGTACTGAGACAGACTTCTCCGAGGATTGCCGCAATATCTGTTGCCGTTAGTTTCTCAAAATCTTTTTCCAGTGGGGTGATGAATACTCCTCCCATATCTACGGATGCCGGGCTGATAAGAATATTGGCATCTCCTTCGGCTGTGTAGCAGGAAGGACGGTGTTTGGAACGCGGGAAAATGCAGACTACCCATTGTCCGTCTTCAGTCCAGGTAAGTAGATTCATCATTGGCTCTTCCTCATCCGGTTTCTGTTCCATGGCGTTGTATACTACGTTGAATAGGGTGATGGCATCTTCCCGGTTGGTTGCTTCCAGGATCAATGTATTACGGGGGGCATCGTTCAGATAAGATAGTGTAGCCGTTTGGTAAGTCACAATTTTACCGGCCTTCTTATTTTTCCACTCTTGTTCAAGAGGGAGAAAACCTTTGTTTCCTGCCTGGAAATGTACATGGTCGGGGGCAGATGCTCCGCACTTGGGACCGTTATAGAAAACCACATAGTCCTGGGCATAAATTGCCAAGTCCAGCATGTCGCCAAAGCGATTTTTAATACGTTGGTCTACATGCTCCAAAGCCGGCACTGTCAGATGTTTCGGAAAGATGGGAAACGGATTGACCAGTATTTGGTAATTTTCTTTGAACGGAAGGCCTCTTTGTACAGCCGGCAGATTGGCAGGACAAAGGAAGCATTTTCGTTCCTGTATAGACTTTGTATCCACTTTAGCTGCCGAAGAAACGATGCGTGCAGGATTAAACTGTACTTTATAGTGCGTACCGTTCACATCCAGTTCTTTTACTTTGACCCGGTTTAGAGCTGTATAATTGTTTTTTGCCAGCTCCCATGAAGAGAGCTGGTCACTGAACAATTTTTCTATTTTTAATTTTGTATCCATCCCTATTATTACATTTGACGACGATTCATTGCTATACGGGCTTGTAATTCCCAGGTACGAATACGGTCTTTATACAAATTGTGCCCGTTCATTTTCACTACATCCAGTGCTGCATCCGAGTTGTCATCCCAACGGCGACACAGATAGACTACATCGTACACACGTCCTATCTGGTATTGGCGGGAGAAGTTCAATCCTAAGGCATAATCTTCCCCATAACTGGTGTTAGGAACTTTGATTTCGCGTAATACCGGGGTATAGAATGCGCGTGGAGCACCCAAACCGTTGATGCGTAAAGCATTGTTACGTCCGTTCTCGGGAGTCCATTCTTTATGGTCGATAATGCCCGGGGCGATCCTGTTCATATTGAAGTCCGTCATCATGTATGTACCTACCACCATTGCACAATTCTGTTCATAGAATGCCTGCACCATTGTTGTCAGGGTATTTTCATCTTTATACACATCGTCGCTGTCCAGTTGTACGGCAAACTTGCCACATTTCTCATGATGTACACCCAGATTCCAGCAACCGCCTATACCCAAATCATTCCGTTCGGGGACGATGTGGATGAGGCGCTCGTCGGAGGCAAATTCACGAATAGCATCTGTTGTTCCATCGGTAGAGTGATTGTCGATGATGATGAGGTTGAATTTGAACTCAGCTTTTTGATTTAATACCGATCGTATGGCATCTTTAATCGTACGGATGCGGTTGCGTACCGGGATAATGACAGAAGCTTCATATTCAAAATTACCAGCACTGAATTCGATTTTCTTGAATTCGGGAGCCAGATAGCCACCTATCTCTTTCAGGTGTTCTGTGCAGGCTTGCTCCATCTCTATTTGTAGCCCCCGGTTTTTAGGGTCTACATAGTCGAATATTTTTTCACCACTTTTGCGGGTATCGTTTTCCACTTCGGAGTACAGGTATTCGTTAATGTGAACCAGTGCTTCTTTTTGTGACAATTTCAGGCGCAGGTCATACAGTCCGGCAAACTGATAATCGGCTTTCATACGACTCACTGCTTCTTTCAATGCACTGGCTCTGTATAGTAACACAGAACCAAAGTTGAAGTCATCACGAAGGCTGCCCGGCTGATAGTCTATCACCGGTGCATTCTTCTGAACGCCTTCCGCCACCTGGTAATGATCGGCATACACCATACCTGCATTACTGTCTTCGGCAATGTGGATCATGCGTTCAAAAGCAAACATGCCTGGTGACAGTGTTGTATATTTGGTATAAAGCAGGGTATAGTCCGCATCGGAGTGCGTAGCGACAGCACGCATTGTTGCACTTGCGTTAAGTGCGGATACAGTTAATAGTTCACAACCAGGAAGTGGGGTGGCCGTCGTTTCTGTTGTAAGCAGATAGATTCTTTTTATCAACCCGGAGCATTGTAAGCTCTGAACGGTTTTTTCAGCTTGCGCTGCATTTGCAAAAGGGATAAAGCAATTGATTGTAGTTTTCATATCTTGGTTCTTTATTATTATTTTATTCTTTCCATTCCAATAATCCGGTTTCGCCTCCGGTTGCGGTGAATAACACTTGATGGCGGTTGATAGGAACAACCGTACTGATAAGCGAATTGCCTACTTTATGCTTCCATAGTACTTTACCTGTCAGTGGCTCCAATGCAAAGATAAGTCCTCCTTTGGTACTGCCAAACATCACTCCGTCTTTTTCTACTTGCATGGAAGGGGCATGCTCATAGCCAAAACCGACGTTGGAACTCCACAATTGATCCGGTTTATCGCCTTTCGTTGAGAAACAGACAATGCTGTCATTCATTGTTTTACTGTATATTCGTTCTTTATCGGCAGATAGACCGATTGTTTCGCGTACGGTGGACTGGAAAGTACGCCATACGGTTTCTCCGGTTTCCAGATCAATGGCGGTCATGGCACGTTGAGGATCGGTAATGAAAACTTTACCATTGGCTACTACCGGCCATACTGCCGCAGGGGAGAAGTGCATGCGGGTCAGCCCGCCCGTCCATTTCCATAACTCTTTACCTTCTTTTTTACTCAAAGCATAGAGCGTATTGTCCCATGCACCAAAGATCACTTTGTCACCTTCAACGAGCGGACGGGTTTCTATATAGCCTTTTACACCCGTATATGCCCATATGAGTTTTCCGGTCCTGATGTCGATGGCGCGAAAGGTATGATCACTGGCACCTATGTAGGCTATTCCGTTGTCTATCGTTACAGCTCCCAGCACCGGTTCTCCGGCTTCTATTTTCCAGAGTAACGTTCCGTCACCGGCATTCAAACCATAAATATGTTTATCTGCAGAGCCAAATACAACGATACCATCGGCTGCGGCGGGAGTACCAACAATACGGTTGCCGGAGTGGAAACTCCAGAGCTTTTTCCCTTTTTTCAGGCTGTAGGCGGTTAAGATGCCCATGTCGTCGCCAACGAATACCTGCTCTTTCTCTATGGCCGGTGAGCAATAGATGCCCACACCCGTTTGTATGAGCCATTTTTCTTTTACCTGTGGATATTCTTTGTTGACAGAGAAATCGGGATATTTGTCTGTTGCTCCTTTTGCATTGTAGTACGGTTTTGTTAAAGAGAGTGCGCACCACTTTTTAGGTTGTTCACCAATTTTCTGTTCATAAACGAATACGGAATCAGGAGTTATCTCATAGACACTGTATCCGCCTACCGGATCTTTCCCCCGCAGATTGGAACGGTTGATAATTCCCGGAATGCCATCATAGGAGAAAAACTGATTTTTGTGATAATGCCCACCCATGAACGCACGGATGTTAAAGGGGCGTACTGCATCGGTTACGTCATACCAATTGTCTACATCTCCCTTTAACAGCGGATAGTGGGTAACTAAAAATACGGGCTTTTCTTTTCCTGCCTTTCTCAGTTCGTCTTTCAGCCATGTAATGTCCTGAGGTACTACATGACCGTCTGCCATACGCATTAACGGACCAGAGTTGAACCCTAAAAAAAGAAAACCTTTGTGCTCAAATTTGAAACGCTCTCCACCAAAGATATGTCCGAAGTCGGTCACGCCGCTTTCACTCCATTTCGTTTCATGGTTTCCGGGAATGATGTAATATTTCACCTTTAGTTGCCCGAGGGCTGTTTTTACTTTTTTCATAGAGGCACGATCCCCTTCTTCGGTTATATCTCCGGTTACCAGTACAAAATCAATTCCCTGTGTCTTGTTCACCTGATTGATGGAGTTTTGGAGATCTTCAAAAGCTGTTCCCTTATTCGTGACGTGAATATCGGTGAGAAGAGCGAAACGAAAATGCTCTCCTATTTGCGCCTGAATTGTAGTGTACACTACAAATAGGAATGCGATACAGGTATATACTTTTCTGTTCATCCGAGTGTGTTTTTAGGTTTTGAATTAAAATAAATTGTTATTTGCTCTTTTTAATGAGCAGGCAGAGTCCGATGAAAGTAAATAATGCATTGAATATCAGTAATTCATAACTGAATTGATACCCGTTGAACCATCTCTCTGAATTTTTCTGTAATATGAAGCATAGAATGGGAGAGGCAATGGCTACCCAGGGAATATACTTGTCGCGAACCTGCTTTTTTGTGAAAATGCCAAAGGCGAAAAGTCCCAGGATGGGGCCGTAAGTATAGCTGGCAAGAATATAAACGGCATCAATCACGCTTGTGTTATTCAACAGATTGAATACAAAGATAACACCCCCCATCGTTATTGCCATACCGATGTGTACGCGTTTACGTATCTTTACCAGTTCATTCTCCGCTTTATTTTTAGCGCCTAATATATCTACTGTGAATGAGGTAGTCAGGGCGGTCAGTGCCGACCCGGCTGCAGAATAGGCTGCTGAAATCAGACCGATGATAAACAGAACTCCTACGATGGCAGGAAAATAGTCACCGGTAGCTATCATCGGGAGTAACTCATCACTCTTCTCCGGATTTTCAATGCCTTGCCGGGCTGTGAATATATAGAGCAATACTCCCAACATAAGGAATAGTAAGATGACGAAGAATTGAGAGATACCACTGGTGATCATGTTTTTTTGTGAATCTTTGAAATTCTTGCAGCTTAGGTTTCGCTGCATCATATCCTGATCCAGTCCTGTCATGGCAATCATGGTGAATACTCCTGCCAAAAATTGCTTGAAGAAATAACGTTTGTCGTTCACGTCATCAAAGAAAAACATGCGTGAGAAGTCATTTTCGGATATAGTAGCAATCATACTTCCGAAACCCAGGTTAAGATCGGAAGCAATGTAATATATACATAGTACTACAGATACTACCAGACAAAATGTTTTTAATGAATCTGTCCATATTAATGACTTTACTCCTCCACGGAAAGTATAGAGCCAAACAAGAGCTACGGTGATAATCACATTCAGTATGAACGGAAGGTGGAATGGTTCAAAAACAAGTAGTTGTAGTGTGAGGCAAACAAGGAATAATCTTACGGCTGCTCCCAGCATTTTTGAAATAAAAAAGAACCATGCACCTGTCTTATAAGAAGAAATTCCAAATCGGTTTTCAAGATACTCGTAGATGGATACTAAATTCATCCGGTAGAAAAGCGGTATCAAAACAAAGGCTATAATAACTTGTCCTGCAACAAAACCGAGCACCATCTGTAAATAAGAGAATCCGCTTGCAGCAACCATGCCCGGTACCGACACAAATGTAACTCCTGATATACTCGAACCAATCATAGCAAATGCTACTACATACCAGGTTGATTTACGATTCCCTACAAAGAAACCTTCATTATCGGCTTTTCTGCCTGCAATGTATGAGATTGTGAACAGGATAACGAAATAGGCTGCAATAGTGATTAAGATGGCAATTGGACTCATGGGGCAATTTACATTTTTATAGTTTGACAATTTAAGATAAAAACAGAGAGAAACGGCTATTCTTCATATAAAAGGTAAGGTCTGCGTTGTATTTTAAACTTTTCTACGTCCTCTTTCCACATTACTTGAATTTCGTCGGCATCTTTCCCTTGTTCGATCATTTTGCGAACATAATCCGTACCTATCAGTCGCTCAAAGAATGGGCGGAAAAAGTAATCATCCATATTCAGGTTTCGGTAAGCATCAATAAGGTAGCTCAAATCTATTCCTCTTTTTCTTATTTCTTCCTCACTTAGCTCACTTAAATTCACACCGTGGCAAAGCCTGCCAAGTTGGGGAGGGCTTTTGGCCCCTGATGTGCTTTGTGGCGTAAAGCTATAATTGTATCCTATCATGTTGGGGTGTCCGTATACCTGAAAAGGCAGTTGTGTTCCTCTTCCTAAGCTGACGGGAGTTGCTTCAAAATAGCAAATAGACGGGTAGAGGTATACTGCTTTCATATTGGGTAGGTTAGGAGAGGGAGGGATGGGCAGCTGATACATTGTCTGATGGGTATAGTTTTTGCATTTTATTACTGTAACGTCACAGATACGGGAAGCCGGCAACCAGCGTTCACCATTAACCATGAGTGCTAATTCTCCCAAAGTCATCCCATGTACTACCGGGATAGGAAGCCAGCCAACTCCCGATTTATATTTCATATCTAAAATAGGACCGTCTACATAATGCCCGTTTGGATTGGGACGGTCCAGAATCAGCATTTTACGGTTATACTCCGCGCAGGCATCCATCAGGCGTACCATAGAGGCATAATACGTATAAAATCGTAAACCTACATCTTGTATATCGACTATCAGCAAATCGAATTTGCGCATGGAATCCTCACTGGGTTTACCCAATTGGCCATCATATAACGATAGAATAGGTACCCCTGTTTTTTGATCTACCGAGCTTGAAACATGCTCTCCTGCATCTGCATTACCACGGAAGCCATGTTCCGGAGAGAAAATTGCAACTACATTTATTTTATTCTCTAATAATACATCCAGCAGGTGCTTATTTCCCACCATACCGGTGTGATTTGAAAAAACAGCAATTCTCTTATTCTTTAATATAGGTAAATAGTCATTCGTTTGTTCTGCACCTACAATCACCCGGCTTTGCTTAGCCTGGCAGTGGAGAGTGATGAACGCTAAAATGACTATAAATAGAATCTTTTTCATAATATATTATATAAGGGAGAGTTCTTTAACTGCAAAGATAATATATGTTTTAATATTAGAAACATATATTTTTTTATTTTTAGAATTATAATCAATAATTTGCAAACTGGCAATTTCGTGCTTTAAAGCGTATTTTCGTAGTATGTAAATATATTTACTGGATGGATTGATGGAATGAGAAGGTTGTATTTTATTTCTGTACTTTGTTGAATATAGGGCGTTTACAAGAATGTACACTTTTGTATGATAGGAGTGTACATTAATGTATTGCGAAAGTGTACATTCTTGCGTGTATAAAGTGTACACTTTTGTTTTAGAGGAAGCAGTTTAAAATAAATGCTTGTCATGGTGGATGATAATTTGTTACAATGAAATGAATCTTCTTTTGGGGTGTTTATGGAAAAATGTAATGTCTTATAAATTTCCGGACTGTTTGTCGTAGAGAAAACGTTCGAAACTCTACGAGGAATTGAGTGTTTCTCGTAGAGTTTTGGGTCGTTCCTCGTAGAGGAAAAAATGCAATATTTAACTGTTTGATAATCAATGGATTATTTTCTGTTGTTTTTGTTGCTATATTTCTTTGTTTTTCATTCCCTTTTTCAGCTTTTTATGTATTTTTCTGTTTTGAAAAATAATTATAAATATTTGTCTCGAATTTTATATGCCATTTATCTGAATAAATAAAAAGTGGTTTAAAGATATATTTATTAGGGTAAAATCGGAATGAATATAATAGATGGAGAATAAATATATTTGTAATTATTGTTTTAATATGATTAAAGGTGCAGATTTAACGAAATGTTAAAAAATGCACCTTTGTATGTGAAGTAAACCCTATATATGGGATAACTTTTTCTCTTATCGTTTTCGTATTTATTTCATTAGGTTTCCATCCGGCAGAAAAATATCTCCATCGGTTCCGCTAACGTCAAAGAAACCTACGCCATGTTTTTGTGCCAGCCGTTTTGTAAGCTCGTACGCTTCTTCTGTTACAGACCAACTGAAAGCGGCATAAATGACATTACGTCCTATGGCATAATCCGTTAGATATGATTCCAAATCTTCATCTTCGTCCAATTGTTCGTTAGTAGGGGCGTCGGGGCCGTTCATGTTTGGAAATGTTTGTATCATTTCACGATACCATTCTTGTAGTGCGGGTGATGCCACGGTAGGGTTATTGTACCCGTGATCCTCGGTCCATTCTGTTTCTTTCTCATACCAATCAAGAAAATCTTTCTGTTTTGAGGGAGCTTTCTCCTTTTCAAATACCATTAAATCGTAACTCATAATTTTTTCTCCTATATTTTATATTTGGGTGAATAGATTGTTTTTCTTTTGACTTCGGCACAATTACAATCATGTGCATAACAATTGATACCAGCTATGGCAAATATATTGCCGTTCTTTATATATTTTATCATTGCATATTGATTAATTCTATATCATTTTTGTTTATGTGTATTATTGGGGCTGTCATCTCGTTGTTGTTTTTTCGTATTGTCTATATATCGGTTTGATAAATTACTCATTATTGGAGTATTTATTATGCTGTGATATGATTGAGAATTCGTTTTATATAAGTCACCATAATTTGTAGAGTGTTTTTGAGTTTGTTTGATAAGCAAACAGGAGGCTGTTCGAAATATTTGTTCCCCCAGCCTCCTGTCAACTTACTACCATTTGTCTATAGAAACCGTGATAACTGGTTTCGTGCTTAGTTTACTTACGAATGATTCGATTGATTGTGTTATTCACCTTGATTATGTAAATTCCACTTGCCTGCTCATAGAGGCTAATCGTTTCTTTATTCGTATTCAGATTGTTCATATTTAGAACGATACGTCCGTTTGTATCATATACCTGAATGGTATGGATGGTTTCTTCAGATTCTATATTAACTGGTCCATCGGTTGGGTTGGGGTAGATGGAGGTCGCAGTTGTGGCTGACTCTTCTATGCCCGTTATCACTATAGACGTAGTTGCTTTGGCTGTTTCGTAGTCTCCGAAGACGGCTGTAACGCTGTATGAATAGGTACCACTTTTTACATTATCGTCCATATAGTTTGTCTCGGTGACGGTAGCGATTCGTTCTTCCCTACGATATATATTATATTCGGGAGTACCTACGGAACCTGTCGGAGCTTCCCACTCTAATGATATACCTTCGGGAATGACTGTGGCTTTCAGGTTATTAACAGTTCCCACTTCATTGGTGATTGTTTGAGAAGATGGTGCGGGAGTGATGGTAGTGTTGTCTGCTTTGGGAAGAGACCACATGCCAAGACGTTCGCCGGAGTTGGAGATTAAGTATACATTGCCTGCCCAGTCGAAGGCAAGACTATTGGAGTTGGCTCCTAATCCCGGTTTGATGGAATGAAGTCTTTTAATAGAAGGTATACCTTCTTCGTCATATGTAATTTCCAGTATTTTAATCTCATTGTTACATCCCATGGCAATACGGGTTCCGTCGATGTTGATAGCCATACCTCCGTTTCGGGAATTTTCGATGATAGTAGGATCTACTTTGCCTGATACAAAGTCTACTGTAGTACCATTATAATGGATGAGTGAAGGGACATTGGCTTCGTCTGCTGCCCGGTATTGGGAAATCCACCATCCACCGCGTCCGTCCGGTAGGATTGTAGAGTTCATATTCAGTTGATATCCGCCTGTGGCCGCATTGTTGAAGGCAACGCTTGGAGCTTCTGTCCAGTTTGTCGCTGTTCCAATGTTGTACTGCAGAATGTTTCCGGCTTTGCCATCTACTTTATAATCTTCGTCGAATGTATACAGTATTGTATTTTCACCTGTGCCAGTTACATAACAAGAGGAAGAAGAACCGTGTACTGCTTCATTGGAAGAGTTACTGGCAAGGCCATTGGCATCTCTGGTCAGCCCATCGAATAGGCTGACGAAATTATCAGCTGGTTTGGCAGGATCCATTATGTAGATGCCGGAATGGGCGTCGCTGAAATCACACATGAATACTCTGCTGTCCGGTGCTACTGCTAAACGGAATGGACTGTTGCTGGTACTCCACTCAATACCGCCGTCGTAAGCTTTATTGGCCTGGCCGGTGATGTCTTGGAATTGTGGATCCATGATGTAAATGCCTTGTCCTGTGGTGCGATCGCCGGAAGTTCCCGGTTTGCTACTTGCTACATATATGCGTCCAAAGTAGGGGCTTTCAGGATTATTGTCTATGGCAACTCCGTAGGCATTGTAAAATTTCAGTGTCTCTTCGTCTCCAGTCATCTTTATGGGGCGGACAATACTCTTTGCAGTCGCTTTAACTTGCCAGCGTATATCTTTACCTAATGGTATATCTGTTTTTGCTATTGAGACCTGATTGCTCCCTTTGGATAAAGCACCTGCACTGTATGATTTCAAAACCTTATCGCCACTGGTAAACTCAATAGCTACTTCGGTGGCGTCTTCATTGAGCAGGAAGCTGAACTTGTATTGTTGTTCTGTACTTTCCATTTTTAGTGCAGAGGCGTAGATATTTGCAGTAGCATCTGTTGTAACTGTTTGGAATTGGGTTATTCCCGTATTTTGGGTATGTAGGTATAGATTCATATCATATCCGTTTACTGTACCCGTTGCCATCATGTAAGGTTCGCTACTTTCACTTGAATTGCTACCGGACAATGCGTCGGATATTTTGGTTGCTTTATCCAAGCCCTCTGTTATGTCAAATAAAATGGCATGTGGATGGGTTAAATCGTTATCGCAGTTGGGAGATATCATAAATGAGTGTTGTGCGTAACGGAAGAAGTTGGCACCCTTCGCTTGTGGTGATAGTAAATTTTCATTTATTGCTCCGTGGTTGATTAGCGGATTACGATCTGCAATTGTCCAGTCGAAACCAAATTCAGTTGGTAATAATACTTCGCTGTCTACAATGAAGCGGTCGGTACCAAGAGGAGAAGGGGTAAATGTAATCGCTTCTCCCCAAAGTGCCTCGGTATAGCTACCATCCATCATGTATTTATAACCAATGATGTTAGGGGTTTCTTCGTCAATCAGATATCCTACAATTCGGATTTGTCTGGAACTTCCGGTAGTAATTGCCGGAGTGTAAATTTTACATTTCCAGCGTGGACCACTGATGGTAAATGTCTCTCCGATAGTGGATTCTGAGAAATTTCCCTGTTGGGTTGTTTCAAAGAATAATTTAGGCTCCGATTCGTCATCATCCCAGGTGTATACTTTGAATTTCTGATCATCGGCTGGTAGTTTTACAACATTCTTATTACAAGCCATTAAGTAACCATCGGCAGAGAATGCGATGTCGCTTATTGGCAGGATGCCACTTTCGATACCGGTGAGTTTTAATTCACTGATTAATTCACCTGTAGCTGGATTTCCTACATAAATTTGTGGATCTGTTGTTAGAATGTATAGCTTATTGTTATGTAAAATGCTTTTACGTATATTTTTATCTTTAAGCCATTCGAATGCGTTTGTAGCGATTTCCTGGGTTTGGTAGAATGGCATTGCTATAGCACCAGCTTCCTGGTTGGGATCCGGATAATCTGCAGGGACTTCTTTTTCTATGATTACTGTCTTGTTTTCAATTTGTGTGATCAGAGAAGTTGTCTCGCCCGCTTTTACTTCAGCGTCTATTTCGGCAGTTTCATAGTTTTCTGCTGTTATTTTGATTTTGTATTTTCCTGGTTCCAAATTAAAGAAAGCATAGAATCCATTATAGCATTCATCGGTTTGATAAGAACCTATGCTGTTACCTTTATTATCGAATAACTCTACCTGAGCTTTGTTTATGGGCAACCATTGATCGTTTGTTCCGGCCTTATAAAGATATAGAGGATTGTTGATACGCTCGTTGGAACTTTTTACAAGTCCGGCCAGAATGCCTTTAGAATCTTGTTCTGCTTCGAAATAGTCACAAAAATAGCGAAAGAAACGTGCCGATTCTAATTTACGGTAATCTTCATTAAGTAAACGATGAGTTTCGGGCAAATAGTCATGGAATTCACCTTCGGAAAGAAAACCGGGTACTGTGTTGTTTTTTAAAACTCCCAGATGATAACCATAAAATGAAAAGTCGCCACGAATATTCATATTGGTAGCACTATAGTAGGTCCAATTGGTTAGTGGGTTGTCATACATTCTGGACCAACATGTTTGTGCCATTGGTTTACTAAGTGCGGGATCGGGTTCGTCATCTGTTCCGCGATACAGCAGTAAAAGATAATTTGTTCCTTGATTTACCCCTACAGCATTGCTATGGATAGATAAGAAAGCGTCCATGTCATTTGCCGATGCCTCTTCTGCTATTTCAGTCAGGTTACGGTCGTCTTCGTCCCTGTTCTCGGTTCTTGACATCATAACGGTTGCTCCATGGGCTTCGAGCATATCGCGTAGTGCTAATCCTTTTGTTAAACTACTGGAAGATTCCCAGAAACCCTTTGGATCATTGGCTCCATAGGGAATGGTGACAACATTCCGGTCATTGGCTGCATCAAAACCTCCATGACCAGGATTGATATAGATTCTTACACCTGTAAGATCTTTTGCGTTGAGGCCTGTGCACAGTAAACATAGGCCAAATATGATTATGTATTTCAGTGTTTTCATAATTAAAATTTCTATTTAATGGTAATTTGCATGAGGTAAATATCACCGTTATCTGTATTGAAAACGATGGATGAGTTATCGGCAGAAACGGCTGGATACATTGCTATAATAGAAGGGTCACTAAGTGTTTTGTGTTTTCGTCCGTCTACAGATGCAACTTCGATAGTTGAAGATAATATACGTTCTCCGTTATCATTATCGTTCATACCTACAATCCATTTATTGCCTAACCATACAGGTGCATTCAGGTTGGCTATACGTGTTGGATTGGAACCGTCTATATTAGATACGAATGTGCCTTTTCCGGCTACTTTATACAGTATTTTTTTGCCATCCGGAGATATAGAGGGCCATAGATAACTGTAGCTTTTACCATTGGGAGAGAGTTCTGTGCGTTCTCCGTTATGATACAGTACTAATTGGCGGTTCTCTATGTTGACTATGTCCGGAGTTGTTTTTATCTTTTCTCCGTATACTCTTTTTGATGATAACCGATTGCCTTTGACATATAGAATATTCCCATCGACGGCTTTATGAAGCTGGAAGCTACGTGTTGACGATATTAACTGACTTTCTTTTTTATTTGTCAGGTCTATCTTCTTTAGAGCTGTTTCTCTCATATTCCTTTTATTCAGTGATTGTTCACGATAGAAAATGTTATTTCCATCGGCACTGATCTGAACATTATATCCGGCATTGGGCGCTTTGGTTACTATGGTTACTTTTCCGTTTTTTAGGTCGTACTTTTTGAGCCCGGAATAATTATCGGAGGTAAATAGTAAGTATTCACCTGTAGGGCTGAACTTAGGATGGTAAGCTTTACCGACATCTGTACCTGGTAATTGTTTTACTGATATAACATTCACTTCTTGTGAATAAGATTGCTGACATAAGTAAAGTAGCAAAAGCAGAAAAAACTTTCTCATGATTTAAAAAATTAAAGGTTAATAATGGTGTTCTATATATTATATATTGAGCTTAGTACTTTTCTTAAAATAGGGTACTGAAAAGGAGTATTTCCGTCTATCTGAAGGACGGTTTCTGCTACTTGTGCTTATTTTATCACCTCAAATATTCATTAATTTATTTTTAGAAACAAATATTTAGGAATTAAATTAACTTATTTTGTTTTATGATTATTAATATTAAATATTTGAAGTTGTGGCTTTTGAGAGGAGAAATGTTTTGTAGTTAGATCTCTATGAATTGTTTTGGATGTGTATCGCTTTATTGGATTGTCGGGGAAGTGTAAATGGAGGATTGGGGTAGTAATCTGTTGCTTTTTAGTTCTTTACGTGTTGTTGGTTTTCTTCTGTTGGCTTGAGGCTGTTTGTATGGTTTATTATAAGTTGCTGTTTCCGTAATTATTCTATTTAAAAGGATTTTTAATTTTTGATGTTAAGCTTAAAACATTGTGCTTAAATATAGTGCTATTTGCGGATTGTGGAAAATTTGGAGGGTCTGTGGGATTAAGCGGAGCTTTTATTTATACCAAGTTCTATCAGAACT
>DXWV01000034.1:0-26662 GCA_019416685.1 Bacteroides sp.
CGTTCGTTGTAGAGAAAAAACAAGAACGTCGTAGAGGAACGAACAGATCGTCGTAGAGAAAAAAATGAAAACAACAACACATTGAATAACAACACATTACAAAACACAACAAGTGTACGCTTATTTTACTAAAAACAACAAATGAGAATTTATAATACAAAAAAACATTTATTAATAAAAAACTAACATATCATGCAAATTAAATACATACGGACGAAAGACGTCAAACAAAGAAACACCTCAAAGAGATTTCTTCATAGTCAATCGATTCTCACCATCCAGACGTTGATAGGAAACTTCATTCATAATACGACGGATGAGAAAAATGCCAAATCCACCGATAGGGCGTTCTTCGATTGAAAGCGTCAAATCAGCATCAGCTACCACAGTCGGATCAAAAAAATATCCTTTATCCGTTAATAAAAAAATAAGCTGATTTTCATCAGAACTAACTTTTAATAAAATATCATGTGGCTCTTGAACCGGATAAGCATACATAATCACATTTACAACAGCTTCTTCCAAAGCCAGATTTATATTCATTTCCGTCTCTATAGGCAAAGCTAACTCTTCACATAAGTCTTTTATAAAATCAACCAAAACTGTGATTTCTTTTAAATCATTAGTTATTCTTAATTCTTTTTCCATGGTACTATTCTTTTTGGTCAAGTATTTCAGGTTTGTAACATATTAGTAATACAGTCAAATCATCACTGGACTCGGCTTCCTGTACATGTTGCGCAACCGAACCGACTACAGTATCTACCGTTGAACGTGCATCTGACCGGGGAATATCCTCAGACAGAACTTTCAATAATCTTTCGTCACCATACAATTCTTTAGAGGCATTCTCAGCTTCAGTCACACCGTCGGTATAAAGGAAAAGCTTATCCCCTTTTTCTAAAATGATTTCATCGTCAGTATATGTAAAATCATTAATAACTCCTACAAAAAGATGAGTTCTCAAATTTAAAAACGAAACATTTCTGTCAGATCGAATTAATATTGGTGGATTATGCCCCGCATTACAAAGTTTTAAACAACCCGTTCGTAAATCAAGAATTCCAACGATCAAAGTAACAAACATACTAGATTCATTACTATCAGAGATAGAATTATTCATCTTTGTTACAATATCGGCCGAAGACAATACTTGTTGCGATAAAGTACGAAATAAGCTACGAGTTATAGCCATGAATAAAGAAGCAGGAACACCTTTACCCGATACATCTCCTATAACAAAAAAGAGCCGCTCATTATCGATAAAAAAGTCATAAAGATCACCACCAACCTCACGCGCAGGACGCAAAATTGCATGAATATCCACATCATCGCGATTGGGATAAGGAGGAAAGACTTTCGGAATCATATTCATTTGGATCTCGTGAGCAATAGACAGCTCACTTTCAATACGCTCTTTCGTTGCAGTCGTTTGCTGCAATTCCAATACATATGTTGACAGAGAACGTTGCATATAAGCCAGAGAATCATGCAAATCTTTTATTTCATCATTCGAGTTAACTTCGGGAAGCACTACATCAAAGCAACCTGTCGCAATGGCACGTGCCGATTCCGAAAACTTCTCTAATGGTCGCACCAACCTACGGATTATACTATATATAAGTAAAAACAAAACTAGCATGATTGCCAAAGAGGCACATATAAAAAGATACAGAGTGGAGTCTAACTCATGCAAAATAATAGATCCCGAACAAATGGTACAAACCGACCAGCCTGTATTGGCAACAGTGGTATAAAATGCATATGAATCATTCCCTTTATCATCAAATTTTACAGTTCCAGAGTGTCCGGTCAACATTTCATGACCAATATACTCCAACTGAGAATTTTGCGTATCAAAAGCCTCAGAAAAAATAGTCTCATTCATGATTTTCGTACGATCAACATGCGTCAGAAAACCGCCATTACGACTAAGCAAAAAGGTATGACTAAATTCATAAGGTTTTAGCTTCCCGACCATATCAGTAAATTGCGACAAAGATATATTAGCAATAAATATGGCATATATCTCACCATTAGCATCATAAAGTGGCATAGAGTAAGTACCTACAATAAAATTTCCTCCGCCAGCATCATAGTAAGGTTCACTCCAATAATTCTGTTTTAACAGTTTGGGTATCAGATACCAATCCATACAAGGATAATCATAATCCTGGCTACCCAATACCTGATAAACAATCTCTCCATCTTTTCCATTTCGAAAAGAAGCATAGGGCATAAAGTATTTCCCTTTTTTCTTATAATAATCAGGAACAAAAGCAATGCCACTCCCCACAATAAGATCATTCTCCCTTACTACAGCAGTAACAATCCGATATAACGAGTCCGGGTTATTCAGATTTGCTTTCAGCATCCAGGTTGACTGTTTTATCGTTGTTTCTACTGTCAGCAACTGTGCACTGATTTGCGTAGACATATTATTTAATACCCCATGAGTATAATCTACTGCATGATCTATTATTTTATCACGACTGTAAGTATAGAATAAAAGTATTATAACCACAAAAACAGTCAACGTAAACGAAAGCACATAGATGCTTAACTTTGTTGCAAAAGATTTACAAAAGATATATTTCATAAAAACATGCTTATTTCACAAAATCTTCATAACTAATACGGTTACTCTTCTGCACATCCTCCGGCAACAGATGATTTACCGCACAGTTGAATCCATCACGACTCAAACGATAAGTGCGCTTACCTGCCTGCCTATCAACTTGCAAACGGAGTACTTCCTCAAGCATCTTACGCTGATGATAACGGTTTGTACCTACATTACAACGGTGAACCTGTTCCATAATTATATCAAGCGTTTCTTCCCGATGCTCATTAGCCCACATCCATCCCCGAATACTTGCACGTGTTAATTTACGAACTGCTTCCGGATGTTGACGTAGAAACTCTTCAGTAACATAGAGTCCATCTTCCGGCAAATTATATCCATAGTCAGCAAATCGCAAAATACAGGCAGAGTCCATTCTCATTCCACACTCAATCAGCTGCGGATATTCATTAAAACTCCCTACCAAACAAATATCAACAGCTCCTGAAAGGAAGATATTGACACCGCTATTAAAACGGACCCATTCTACTTGCAACCTGTAAAAACGTGCTATTTGATCAAGCAATTTCTCACTCAAATGATTCCAAACAGCTATTTTTTTATGCTGTAATGATGAAATACCTTTCAAAGGCGAACGACTTACCAACATTAAATTATTCTCCTGTGAAGTCTGCATTATATTCACAACGCGCGCGCCTCCCATAGCCCTTTCCGTAAGAGCATATGAAAGGTTCATAACTACCGCCTGCGCCAAACCTTTATCTAAAAAAGAAAAAGAGCTCTCCGAAATGAATGGATGGCGAATATGTACCTCAAGCCCTTCTTCTTTATAAAAGCCCATTTTTTCTGCTACATAATACCCCGCAAACTGTGCCTGAGCAGTCCATTTGGGAGTAATAGTTATAGATTGGGCATTTACTTCAATAACAAAAAATGCCAATAACGACAATAGACCACTTACTAAATAGATTTGTTTCATTTGTGTATGATGAATTCAACGGATGGTAAAAAGAGAGGAACAACCTGTCATATCAAAAATCTTGCGAATCTCGGGTTGAACAGCCTCAACTGCAAGGCATCCTTTATGTTGAGAAACGCTCTTTTGCAACATTATAAAGCTTCGAAGTCCGGAACTGCTAATATATGTCATACCTTCACAGTTGATTATTATATTAGGAGCAGTATCTGCAAGCAAAGGCTGAATAACAGCATTAAAACCATTGGCATTAATTGTATCCAATCTGCCCTCTATGGCCAGTATGGTAACATCTTCTATCTTACAAAGATTTGTTTTCATTGTCGCCTCTGGTCTTGGAAGCACATCAATCTTTTTCATCAACGTTAAATGATTTAATGTACCGATTGTGTGATAGCTGACTTCATCCATTGTACGACGAATAAGGCAAAATCGCAATCCTTCGGTAAGACGTTGCTCTAAAGACATAGCTACATCCGAATTCTCCGTCTGGATAGGATCAAACGAAATTCCGTCGTCTATAATTAAAAAAGTAAGAACCTGAGTACCAGCTTTAACACGAAGTACTATTTCACCTTTTTCATTTGTCGGATAAGCATGATTTATAATATTGATGACCGCTTCCTCGATAGCAAGATTTATACTCATCGTTACACAAGAACTTAACTGTAATGATAACGATAATTCCTCGATAAACTGAGTGATCTTAGCAATTTCACTTAAACTATTACTGATGATAATTTCTCTTTCCATATTTTCTAGATAACGTATCATATACATTTTAATGATTGTCTGAGTTGTGACTAGTTGCCAAAGGTATTCGTTGAAAACTATATGGCGAAATCTGTCCCAAGAAAAAGCTTCCCATATTAGCGTATCATGTAAAGTGGGACGACTTTTCAAGTTAGGCATAGTCCCATTATAGCAAAAATCCCATAAATGGGACGCATTTTAAAGAAAGATCATTTTGCCATATCCCCGAATGACTTACTTTTGCCACAAAATTAAAAGGTAAAGATGGTCAGTGTAATCATGTTGTGTTTCGAGTTACTACTTGATGCTATTGGTTTAGTAGCAGGAATTATTGTTTTTATACGCTCTTCCGGCAACAGCATTCAGCGATCATGGGGTATGTTGGCTATCTTCTTGTCTCTTCTTCTTTTGTATGATAATACGGAATGGATATGGCTTTTTAATAAAGATGTTCAAAGAATGCCATTATTTACAGAAGTACCTTTAAATCATTTGTCGTTATGGCATATCGTACGCACTGTAGCCTTCTTTCAGCTCTTCTCAATCTTCCCCATTGCTTCACTAAAACCGGGATGGATGAACCTGACAAGAATACTTAATTTATGTATTCCCATTTTACTCATTATATGCATTGCATGTTGTTACGAGTTATTTAACGGACAATATACGACTCTCAAATCATTCACTGATATCAAAAAAACATAACCCGCCAAGATGTTACCATGCGGCTAATATTATTCATAGTAAGCGTTATTGCACCTTCTATTAATTTTCTCTTTCCTTATTTAAGACAGTGGCTTCCAGTCCGTCGAAAACAAAGCAGGGGCATGACAACTTATATGGTCTGTTTCGGACTAATAATGTCCGGATATATCTGGCTAATGTTAGGAACCAGCGGAATTAGCTTTAACCTATTCGGGTATTTTGTCATCTTACCCACTATTTATCTGAATATATTGTATATATACAATGGGGACCCACTCTCACTACCTCCATTACCGGTGGAGAATCTGCAATCAGAAGAAATAGAAGCTATTAAAGAAATAGAAGTATCACCAATAGTACTTGAACTCAGCAATCATTTACAAATACTGATGAAACAAGATAAACCTTTTATCAATCCACAATATTCCTTACAGGATTTACTTAAAAGTCTGAACACTAATGAAAGCAGACTTAACAAAGCCCTGCATTATGATGGTTTTTCCGGATTCAGAGATTATATAAACTTTCATCGATTGCAATATTTCAAAGAACAAGCCATGGAGAAAAAAGAGCTAACAGTCAAGGAGTTAATGTTTAAAAGCGGATTTACTTCACGCTCCAGTTTTTACCGTTATTTCTCTAATATCGAAAAAATGTCTCCAAGTGAATACATGGAAATGCTTCAAAAAAGAGAATAAAACAGCTCCCACTTAGTAAATCAGTATTTTTGTTATTGTTAAATCAGATACATCCGAAAACAATATTCTTTAGCCTCTGTTACTTAATCAACTTAATTTTTATAACCTAAACATTAAAATTATGGCTAAAGAAAGCGTAAAAATCCTGCAAGGAAAGCTAGATGTAAAAAGTTTAATAGACCAGCTGAACGCTGCATTATCTGAAGAGTGGTTAGCATACTATCAATACTGGGTAGGTGCATTAGTAGTTGAAGGTGCTATGCGTACCGGCGTACAAAGTGAATTCGAAGAACATGCCGAAGAAGAACGTCAGCACGCACAGTTATTAGCCAATCGTATCATTGAACTGGAAGGTGTTCCGGTACTTGATCCAAAGAAATGGTTTGAATTGGCCAGATGCAAGTATGACACACCAACCGAGTTTGATTCAGTCAGCTTACTAAATCAGAATGTAGCCTCTGAGCGTTGTGCCATCCTTCGTTATCAGGAGATTGCAAACTTTACCAATGGTAAAGATTATACTACATGCGACATCGCCAAGCATATTCTGGCTGAGGAGGAAGACCATGAACAGGATTTGCAGGATTATCTGAACGATATTGCCAAAATGAAAGAATCTTTTCTGAAGAAATAAGTAGTAGTTTCTTTAAGAGTGGGAAGAGGGAATCATTCCGTAAAAGGGATATTCCCTCTTTTTTCTATATCACTTACAAGTAAAGAGAGGAAGAACTGAATTACATAACACCAATATCGCATTATCAGAAGTGAAGTAATCACTCGAAAACAACATTAATTTCCTTTATATCTGTGACAAAACAAAAAACTATGCGACTTATGGGATAAATATCAACTCAATTATTTATCTTTGTTAGCTTTAAAATGAGCTGGCATAAAAAACAATAAATACAATGAAAGATTTCTTTAAATTTACGCTTGCTACAGTAACAGGTATCATACTGTCAAGCATTGTTCTGTTTTTCATCAGCATCATGGTGATTTTCGGAATCGTTTCATCTTCTGACACAGAAACAGTGGTGAAGAAAAACTCAATAATGATGCTCGATCTAAATGGTACATTGGTAGAACGTACTCAAGAAAGCCTGGAAGGTATGCTCTCCATGCTTACAGGAGACAATTCAAATGTATATGGTCTCGATGATATCCTTGCTTCCATTAAAAAAGCAAAAGAGAACGAAAACATCAAAGGAATCTACATCCAGGCTTCTACATTGGGCTCTCCGTATGCTTCTTTACAAGCTATCCGCAATGCATTAACCGACTTCAAAGAAAGCGGAAAGTTTATCGTAGCCTATAGCGATGGATATACACAGGGGCTTTATTACCTGTCCAGCGTAGCCGATAAAGTAATTCTGAATCCCAAAGGCATGATTGAATGGCGAGGAATTGCCTCCGCCCCAATATTCTACAAGGACTTATTGCAAAAGGTAGGTATCGAAATGCAAATATTTAAGGTAGGCACTTACAAATCGGCCGTCGAACCGTTTATTGCAACTGAAATGAGCCCGGCCAACCGTGAGCAGGTAACTGAATTCATCGGTTCTATCTGGGGACAGGTCGTGAGTGGCGTATCTGCTTCTCGTAATATATCGCCAGACTCACTGAATGCTTATGCAGACCGCATGCTAATGTTTTATCCCGCCGAAGAAAGTGTAAAATGCGGCCTGGCAGATACACTTATTTATAAAAATAATGTACGCGACTACCTCAAACAACTTGCGAATGTTGATAAAGATGACCGTCTGCCTATATTAGGACTCGATGATATGATTAACGTAAAGAAGAATGTTCCTAAAGATAAAAGTGGTGATATTGTAGCTATCTACTATGCATCAGGAGAGATCACAGATCAGTCTGGTTCAGCCGCTTCCGAAGATGGTATTGTAGGCAACAAAGTAATTCGCGACTTACGCAAGCTTAAAGACGATAAAGATGTAAAAGCAGTTGTATTACGCGTAAATTCTCCGGGTGGTAGTGCTTTTGCTTCCGAACAAATATGGCATGCTGTAAAAGAACTGAAAGCAGAAAAGCCGGTTATTGTTTCAATGGGTGATTATGCTGCATCAGGCGGTTACTATATTTCTTGTGTAGCCGACACAATTGTAGCCGAACCAACCACACTGACCGGTTCTATCGGAATCTTTGGTATGGTTCCCAACGTAAAGGAACTTGCAGATAAAGTAGGAATAACTTATGATGTGGTAAAAACCAATAAATTTGCTGACTTCGGAAACCTTATGCGCCCTTTCAATAATGACGAAAAAGCACTCATGCAAATGATGATAACCGAAGGTTATGATACATTCCTTACCCGCTGTGCCGAAGGCCGTCATATGACAAAAGAAGCAATTGGAAAAATTGCTGAAGGACGTGTATGGACAGGTGAGACAGCAAAAAAGCTCGGCTTGGTTGACGAACTGGGCGGTATGGATAAAGCGCTCGATATCGCTATAAAGAAAGCTAACCTTGATGGTTATACCATCGTTTCTTATCCGGAAAAGAAAGATTTCATTTCTACTCTGCTTGATACGAAACCGACCAATTACGTAGAATCACAACTGTTAAAAAGCAAACTGGGTGATTATTATAAAGACTTCAGCTTATTGAAAAATTTAAGCGAACGCTCTATGATACAAGCCCGTGTTCCGTTTGAACTGAATATAAAGTAAACCATTCTACATGGAAGAAAGCTTTATCAAGATACATAAATGGCTCTACCCTCTGTCGTTCCTTTATGGAACAGGAGTAGCCTTACGAAATAAACTCTTTGACTGGGGATACCTCCAGTCAAAGAGTTTTGACGTTCCTGTCATCTGCATTGGCAACATTGCTGTAGGAGGAACAGGTAAAACGCCACATACTGAATATCTAATAAAGTTACTTCATCGCGAATTCCAGGTTGCCGTATTAAGCCGAGGCTATAAGCGTCGTACAAAAGGATATATATTATCTACTCCTGAAAGTAATGTACGCAGTGTCGGAGATGAACCGTTTCAGATAAAATCTAAATTCCCGGATATACGAGTAGCTGTAGATGAAGACCGTTGCCATGGCATTGAACAACTTTGCACATTGGACAATCCCCCTGTCGAGGTTGTTTTGCTTGATGACGCTTTCCAACATCGTTATGTTAAAGCAGGATTCAATATTTTACTGACGGATTATCACCGTCTGTTTTGCGACGATGCATTGTTACCAGCAGGTCATCTACGCGAGTCTGTTCAAGGGAAAAACCGGGCACAAATAGTAATCGTTACCAAGTGTCCACCGGACATCAAACCCATTGATTTCAATATCATTGCTAAAAGGTTGAACCTATTCCCATACCAGATGTTGTTCTTCTCGTCATTTCGTTATGGAAATCTACAACCGGTATTTCCCGAGGTAGCAGAAAAAACGGAACAGAAGTTATCTTCCCTGCAAACAGATACACAGATATTGCTCCTCACCGGTATTGCCTCACCTGTTACTATCATTCGGGAGCTGGAAAGATATACATCACATATAGATCTGCTGTCATTTGATGATCATCATAATTTTAATCAGCATGACATACAACTCATTAAGCAGCGGTTTGACAAGCTGAAAGGTGAACAACGTTTGATTATCACCACAGAAAAAGATGCTACCCGGTTGGTACATCATCCCCTATTAGATGCAGAGTTAAAAAGACATATTTATGCACTCCCCATTGAAGTAGAGATATTACAAAATCAACAAGATATTTTTAACCAACACATTATTGGCTATGTTAGAGAAAATACAAGAAACAGCAGCTTTTCTAAAAGGAAAGATGCATACAAGCCCTGAGACAGCAATCATCCTGGGTACCGGACTTGGTAGTTTGGCAAATGAAATCACTGAGAAGTATGAAATAAAGTACGAAGATATCCCCAACTTCCCTGTGTCTACTGTTGAGGGACATAGCGGAAAGTTAATCTTCGGTAAATTGGGTAACAAAGATATCATGGCAATGCAAGGCCGCTTTCATTACTATGAAGGTTACTCCATGCAGGAAGTGACTTTCCCCGTACGTGTAATGCGTGAGTTAGGTATTAAAACACTGTTCGTATCCAATGCCAGCGGGGGTACCAATCCCGCTTTTGAAATCGGTGATCTGATGATTATCACAGATCATATCAACTATTTCCCCGAACATCCGCTTCGTGGTAAAAATATCCCGTACGGTCCCCGTTTCCCGGATATGAGCGAAGCATATGATAAAGAACTCATCCGTAAAGCTAATGAAATAGCTAAAGAAAAAGGTATCAAAGTGCAGCATGGTATATACATCGGTACACAAGGACCTACCTTTGAAACCCCCGCAGAGTACAAGCTATTCCACATCCTCGGAGCTGACGCCGTAGGTATGTCTACCGTTCCTGAAGTAATCGTAGCTAACCATTGTGGTATCAAGGTCTTTGGTATTTCGGTTGTAACTGACCTGGGTGTAGAAGGAAAAATTGTAGAAGTATCTCATGAGGAAGTTCAGAAAGCAGCTGATGCAGCTCAACCGAAAATGACAACTATTATGCGCGAACTTATCAACCGTGCTTAACCCCCAAGTCACTTCAATCATAAATTGTAAACAACTTCCTATGTTGATATGACCCAATAATGGCTATAAACATAGGACATTAATCGTAAATTATAAATATATCGATGCGAACAGAAATAGCAACCTTGGGTGAGTTTGGCCTAATCAAACATCTCACTGAAGGCATTGAACTTAAAAATGAATCAAGCAAATATGGAGTGGGCGATGATGCCGCCGTTCTCTCCTACCCTTCAGATAAACAGGTATTGGTCACCACTGATCTGCTTATGGAAGGTGTGCACTTTGACCTTACCTACGTACCTCTCAAACATCTTGGATACAAATCTGCTATCGTAAATTTCTCTGATATTTATGCGATGAATGGAACTCCGAAACAGATAACCGTATCCCTCGCCCTCTCCAAGCGTTTCAGCGTGGAAGACATGGATGAGTTTTATGCCGGACTTCGCCTGGCATGCCAACAATATCATGTAGACATTGTAGGTGGCGATACTACTTCTTCCCTGACAGGGTTGGCTATCAGTATCACTTGTATCGGAGAAGCAGACAAAGATAAAATAGTCTATCGTAACGGTGCCAAAGAAACAGATCTCATCTGTGTCAGTGGTGATCTCGGTGGTGCCTATATGGGTTTACAATTGCTGGAACGTGAAAAAACCGTTTTTAAAGGTGAACAAGATGCTCAACCAGACTTTTCAGGTAAAGAATATTTGCTTGAACGTCAGCTTAAACCCGAAGCCCGCAAAGATATTATCGAAAAGCTAGCTGCTGCCAGCATTATTCCTACTTCGATGATGGACATTTCCGATGGGTTATCTTCCGAATTGCTACACATCTGTACTCAAAGTAACACTGGATGCCGTGTATATGAAGAACATATCCCTATTGATTATCAAACGGCTGTTATGGCCGAAGAGTTTAATATGAACCTCACTACTTGTGCTATGAATGGTGGTGAGGATTATGAACTACTTTTCACCGTTCCTATTGCAGACCATGAAAAGATATCAGAAATGGAAGGTGTGCGATTGATAGGACATATTACCAAACCAGAGCTTGGCTGTGCACTGATAACCCGTGATGGACAGGAATTCGAACTGAAAGCACAGGGGTGGAATCCACTACAAGAATAGAAACTGGATATGCCCAGCAGATATCTGTCTGAAGATTAGCATTATTAACAGAACATCTGACAAGTAAAACATCTTTAATAATAAAAATTACCCCATCATAAATAATTATGATGGGGTAATTTTTATTTAACGAGTTTCTTTGAAAGAATTTTCTATAATAACTTACTTTTAAGAATTCTTTTATCCTTTTACTCCCATAAATTTGAAAGGTAATGCTATCTTAAACTCCTTAGCCGTATTCCCATGATACATTTCTCCGTTAGCAATAGACAATTTGAGTACGGGAGCTCCTTCCGACAAATCCAAATCCCGCAAATCCACCCAAAAAGTATTTGGAGTCAGACTTGATTCAAAAAAATATCTCAGACTCTTACTTTCCGAAACAGTCCTCCATTGTGTAGTAGAAATTTCGGGACTTTCAGGGGTTGATATACCATAAGGTACAGAAGCATTACGAACAACACTGAATACACTGGCAACAGCAATTCTTTCATCATCAGTTTTCGGCAATGCGTTGATATAGAAGTTAGCTCTGGCAAAACGATCAGCAGCACGATTTGTTCCAGGTAAAAAACTCAGACCTCCTATTGATTTCCAATATTCGCTTAGTGCCAACTGCTTGTCATAAGTAGGTGAATTGGTCATTACTTTATAATCCTTGCTATGATATACAGTAAGCCTTCCACCTACATACTCAAAGATAGCACAATCACCTGTAACATCCGATATAGATAAGTGCAATGTAGCTAAACGCGATCCATCCGGCATCATATCTGATACCACCTGAAAGGTATCTTCGTCAATATAAGAAACGGCTTCTTCCACTGTTGCAAAATTATCCAGCATATATTGTACCCATGCTGTTATAGCAAGTCCCGGTTTATTTTTGTCTCTTACCGGATATTGCGTTTCGGGTAACCAAAGTAAATTGGCAACTAACCCTTTTTCATTCATCCCATCGGTACTGGCTATTTCAAAGGCAGAAGTTACTACGCTACCATATCTGGACGTCCACTCCAGCGAATTCTCTCCGACTTCTCCGTTTCTCTTCATACCTCTGGGAAATACCCACAGATTGCTATGCATTTCTGTTTTCCAGTCCATAGAGCGACCAGTTGCTACCATCCCATTTGTTCCTGAATAAACTACTCTTGTACACATAATTTAAAAATTTAGTTAATGGTTCATTTATTGGTTATTAACCCATGAAATTCAATTGATTCGAACTCTCGCCATAAAATATAGTTTCGGTCCGGAATAAGAACAAAAAAGTCCATCAGAAAAACGTTAGAATTAAGTTATTGAATTCTAATATTCTCTTAATTAATGAATCAATAATCGAAAAAGACAAAAAATAGTATTTTGTATTGAAGAAAATAAATCTGAAGAATCCGGATAAATCTTTAGATTTTGTTGTTATATAATAGAATACTTAAAAAATAAAGATTATGATATTAAGCAACCTTTTAATTATATTTACATCTTCTTTTATGGCTTTGTTTCCCGTAATAAATCCATTGGGAAATGGTTTTGTCGTTAATGGCTTTCTGGAAGAACTGAATGATCATCAACGTAAAACAGCTATTCAGAAATTGATCGTCAATTATATTCTGATTGGCATAGGCACTCTGGTGATAGGTCATTTGTTCTTGTTGATCTTTGGTCTGGCTATTCCTGTGATTCAACTGGGAGGAGGATTGCTTATTTGTAAAACAGCGATGGAGTTATTATCCGATTCCGGAACTTCAGATAAATCAAACAAAAAAGAAACAAATCAGGATACGGATGGACACAACTGGAAGAATATTGAGCAGAAGATATTCTATCCCATTACATTCCCTATAAGTATCGGACCTGGTAGCATATCTGTCATCTTCACTTTGATGGCCTCTGCCAGTGTTAAAGGGAATCTACTGAAAACCGGAATGAATTATGCTGTAATTGCGGTTGTTATCATTTGTATGGCTGCCATACTTTATATATTCCTTTCACAAGGACAGAAAATTATTCAAAAAATAGGTTCTTCAGGAAATCTGATTATCAACAAACTCGTCGCATTCTTTACATTCTGCATTGGTATACAAATTGCAGTAACGGGTATCTCTCAGATATTTCATCTGAATATCTTATAAAAAACAGAATATCTAATTGAAAATATATAACTTAAAAAAACAGAAAATGAAAAAAATCATTGTATTTTTACTATTTTTATTTCTTGTACTTATTCTCGTACTGATAGTAAGAACATATACCTATAAGTTTGAGAAAATAAGAAATAATGGAGATAATAAAGAAGTAGTAAATACTACTCCTTCGGAGAAAGCTATACGCCGTTTTGTTGGTGGAATACGTATTCCAACCATTAGCAATGAATTTTATGAAGAAACCAATTTTAAACCTTTCGAAGAATTCATGGGATATCTGGCCGATTCTTATCCACAGGTATATAAGGTAATGGATGCAGATACGATCAACAAATATGCTTTGATCTTTCATTGGAAAGGAAAGAACAGCAATTTGAAGCCGATTTTATTCTTGTCACATTACGATGTTGTTCCTGTGGTTGGCTATGAACCGTCTACAGCAGTTCCAACCGATACCATTTTTCAGTTGAACGATAAACCTTTGCCTCCAATTCATGCTTATGCCGAAAAATGGGATTATCCACCATTTTCCGGAGCTGTAGTAAACGGGCGTATCTACGGACGTGGAACACTTGACATGAAATGTATGCTGTTTTCGTTAATGGAAGGGGCTGATAACCTGATTACAGAAGGTTTCCAGCCAGAAAGAGATATTTGGTTTGCTTTCGGACATGATGAAGAAGTAAGTGGACGTCAAGGAGCACTTAAAATAGCAGATTACTTTAAGAATAAAGGACTAAATTTTGATGCCATCTATGATGAAGGTGGTATTATCGCTGCTCCGGGTTCGGCAATAGAATCCATTAAAGTTCCATTAGGACTGGTTGGAGTCGGAGAAAAAGGATTCCTGACTTTACGTCTTACAGTGAAGGGGATGGGAGGACACTCCTCTATGCCTCCGGAAAAAAGTTCATTAATCTATGCAGCAGAAATCATTGAAAAACTGAACAGCGATCAGTTTCCTGCACAAATAATTTCTCCTATTGCAACATTCTTTGATAATGTCGGAAATGAAATGGGGTTCTTTTCCCGCATGACAATAGCAAACCAATGGTTACTCAAGCCATTATTACTGAGAACAATGGAAAAATCTCCTGCATCCAATGCACTTGTTCGTACAACCACAGCTATAACAATGGCTAAAGGTAGCGACGCTCCTAATGTTCTGGCTTCCGAAGCAGAAGTAACGGTAAACTTCCGTATTTTACCTGGCGACTCAGTTTCCGGTGTCATAGAACATGTGAAAAAGATATGTGAGGGTTACGACGTTGCCATAGATGTAATTTCTCAACGTGCTCCCTCTGGTATTTCTCCGGAAAACGTAAGAGGCTTTGGGATTATAAAAGACGAAGTAGCTAAGATCTACCCTGATGCAATAGTTACTTCTTATATTACAATCGGAGGTACCGACTCTTATAAATATCAAATTGTAAGCAATGATATTTATCGCTTCATGCCTATATGTCTGAACCAGTACGAACAACGTACAATACACAACGAGAACGAATATATATCATTGGAGAATTTCGGAAAGATACAATGGTATTTCAAGGAATTACTAAAGACCTATTAAATATAGGTTCATAGTATCTCAAAATATTTTTTACTAATAATAAATATGGGCAAATGGGGATGTCCGAATGGGCATCCCTTCCCTTCTTATAGATAATGTAATAAAGAATAATGACTATTATTCCTCCTTCAAAAAAGATGTTTATATCATAATATCTTATATATACATGAATTATCCAAATGTTTATCCTCCTATACATACATCAGCTTTTTTTTATTGGAAAATAACAGAAAAGTATAGTTACTATTCCAATAACCTGCCAATATTACAAGTAATATACTCTATAAATAAATCACAAATAAAATATTCTCTTTAATAAAATGAAATATTTTCATCTAATAGAGTATTGATAATAAACACCGTAGCTATTCATCTGCATTTTTTATTTCCCTTCCTCTTGCAGGATAAAAAAACTTTCGTTACCTTTGCAATCGCAAATGAGAAAAGGTGCCATAGCTCAGTTGGTAGAGCAAAGGACTGAAAATCCTTGTGTCCCCGGTTCGATTCCTGGTGGCACCACCTTTAAAAGGCTCAAGATCAATAAAATCCCTGAATTTCAATGAAATTCAGGGATTTTATTTTTCCGAAAAAACAATATCGAAATAAACGTGGCATTAGAAAACTGTAAATGGGATCAAATAAAAATATTTGCTACTGTTGTTTTTAACATTCCTAATGAACAGATTCTTGTATTAGTCAACCAAAATTCAATTTACGCTTGATCGAAAAGAATCCGGCTTTGGCTCAATTTTACGGAATATATTCGTGATGGAAGTTTGGTTTTAAACCAACCCTGTCTTCCTCACCGACCAACGGGTCTTTGGCTTAAAATCAAAACACCCTTGGTTTAAAACCAAAGAATTCCCCCAAAATCACGAGGACTATGTGTTTCTAATAAACAGAGTTGAGGGCTTGTTATCCTAACGTATGCCGGTTGAAATCTTGTTTCTTCTTCTCTTGTGTATGCATTTTACACAAATTCAGCTCTTTTATCATTGTACAATCATATGTAATCTAACAATAACATTTTCACCTAATCCCGTAAATGTTCAATATTACAATTCTAATTAATAATATATCTGTGATATTATTTCAACAGGTACTCCCGCAACAATTGAATCGAACTAAATACATGACCGGAATTATATTTTTCCAATTGCTCATAAACCGTTGAAACAGCCCATGCTGCAGATAAACATTGTATTCCTACGGCATTACATGCCTCAATATCAGAAACAGTATCTCCAATGTATACCATTTCATCGGGTTTTAATTTGTAATACAATAATATATCATTCATAGCTTCTGATTTTCTGTTCTTTTCAGAAGATCCGGTTTCTACCCGGTCAAAACATGTCTCCATACCAAATTCCTTTAGTGTGATGGCGCAGCTTTTTACCCCCTTCCCAGTTATAAGAACAACTATCTTGCCTTTTTCATTTAATTCGTTTATCAATGTCGGAACGCCCTTAAAAGGGTACGGACATAAAACGTGCATTTTCTCATAAATTGCATAAAAATCACTCAATGCTTTCTCCCGGTTATTGTCAGAAACGATCTGCTTTATCATGCCTTCTTCATTTAATCCAAAGGTTTGCATAATTTCCTCATCTGATAATTCATGATTCGTATAGGGAGCAACCGCTTCTTTGAATGCTTTCATGCATAATGGAATAGTATCTCCTATCGTACCATCCAAATCGAAGGCAATTAATTTAATCATGACTGCTCGTATCATTTATTTTACGAACTACTCTGCAAGGATTTCCAACGGCCAGGCTGTTTGCCGGAATATTCTTAGTAACAACACTGCCGGCACCTATAACACTCCCTTCTCCAATCGTAACACCAGGTAATATGACAACTCCACCACCAATCCAACAACCGTCTTCAATAGTAACCGGAAGGGCAAATGTATGACGAACATGCCGGACACCTTCCGGCGTTTCAACAGGTGTCAGCCGTTCATTCAAATCAATAGGATGTGTTGCCGTATAAATCTGAACATTGGGAGCGATCAATACATTATTACCAATTGTAATTTTATTGCAATCCACAAATATGCAACCCATATTTACTGTAACATTATTACCAATATGGATATTAAGGCCATAATCACAAAGAAAAGAATACCCTACAGAAACTTTTGTTCCAATACTGCCAAGCATTTCTTTCAGAATGGCCTGCTTCTCTTCCTTTTGTTCATAAGCCAGCGAATTGTATTTCATCAATAAACCGTGAGTTCTTCCTTTCAATTCAAGAAAAACCGGATCGTGACAATCATACCATTCACCAGCCAGACATTTTTCCATTTCTGTTTTCATACGCTCTTTATTCTGGTTTTATAAAATCGTTACTATTTCGTCCCTCTCCTTCCGGACTAAAGAACGTTCGGGCTGCCCCTCAATATATCCCAATGATATAATGGCTACGGGGTATTTATCAGCCGGCAATTGAAAGTTAGTTCTGAATAAATCCAAATCAAAGTTACAAACCCAGCAACTCCCTAATCCTATCTCTGTAGCAGCAAGGCAAATATGTTCTGTAGCAATAGCGGCATCAATATCCGCATGATTCTTATTATCCGATTTCCGCACCCATGCTTTTGATTTATCAACACATATGGCTATATATACAGGTGCTTGTGCAAACCAATCCCTGTTGTAGCATTGTTGTACCTTCTGTTTCTGTTCTTCACTTATTATAACCATGAAATGCCATGGTTGGTAATTAACTGCTGAAGGAGCCAACCGGGCACATTCAATGACATAGTCAATCTTATCCGGTTCCACCCGATCCGATTTATAACTTCTTGCTGAAAAACGTTTCTTTGCGAGTTCTAAAAAGTCCATATCTTCCTTGTTTTTAATATTCCTAACAAAGTTATTCCACTTATAGATCTATTATTTTTCGTTATTATCATCTTTCAACGATATACTCTTTTCTGCCATTGGATTGGCAATGCTTTGCCACCTAATTGGCAAGCCCCTGCCATCACATGGGCAAAACCTTGCCAACATGATGGCAAAAAGCATATTTTACTACTGTCCGATCTTACCATTCGTAGTTCTCTACATACTCATCAAATACAATTGGTTCAGCCACTCCACACCTTTTAAAAATCTCTACAACATCTTGTTGCTCAGCAGGTGAAAGCAAACGTTCTCCTTTACGGATACGGTAATATGTTCTCTCACTGAATCTATTTATCAGTTGGGGAATGACTCCCAGCATTTGCTTTTGAGTCAGATTCTCTATGATGTTCATAAAACCTTTAGCAAAGCGGACTTTAGCACTGGAACGATAATAAGGACAATCCTTTTTAAAGGAGGCTTGATGTTTGGGATTGACAATAACCATAAACTTTGCGCAGTCTGTAACTTCCCGTTCTGCCAATTGCCTCAAACAAGTAGATGCCTGGGAGCATTGATGGTTAATACACAAAGGGTAGTCATGTGGAACTTCTGAAAAACGATGCACTTCTTTTGTTTTCATAATTTTATTATCATAAGGCATTATTGTGACATCCGATTACAAATAATCACTTTTTACAAAGATAACGATATTCCCCTTCACTAAATCACTAATTGACTACAAAAAGAAAAAAGTTTTTAAACAAAATCCCAAATTTCACATTCAACAAAGAAAATTATTAATAAAATAGAAAGAAAACAAGTATTTCCTATTTCTCCTTTATATTTGATGATTGAATCTTTAATATTATCAAGTCCTAATTGTAAAAGGAGTCCTTTGATACAATTGTCACCCCACTCCCAAAACGGAGAAATCCAAACCTCATCAATCAAACAATCCAAATCAAGCGCTTTTAAAGATCAATCGTGATAGACTTTCCATTATAAAAAGAGTGAATATAGTAACCGAAGTAGGTGTTGCCTGCGCCTGCTCCATTGTTTCCAACTTGATTATTTTCAGAGGAATACCTTTATCCTCAGCCATATTTATCAGAGAGTTGCGAACACGATATTCTGTTAAACGGACAGCGATTTGTATAGTAAACCACCAAATCTCGACAAAGATTTCCATGCAACAAAGATTAATTATATCTTTGTAAAACCAAAACAACCATTTATAGCCATACTGTATGGAACCAGCCAATATAACAAGAGAAGAGATGTGGGCAAAACAGCATATAACAGCTTCGGATGTTGATTACAATACCTGGGAGCGTGACAGAAGTATGCTTCATCAGATTTCAAAGCTAAGCTATAACTGTACATTCGTTGTTGATGTTTATAAGTGCAGATATGCTTTTGCATCTTCCAACTTCGTGGACCTGCTGGGATATGACAGCCATAAGATAGCTACACTGGAAAAGCAAGGGGACTATTTAGAATCACGCATTCATCCTGATGACTTATCACAACTAAAGCAGCTACAGGTTGATCTTGGTAAATTTATATTCAGTTTACCTGTCGGACAAAGAAATGATTACTGCAATATTTACAGTTTCCGGGTACGTAATGCCAGGCAACAATATATACGAGTCATCAGTAAACAGCAGGTTTTAGAACAAACCCACAATGGAAAAGCCTGGCTCATATTAGGGAATATGGATATAGCACCCAATCAAAAAGAATCTAATCAAATAGATTGTACAGTACTTAATCTTAAAAATGGAGAAATATCCTCTCCGACTCTATTATCAATGCCACAAATAGCTCTGACACAGCGCGAAAGAGAAATATTACAATTCATTCAAAAAGGACTTCTGAGCAAAGAGATAGCCGACAGGCTTTGTATCAGCATCCATACGGTTAATATCCATCGCCAAAACCTATTACATAAATTAGGTGCACAGAATTCCATCGAAGCCATTAATCTTGGATTGAAACTGGGTTTGTTAAATTAATGCCTGTATCAACAAAACGTCATGGCATCCACTCCACAATTCCTACAACCGGATGTTCCCGCCGCCATTCTTCAAACTCTGCATAACTTCTTACCCCATCCTGAATAACAGCCTGATAATATTCCACTCCCATGATCTTCTCTGTTTCAGGCGTCTCATACTTCAACCTTAAAATAGCCAACCTTGTTTCATCGGTCAACACAGCAGAAATACGTTCAGCTACTTTTTCAAAATAGCCGTCATACCGGGAACCTCCCTGAATATGAATCATATCAATCTGCCACAATTCATTTTCCGAATCCATATACCAGGCATGCCATTCCACACACGCCTCAACAGTATACAATAAGTTTGTGCACTCTATCTTCTTTATAGCTTCATTTTCTGCAAGTTTCGCCATTGCCCGGAAACTATCAGCCAAAGTCAGAGGTGAGGAATAAATATGAAAATCAATATCCCGGTGTTTCACCAGCAAACCTGTACTCAAAGAACCCACCAGATTTACTTTTGCACCAATACTCTCCCATATCGGGACAATACAGGTACCTTCTATTATCTCCCAGGCTTTTTGTTGCCTCCGTTCTGCAATATCAAGAATATCCATCTTTTGGTATTTGGGATAAGTATACAAAAGTAGAAAAAAGACCGGATATATAGCTATAAATAACTATTTAATCCTGGCATGGGATAAGCTAACTTTGCCGTCTTTTCAAGCCTTTCTATATAAATAATAAGAGATATGATATTTAATAAAACAGAAAAACAGGAGAAAGAATATTTGCAAGAGATAATCAGTATCCTGAATGATACGATAAATAATACGAATGTATCAGTGAAAGAACATGTAGATACATTGAAGGAATACAAAGACTATTTATGGTCGAATAAAGATATCGACCCACACGAAATTCGTTCCATGAGAGAAAGTATCTTAAACCACTTTGCACTGGGCGAAAGTGTTATCGATAAGCGTAAAAGATTGAATAAGATACTGGATATTCCTTACTTCGGACGTATCGATTTCAAAGAAAAGAAAAAAGAAAGCCGAACAATACCCATTTATATAGGGATACATACATTTTATGACACTAATAAAAAAATAAACCGGATATATGACTGGAGAGCTCCTATTTCGGGCATGTTCTACGATAATGAACTGGGAGAAGCTGCTTATTTATCTCCTTCCGGTAAAGTAAACGGAGATATCTTACTAAAGCGGCAATACCGTATCCGCAACGGTAGAATGGAATATATGATTGAAAGTTCGCTGACTGTTCACGACGATATTTTGCAAAAGGAATTAAGCTCGAATAGTGACGATAAGATGAAAAACATTGTTATGACCATTCAACGGGAGCAAAACCGTATTATCCGTAATGAAAATGCATATACACTTATCATACAAGGAGTTGCCGGATCGGGAAAGACCTCCATCGCTTTACATCGTATCGCCTATTTACTCTATACTTTAAAAGGAGAGATTTCCTCAAAAGACATATTGATTATCTCACCCAATAAAGTTTTTGCCGATTATATTTCCAATGTACTCCCGGAACTTGGTGAGGAGACCGTACCCGAAACCAATATGGAACAGATTCTTTCAGAAGTACTCAATAACCAATACAAATATCAGAGTTTCTTTGAACAGATAACAGAATTATTTGAGAAACCTACCCAGGATCTTATTGAAAGGATACGATACAAGGCTTCGTTCGACTTCATTTTACAACTCGACAAGTTCATTCTGTACATGGAAAACAATTATTTCAAAGCGACAGATGTTAAGTTAACCAGCCACCTCACCATCCCCGCCGGATTTATTGAAGAACAATTCAAACGCTTTAATCGCTATCCGATGCGCCAACGCTTTGAGGCTATGACCAACTATATTCTGGAAATGATAACAATCAAATATAGCTTGATAGTTACCACTGCAGAGAAGAATCTGTTGAAAAAAGAAATAAAAAAGATGTTTGCCGGTAATAACAATATTCAAGTTTATAAAAACTTTTTTGAGTGGACAGGAAAGGGTCAGATGTTTAAAATGCGTAAAGGTCATACATTGGAATATGCCGATTTAGCTCCTCTGGCATATCTGCGTATAGCATTAGATGGAAACAACATACCTTCTCACGTTAAACATCTTCTGATAGACGAAATGCAGGATTACTCTCCCATACAATATAAAGTCATTCAAAAACTTTATCCTTGCCGGAAAACAATTCTGGGAGATGCATCTCAATCGGTCAATCCTTATGGCTCGTCTACCGCTGATATGATTCAGAAGGCATTCACAACAGGAGAGGTGATGAAGCTATGTAAAAGTTACCGTTCTACTTTTGAAATTACCAGTTTTGCGCAAAAGATTCAGCCCAATGAAGAGTTGGAACCGGTTGTGAGACATGGTGAACAGCCGGCAATCTTTCAATTCAGAAATACGGCAGAAGAGATTTCTGGTATTATAAGATTAATATCTATTTTTAAAAAATCGAATTATAAGTCACTTGGCATCGTGTGTAAAACAGAAGCACAAGCCAAGTCTCTTGCCCAAAGAGTTCAGGCTTACATCGAAAATATATATTTTCTGTCAAGTCAAAGTTCTGCTTTTGTAAAAGGTATCATCATTACCTCATCGCACATGGCAAAAGGTTTGGAATTTGACGAAGTCATTGTGCCGCAGGTTAATGACAAAAATTATCACTCAACAATTGACAAAAGTATGCTTTATGTAGCAGTAACAAGAGCCATACACAAATTAACGATAACATATAGCGGGGATCTAAGTAAACTTATTTCGTAAATTCAACAATTCCTTTTACTGCTAAATATACAGGAATATCAATCATTTACTTATCAGATTCTTGTACACAACTGCATTGAGTAATTTCTCCCGTCTCTGTTTGGAGATGGGTAACTCTTTTCCATTGACAAACAGACGGCCACCAGATATTAAATCAATACAAGATATATTGACAAGAAAAGAACGATGTATTCTAAAAAAAGACTCTTTGGGCAATATTTCTTCCAGAGAAGTCATTGTCTGATGAATAGTCAGAACTTTATCTTTAAAATATAGCTTCACATAGTTCTGCATTCCCTCCGCATAGAGAATATCCTCCCAGGCAATTCGCCGGAAAGCATCTCCCTGCCGGACATACATATTGGATTTAGCTTCTTCATACTCACTCTGTAATACCAACTGAGAGAGGAACATACTTTGAGCTTTCGATGCAGCCTGAAAAAAACGCTGGAAAGCGATAGGTTTCATAAGATAGTCAACAACATGTAGTCGAAATCCATCGAGTGCATACTCTGAATAAGCTGTAGTTATTATTGTCAGTGGCGGTTTTTCCAAAGACTCCAAAAATTCCAGTCCCGAGAGGTGTGGCATATTAATATCCAGAAACATGAGATCTATTTCTCCCGCCTTGAGAATATTCGCTGCTTCCAATGCAGATGAGCAAGAATCAGTAACTTCCAAAAAGTCCAGCTTGCCAATGTAATTCACAATCCCTTTTATAGCTATTGATTCATCATCAACCACCAGGCACCTCATCTTGTATGCCCCTTTATGTTTTAATGTAATCTCTGCCATTCTTAAATATTGATTATAAGTTTAGTTCGATAATCGGTATCTGTTTCTTCTATCAACAAATGATAATTTCCAAAATACAATATCTCCAGGCGTTCTTTTATATTTTTAAGCCCCAATCCTCCTCCAATTTTCTTTTTCTTAGGCAATATTGACTTCGAGTTTTCAACATTCAGGCAGATTCTTTCTTTCTCCTGATTAAAATGAATATTGATATATCCTTTCTCAAAATCAGATTTCGACACATGCTTAAATGCATTTTCAATGAATGTGATAAAAAGCAATGCAGGAATCTCTCTTTGTGGATTCTCCACTGCCCATGAACAAGTTACTAACAATTTGTCACCCCAACGGACTTCTTCTACAGCGATAAAATCTTTTAAAAACCGTATATCCTGTTCCAACGTTACGCATTGTTTATCCCCATTGTATAGCTGATAACGCAATATATCCGAATATTTTATCAGCAAATCAGATGCCAACTCCACATCTGTCTGCATCAGGATATGGATATGATTCAGTACGTTAAACATGAAGTGCGGAGTCACTTGATGTTGCAGAGTGCGTAGTTGATATTCAACAAGTATCTTTTGTGATTTGATGTATTCAAGAAAGAAACGTAATCCGCAGATAGTAATATTTATAATGACTCCTGCCGAAAGAGGAACAAAAAGAACATAAGGCTTCAGATCTGTTAAATCAAAATAATGGGAATATGGAAATACACCTGTCCTCTCGAGATGGAAAAAGAAATAAATACACGTGAGAAAAAGCACCCCAATAAGCATAGAAAAGAAAAAAAACTGGATGGTAAATGTCTTTGCTCTCTTTTGTTTCATTGCTTTCAACAAAAGAGGACCGCTTAAATAGTTTGCAATAGGAGATATGATAAGTACAAATGAAGTTGAAAACAAGACAGACTCCACTACAGACTGCGTCTGTGGCATAACCTGAAGCAAAAAAATAAAGAATATCATTATCCAAAATGGGAGAATAATGTATTTATCGTTCTTAATCCAATCAATTTTCATGCTGCAAAGTTAATGTATTAACCGATAGATACGTTACCATTCGTCAAAGGCAAACCCGGTATTCGTCAAAAAGATTTCGACACAAGTATTCAAAAGCCGAATTTTGGCAGCAAATTATCAGATTCAGATTAAACTCTTCCGTATGAAAAAAGTTTTGTTCTTACTATTTATAGTTTTTAATTGTTCAGGTGTCAATGCTCAGATCATGTTTAAAACCGAATATTTTGGTGCCTCCGCTTATCGCATGATGGAAGGCGAAACAGACAAGAAGGTAGGAGACAGTAAAGGATCGGCAGTCGTCTATCAGGGAGGTATCAATATTCCTTTATCAATAAAACTGAATGAGAACAACCGTCCCACAATGTGGGCTGTCAGCTTGGGAGGGGCATATGCCAAACTCGAAAATAAGAACTTTACAGAACCCCTGGTTATTGACGAAATTCTGAATCTCGGATTAAGTCTTAGCCATTTAAGGCCATTGACCAATAAATGGTCAATGCTGATAGCTATCGGCGGAGGTATTTACATGCCATGTACCAAACTCTCTCAAATCAGATATAAAAATATACTGGGAAATATAGGCACCATTTTCATTTATCATCTGAAACCTAATCTCGAATTAGGAGGAGGTATCGCCATGAATAATTCTTTCGGATATCCGATGATTTTTCCCGCCATTTACTTTAAGTGGACAACAGAAGGCCGTTTTGGCGTCAAGATAGCCATGTTAGAGGGAATCGAAATGTCGGCAGGATATACTATCAACAATAACTTAAACTTAAATCTCGTAGTAGAGATGAATGGTCAAATGGCCCTACTAGAACAAAACGGAAAAGATAAAATATTCACTCATCAATATTTCGTGGCAGGACTCCGGCCGGAGATAAAGCTTGGAAAACATATATCAATCCCCATCACAGCAGGTATCCATGCCATGCGTCCGGCAGAAATGGTCAACAGAAGTTTAAAGAGTATGTTTCAAGACAAGGGATACTATTTTCAAGTCTCTCCTTATGTTTCAGCAGGGTTACAAATAGGGTTTTAAAAACAAAAGACCAGACAGAAAAAGGACGATTCCTCTTTACGTAAGAACCGTCCTTCTTATTATTTCAAGTATATAACTCCTTCTTTATTAAAGAGCACCAACTTCTTTCAAAGCTGCATTTGTTTTACGAACAGCTTCAGCACTTGCTTTGAACTTAGCCATCTCTTCTTCGTTCAACGGTAGTTCTACAATTTTCTCAATACCGTTCTTGCCCAGAATTACAGGTACACCACAGCAAAGATCTTCTTCACCATATTCGCCTTCAAGAGCTACAGAACAAGGAATCATTTTCTTCTGATCATGAATGATAGATTCAACTACAAATGCTCCTGCTGCACCCGGTGCATACCATGCAGAAGTACCCAACAGTTTTGTCAGTGTAGCACCACCTACCATTGTATCGGCTGCAACTTTCTCCAGCTGTTCTGCTGACAGGAAGTTAGAAACCGGCATACCTTTGTAAGTAGCGAAACGAGTCAAAGGAATCATAGTAGTATCACCGTGACCACCGATAACCATACCTTCTACTTCGTTTGCATTGCAACCCAAAGCCTGAGACAAGAAATATTTGAAACGTGAGCTATCCAAAGCACCACCCATACCGATGATACGGTTTTTGGGTACACCCAAAGCTTTCAGTGACAAATAAGTCATTGTATCCATCGGGTTAGAGATAACTACGATAATTGCATTAGGAGAATATTTCAGGATGTTTTGAGCTACTGATTTCACGATACCAGCGTTAACACCGATAAGTTCTTCACGAGTCATACCCGGTTTACGAGGAATACCAGAAGTAATAACAACAACGTCAGAGTTTGCAGTCTGAGCATAATCATTGGTGCAGCCAACAATGGTAGTGTCGAATCCCAACAGTTGAGCTGTCTGCATCATATCCATTGCCTTACCTTCTGAAACGCCTTCTTTTACGTCCAGCATTACTACTTCGTCTGCTACTTCATTGAAAGCAAGTACATTTGCA